>CAJQON010000024.1 GCA_905479995.1 uncultured Flavobacteriales bacterium | reverse complement strand
TAAAAGCGCATCATTTTGTGGCTGGATATGAAAATAGATTGTCAGAAAATTTAAGAGCTAAGGTGGAGGTATATTACCAATATTTATACGATTTACCAGTAGAAAATAATGATACTAGTTATTACAGCACAATTAATGAAGGCTTGGATTTTAGATATGTTGATTTAGTAAATAAAGGAACAGGTGAGAATTATGGAGTAGAGTTGACGTTAGAACGCTTTTTTAACAAAAACTATTATTTTTTAATCAATACATCCTTATACACTTCAACTTACAAATCGTTAGAAGGTGTTAAACGAAATACAACCTACAATGGAAATTATTTGGTGAATGTTTTGGCAGGAAAAGAGTTTGTAAAACTGGGGAAAAAGAAGAACCAAACTATGGCAATTAATGCTAAGATGTTTTACGGTGGAGGAAAGAAGGTGATTCCATTATTACGAGACAATAACGGGAATTTAGCAGTAGATGCTGCTAACAATAAGTTTTGGGATTATGAAAAAGCATATGAAGATAAAATTGAAGATGCTTTTCAATTAACACTTTCAATGAGTTATAAGTTTAACAGAAAAAAAACGACCCACGAAATCTTTGTGAACCTAGAAAACATTACGAATCATATTGGAAAAGTTTCAGAATTTTATGATGAAAATGAACCAAATAACATTGGATACCAGACTCAGTTTGGATTTTTTCCAAATGTAATGTATCGAGTTTATTTTTAGTTTAAGCTAAAACTATTTAAAACAATAAGAATATCAGTTTATTTTATAATGGCTAATTATAAGGACATTGAGAAGCGATGAAACGGATTAAATTTGACAACCATCAAAACCAATTAGAACTAAAGTTCTATCACCTTCATTACTTATTTCTACAAAACCAGAATAGATATCTTCATCAAAATCTATAATATCAAAAGAGTTTTCATTCCATTTATAATAGTCTCCATCAATTAATAATAGTCTCAACACTTTTACAACATCATCAAATTCATAACCTATAAATTCATATATATACTTAGGAGAATCACAATGAATAGTTTTACTTACTACAATGTTGCCATAAAGCTTCTTTTTGGATGGATCACTGCATAACTCACATCCACAACAATTAAATTTGTTTTTAGAGTTTATTTGAATTGTTCTCTTAGATATTTTTTGTTCAAAGTTTGATGCTAAATACCCATTTATAATAGCACCAAAACCTATATTAGTTTTAGGAGTTATTTCATAAGATGATTTTGGTGTAGGTAACTTTTGTTCTGGTTTATCCAAAATATAAGATGCTTTACAGCCAATAAACAGAACTGATAATATTAGTAAAAACCTCATAATGAAAACTAAATTACAAGTTTCTTGCCAATCAAGTTAGCATCGTGGGTTATTTACACATAATGTCTAATTATTAAATATGATATTTGGCATAAGTTTTGCTTGAAAATAGCGTGAGCTAAAAATTTGCAAATGAGATTGTTTTACACATTATTTCTTTTAACACTATTTTCGGTGACTTATGCTCAGGAGGTTAAGGTCAACTATAAATATAATGGCCATGATGTTCATATTTCAGATAGCCTTTTAATTGTATTTAATAATGAAAAACAGATAAATGACACCATATTTCATGATATTGATGATGAGTATTATTTAACACCAGAAGGTTTAAAAATATCAATGATTAAGATCGAGGAATTAAAATCAACAAGCCCCAAATTATTTAATGATATAATCTCTACAGGGCAACATTATAAAACCATTGAAAACTCATCCATTTTATCTATTGTTGGTCCATATATATCATATAGATATGAGTATTATTCTGAGGGGGGAGCTCATCCATCATACGGAGTAGGTTTCACCACATATAATATTGAAACTAAAAAAAACTTCAGCCTTTTAGATTTTTTTAGTGAAGAAGAATTATTTGAAGTATTAATCAATAATGAGTTTATTTTGAATTATGTCAATCCAGCCAACACCAATAATTTATCACAATTAAGAGGTAAGTTTTTCATGAATGTAGAAGCTCAATATTCATTAGATTTTTATTCCTTTTCTTTTGGAGATGTAAAAGAAGATTATATGATAATTAATATAGGCATATCACATGATGCAGAGGTTTATAGAGGAAGCTTTGAAATGATTTCTATACACTTTGCTATACCTGACCAACTAAAGACTATTTTAGAAACTTCTTCAAAAGCTAATCTATTAGATGTGCGATAAAACCACAATTTACTACCACGGGTTATTTAGCATAATGTCTAATTATAAGATCTAAACGACTACAATCGCATATTAGCTGTAAAGCTTCAATATATGCCATAATACCTTTAAATAACAAAACTATCGTTTTGTCTTATAATGCTACAAGCAATATGTTCAATAAGTTTGGTGGGAGGGGTAGTGTCTATTCCTTCACTATCTTTTTAGTTATTATCTAACAATCAACTTTTGGCTATACATAGAATTGTTAGAAGAAGCCGTTATTAAATATATTCCAGCAGGAATTTCGCTGTCGATAGATAGAGCAATCAATTCACCTTCATTAACATTTACAATAAGCTTAGTGTAGTATTCTTTTCCAACAATATCTTGAAGTACAACGAGCACTTCAGTACCTGATACATCATCAAAAGAAATGTTGATTGATTCGCCAGCCTGTACTGGGTTAGGGAATAGGTTAATTGATCCATTGCCCTTTGCTACAAAATTAACAGGGACTACATTGGAGTAGGTGTATTTGCCATCAAAATCAGTTTGCTTTAATCGATAGTAAGAAACTCCCTCGTAAGGATTATAATCAACATCCATATATTCGATATAACTCGAGCTGTTTCTTTCTCCAGCAACCATAGCCACATCTTCCCAAACACTTCCATTGGCACTTCTTTCTATGGTAAAAAACTTGTTATTTACCTCGGTAATTGTAATCCATTTTAAGTCTACTTTGTCCTCATTTATATTGGCAGTAAAACTTAACAGTTCAATTGGAAGTGGCGTCTCTATTTTATCAATAGTAGCAATAGTAAAACGCCTGTTATTGGAAAGGCTATCTCCATCAACTCCGGCAAATTGATAAACATTGCCGCCAACATTGGTTGCTCCAGCTATTGGTGTTTCATCCGCAAAAACTCCATCATTGTCTACATCAATTAATAACCTCAAATCTAAAGCATTAATTACACCTAGGTTAGATAGGTCAAAACGAATGTCAAGATCGCCTACATCAATTGCGCTAACTGAAGTATTTACCTCGCTTGCTCTCCAAACCCTAACAAATCTACTTGCAACACTAGTCGGAACATCCGTACTTTCTTGTGCTTGTGCCAAACCATTGTCGTGCCCCCAAATTAAAAATTCATCGTCATCTAAATCTGAAGGGTTTAGTATTCTAACCATTCCCGATCCTTGACCATCATTATTCAAATCCGTAGCAGAAGTTCTTCCAATACCAGTAACATCATAATCATAATCGCCATTGTCATCTTCATCGTACAAATCGTTTGAAGTTAAAGCAATGTTGTATTTAGCCGATAGGTAATTGTTAACTAGAATGGTTTGTGATGTGTTTAAAGAAAAATTGAACTGGATAAGCTCTGCATAGTCAGCTCCAAGCTGTCTTGGGTCGCTAGCATTTAAAGTACCTATAATTAAATCTGCCGAAGAGTTAAGGATAGTGGAAGAAGATTCGGTAGAGGTTGAATTTAATGTGCCGGAAGTGTATATTTTTGAACGTTGTGAAGGGGTTAAGGATCCATCGTAGTTAAACGATAGCAAGTAGTTGGTTGCGTTGCTAAAAGCGGTAGGGTTGGTATCAAATCTGTTGTTGGAAGTGTTAAGATCAAGGTTGAGGTAGTTGTTACTGAAAAAGAACCAGGTGTAGGCATAATCTGTACTGGTATAAGCTAGTCGTTTCCCCATAATTGGTCGTGGTGAGTTGTCTAAATTATTGGGTCTTAAAACTGCAAAATAGGTTAAGCCAGTAGATCCGTCTAGTATTGCAGCATCTGCAACCGTCATAATGTCGTTGTTGCCATCAAACCTAATGGCAGGCATATTGTTAAAAGCACTAGATGAGATAAATAATGGTTGTTCTGTTGCAGCAGCAGTAGCGTTATTGGTATTGCCAGAAGCATCATTCCATGTTACAACAGGGTCGTTGTTGTTCAAGGAGAGGTTGTCTGCTCGTAGCCACAAACCATTAGAAGCAACACTACCAACACCTCCAGGACCCGTTTGTCCCATAGACAAACCTAGAAAAAGGCTAAATATTATAACTAATGGTATACGTAGCATAGGGTAATATTACATGAAATTTGGTTAATAATACGTGGAATTTGGTCAGTAACCTTATTTTTTTAGACGAATCCCAACAAATAGCCGACCAACTGCTTCGGAATGTTGCAATCTATTTACTTTGCTGCCAAAAAGCAAAGCAAGTGAGGAACGAACGCAGACATAATAAACATTATAAGATCTAAACGACTACAAACGCATATTAGCTGTAAAGCTGCAATATATGCTATAAAACCATTAAATAACAAAACTATCGTTTTGTCTTATAATGTATTGCATTATGTTACTTAGCTTAGGGCTTTAAGGATTTATTCTTAAAGGGCGGGAGATCAAATTTTATGGTTTATTAAAGCGTAAGTGTTGGAGATTTATACTACCCGTTTCACTACAAATAAATGGACAACTCTTACAATACCGCTTAAGTAAAGCGATAAATGGGTAAAGACCAAACACTTAAAATAGAGTAGAAGAGGTGTTTTGTATTTACTTATTTAGATGCTGCGTGAGGGATTACTCATTATTTGCTATTGTTTTGTTATTGTATTCGTGGATCGCTTCGCTTATTTGAAGCAATTATCGCGTAATGCGAATAGCCCGACCTTTTAAGGACACGCCCCAATAATTTAGATTAGCCTTAGTAAATCTTAAGTCTATTTAAATTAGAAAAAGCTTCAAATGTAATCCTCAAAAGTATTTGTAATTAAATAATCTGATTTATATCTATTAAATATTTTTCTCTTAAGGCCTATGAAATTAGGCTCTTGAATGAATTCTTTTAAATCAGCTTCCGCGGCAACTAAATTTGAAGTTATTTCTATATGTACTTTTGTACCTGCAGAAAGCAAAGGCAGTAACTCTTTACACTCTCTAATTTTAGCCAAATAAATGGTTTTCATTTGTTTGTATATAAGTCTTCGTGATTTATGGCGTTTTTTACCATTCATAAAAGTCTTTAAATCAGTTAAATCGAATTTCCTAGAAATAGCATCAGGAGCATTTCTATCTAATTGATATTTACCATTTGTCGGATTAAATAACACATTATTCATGTCGATTTGTGAGCATGGGTCTAGTACATAATAAAAATTATCTTTTTTGTTATTACATGAAGGGCACGACCAAACATAATTTTCCCAACTATAGATGTGATCAGCATTTTTATCACATGATTTTGGGAAATAATGATCTACCTGACCATCTCTCTCATCATCGCAATATATACCGCAATACGCACAGTTTGAATCAAAATTATCTTTCAATGGCTCTCTAATCACATCCTCTGTCCAATAACCAGTTGGTGAATTAACTGTTTTTGGAGCTGCACCAATTTTACCTTTAGATATATAACTTTCTTTTTCTAACAGATAAGCCTTATAGGCAAGCCATTTTGATTGTTGAGAATCATGCAAGGATTTTAGCCTAGAGGTAGGCTTTGAATGAAATTGGGTACGATCAAAAAAATGCATTAATTCTTACTTGATTTGAGTTCCTTGATAATATCATCCAATTCTATTTTCTTTTGTTTTAGTTCATTTTCATACTTAGTCAGTCGATCTTTATATTGTTCACTTTCTATCAACCTTCTAATGTTTTCCTGAATTTCGTGTTTTGTTTTATCATCAGATTTATCCAATAATTTTAACTCATCCTCTAACTGTTCTAAATTGTAGAGTGGAGGAAGTTCTTGTGTATTAAAAATTTTGTTTAAAATATCATCATATGATAATGACCAAGTATCTATCCCATTTTTCACTAACGATACAACATTATCCTCATTCAACTCCAATTCTAATATTTGTTCCCTATTTAATCTAGATGTAATTAATGGTGAGTGAGTACTAAATACGAATTGAGTATTTGTAAAGTTATCCCTTAGTATACTTATGAATTCTGCTTGCCATTTAGGGTGAATTGAAGTGTCAATTTCGTCTAAGACTAAGATCGCTGGTTGCATCATAGCTTCAGCAGCACCTAAAGCAGGAAATGATTCAATTATTCTTTCCAAATAATATCCAACCCAACTCATAATAATTTTGAAACCTTGACTCACCATACTCAAAGGAACTCCATGAGGAGAGTCATAAGTTGATACCCAAACATCTGGTGGAGAAGCATTTTTGACTTTAATATATTATATATCATGTTTTGTTATTGATGAAATGATATTGAATACCATTTCTATTATAGCTCGTTCCTTATTGTCCTTTTTTACATCATCGGGACTTGATGCGTGCTTTTCTTCCTCCTGTAGCGCCTTAACATCTAGATTTACAATCCAGCTTATAAATGAGTTTAATCTATAATCTTGTTCATTTGAATAAATGATAGGAGATATATCACTAATGTTAGGAGTAGTAATTTTATTTGTAGATGGTACTGTGGATTTTATAATTTCACTTCTTAATTGTGGAAAACCGACAATAAGTGATTTCAAATTATACTCTCCGGAAACTATTTGAGATTTTTCTAAGTCGACAATATCAATAAAAGTTCCTTCGGGATTGGGAATAAATGTTATTTCATTAGTGTGCTTTTCACCATCAATGAAATAGTCTAATGAAATTAATCCCTTTTCATATAATGATTTTCCGTCAGCGTCAATACCCGTAATCCTTAATAAAGATTCAAGATTTTCGGTTTTAACTCCTCTATGTTTTGAACCAATTAAACCTAATCCGATAGAACGCAAAATGGTACTCTTACCAGTTCCATTTTCTCCTACTAATAAAGTGATATCTTCATCAAAATCAAGCACAATATGCTCGAAATGTCCAATATTTATTAAGGTCAGTTTTTCTAACCTTACTTTAGGGTTATGTTGTTTTAATCCAGAAAGAATATTCCCTTTTAATTCATCATAAGAACTAAACTCTAGAGTCCTATCAATATAGTTTTCCTCAATTTCAGTTTCATTTTTTTCGTTTATTTCACCAACCAAACGATTTATATAACTAAAACTTTGCTCAATAAAGCCAGTTTGTAAAAGAACATAAAAATTAATTTTTAGCTCTTTACATTTTTTTAGAATATCAAAAACTAATCTATGATTTTCATGGGAATCGAATGGTAATAGAATGAATATTATATTAATTGAAGTATTAATATCCTCTAAGGAATGTATATCAATAAATTGAACTTCAACTTCCTTTGAATATTCTAGTAATTTTTCATTAAACCTATCCTCAATTTTCTTTTTCTGAATATTTTTAAAAAAGTATGCTTTATCAAAACTAATTGGAGGAGCAGGAGGGACTGGAAGAACCTGGTTTTCAAGTATGTATTTTATGGTATCTTGAGGTGTATTCGCTTTGTAATTAGGTGGTTTTGGAAGTTTAGTGTTAGAAATATCAAAATGAACTAAATGTTTAAGGTTAGAAATTTCTGGAGGAAGGAATTCAATATCATTATCCTTTATATTTAAATGTGTTAACTTAGTCAAAAGGCCAATTTCACTTGGTACTTCCTTAATTTTGTTATTATAAAAATAGAGTAGAGTTAGGTTAGTTAATTCAAATAATTCCTTTGGTAAAACCTCTATTTGATTATTTGATATATCTAATTTACTTATCGGTTTGAAATTTGATATTTCGGGTGGGATTTCTTTGATGGGCTTACCTTGTATCAATGTTTTATTAAGGTGAAGCGCATCTATTCCATTTTTATAAACTGGAAATATTGGGATTTGATTATTATTGTGATTAAGTATTGCCATAAACTCAAGATATAAAGATTTTGCAATCAAATTTAGCTAAACTTATACCAATAAAGAACGAAAACAAACATTAAGAAGTCTATTTAACATAATAATAAAGGTATTGTGCGTAAGCCCGAAAGAAATGCGGGCCAGCGATGGCCTGTGAAACGAACAAAGAGAGTTAGCCGTAGGCAAACAATCTCTTTGGAGTTCACGAACACCCGAAACAATAATAAGGAGTGAGCTAATGGACAAATGCGTAAAAACAAACAAAAGGGGCTTGTCCTTTTGTTTGCGGAGCAAACAATTATTTTAGTATTGTTTTAGCATTTGTACAGAGCGCGTGGATAGCATAGGCTTATATGTCCACAGGACATCTAACGCTATCTTGATTTTTTGGTTCTTTTGCATCAAGGCAAAAAGAACAAATAAACAAACCCAGTTTACGCAAGTATAGAAAAATACAAGTTAAAGCCTTATTAAGGCAAACGTATTTTTTCGTATACAAGTAAACTACAATCATAAAATTTTTTGAGCGCTGGAAAAAGAATTAATTTTTAAAGATGTTGAGCCTTGTGCGGCAATTTTACATAATGACTAATTATAAGATCAAAATGATAAACCTTATAAAAATACTAATCGCTTAGAATCGCATATTTTTAAATTGATGTACGATTGTACATTATAGCACAATTTTAAGAAGCGTTGGATTGTGCGTTCTATTTACTTTGCTGCCAAAAAGCAAAGCAAACCTAATAATAGTTTTGTTGCTTTTTATAAAAGCTTACAAACCTTTATTTGGTGCAGACATAATAAACATTATAAGTACTAAACGACTACAAACGACTATATAAAAGAAAGCTATCGTTTTGTCTTATAATTAATATTATGTTAAATAGGCGTATTAATAATATATTATATCCAGTTAAAAACTTTTGAAAAAAATATTATATTAGCATTAATTAAATTTAATGGTAGAAATATTTACAACCCCTATAGAAACAGAAAGCGTAATTTGTCATTTAGCGGCAAAGGATATATTCTACGCTCGTTACAAACCGGATTCTTTAATTGGTACAAAGGAAATTGAAATTGTATTTAATGAATATAAAAAGCAGATTTCTAATGGTCCACTAAAAGTTATAGTTGAATTTGGCCGTGCAGCAAACATAACCCAAGAAGCTCGTGAATACCTTGAAAAACATAAAGAAATGGCAATATGTGAAGCTGTAATTATTGATGGCCTTGCACAGCGTTTGGTTATATCTTTTTACTTTAAATTTAAATCTCACAACCACCCTTCAAAAGTTTTTAGGAATGTAAAAAATGCAATTAAATGGGTTAATTCATTTTAAGTTATAGTTTTTCTAGCCAAGCTAAAGCCTCATTAAAAGCATCAAATACCTTTGTTGGTTTGTCGCGTTTTAGCATTTTTATATAAAACCGTACTAACAAACGCTGAGACAACCCATGTATTACATAGGCTACTCCTTTTAGTGCTGGAGAATGTTCGGCTCCATATTTACGAGCTTCATTCGTCATATTTACATATGGCCGAAGTTCTTGTATTACTTTTGTGGGTTTAGGATCCAGTTTGTTAAACTGAGTTTGCAATTCCTTAATATCGGCTACTTCTATTTGAGTTCCTTCTGGATATAAAACATGCAATATGCCATTATCTAAAACCTGAATGATAGAGTTTTTGTTTCTGATAGATTTATTTTTAGTAGGCAACACCATTCAAATATATTACATTATCTAATAATATCCTATCTTGCAACAAAATGAATACTTCTTCGCAACCAGTCATAGCATATATCCCAGTAATACATGAAGATGAGCACATTGTTGTAGTAAATAAACCAAACAATTTCTTAATTCACCACTCCCACTATGCCAGAAACATTAATGAACCTACCTTATTGGAATTATTGGAAAAGCAGTTTGGATATCCATTGTTTCCGGTACATCGTTTAGACCGAAAAACCTCGGGTATTATTCTATTGGCCAAAAACAAAGAAAAGGTCGCTATTTTTCAGGATCTATTTACAAACAATCAAATTAAAAAGCTTTATTATGCTATTATTAGAGGCTTTTCCAAAGAAAAAGGAGAAATAGATTCGCCCATTAAAAATGACGATACAGGAATTTATAAAGAAGCTTTAACTTATTATGAATCAATTCATCAGGTAGAATTGCCCATTCCTGTTCGCCCTTACTCCAACTCTCGTTATAGTTTAATAAAACTAATGCCACAAACTGGCCGCATGCACCAATTGCGGAAGCACATGAATAAAGTTAGTCACCCTATTGTTGGAGACTATAAATATGGCGATCGTTTTCATAATCGCATGTTTGAGACCGAATACAATTGTGATTATTTGTTTTTACATGCCTTTAGCCTCAGTTTTACCCATCCTATCACCACTAAACCTCTGGTTATTAAGGCTAGTTTTCCTTTTGATTGGGATAAAGTTGCTCAAGAATTCAACTGGATTTTACCGTGAGAATTGACAAGTACATATGGGCTACTCGCCTTTTTAAAACACGCTCTTTGGCTAGTAAAAACTGTGCTTCGGAAAAGATTAAGCTGAATGACAGCTTTGTTAAACCAAGTAAAACAGTTGTCATAGGCGACAACATTAGCATTAAAACAATTCCAATTTGGCGAAGTTTTACTGTGGTATCGTTACCGAAGTCTCGTGTTGGAGCTAAACTGGTGGCAGATTACCTCATAGAAACTACTTCTGAAGTTGACTTGGCTCAATTGGAGCAAATTAGCTTTGTCAACCGTCATAATAAGATGCTAGGCATAAAAGGGCGTCCTACAAAAAAAGACCGCAGAGACTTGGATGCACTTAATGATTAGTCTTTAATTTCTAATATGCAACGGAATCCTAACCAACATTCTGGTGTTTTGTAGGAAAAATCTTTTTCCACACTCACTTCATCTTTGCTAGTATTCCAAGCGCCACCTTTAGCAATCCCTTGTACACTAGTCATCTCGGTTACATTTCCTATTAAATTGTGTATACCATCTTTGTTGGGCCAATACGACAATACTGGTGCGGTTATATCTCCATTGTTGTTTAAGTTTTCGGCAACACGCTCTGTTTTATCTTTATTTCGTTTCAAATTTGCCCTAGCTTGTCCCTTGTATTTGCCTTCTAGTTTTTTTAGGGTTTTTTCAGAATAACCAGTTTTTGCAGCACTTTCCCACTCTGCCTTTGTTGGTAATCGATATTCAAAATTACTTGGGTAAACGTTCTTTTTGTTTTCCTTTTTTTCAATTGAATACAATTCTTTCACCCGCTCAGTTCTCCATTTGCAATAAGCAATTGCTTGTTCGTAGCTTATTCCTACCACTGGATATTGCCTGTAAGCAGGATGAGCGTGATAGTGAATAGAATAAGCTTCGTTATAAGCCAATTTACTTTTCCAAACCAAGGTGTCTGGGAGTGCATTTTTATATTCTGAAGAAGTGATTCCATATGCTTTCTTTTGCCAATACACATACTCCATCCATGCAAAATTGGTTACTTCACCTTTGTCAAAATAAAGGTTGTTTCCAACCTTAACCGTTCCAGGTGGTGTTACTGTAATTTGTGCCTTTAGCGTGTTAATTACAGGTCTAAACCCAACATTTACCGAAGCTTTAGTCAATCCTTTAAATCGGTCTTCTCCATCTATAATTTGAAGTTCTTGTCCTACACTGGTCCAGCTTCCGCCTTTTGTTCCAACTCTACCGTTTTCAAAATCAACCATCTCAGCAACATTACCACTCATGCAAAACAGTCCAAAATCATTGGGGTTGTAACTGTTAACTTTTGCGGTATGAAAGGCACCATCAGAATTATAATCATTTTTCTTAGGACGGAAATTTGCTAGAAAAACCCCATTGGAATTACGAATATAAGGTCCTCCCCATGGATAAGGAAATTCTTTCCCTCCACTAGATGCAGCATACATCCATTCTTCTGATGTTGGTAAGCGAACATCGTTTATTGGTGTTTTTCCTTTGGCTATTCGCTCTTTATTAATCTCTTGGGTTAACCAGACGCAATACATCTCTGCTCCTTCCCGACTTATTGCTACTACAGGATATTCATCATAGGCAGGATGTGAAAAATAATTTAGTTCCATTGGCTGGTTGTAGCTGTTTGGATAATCTTTCATCCACCTACTTTGATCTGGCTTAGCTTTTAAAAATTCCTCTTTTCTCCCCTGCTCCAATAAATCGAACAAAAAAGTACGGTACTGCAAATTGGTTACCTCGGTCTGTTTCATGGAAAAGCTTTGTAGGCTTACCTTCTTATCTTTTAGTTTAATGGTGCCTGAAGGGATGTAAACGAAGCCAAAAACTTCATCTTTACCCGACAATTTAATCATAGTTACCTTTTGCTTTCTTTGCGCTTTTTGCTCTTTTTCATTTAGTGTTGGAAATACAAAGCTGTTGTCAATACTAATACCTAAGTTCATATCAATTTTGCCCTCTTTGTGTTTTGCTCTGTCATTAATGGTGTCTAATGGTTGAGTTTCTATTGTTTTAAGCGCTTTTCCTTCCTCATCCAAAAGTAGATCATCTTTCGATTGGTCAACTGTTTCTAGTTGACCAGTTTCTATATATTCTTTAACAATCTTTTCATGTTCTTGAATAATCAATGCTGAGTCGGCTAAAGGGTTGTTGGTGAATTCATTTTCTTTTGGAGTTAATTTATCAGTACCAAATGTGTTAATGAATAAAATGGTTCCAACGGTTATTGTACTTATTGTTGCTATCATAAGAATGGTTTTAAGGTTGGTAAATTGAGCTAGCTTCCCTCCTGTTTTAGCTGTACTAAATGCTGAAGATTTTAAAAATTGCTCTTTAGTTTGTTCAAAAGGTGTTTTTGGCGCTTCATTTTTAGCCTGATTGAATAAATTATCTAGTCTGTTGTTGTTATTATCCATTATTCGCCTCCTTTTTATAAGCTGATTCAAATGTTAAAATTTCCATTAGCTTTACTCTTCCTCTCTTTAAGCGTTGCTTTACAGCAGACTCGGAAACATGTTGTATTTCAACTATTTCCTTAATAGAAAATCCTGATATTTCAAAAAGAATAATACATTCCCGCTGACTATCTGGCAATAAAGCTAAAGCCTGATGAAGGAGATAAATTTCAGCATCTCTTTCGGTATTTGCATTAACATCTATTCGGTCAAAACTATCAGGTTTAGCAATTGAATCTTCCTTCTTTTTTTTGTTATTATTTGCTAATATTCGAACACTAATTCCAATTAAGAAAGATAAAAAAGCGTTTTCATTTTGTAGTTGGTCTAATTTTTCAAAAGCAATAAGTAGTGTATCATTCATTAAGTCTTGATACTCCATATTGCCATAAACCCTGGCCCTGCAGAAGCGTTCGAACCTATTGTGAATAGGCTCGTAGAGTTTTAGAAAAATTTCTTGTTGCTTTTTATTGGTCATAATTAAAACGGTGTTCAATTAGTAAGTGTAACAAATAGCAAAAAAGTTACATCATGGTTCTATTATCTTTTAACCAACCTTACTTTGTAGTTAGATGGCATCATGGTAAAGGCCATAATCTCTTTCACCTCTTCTTTGGGTGTTATCAACTCCACTTTAAACGATTTCATTAGCATGGATAGTACTAATTTCATTTCTAACATGGCTAAATTTTTTCCAGGGCAATATCTTGGTCCAGCACCAAAAGGAATAAAAGCTTTGGTATCGTGACCCATAGGACATTTTCCTTTTTCTTGTTTGATCCAGCGAGCAGGATTGAATTTTTGAGGGTTTATAAAGTTTTCTTCTTGCATTCCCATATAACGAGACTGAATCAACAGTTTTGCTCCTTTTCTAAATAAATAGCCATTCATTTCAACGTTTTCTTCTGCCTGATGAAAAAGTAAAGGTGCTACAGGTTTTAAGCGCATGGTTTCCAAAGCAACTGCTTCAGCAAACACCAAAGAATTGTTGTCGCCATAGCTCGTAAGCCAATTGTCCTTCCCTAAAACAGTTGCCGCTTCTTCGTGCATTTTTGTTTGAACCTCTGGCTCAGTTGCCAATAAGTAAATGGCCCAAGCTAAGGTATGCGAAGTCGTATCCTCACCTGCCATCAATATAGTTAGCAAGTTTCCTCTAACATCCTCATCGGTTATAGAATCCTCTCCTTCTGCAGCAACCAATAAACTCTCTAAAAAGTTAGAAGGTTTTTCTTTTAAACTTGGTTGTTCTATTAACTTTTTCTTTCCACTAGCAATAAAGCTATCTACTAGCTTATTAATTTCTACTACAGAATAATCGAAGCTTTTGTCGTTTTTAGTTTTGTAGTAACGCCAAAAAGGAATTGGTGAGTTAATGCGTTTAAAAATCATTGGAAATATCTTTTCCAAATGCTCCTGAATAACGCTTCCCTCTTCTTCTAAGGTATTCATTTGGTATCCAAATGCCAACGAAGTAGTTACATCAACTGTAAAGCGAACCAAATCTTGCTTTACATCCGTTGCAGAATTATTACCAGCCTCTTTATTCCATTTATTATACAATCGTTCTAAAGAAGTAATAATTTCTGGATAAAACTGTTGTTGATGTTTTACATCTAAGCCTTTATTTACAATTCTTCGGTGTGCCTTCCATTCTTCATTTTCTTTATTAAAAACACCATGAACACCAACCTCTTCAAGCACATCGTTCATTTTTGCCATTCTTCTAAATTTACCCGGCCGTTCTTTTAAAACAGTAGCGGCAATTTCAGAATCGGTTACTATAGTCAACTTCGCAGGACCTAGCGCAAGTTTATAGACCTCCCCATACTCTATTGCCCAATCTTCCAGTTTTTGGTGTAAACTACTCAATTCTATTTGGTGTATATTACCTATAATAGGCAACCCTTTTGGGCCTTTAAGTTCCTTATATTCTATAGCCATCTATATTGCTTGTTGCGTGATTTTAAACGCGTAAATATAGCTAAAGTGATGTCAAAGCCAAAGAACTTGAAACACTAAAAAAAAGCCCCAAAACAATACTGTTTTGGGGCAAATAACAAATGCTTTCTTTAAAAATTCCATGCTGGACAGTTCACTGAGCTTGGTCTTTTAGATTTACCTCTTTTTTTGTCTTTACATGCTGGACTTTTAAAAATGGTGTACTTTAAACTAAAGTAGATGTCAGCTGCTTTTACATCATGCTTAATAATTATTGGTAAAAAATTATCAGATCCAATTGTTATGTTAGCAAATCGAAATGCCAAACCAACTTGAGTTGTAGTAACATTGTAGCTTTGCATGCTAATAGGAATGGCAACACCAAAATACTTTCTTTCATATCGGGCAGAAACAGCTAATAAGTTTGCTCTTTCTACTCCAAAGGTATTTGCCATAGGCACACGTTGTACAACAGTTGCATTCAAATAAACCTGATCATTTACATTATAATCAAATTGCACCGAAGCAGCAGTTGGAAGTGTTGCAGTAAATTTATCACCTTCTTGAATAGCTTGTGTTTCATCACTTACATCATCAACACTATTAATTTCATCAATAATAGTTGTTTCGCTATATGTGCCGTGGTAAGCACCATTTTTAAAGTTAATGTAACCTACATCTAACAATGACGCTCCAATTTTATATTTGTAGTTAATTTGCTCACAACCACTAAACCTAGAATGTGGTACATAATGCGTTACATCAGATTTCATTTTTTTATAAGTAACCCCAATGTTTGTTCCCCATCCTCTACCTGCATTAAAATCTGGCTCGGCATAAGCGTATTTTGCATTTGTACTTATTAGGTTTGCGCTTTCTAGGTTAAACACATCAACATTTGCATCGTCTACCATTACTGCAGCACTTTGAAACCCCAACAAGCGTTTAACACTTATGGCTCCAGTTAGCATGTTGTTTCCGCTGGCTTTTAATATTTTACCATAAGTAACTCCAACTTCTCCCCAGCTCATTGATTTAATACGGGCATTGTTAACATTATAAGTACCGGTATCTGCCCATGTTATTCCTCCTTCGGTTGCCATTTTGCCAACTACTCCAGGTATATTGCTAACGTTGGCTATTCCTCTTACATTAGTAAACAATGAAATAGAATGTTGACCTACTACCAAACTAGCAGAAGAACCACGCACATCAAAATCGGCATAACCATTAATAGATCCTACAGTATTGTCAAAGTTTGGCTCATTCTCAAAAGAACTAAAGTTTAATAACGTGGTGTTAGGATAAAAAGCATAATTGTTTCGCACAAAAGCACTAGCCCCAACCAGATTAATGTCTAACCATGGTTTGGCATCCACAATACTTGAAGGGTTAATGTATTGACCGTTTATAGGATTGTAATTGTCGTTAATTGCTCCTTGGTTCTCTTGTGCAACAAGGTTGGCCATTGGAATTAAGGTAAGAAGTGATGTTAGGGTTGCTCGATGCATAGTGCTCTATTTAATAGTTAAACAATTGGACACGCGAGTTCTTTGTAGAATTTGCATGTACTTTAATTTAGTAGAGACTTGCTTCGATAGTTGAGGGGTATAAAATTGCTAAAGCTTTATTGCTTGTAATTAATAGTCATTAACGAATTATTTAACAAAAGGTTTCAATTATTTTAAAAATAAAACAAAATGATAATGAAATTGTAGGGGCTTATGGTTTCTTTTTGAAAAGAAGCCCTAATAACTTAAGTAGTCCTAGCGCTACAAAACCAACAACTAAACCAACAAGAAACTCTCCAAGTAGAGATGGAATGCTGTGTAATAATTCATGAAGAAATTCAATGTTATGAACGTAAATTCCGCCCGCCACCAGCAACATGGCAACTGTACCAATGTATCCTAAACCTTTAATAACTACCGGAAGAGCCCGCACTAAAAAATTGCCAATCGATTTAGAAATACTCTTTTCTTTATTGCTTAATGCAATTAATTTGTACCCAAAGTCATCCATTCTTACAATTAGCGCAACAATGCCATAAACACCAACTGTAGCAACAATAGCCACAAAAGTTACCACCATAATTTGAGTTACTATAGGTTTTCCAACTACTGTTCCTAGTGCAATTATTATTATTTCTACCGACAAGATAAAGTCAGTAAGTATAGCCGATTTAATCTTCTTTTTTTCTTGGGTTAAAACCTCTTCCTTACTATGAGGCAGTTCTGAAGTGTCTTTCTCCTGTTTGTGTGGCACTATAAATTCGATAATTTTTTCAGCTCCCTCGTAAGCCAAATAAACTCCACCTATAAGTAACGCCCACATAACAGCTTGAGGAAGGTATGCGCTAAGTAAAAATGCTATTGGTAAAATGATGAGCTTATTTAAAAAAGATCCTTTTGTAATAGCCCACAACACAGGGAGTTCTCTAGATGATAGGAATCCCGATGCTTTTTCGGCATTTACCGCCAAATCATCACCCAATATTCCAGCCGTTTTTTTTGTGGCAATTTTTCCCATTGCAGCCACATCGTCCATTAGTACAGCAATATCATCAAAAAGAGCAAAAAAACCGGAAGCCATAATACTAATAATTTTGAGTAAAAGTAATTAAAGAACCTTTTGATAGACTTCGGCTACACAGTTAATTTTTAAAAACTGTGATATTCCCTCATGGCAATAATCTACAGAGTGTGTTGCTTGTTTTAAATAGCCAATTTTGGTGTACCACGATTTTAAAAATTCCTTATTGGGATGAATTATTTCAACAGGCATTAAAAGCTCTAATTGCATAGTGGTAGCTCCTTTTAGGCGGGCAGTTTCCTCAGCAAAACCAACTAATTTACTACCGAGCTTATTTCCTTTGTGTTCATCAGGAACAGCAAGCATTTTAAACTTATATAGCTGTTGATTCATTTTCTCTAAATGAATGCATCCAACCACCTCATTATTAATGTATGCCAACAGTAGTTCATTATTGGAAATAACCTCTGCTAAACGCTCTTCAGAGGTTCTGAGGTGCTCATCTTCCCAAATGTAATCTTCGGCAGAACGATAAACGGCATTGATCATGGTGATCAATGCCGTTAAGTCTAAGTTATCGTTAGTAGATGCTATTTTTAATTCAACAGCAGCCATTACTTATATTTTTCTCATTCTTAAGCTTTCTGGAGTTACTTCTAAGTACTCATCTGCCTGAATGTATTCCATTGCTTCTTCTAAAGAGAAATCTACCTTTGGAGCAATTTTCATTGCTTCATCAGTACCTGATTTACGCATGTTTGTTAATTGCTTTCCTTTTACCAAGTTAATTTCTAAATCGTTATCTCTAGAGTGTTCTCCAATAACCTGTCCTTTATAAATAACAGCTCCTGGATCAACAAAGAAACGACCTCTATCCTGTAATCTATTTAAAGCAAAAGGAGTAACTTGACCAGCTTCCATAGAAATGAATGAACCTTTGTTTCTTTCAGGAATTTCTCCTTTAAATACTCCAAACTCTCTAAATCTGTGTGTCATAACAGCGTTTCCTGCTGTAGCAGTAAGCATGTTATTTCTTAATCCAATTAATCCACGAGAAGGAACATCAAACTCTAAATGTTGTAAATCACCTTTTGGCTCCATTACCAACATATCTCCTTTACGCTGTGTAACTAAATCAATTGCTTTTCCAGAATATTCTTCAGGAATATCAATTACTAGAGTCTCATACGGTTCGTGTTTTTTACCATCAATTTCTTTAAAGATTACTTGTGGTTTCCCAACTTGTAATTCGTAACCTTCTCTACGCATTGTTTCAATTAAAACTGATAAGTGAAGAACTCCTCTACCAAATACAGTAAATTTATCTTCCGTATCAGTTGGCTCAACTTTTAATGCTAAATTCTTTTCTAATTCTTGTTCTAAACGATCTCTTAAGTGACGAGATGTTACAAATTTACCTTCTTTACCAAAGAATGGTGAGTTGTTAATAGTAAACAACATACTCATTGTAGGCTCATCAATAGAGATTCTAGGTAATTCTTCCGGGTTTTCAACATCAGCTAAAGTATCGCCAATTTCAAATCCTTCAATTCCTACAATAGAACAAATATCTCCACTCCTTGCTTTGTCAACGGCCATTTTTCCCATTCCAACAAAAACGTGCAATTCTTTAATTCTTACTTTCTTTTTTACACCATCTTTTTTACAAAGAATGTAATCTTTATTTACTTCTAAATCTCCTCTAAAAATACGTCCAACAGCAATTCTTCCAACAAACTTGTTGTAATCTAAAGATGTGATTTGCATTTGTGGAGTTCCTTCATGATAAGGAGCAGCAGGAACTTCAGAAATAATAGTATCTAATAATACAGTAACATCAGTTGTTACGTTGGTATGATCTAAGCTCATCCATCCTTGTTTAGAAGAACCGAATACAGTTACAAAGTCCAATTGATCTTCAGTAGCATCTAAGCTGAACATTAAATCAAATACAGCATCCTGAACTAAACCAGGAGTACAGTTTTCTTTATCAACTTTATTTACAACAACGATAGGCTTTAATCCTAATTCAATTGCTTTACCCAATACAAACCGTGTCTGAGGCATAGCTCCTTCAAAAGCATCAACTAACAATACAACACCATCAGCCATCTTTAATACTCGCTCTACTTCACCACCAAAATCAGCGTGACCAGGAGTATCAATAACATTAATTTTTGTGTTTTTATAATTAACAGATACGTTCTTAGAAAGAATAGTAATCCCTCTCTCACGCTCTAAATCATTGTTATCTAGTAATAACTCAGTTCTTTCTGTTCTTTCGTCAAGTACTTTACATTCATCAATAATCTTATCTACTAATGTTGTTTTTCCGTGATCTACGTGAGCGATGATTGCTACATTTCTAATTGATTCCATATCCTATATTTATTAAGTTGGCAAAAGTACTGTTGTTTTTCATATAAACGAATTATTAGATGTTTTTAATTTCGTGGCAATTTGGACAATTATTACACTTCTTGTTATGGGCTAATTACAAATGTAAATTACAAGTGTAAACAATCTTTAGCACCAAAATATTAATTCTACCGATTGGTTTAATTACAAATGTGACTAAACAAACATTATACCACTATATTTTATATTAATCATTAATAATCAGGTAGTTACATGTGCTTACTTAATATTTTGGTTTGCTATATTTAGTGCTAATCGCAAAGATATTACAATTGTAAACATCAAGCAACCGAAGTATTTGTTACATTTGTAAATAGCGGTAGTAATTACAAATGTAATCCTTCATAATTATGGAATTAGTGGATAGGTTTAAGTACTTAATGAAGTTAAATAATTTAACGGCTTCTGCTTTTGCAGATGAAATTGGCGTACAACGCTCCAGTATTTCCCACATCTTATCTGGACGAAATAAACCGAGTCTAGAGTTTATTCAAAAAGTACTAACTAAATACCCTAAAGTTAGTGCCGATTGGTTAATTGCTGGAGTAACTAGCAATGAAAAGCTTGTTATACCTGAGGAAACTAAAGATAAGCCTGCTCAAAACAAAGAGTCCTCTCCCACTCCACCACCTTCTAGTGGTAAAACCATTAAAAAGATGGTTGTTTTTTATACCGACAACACCTTTGATGAGTTTTTACCAAGCTGATAAATTCAGCGGTATAAATATTACTTTACGTATAAAGTATGCGTATTTTTGCCAAAACCGAAATCAATGTACAAGTTTTTAATAAAGCCACTCTTTTTTAGCATGAACCCTGAAAAGGCGCATTATTTTGCAACAGATTGCCTTAGCTTTTTCTGTGCTATACCTGGAGTTTCAGCCTTAATGCGTGGAATGTATAATGTGAAACATCCAAAACTTGAAAAAGAGCTTTTTGGCTTAAAGTTTAAGAATCCTGTTGGTTTAGCTGCAGGATTTGACAAGGATGCCCGTTGGTTTAACCAGTTGGCCAACTTAGGCTTTGGATTTATAGAAATTGGTACCCTCACTCCAAAAGGACAAATAGGAAATCCTAAACCACGTTTATTTAGAATTACTGAAGATGAAGGCTTAATTAACCGAATGGGATTTAACAACCTCGGTGCCGAAGATGCTATTAAACGCTTAAAGAACAGAAAAACCAATATTATTATTGGTGGAAACATAGGTAAAAACACAGCTACAAGCAATGAAAACGCCTTAGCTGACTACGTAAGTAGCTTCAATATACTGCATGATTATGTAGATTACTTTGTTGTAAATGTAAGTTGTCCGAATGTTAAAGACCTTACAAAACTTCAAGACACTCCTTTCCTACTCAATTTGTTAGGAGAGTTAAAATCTATCAACACCACCAAGGCCAAACCAAAGCCAATACTACTTAAAATTGCACCAGATTTAAACAATTCCCAATTGGATGAGATTATCGAAATTGTAGCCAACACCAAAATTGACGGTGTAATTGCTACAAACACGAGTACATCTCGAGAAAACCTAAAGACTAGTGCTGCTGAATTGGAAAAAATTGCCAATGGAGGACTGAGTGGAAAACCTGCAAACAAAAGATCTACCGAAGTTATCAAGTACTTGTCCGAAAAATCGAACAAAGCCTTCCCAATTATTGGTGTTGGCGGAATACATTCTGCTCAGGATGCTATTGATAAACTTGAAGCTGGAGCAGACCTAGTTCAGGTTTATACAGGCTTTATTTATGAAGGCCCTAGCTTAATGAAGCGGATTAACAAGAAAATTATTGAGCATTATGGTTAAGCTAATTGAATGTCCGAGAGATGCCATGCAAGGACTGCATGATTTTATTCCAACTAATGTAAAGGCCAACTACATCAATCAGTTGTTAAAAGTTGGTTTTGACACGATTGACTTTGGAAGCTTTGTTTCGCCTAAAGCCATTCCTCAATTAAGAGACACTACAGCAGTTTTGGCTAAACTAGACTTATCTACAACCAAAAGTAAATTACTAGCAATTGTTGCGAATAAGCGCGGTGCTGAATCGGCTGTTCAATTTGAAGAAATTGATTATTTAGGTTTTCCTTTTTCTATTTCAGAAACATTTCAACAACGAAACACGAACTCATCTATTGAAGAGTCCTTAGTTCGAGTTGCAGACATTCAAAACCTGTGTGTAAAACACAATAAAAAAATGGTGGTTTACATCTCTATGGCTTTTGGTAACCCTTATGGTGATGTTTGGAACAGTGATGTGGTGATAGAATGGACTGCTAAGTTAGCCAGTATGGGTGTTGAAATAATTGCTTTGAGCGATACCATTGGTATTTCCAACAAAGAGAACATTAGCTACTTGTTTGGCAGCCTTATTCCTGAATTTAAAACCATTGAAATTGGTGCTCACCTTCACACTACTCCTGATACTTGGCAAGAAAAAATTGATGCAGCCTACCAAAATGGTTGCAGAAGGTTTGATGGCGCTATAAAAGGGTTTGGTGGTTGTCCTATGGCTGCAGATGATCTAACCGGAAATATGGCAACAGAAAATATGGTAAAGTATTTTTCCGACCATCAAATTGACCTTAACATAAATACTAAAGCGTTTGATGCATCCTTAATTCAGGCTTTAAAGGTGTTCCCTTGATAGTGGATAAAAAAACAATCTAAAGTTCTTCCTTTTAAAATTTTATGGATTACATTTGCCTCATTATTGGTTTCCGATTTTCGGAATTAATAGGGAATTAGGTGTAACTCCTAAACTGTACCCGCAGCTGTAAGCTCTAAACGTTTTTACACATAGCCACTGACTAATCCTCGGGAAGGCGTAAAAATACGGAGTAAGTCAGAAGACCTGCCTTTAATAGTTGAATTTATTCAACAAAGCTTTCGGGACTAAAGGCGAAGATATGTTTCTTATTATTCAAGAAACCCTTCACTACTTACATCCCGGTTTAATTAATTTATTATTAACTCATTTAAAATTAAACCGATGAGAAAAAATTACAAAACTGCAGGTCTTATCTGCGCAGGATTAATGTTATCCTTAACAAACATTAACGCACAAGTAGTTTCAGATTTTGAAAGCTTAACGCTTTCTGCTAGCTCACATTGGGATGGCTCAGACTATTCTGGAACTCATAATTCAGGAGAGTTCATTTCAACATTCAACAGTGGTGACGGTATTTTCAACAATGTATTTGATACTGGAACAAATGCTGCATGGGGCTATATGCCTGCTGGATTTGCTTATAGTAACAAAACGGATAACACTACTTCAACCGAAGGCTTTTCTGCATTTGCTGGAAATGCAGCAAGTGGAACTCTTTATGCTATAGGTAAAAACAAATCAACTGTTGTTTTATCAGGATCTACAAAAGGAACAACGTTAACAGGTATGTATTTAACCAACAGTACTTATGCTGGAATGAGCATGAAGAATGGAGATACTTTTGGTAAAATTTTCGGAACTGATACTACTACAACATACTATGGAGGAGTGAATGACGGTACAAACGGTGAAGACTGGTTTTTATTAACAGCTATTGGATATTCTGGAGGAAGCCCAACTTCTAATAAAGCTGAATTTTATTTAGCGGACTTTAGATTTGCAAACAATGCCCAAGATTACATTGTTGATTCATGGGAATGGATGGATTTGTCAGCTCTAGGAAATGTTGATTCAGTTCAATTTCTCTTAACATCTTCTGACACTACTGGTGGTTTTGGTATGAATACACCTAACTTCTTTGCTTTTGATGATTTTAATGGTGTTGGACCAAACGCTATTGATGAGCTAGCTGCTAAACCAACACTTAACCTTTACCCTAACCCTGCAACAAACATGGTTTCTATTAAAACTTCTTTTGAAACAAGTTTAGTTAGTGTTATTGATTTAACTGGAAAAACGGTTTTAACAACTACTCAAAACAACATCGACATTAGTAAATTAACTGCTGGAGTTTATTTTTTAAAAGCTGAAAATGCTAATCAGGTAGTAACCGAAAAATTCATTAAACAATAATGAGAGTTGTACTTACCATACTACTATTAACATTATTATCAAACAGTAAGCTAATTGCTCAGCCGGCAGGCCCATATGCCCCGCCTGCTGGGCAAACTGGCTCAACAGCAATTCATAAAGATTCCATTGTATTTGTGGCTTGGGCTAACAATGCTATTATTGAAAGAGGTTGGCAAAACATAGCCAATAAAAGCTTGGGTAAAACAACTGCTGGAACTGCCGTGTCGGCTACTGCAAAATCTGGAATAAATGGAGTAGTTAGTTTAGGTGATTCTGGAGTAGCTACGTTAACATTTCCAGGATCATTATATGATGGATTGGGTGCTGATTTTGCTGTTTTTGAAAATGGTTTTGGGAGTTTTTTGGAATTAGCTTTTGTTGAAGTGAGTTCTGATGGCATTAATTTCTTTCGATTTGATTCGCACTCTGCAACTGATACAACAGTTCAGGTAGGTTCTTTTGGATCCGTAGATGCTACAGATGTCCATAATTTGGCAGGAAAGTATACTGCTGGTTTTGGTACCCCATTTGATTTAAATGAACTTGCAGGAACACCTGGATTGGACATTTCTAATATTACACACATTAGAGTTGTTGATGCAATTGGAAGCTTAACTGAGCCTTTCGTTATGCGTGATTCACAAAACAGACCAGTAAACGATACTTGGCCAACCCCTTTTCCAACAGGTGGCTTTGATTTGGACGCTGTAGGAGCAATTCATATCAATTCGAATTCCATTGATGAATTCAGCTCAACTTCTCTATCCACCTACCCTAACCCAGTTAATGGCGTGCTTAATATAGGTTTAAGTTCTTTTGGAACTTATGACCTTAAAATTATTGATATTAACGGTAGCATTATTTTATCTAAAACATTATCAGGAAATAGCCACCAGTTAAATGTTACTCACTTCAGATCAGGTATTTACGCAGTGATTATACAATCTGGAACAGAGAAAATTGTAAAAAGAATCGTGAAAAATTAAAATGAAAACGGTTAGAATAACGAAACTCCTAATGTTCATGCTATTATGGCAAGGGGTTTCTTATTCTCAAAACAGTATTGATACGATAGATTTTAAAGCCATCGAGATTGTTGCAGATAGGCTACCCGATGCCTACAAAATATCACAACTTGACTCAACATCAATTAAACAGGCAACCAATTTATCAGATTTATTAAATTCTAGCTCAACTGTTTTTATAAAATCATATGGTTCAGGTTCATTAGCTTCTGTATCATTCAGAGGCACTGGAGCATCACACACTTCAGTTTTATGGAATGGAATAGCCATCAACTCCCCCATGAATGGTCAAGTTGATTTCTCTTTATTTCCGACAGCCTTTATTGATGGCGTTGAATTGAACTATGGCGCTAGTGGTTTGATTAATGGAAATGGTGCTTTAGGAGGAAGTGTTAACCTTCAAAACAACTCTCAATTTAACAAAGGTCTTCAAGTAGGCTTAACACAATCGATTGGTAGCTTTAACAATTACACTAGTTCAGCAAACATTGGTTTCTCTAATACAAAATGGACTACAACTACCAAACTTTACTTTAAGACCAATCAAAACAACTTTAAATACACCAATACAGCTTTGATTGACAGACCAATAGTTGAACAGTTTAGTGCTGACCTCAAGCAATACGGCTTACAACAAGAAGTATTTAGAAAACTTAAAAACGGAACGCTCGGCTTAAGGGTTTGGTATTTTAATAGCGATAGGAATTTACCAGGAAACATGTTAAACTACAATAAAGAAGAATCACTTAAAGTCTCCGAAAATCAAAAAGATGAGTCATATCGAGCAATGCTCGAATGGAAAGGCTTTGCCAACAGGATTGATTATAAGCTTTCTTCAACGGTATTAGCAGACGAACTTATTTATGAAAACACAATTAGCAACATACATTCTAAAAGCAAAACATTAACAATTGATAATAAGGTTAGTACAAAGGCTTACCTGAACAATAACTTCACAATCCTCAATAACCTTTCCATTCGATTTGAACAAGCAGAATCTAGCGGGTTTAACACCATTCATTCTCGCTTTAATAATTACTGGCTGTTTGGTATAACTAAAAGATTAATGCGTCTTGAGGCTACCGTTTTTAATCGTTTAACAACTGTTGGAGATGACTTCAATGGATTTTCACCAAGTGTTGGTGCTCGTTATCAATTATTTAAAAAAGAACAACTTAGCATTAAAGCCAATGCAGCTATTAATTACAACTACCCTACGTTTAATGATTTATACTGGAGTGTTGGAGGAAATGAGGACTTACTTCCTGAAAAATCAGAAATGTTGGAAACAGGCCTTTCCTACACAAAAAAATTCAAAAGCACTCTTATATCTTCAGAACTAACTTCCTTTTACTCTCATGTTTATGATTGGATTATATGGATGCCAAATAGCACTAACATTTGGTCACCATCAAACCTTAAACAGGTTGAAAACAAAGGACTAGAATACAGTTTAACGGTAAAAACTAAACTCAATAAAATTAAGATTTCGTTTAATGGAAACTATAGTTATACTATTAGTACTAATCTTAAAGCACAAAACAACAATGATAAGAGTGTTAGCAAACAACTCATTTACGTACCTTATCATCAACTAAACTACACCTTAAACTTACAAGTTAAGAATTACCTTCTCTCCTACAATTACAATTACACTGGACTTAGATATACATCAACTGATAATAATTGGTATTTACCTGCCAATTTTATTTCAAATATTGCGCTTCAAAAATCTATTAATGCCAGCAATAAAACTAAGCTCACTGTTGGCTTAAAAGTCAACAACTTACTCAATCAAGAATACCAAGCAATATCATGGAGAGCAATGCCTGGCAGAAACTACTTATTCACATTCTCTTATCAATTTAGATGAAAAACTGGATAATTATATTAACCTTATTAATACTTTTCTCTTGCAAGAAAGACGAATTAGGGCCACAATGCATCTCATGTCCAAAAGGCAGTATAACTAGCCAAAATGCTGATGTATTGATTATAAACGAAGGTAATTTCGGCTGGGGAAATGGATCATTATCATTATATAAACCTTCCTTAAAAGCTGTTACCAATCAAATTTATAGTAGTGCAAACAGCAATACTCCCTTAGGAGACGTAGTTCAATCGGCTTATCAATACAATTCTAAAATCTATGTAGTTGCTAATAATTCTAGTAAAATAGAAGTACTAGATCAAAACAACTTTAAATCTTTAGGCTCAATTACCGGATTAAATTCTCCTCGCTTTCTCTTACCAATTAATGCTACAAAAGCTTATGTGAGCGATTTGTATGCCAATGCAATACAGGTTGTCAATTTAATTTCTAATACTATTACAACTTCAATTCCAACCAATGGCTGGACAGAACAGATGATACTTCATAAAGACACTGTTTATGTTGGCGACATGACCAACAACAACCTCCTAATTATTAACCCAAACTCAAACAACTTGGTTGATAGCGTAAAAGTTGGAATTCAACCCAATAGTATTGTTAAAGATAAAAACGATAAACTTTGGATACTATGTAGTGGTGGAATTAATATCTCAAACCCTCAATTAATACGGTTTAACCCACAAAACAGGACAATTGAAGCTACCTACACCTTCCCTAACATTGGAGATTCTCCAGGGAATTTAAAAATTAATGGAAACAAAGATGAGTTATACTTTATTAATAATAATGTATATAAAATGGATATTACAGCTAGCAGCTTGCCCTCCACTCCTTTTATTACTAACAATAACAACACTTTTTATGGATTAGGAATAAACCCTTTTGACAATGAAATTTATGTTGCCGATGCAATAGATTACGTTCAGAGCGGTATAGTTTTTAGATATAATGCATCTGGAGTTTTGCAACATCAATTTAATGTAGGTATAATTCCAGGTAATTTCTTATTCATTAACTAATGGAAAACAAAATAGACATAGTCATGTCGTGGAGTGGTGGAAAAGATTCAGCCTTTGCACTCCATCAATTATTAAACGACAAGCGTTATGTCGTAAAATACCTTTTAACTACCATTTATGGCCCAAACAAAAGGGTTTCTATGCATGGTGTACCTGAAACCTTAATTATTCAGCAAGCAGAAAGTATTGGCATTCCTCTTAAGATAATCTATATCTCTGAATCGACACATGAGGAATACGACATTAAAATGAAAGCCGTTTTATTAGCATTTAAAGCTGAAAACATTATACACGTTGCTTTTGGCGACATTTTTTTGGAAGATCTTAAAGCTTATCGAGTTAAAAGACTTCAAGAAGTTGGTATGGAGGCAATTTTCCCATTATGGAAAAGAGATACTTCAGCACTATCATTAAAGTTTATTAAAAATGGCTTTAAAACACACATCTGTAGTATAGACGCTTCCAAAATACCTAACAATCTTATTGGTGTTGATTATAGTGAGGAGTTTTTAAAGGAGCTACCAATAAACATTGATCCATGTGGAGAGAATGGAGAATTCCATTCATACTGTTATGATGGACCTCTTTTTCATAAAAAATTAGAATTTACCATAAACGGAGTTTCTGAACAGTCCTATGAACACGATGGCCAAAAATTCAAGTATTTATTCTCTGATATCTCTTAAGGTTATTAACAATTGTTTATAACTCTAGCGGCTGTAATTCTGTTATTGAGCTGATATAATGTAACTTACACACGCTAAACAAAAAACCTATTATTATGAAAATTAAGTTACGTTCTATCGTTATGGGAACGAGTTTAATATTATCATCCATTTTTATGGCTGGTAATGCTACCTCTCAAAACGTTCACAAGGATTTTATTGATGGTGAAATTTGGTTCCAATTGAGAGCCGATAAATTTGTTCATCAAATGATTTCAAGAGATGGCGATGTAAAGCCAGATCTAAACAACATGAAACTTTCTTCAATGCCTTATTTAAGAGATGTTTTTACTGCTCACTCTGTAACCCGGCTTAACCAGCCTTGGCCTAGAGCTTACGGTTCAGATGCATTAATGAGTACTTATCACATTGAATTTGATGACGTTAAAAATGTAGATCAATTTATTTCTGAATTAGAAGAATCTGGAGCAGTGGTATTTGCAGAAAAAGTTCCGCACATGACAATTGCTGTAGTACCAAACGATCCATTACATGCTTCTCAAATGTGGGGCTTAACCAAAATTGATGCAGAAAATGCATGGAATGTTGGTACTGGAAGTTCATCTATTATAGTTGCAACTACCGACAATGCTATTCAAATTACACATCCAGATTTAGCCAATGTTTTATGGGTTAATACTGGAGAAATTCCTAATAATGGTGTTGATGATGATAACAACGGTTACATTGATGATGTAAATGGATTTGATGTTGGAGACAACGATAATAACCCTAACCCACTAACTAACTCTTGGGATCATGGAACTCACGTTGCTGGTACAACTGGTGCCGAAACAAATAACAATCAAGGAGTTTCTTCTATTGGTTTTGGTATTTCAATAATGGCTGTTAAATCAACAAAAAACAGTTCTGGTTCAAACTCAGTAAACAATGGATATGACGGTATTTACTATTCAGCTTTAAACGGAGCTGACATTATTAACTGTTCATGGGGTGGTACTGGATTTTCAACATCTGGTCAAAACATGGTAAACTGGGCTACTGGTCAAGGTTCTATTGTTGTTGCTGCTGCTGGAAACAGTAATGTAGATAACGATGTTACTCCTCACTACCCTTCTAATTACTCTAATGCTGTAGCTGTAGCTGCTACTACTACTAACGATGCAAAAGCAAGTTTTTCTTGTTATGGTGCTAATTCAGTAGACATTGCTGCTCCTGGTACATTTATACATAGTACTGTACCAACTAACAATTATGCAGATATGCAAGGTACTTCAATGGCTTGTCCAATGGTTTCTGGCTTATTAGGTTTAATGAAATCATTAAACCCAAACATGCCGAACAACGATTTGCTAAATTGCCTTTACAGTACTGCTGACAATATAGATGGTGTTAACCCTAGCTATATTGGAGAATTGGGTGCTGGTAGAATTAACGCGCTAGCCGCCATGAATTGTGTTGGCGCTACACTAAGTAGTGCTCCTAATGCATTATTTACGGTAAACTTTACAACGATTACAGCGGGTGGTTCAGTTACCTTTACCGATCAATCAACATTTGGACCTACACAATGGGCATGGAGATTTGATAATCAAAACTTAGGTGGTGTATCACCAGCTACTGCTATCACACAGGGACCACATATTGTTACCTATAACACTCCTGGTGTATACGAAGTTAGATTAACCGCTACAAATGCCAATGGTAGCGATGTTGAAACAAAAACAGCATACATTACTGTTACAACACCTGGTTCTTGTAATGAGCCTAATTTAGATGACAATACTTTTTCTAGTACTGCCGGAATACACGTTGGTTGGACTTCAAGATTATATGGAGCTACAGCTGGTGGGTATTTATCCGGAAACAATGCATATACATTGCCTGCGCCTCAAGATGCAAAAGCAGAGTATTTTCCATCTGGAATAATTGGCTCTAACGCCCAATTTGTTGAAGGTGTTTACATTTGGATTGGAGTAGCAACTAACGCTACAAATCCTACTTTTGAAGTTAACGTTTGGGATGCAACTGGAGGAGCTCCTACTGGTGCGCCTTTAGCTACAAGAACTTTAAATTTAGCTGACTATGTAACTCAAGGAAGCATTTACTATTGGAGATTTACTACTCCTGTACCACTTCCTGCTTCATCAGAAATTGCTGTAGGTGTAGATTTTTCAAACCTAAACATTGCTGCAGGTGACACCTTAGCAGTAGTTACCAACACATTCAATACTAATGCAAGTACAACTACAGGCTATGAGAAACTAACAAACGGAACTTGGCAAGATTACACTGTTCAATGGACAGGAGTTACTTCTTTGAGTCATTATATTTTTCCAGTGTTAACAGCAGATCCTGCAACTATTAGTCTATCAGCCTCTCCTACTACAATTTGTGAAGGAGAATTGGTAACTTATGATGCATCTGGATCTACCTATCAAGATACTTTACTATGGTCTTTTCCAGGAGTTACACCAAACCAATCAATAAATATAATTGATAGTGTAATTTATAGTTCTCCAGGAACATACAGAACATATTTACAAGTTGTAGGTGGAGGTTGTAATACATACAGAATTGACTCTGTAGATATTACTGTTAATCCTACTCCAACAATAAACATATCAGCAACTGCTGACACAATTTGTTCTGGTAGTTCAGTTACATTGACTGCTTCTGGTGGTGGAACTTACAATTGGACACCAGGTGGTGCGGGAACTTCAATATCTCCTAGTCCTACAGTAAATAGCGCTTATAGCGTCTCTTCTACTGTTGCTGGTTGTTTCGGACAAGCTTCTAAAACCATCTATGTAGATGTTGCTCCAACAGCCGTAGCAACTCACACTCCTTCAGGTAACATCTGTTCTGGAAGAGATGTCTATTTTGATGGGTCGGCTTCTACTGGAGGAAACAGTTTAGACTGGAGCTTTCCTGCTGGTTCGCCTGCAAGCCCAACTGCTACAGGAGGATTTCCTGCTATGAATTTTGGTGCTGCCGGAACACATCCATACTCATTAACGGTAACCAATACATGTGGTTCTGCAGTTGACAATGGAAGTTTAACAGTTATATTATCTCCAGTAGTTACAGCAAGTGCTAGTCCTGCAACTACTATTTGTGCAGGCGACACAGTTACATTAACTGCAATTGGAGCCGATACTTACTCATGGACGAACAGTGTTGTTAACGGTGTGCCATTTGTACCAGGTGCTACAACAACTTACATTGCTACAGGTACAAACACAACTACTGGCTGTCCAGATACTGCACATGTAACCATTACAGTAGATCCTTGTACTGGAATTGGTGATCCAATTAGTAATGCTGGATATAGTATTTACCCTAACCCTACAAGTAATGTGTTAAACATTGATGGTTTAGCCAATGCAAAACAACTTACTTTGATAGATGTTACAGGTAAAATTATATACAACACTACTGAGTTAAATGAAAACACATTAAAAATTGACATGACTAACGCAAGTAAAGGTTTATACTTTATACAAGTAGAAACAACTAGTGGAATTGAGTCTTTTAAAGTGGTTAAACAATAAGTACATATTAAACAACAAAAAGAAAGGGCCTCAGTTGAGGCCCTTTTTTATTGCAAAAAAATCTTATCAATTAATCATTTGAAGATAATGCTTTACTTGAATGATATAATAATCTAACCCTTCATCTTTTGGTATATCCAAAATAAGATCACAAGCAGCATCCCTATAGTTTCCTGATGCACCAACTTTAAACTTAGCATTAGAAAGTGAGGCAATATATTCCAAGGGAAAACAATCTAAACGATTCATATCTATTAAAACACTAAATGAGGTAGACATAAAGCTTAACGCATCAGGTGTATTAGGGATTTGAATTTTAGACAAGCCTTTATTATCGAAGTAAGTATAATTTAAATGAGTTTTAACCATTTCTGAGGCATCTTTAGAATTAATGTACCCCAAAGAAATCACCTCTTTTCTTTCCTCCTTTAAATATTGAACGAACTTTTTCACTAACTCAGCATCTTCTCTATTGGTGGCATTATATAAAACACCTATCTTACTAGCCTTCTCTAAATTAAACGCTTTCACATTTCGATCCAAACCAGCCAATTTCTTCTTCAGTTTAAAACGCCCAACTTTTTCTTGTATTTGTTTAATTGAAGCCATACTATTTTATCATTATCTTCTCCACCATTATTTTGCCCATAGCTTTATTTAAACGTTCCTTAATATCTTCTTTAGCATAACTCAATTCCTGCTTAAGTGAAGCGGAATCCAAATGTATGTATAGCATTTTATCTTTGTACGAAACTTCTTTTGTATGATTAACATACATTTTTCCAATCTGCTCTTCAAATACTCTAAGCAATTCCATTTCATCTAACTGCCCTCCGTAACCATAGGCTCTTAGCAATTGGTTTATAGCTTGTTTTAATGGTTTTTCAGACATCTATCACTCCTCCATCTTTAATATGGAAAGCCTTAAAATTAATCTTTTCAGCGGATAATATATTCGGAATACGCTCTAAATTAGTATCACTAATAAAGATTTGACCAAAATTTCCACCACCAACAATGCTCAACAATTGGTTCATTCTTTCTCCATCCAATTTATCGTAAATATCATCCAACAAAATAATAGCTTTAATTTTGCTAATTTTCTGTATAAGTTCTGCCTGAGCTAACTTTAAAGCCAATAGATAAGTCTTTTGCTGACCTTGTGACCCAAACTTTTTTAAAGAGAGCTCCCCGATATTAAACAATAAATCATCTTTATGAATACCTACATTACTATAATGGTTCGCTCGGTCTTTTGCAATATTGTTTTCAAGTAATTCAGCAAACGTTCCATCGTGCAATTGAGATCTATAAACCAACTCAACCACTTCCTTGTTGCCACTTAACTTTTCGTAATACTTTTGAAAAATGGAACTAAAATCTTCAACAAATTTAGTTCGTGCTTCATAAATTAAACTTCCATACTGAATAAGCTGTACATTCCAAGCTTCCAGGGTCTCTTGATCAAAATTTCGATTAATCCAAAAAGACTTAAGCAATAAGTTCCTATGGTTTAGCGCTTTATTGTATTGAATAAGGTTATTTAAATAGGTTTTATCATATTGAGAGATTATACCATCCACAAACTTCCGCCTCACATCGCTGCCATCAATAATTAATAAAATATCCAAAGGAGTAATAATAACCAATGGTATTTTACCAATATGATCTGCTAAGCGCTCATAACTCTTCTTATTCAACTTAAATTGCTTTTTCTGACTCTTTTTTAGCCCGCAATATAGCTGTAATTCATCCTGTTTATTTTGGTACTTTCCTTCTATAACAAAAAAAGGAGATTCATGCCTAATATTCTGGCTATCAATTGGATTAAAGTAACTCTTACAAAAAGATAGGTAATAAATAGCATCCAATAAATTGGTTTTTCCTCCACCATTATTTCCTAGAAAACAATTCACTTTTTCCGACAACTCTAATTGAGCTTCATCGTAATTTTTGAAATTAAGTACGGAAAGGTATTTTAAATACATGCTACAAATTTAAAAAGATGTATAGATTTAAGCATTATAATTGTTATCAAAGTTAAAAAAAAACTATTTTTGCCACTCTTATAATATATGTAAAGCACAATGAGTAAAAACACAACAGAAAATACTGAGACTCTTATTGACGTTCAGGAGGTATATAGCAAAACAGAAAACTTTATTGAGGCCAATAAAAAGAGACTTTTAATTGGCGTTCTTTTGGTTATAGCTTTAATTGGTGGTTATTATGCCTATAAAACTATAATTATTGCTCCAATGGAAATTGAAGCTCAAGAGGAAATGTATATGGCTGAAAAATATTTTGAGCAAGATTCATTACAAATGGCAATTAACGGTTTTGGAGACAATTTAGGCTTTATTGACATTGCTGAGAATTACAGTGGAACAAAATCTGCCAACTTAGCTCATTATTACCTAGGGTTATGTTATAGAAATTCAGGTGAGTTTGAATATGCTATTGATGAATTAAAAACATTTAGCTCTGAGGATGTAATGATTAGCGCAGTTGCTCTTGGTGCAATTGGTGATTGTTATTCTGAATTAAATGATATAGACAATGCTATTTCTTATTATGAGAAAGCTTCGTTAAAAAATTCAAACAATTTAACATCTCCTATCTACTTATTTAAAGCTGGTATTGCTTATGAAGACAAAGGTGACTTTGCTTCAGCAGAGGCAAAATACAAAGCTATTAAAGCAGATTATCCAGATTCTAAAGAAGCATTAACCATTGACAAGTACATTGCTAGAACAGAAGCATTAAAACAATAATGGCTACAGCAAATAAAAATTTATCTGAATACGATATTAATTCAATTCCGAATGCCAGCAATATGGTTTTCGGAATTGTTGTTTCTGAGTGGAACGAAAAAATTACCAAAGGCTTGCTTAATGGTGCTCACACTACTCTACTAAAACACGGAGCACTAGAAGCTAATATTAATGTGAAGTTTATTCCAGGTGCATTTGAATTGCCTTTAGCAGCTCAACTATTCTTTGAAAAAACTGAGGTGGATGCAGTCATTTGTTTAGGCAGTGTTATTCAGGGAGAAACAAAGCATTTTGATTTTGTTTGCGAAGGTGCTGCATTAGGAATTAAAGATGTTAGTCTTAAATACAACAAACCTGCAATATTTGGTGTTTTAACCGACAATACTCTTCAACAAGCCATTGATCGATCTGGCGGAAAACATGGAAACAAAGGAGATGAAGCTGCTATTACAGCTATAAAAATGGTAGCATTTAAAAACGAGCTATAGCCTAAGGTTTTCTTGACAGCTTACCTTTAACATAATATTCTTCTTTAATAAGATGACCGTTAACAGTTGATTTCATTTTCCAAACTCCATCTTTTTGCCAATTCTTCAAATTACCTGTTTGTACAATTGTTTTTTTCCACTCCCAAAACGTTCCATTTCCTTTTTCATCAATCTTTTTCTTGTACCACATTTTTCCAGCGTAATCAAACTTCATTTGAAAACCAACTTCAACTCCATTAATGTAATTAAAATTTTCTCTCAACGAGCCCTCATCCCAATATACCTTTCTTGAACCATGTAATTTACCATTCAAATGGTTTTCCGTCATTCTTAGAGCTCCATTTGCTCCCCAATATGCCCATTGGCCTTGTTTTTCTCCATCTTCAATTAAACCCTGTTCAGCCAAAACGGTATTTTCACCAAACCTCTTGTAAAATGCATCTTTCAGTTCTGGTTTTAATAACCAAGTGGTATCTATAACACTTCCATTTTCACTAAACAATAAGTAAGAATAGGTAGTGTCTGCCCATTGAACTCTAATGGTATCCTGCGCAAAAACTCCTTTACCGATAAATAACAATAGTATGATAGCTAATTTGTTCATAGTTTAAAATCCCTAAAGTGTTGTTTAATAACAGCAATAATACCTAGTACAATCTTAAAATTAAGACAAAAAAAACTCCCTAGCAACATTTGCTAAGGAGTTTAAATCTAAAAATAGTTCTTATTAATCTTCAACTTCTATGCTGTTCATTACATCCCCTTCAGTAATAGCATCTATTACATCTAAACCATCTACTACTTTCCCAAAACAAGTATGGTTTCCATCTAAGTGAGCTGTGTTATTTCTGCTGTGACACACAAAAAACTGAGAGCCTCCAGTATTTCTTCCTGCATGTGCCATAGACAATACTCCTCTATCGTGGTATTGGTTATCACCATCTAACTCACAATCAATTTGATGTCCTGGTCCACCAGCACCCGTTCCATCTGGGCAACCACCTTGAATTACAAAATCAGGAATTACTCTATGGAAACTCAATCCATTGTAAAATCCTTTTTTTGCCAAAGTTGTAAAGTTTTCAACTGTTTTTGGTGCATCTTTACTGTAAAGCTCCAAGGTCATGTCACCTTTGTTTGTTTTAATTACTGCTTTCATTCTTTTTAGTATTTAGTTTATTGTATTTAGTGTTTGGTTAGAGATGTATCCATACACCAAAACGAAACATAAATAATTTATTCTTTTTTACCTGCTAACAAATAAAGCACGGCCATTCTTACCGCTACTCCATTTTCTACTTGATTTAATATAATTGACTGTTTGCTATCTGCAACGTCTGATGTTATTTCTACACCTCTATTTATAGGCCCAGGATGCATTACTGTTATTTGCTTATCTAAACTATCCAGTAGTTGTTTGTCTAATCCATACAACATAGAATATTCTCTAAGCGATGGAAAAAATTTCATATCCTGTCTTTCCAACTGAATTCTTAGCATCATTGCTACATCACACCATTTTAGTGCCTCTTTTAAGTTTGTTACAACTTCAACTCCAAGGGTTTTTATATGCTTTGGAATTAGGGTTAATGGTCCACAAACCTTTACGTTTGCTCCTAACTTTTGCAAGCAGAATATATTAGATAATGCCACTCTTGAGTGAAGTATATCTCCAACTATAACTACGTTTTTTCCATTTACGTCTCCATATTTCTCTCTTATCGAGAAAGCATCTAATAAAGCTTGGGTTGGATGCTCATGTGCTCCATCTCCAGCATTAACTATTTTGGCGTCAACGTGTTTAGATAAAAATTCAGCAGCTCCAGGATTAGGATGACGCATTACCACCATATCAACTTTCATTGAAAGAATGTTGTTTACGGTATCTATTAATGTTTCTCCTTTTTTTACTGATGAGTTTGCTGATGAAAAATTGATGATATCTGCAGACAATCGTTTTTCGGCTAATTCGAAGGAAAGCTTGGTTCTAGTAGAGTTTTCAAAAAATAAGTTGGCAATTGTAATATCTCTAAGAGAAGGCACTTTTTTTATTGGACGATTAATAACTTGCTTAAAATTATCTGCCGTACTAAATATTAGTTCTAAATCTTCTTTTTGAAGATGTTTAATGCCTAATAAATGCTCTACACTCAATTTACTCATTGTCTGGTGTGTATAAAGTTACTTCATCGTTACCATCGGTTTCCTTCCAGGTTACTTTTACCCTTTCAGAAACTACTGAATGAACGTTTTTCCCTATATAATCAGCTTGTATTGGTAAATGCCTTTCATATCGTCTATTAATTAGCACCATAAGCTCTACTTTGCTTGGTCTTCCAAAAGAAAGCATGGCATCTAAACCAGACCTTATTGTTCTTCCTGTAAATAGTACATCGTCTACCAATATTACATTCTTATTTTCAATCTCAAAATTCATTTCGGTTTCATTCGGCACCAAAGGATCTCCTTGTCTTCTATAATCATCTCTATAAAAAGTAACATCTAAAGCACCCAACTGAATAGAGTAATCTTTATTAATGGAATGAAGTTCTTCTTGAATTCTTTTGGCTAAAAAGGTGCCACGAGGCTGTAAGCCAATTATAATAGTATTAGAAAAGTCGTTGTAATTCTCAATAAGTTGATGGGAGAGTCTTTTAATGGTCAGATCAAATTGCTTTGAGTCTAGTATTATTCGATCACTGTGTTTCATTAAAGCACAAAGATATACTAATTATTGATAATTTAATTATTTAATAAAAAAACGTTCTATTTTTTCTATGAACACTGCTTAGACAACTCTATTTTTAAAGAGTCTAATTTATTATTTAATTCATTTGCTATACGAGTAGACTGCTTCCTTTCAGACTCTAAATTATACTCAAACTGTATACTTTGTTTATCGGCCAATACTTTTTGCTGGATAGCCCAAACAAAAACTCCAAACGAAATAATTACAAATAGTATAATGATTGCGATTAATACAAGGTTCTTTTTAATTAAATCAAATTTATTAAAAAAGCCTTACTGTTTCCAGTAAGGCTTTAATATCAATAAGGATTAGAGATTATTTTTCTCCTTTCTCAAGGTCAGCTTTTAAAGATGATAATGCATCTAAATCACCTAAGGTAGATTTTTCAACGTTATCATTTACTTTTTTAACTGCTGCGCTACTAGATCCACCACCGCTTTTTGCTTTCGCTTTACGTGGAGCTTTTGCTTCCTCTTCTACTTCTTTAAATGTTTGAGTGTGAGATAAAACAATTTTCTTAGCGTTTTTATTAAACTCTATTACTTTGAAGTTTACCTTCTCATCCATTACTAAAGTAGAACCATCTTCCTTTTCAGCATTTTTCTTGTTGATAATACCTTCAACACCATACTGTAAAGTTGCAATAGTTAATCCTTTAGAAGTAATTTCAGAAACAGTTCCTTCATGAGTTGATCCTTCAGTAAATACTGTTTCGAATACATCCCAAGGATTTTCTTCCAATTGTTTATGTCCTAAACTCAATCTTCTGTTCTCTCTGTCGATATCTAAAATAACCACTTCAATCTCCTCACCTACTTTAGTGATTTCAGAAGGATGGTTTATTTTTTTACTCCAAGATAAATCAGAAATATGAATCAATCCATCAACACCTAATTCTAAAGCAACAAATACTCCAAAATCAGAGATGTTAGTTACTTTTCCTTTGTGTTTAGATTCTACAGCATATTTTGCTTCAACACCTTCCCATGGATCTTCAGTTAATTGCTTAACACCTAAGCTCATTTTTCTTTCTTCTCTATCTAGTGTTAAAATTTGTGCATCAATTTCTTCACCTACGTTAAAGAATTCTTGTGCTGGTTTTAAGTGATTAGACCAAGTAATTTCTGAAACATGTACTAAACCTTCAACACCAGGAATAATTTCGATAAATGCACCGTAATCTGCAACAACAACAACTTTTCCTTTCACATTGTCACCAACAGCTAATTTTTCGTCTAATTTATCCCAAGGATGATCTTGTAATTGTTTAACACCTAATGCAATACGTTTCTTATCGTCATCAAAGTCAAGAATTACAACATTTAATTTTTGATCTAATTCTAAGAATTCCTCTGGATGGTTAATTCTACCCCAAGAAAGGTCTGTAATATGAACTAATCCATCTACACCACCTAAATCAATAAACACACCGTAAGAAGTAATGTTTTTAACAGTACCTTCTAATACTTGACCAATTTCTAATTTAGAAATAATTTGTGCTTTTTGAAGTTCTAATTCAGCTTCAATTAATGCTTTGTGAGAAACAACGATGTTTTTAAATTCGTTGTTGATCTTAACAACTTTGAATTCCATTGTTTTATCAACGTATACATCGTAATCTCTAATTGGTTTAACATCAATTTGAGAACCAGGTAAAAATGCTTCAATTCCGAAAACATCAACAATTAAACCACCTTTAGTTCTACACTTAACGTAACCTTTAATAACTTCTTGAGTAGCCAATACTTCATTAACTCTATCCCAAGCTTTTAATGCTCTTGCTTTACCGTGAGATAAAATTAGTTGCCCATTTCTATCTTCTTGTGTAACAACAAAAACTTCTACTTTATCACCTGCTTTTAAATCAGGGTTATATCTAAATTCTGATATAGAAATTACTGCTTCAGATTTGTAGCCTATGTTAATTACAACATCTCTATTGGTTTTAGCAACTACAGTTCCTTCTAGTATTTCTTGTTCAGAGATTGAAGTTAACGTTTCATCGTAAACTTTCTCCATATCAGCTTGCTCTTCTGCAGAGTAACCATCTTCGTATTTTCCGATTTTATCCCAATCGAAATCTGCTAAAGGTTTAATTTCTCCCTTTTTCTTTTTAGGAGCTGCTGGTTTTGCTGGAGCTTTTGCTTTTGGAGTTTCTTCTGCTACTACTTCTTTCTCAACTTTTGCCGCTTTTGGCTCAGCTTTTTTAGCTTTTGGAGTTTCTTTTTTAGCTACTTCCTTTTTAGGAGCTGCTTTCTTTGCTGCTGCTTTAGGAGCCGCTTTTTTTGCTGGAGTTTTTTTCTCTGCAGCATCTTCTTTTTTTTCTGCCATTCTGTATTCTTTGTATCCCGTTCAATGTCAGCTATAACGAGAGATTTGTTAGTTTGTCAATTGCTGATAACTGACTGTTCTTTTTTTAAGAGCGACAAAAATAGGTTTATTTTAATTCAAAGCAAACTATATCAAGGTTTTAATGCCTTAAAAGTGAAAAAATGTTAATGCTTATTGAATTATCAAAAACCAAAACATAAATTTGCTCTGAATTATGAAAACATTTGATATTCCAACATATTATAGAAGTTCTTTTATTTCTACCATAAAAAACTTAAGAAAGGAAACTGATCCACGTAAAAAAGATTTCTCTCCTACTCTTTTAGATTTTGGGAGTGTTCAGTTTTTAATTGCTCGTCATTTTGGCTTTTGTTATGGTGTAGAAAACGCTATAGAGATTGCTTATAAAGCAGTAGAGGAAAACCCAAATAAAAATATTTATTTGCTAAGTCAAATGATTCACAACCCTATAGTTAATGCTGATTTAGAGAAAAAAGGAATTCGTTTTATAATGGATACAGCAGGTAACCAATTTATAGATTGGGATAAGTTAAGTAAAGAAGATATCGTAATTATTCCTGCTTTTGGGACTACTATAGCTATTGAGAACAGGTTAATCAACATGGGGATTGAAATTCAAAAATACAATACAACTTGTCCTTTTGTGGAGCGTGTTTGGAAACAGTCTGAAAAGCTAGGCGCCTCCAATCATACCATCATTATTCATGGAAAACACAATCATGAAGAAACTAGAGCTACATTTTCTCACAGCGATAAAAACGCTCCTTCTATTGTTATAAAAGACATTAATGAAGCCAGAATATTAGAAGAAGTTATTTTAGGGAAAAAATCTTTAGCAGATTTTGAAGCAACTTTTAAAGGGCGCTATTCTGAAGGTTTTAACATTGAAAAGAATTTGGTGAAGATTGGAGTGGTGAATCAAACAACTATGCTGGCTACCGAAACGCAAGAGATTTCTGATTTCTTAAAAGATACGATGATCAAAAAGTTTGGTATTGATGCGCATAAAGATCATTTTGCTGACACTAGAGATACGCTTTGCTACGCTACAAACGACAATCAGCAAGCTACGATTGGATTACTAAAAGAACAAGCAGATTTAGCCATCGTTATTGGAGGCTACAACAGCTCTAACACTTCTCATATTGCAGAATTGTGTGAAGAAAAACTACCCACTTATTTTATTAATTCGGTAAAAGAAATTGAGGACAACAAGTCTATCAATCATTTTAACTTTCATAAAAATGAACGATTGTTAACCAATGATTTTCTACCTCAAATTAATCCAACACGAATTATATTAACCAGTGGAGCTTCTTGTCCCGACACAATGGTAGATGAAGTGCTGGATAAAATTTTAGCATTTTACCCAAACACTCGATCTAAAGAGATTGTACTAAAAAGCCTGTCTTAACAATAAATTTTAAGATGTCTTCTTGCAATTATAGGAAAACCTTGAATTTCAAACGGTTAGTTTATAGTCTGTAATTATTTAAGTTTGTCCCTACACGATGGGACTTTTAATCCTACCATTTTCTTTTAATTTGCAACTAACTTATCAATTAAAAAAAATCTTATGAAAACTATCAAGTTATTTAGCTATTCATTATTTGTTATTACATTCATGTATAGTAATGCATATGGACAACTTCCCAATTCAAATTTTGAAGACTGGACTTCAGCCTCAAACAGAACTGACTCACTAGAAGGTTGGTCTTCAACTAATATTGTTGTAACAACACCTACTATTTCATTGTACAACGAAACCACAAGCCCATACCAAGGTAAAGCTGCTGCACATTTAGCTACTAGACCTTTTGGTATTGTTAACTACTCTACTCTTGGACTTTTAGTTAATGGAATCGCTGAATTTGCATATGCAGGTGGTAGCGGACCAAGTAACGCTACATATGTTTCGGGAGGAGGTACACCTATATCATATAAACCAATTGAAATTAGAGGTTTTTATAAAACTCCAACCACATCAAGAAACAATTTACCAATGGCAAAAGTTTTGCTGTCTAAGTATAATACAGTTACGAACAAAAGAGATACGGTAAGTTATACGGAATATAATTTTGTAGCAAATGTTAAGTATACTGGATTTTCAATTCCATTAGTCGATTTAATGCCTTCTATTACCCCAGATACTATAACAACTATTTTTTACTCTTCAAATCCAACAACTGTTGATCAATTTGGTGTAAATGCTGATTTTTATCTTGATAGCTTAACTATTCCTGTACCGGTAACCACAAATATAGCAAACAGCCAATCAGAAGGAAGCTCTTTAAAAATATACCCAAATCCATCAAATGGTATCATTAACATTTATAATGCTCAAGGAATTGAAAGTAAAATTGACTTTTACAATGTTGTTGGAAAAAAAGTAAAATCTCTTTCTATTAAAGAAACACACTTAAAACTTGATATGAGTGGATTCCCTTCAGGAGCATACTTCATGAAATCTACTAATTCTCAAGCAAAGGTTGAAAAGTTTCTATTGATTGATTAGAGTAAACTTATTAGTAAAAATGTAAAAGCTTCTCAGGATAATCCTAAGAAGCTTTTTTTTTGAAAAGTTTATCTTTCTATAAAAGAAATTAATTCCAAGATCCGTTAAATGCAATTTCATTTACTGCCTTTCTTTCTTTTACTCCAGATTCACCTTCATAATAACCTAAGGCAATAGCTGTTACAGGCTCAAATCCTTCAGGAATATTTAAGTTATTAATTGCATTCTCAGGAATTATTCCAGCCATTTGATGCAAAGATATTCCCATAGCTTGCGCCTGAACAGTTAAATTACCAACAGCTAAACCTAAATCGTGCTTTGCAACAGTGTTTTCGGTTCCATTTTTAGCATAATTTTTGCTAACTACAGTAATTACCAAAGCTGCTACTCCAGCTGTCCAGCCTTTATTTCCATCAACCAAACAATCATGGATTGCTTTAAATGATTCTTCGTTCTGTCTTAAAGCGTAAACAAAACGCCAAGGCTGTTCATTGAAAGCCGATGCCGCTTTTCCAGCTGCCTCAAACAAGGTGCTTAAATCTTTTTCAGTTAATTGTTTGTCCGTAAATTCATAGGGACTGAATCTTTCTTTTATTAAATCTAATACTTCCATTTTTTTAAAATTTTACGTGTTCTAAATAAGTTTTATATGTTAATTTTTGAGGAACTGAAATACTAAACAATCTAGTCTCTTCAGTTACTTCAATACTCAATTCAGTTTCATTCTCTACTTTAATAAAGTCATGTTCTCTTAAATGTTCATCTCCCAATTGAGCTTCTCCACTCAATACGTAGTAAGAATGTATTTTGCTAGCATCCGACTGAATATTATGTGCTCCCGGAGAAAATGTTACTTCACTAATTTCTACTCCTTCTGAATCCATTTGTACAGGCCCACCATTTCCAACATAGTGCTTGTGAGCAATTCCTAAATCGGTAGTAAATTTCATGTCATTATTTCGGTAATCGTCATAAGTAGCTTCCTTATTCATTGTTGCTTCAATGTTTGGATCAAACCAAATCTGAAAAATTCTACTTCCTTCTAACAATCGTTCAGCATGTGAAATGCCGCTTCCAGAACGAATAATCTGTGCATCGCCAGTTTGCAAAGGCAACCAACGTTTAAATTTATTGTCGTAATGTTCCACTTCACCTTCTAAAACAAACGACATTATTTCAAACATTTTGTGTGGGTGCTCTCCTATTTCGCCTCCATGATCGGACCAAGCATTTGCCCAATAAAATAGATTAGAATATGGTTTTTGTAATCCACCATCTTGTGGAAAACCAATGGGCTTATTTTCTAATATGGCTCCACCAGCAAAGGCTCCTCTAGCCTGATCTTGTTTTGATGTTATTTGTACTGACATAATTTATTGTTTTAACATTAAATGTATATACACGTATTTGTTTAAATTTTTTATCCTCTAATTTTCTCTAATACTTCGTTTAAAACTTTCGCTTCTTTTTCTGTTATTCTTTCTTTTAAGTTATCAAAAACATTCATTTCTTTAGAGGCTTCTTTAAGAAGCGCTAATCCTTTTTTGGTTATGATTACATCTACTTGCCTTCTATCGTGTTCACAAGTCACCCGTTCAATCAATTCCTTTTTTCTAAGCTTCTCAACTAACCTACTTGCATTTGACATTTTATCTATCATTCGAGTCATAATCTCATTCACCGAAATAGCATTATTTCCCTGTCCTTTTAAAATTCGTAACACATTATACTGTTGAGAGCTGATGTCAAAAGGTTTTAAAATTCGTGCAGAATCAGATTCCAACCAATTGCTTGTAAATAAGACATTCAATACCGCTTTTTGGTATTCCGATTGAAACTTATCTTGTTTTAATTCCTCTTCTAACTTCATGATAATTGTTTTACAATACAAATATATACAAAAACATTAAATGTATATACATCTAATTGAAATAATTATAAAAAAACGTCATTGCGAAGAAAGTAAAATTGAAGCAATCTATTTAGATTAAATAGATTGCGTTATTCCTCGCAATGACGTTAAATTAATTTTAAGCGTATTGAACTATCGCTTCATTAATATTTGTCTCAACACGTTTCATTACATCACTCACATCAGACTTTACAAATTTTTCACCTGTAATGTGCTCATACAACTCAATGTATCGTTCAGAAACTTCATTAATAAAGTCTTCACTCATGTCTGGAATAGCTTGTCCTTCTTTCCCTTGAAATCCATTTTCAATCAACCATTCTCTTACAAATTCTTTAGACAATTGTTTTTGCTTTTCGTTGGCATCTTGTCTTGCTTGATAGCCTTCAGAATAAAAATACCTTGAAGAATCTGGTGTATGAATTTCATCAATTAAAAAAATATCATCTCCTACTTTCCCAAATTCATACTTAGTATCTACTAGTATTAAGCCTTTTTCTGCAGCTATATCTGTTCCTCTCTGGAAAATTCTTCTGGTATAATCTTCTAAAGCTAAATAATCAGCCTCACTAACCAAACCTTGAGCTAAAATATCTTCTCTACTAATGTCTTCATCGTGTCCAACTAATGCCTTAGTAGTAGGTGTTAAAATTGGCTCAGGAAACTTATCATTCTCCTTCATTCCTTCTGGCATAGCAACGCCACACAGCATTCTTTTTCCTGCTTTATATTCTCTCCATGCATGACCTGATAAGTATCCTCTTATTACCATCTCTACCATAAAAGGCTCACACATTTTACCAATAGTAACACTTGGATCTGGCACAGCCGTTACCCAGTTAGGAACAATATCCTCTGTAGCTTTTAAAAATTTAGCTGCGATTTGATTTAATACTTGCCCTTTAAATGGGATTGCTTTAGGCAATACAACATCGAAAGCCGATATACGATCCGATACGATCATTACCAATAGGCTGTTATCAATTGTATAAACCTCTCTTACTTTTCCCTCATAGTACTTTGTTTGACCAGGAAAATTGAAATTTGTTTCTCTTATTGCGTTTGTTTGCATAGTTTTTAATTTTATAAAGACAAAGATAAACAAGGGCTTTTAGTTTGTCTATTTATATTTAAAGATTTAATTAACTAGTAATTAACAACTAATCTTAAAAAATTAAATAAAAAAAAGCCCGTCATTGCTGACAGGCTTTTTAGAATTTAAAGTATATATACTTAAACTACTTTTACGTTTACTGCGTTCAAACCCTTCTTACCTTCTTGTAATTCGAATTCAACTTCGTCACCTTCGTTAATTTCATCAATTAAACCTGAAACGTGTACGAAATGTTCTTTGTCTGTTCCTTCTTCTGAAATAAATCCGAACCCTTTGGTATCGTTGAAGAATTTTACTGTTCCTTTATTCATTATTCTATTTATTAAATTAATATTACGGCAAAAGTAACTTTAAAAGCAATACCCAACTATTTTTTTAATGACTTTCTTCAATTTAATTATTGACTTTTCATTATTTACAACTAATGAATCATTAGTGTCTTATAGTCGTTTTTACTACTACCTTTGCCTAAAATCAGAAGTGCTGTTCTTATCAACTCACATTTCTTAAAACTATTATATGTCGTTTGACTCTTTAGGATTATCAGATCCAATATTAAAAGCAATAAACAAAAAAGGTTATACCACGCCTTCTCCTATTCAACAAAAGTGTATACCTGTTGTATTAGATGGTAAAGATGTTTTGGCTTCTGCACAAACAGGTACGGGTAAAACTGCTGGATTTACCTTGCCTATTTTACAATTACTGGCTGGTGAACAACAACCTCATAAAAGACCTATTAGAGCATTAATACTAACTCCTACTAGAGAGTTGGCAGCTCAAATATTAGAGAATGTAAATGAATACAGCACTTTTTTAAAAATAAAGAGTACTGTTATATTCGGTGGAGTAAAACAAGGCCCACAAGTCAACACACTTAGAAATGGTGTTGACATATTAGTAGCAACTCCTGGTCGTTTATTGGATTTACACAATCAAGGTTTACTGTCGTTAAATAAAATTGAAATTTTAGTTTTAGATGAAGCAGACAGAATGTTAGACATGGGTTTTTTAAGGGATATTAAAAAAGTATTGGCACTAATTCCTGAGAAAAGACAAAACCTATTGTTTTCGGCAACTTTTTCTAAAGACATAAAAAAATTAGCCAATAGTTTTTTAAACAACCCTGTTCTTGTTGAAGCTACACCAGAAAACTCAACAGCCGAAAAAGTAAACCAAAAAATATACCACGTAGATAAGCCAAAGAAAAGAGCCATAATTATTAAAATGATTAAGGATGGAAACTGGCAACAAGTATTGGTTTTTACTAGAACCAAACATGGAGCCAACAACCTTTGTAAAAAAATGATTGGAGCAGACATTACCGCTGCGGCTATTCATGGAAACAAAACTCAAGGAGCAAGAACCAAAGCACTAAAAGGATTTAAAGATGGATCGGTAAGGGTGTTGGTAGCAACAGATATTGCTGCAAGAGGTTTGGACATCCCTTTATTACCTCACGTAGTTAACTTTGAGTTACCCAACATTCCAGAAGATTACGTACACAGAATTGGGCGAACAGGAAGAGCTGGTGCGAATGGAATTGCAATTTCACTAGTATCACATGATGAAGCAGCATATTTAAGAGATATAGAAAAACTATTAAAAAAACAATTGCCAACTGGAGTAATTGAAGGTTTTGAACAAGGCTCTCCTCCTCCTCCAGAGGAGAAAAAACCACAAAATCATTCTCCAAGAAAACCGAGAAACAACAATGGTGGCGGTAATTGGAAAAATAAAAGATCAAATAACAATTCTAAGCGAAGATCAAACGCCAACTAGAAATTAAATAAACACTGTTTTGAAAACATTTGAAGAATTAGGAATTACTAAAGATTTTGTAAAAGGCTTAAACGAATTAGGTATTATTAACCCAACTCCAATTCAGGCAGAAGTTATTCCCTTATTATTAGAAAATAAAATGGATCTGGTTGGACAAGCCAACACTGGAACTGGAAAAACTGCAGCTTATGGTTTACCTCTATTACAAAGCATAAATATTAAGGATAAATCAGTACAAGGTATTATACTTTGCCCAACTAGAGAATTGGGTCAGCAAGTTGCCAAACAATTGTTTCGTTTTACCAAATACACCCACCAAATATTTGCTGAAGCAGTTTATGGTGGAGCGCCTATTGACAAGCAAATTAAAAATTTAACACGACCAACTCACATTGTGGTAGCTACTCCTGGTCGTTTAATTGATTTGGTTGCCAGAAAAGCGGTAGACCTTAGAAATGTGAAAACTGTAATAATGGACGAAGCTGACGAAATGTTAAGCATGGGTTTTAAAAAAGAATTAGATCAGGTATTGTCTTTTGCTCCAAATGCAGAACAAACGTGGTTATTTTCAGCAACTATTCCACATGGAATTAAACAAATTATAAACGAACACATGAAAGATGATGCTTATCGTGTGGAAGTAAGTAATAAAGAAACAGTAAATAAAAACATTGAACACCAATATATTGTTTGCGATGAAATTGAGAAACTCCAAGAACTTATTAATTTTTTAAAGAGTCAAGGAGAAAATAGAGGTATTGTTTTTTGCAAAACTAAAGCCGCAACTCAAAAATTAACCAAACAATTAATTGCTAAAAACGTTCCTGCCGACTGTATTCATGGTGATTTATTACAAAAGGAAAGAGATAAAGCGATGCGTGCCTTTAAAAATAAAAACGTTCAGTTATTAGTTGCTACAGATATTGCAGCCCGAGGAATTGATGTGGATGCTCTTTCTTATGTAGTGCATTATCAATTACCAGATCAAGAAGAATATTACACACACCGAAGTGGTAGAACTGCTCGGGCTGGAAAAAAAGGTGTTTCTTTAAGTTTGGTTACCTCCTATGAACTGAAACAATTACGTTATTTAGAAAAGAACCTAGCGATAAGCTTAAATCAGGTTAAGTAAGTTTATTTGTCATTCAAAACGCATGTCCTGAGCGAAGTCGAAGGAATGTTTTACTTCAATTTTAGTTAAAGTGACGTATCTAAATATTATTACTTTTAATTGAACAGCAAGATTCATCACTTCGTTTTATCTTGAAAATTAATTTTCAGAAAAACTTCGTTCAGAATGACATCCTACTTAAATAACTTTAATGTTTAATTACTTTTTGAGTTGTTAGTTGAGCTCCATTTTGGATTTGAACAAAATATACTCCCTTCGCTTCTTTTTCTAGTTGAACAACAGTTGTTGGACTTGTAATTTCTACCCAATAAACTTCTTTGCCCAACACATCTAAAACGCTAATAGAAGAATTGTTGGCTAACTTGGTAATGGAAACATTAATATTGTCGTTGAATGGATTAGGATAAAGCGTTATTCCATTGACAGAATTACTTTCTTCAATTCCGACAGAATTGATGTTTACACAAGCCGATGTATCAACACAAATACCATTTGTAAGTACAACTGCATAATCTCCATTTGCTGTTACAGTATAACTCCGACCAGTTGCGTTGGCAATAAGGGAGTTATTGTTGCCACAATCTATCCACTGATAAACTACTCCTGTTTGATTAGCAGTAAGCTTTAATCCTGATATTGTTGTACTTGTATCTATATTGCAAAACTGAAATTTTTGAACAAAAGCATCAATTGAACCTGCTGAAGCATGATTATTTATACCTGTTAAAGAAGGATCAAAATCTATTGTACCACTAAAATTACCTGTCGTATAAATATTCCCACTAAAATTAATTGCAGCAGAGTTAGAAAAAACTTGGCTAGAACCTGTTCCTCCAAAAGATTTTGCCCAGACAAAACCACCCATTTCATCTAGCTTTTGAATAAACCCATAACCCAGAAACGACAATGGAGTATGAATATCTGTACCGACAGAAGGATCAAAATCTGCTGTTCGATTAAAATTACCAATCGTATAAATAGCTCCGAACGAATCAATCACTAAAGATACTGAGCCCTCATTCCCCACTCCTCCAAAAGATTTTGCCCATTTAAAACTACCCAACGTATCTAATTTTTGAATAAAAACATCTCCTCCTCCTGCTGAAATATGATTGTCTATAACTGCTGAAGGATCTAAATCTATGGGATCTTCAAATACCCCAGTAGTATATATATTCCCTCTAAAATCTGCAGCAATAAATATATCGTATTGCTCATCTATTCCCCCAAAAGACTTTCCCCATTTAAAATTACCAGAAGCATCTAACTTTTGAATAAAGAAGTCACTACTTCCTAATGAAATGTGATTGTCTGGTTGTCCAGAAGGATTTAAATTTGTAGTATCTTCAAAAATTCCTGCACTATAAATGCTCCCTTGCCCATCTATAGCAATACTTTCTCCTCTTGTGTAATATTTTCCTCCAAAAGATTTTGCCCACACAAAACTTCCTGTAGCATCTAACTTTTGAACAAAAGCATTGTCATCTTTTGTTGAAACATGATTGTCTATAGTTGTTAAAGAAGTATCAGGATCAAAATCTATAGTATCTCTAAAATATCCTGTTGTATAAACATTTCCCTTAAAATCTACTACAGAAGCAGTAGCATATACACGATCTGAAACACCCAACCCTCCAAAAGACTTCGCCCACACAAAATTACCAGAAGTATCTAACTTTTGAATAAAACTAAACCTACCTCCATTCTCAGTATGAAGGTCTATTGACGAAGAAGGGTCTAAATCTACGGTATCAGTAAATTGCCCCGTAGTATAGATATAGCCGCTAGTATCAATACAAATAGACTTAACAACTTCGTTTGCCTTTCCCCCAAAAGATTTTGCCCACACAAAATTGCCTGAAGCAGTTAACTTTTGTATAAAAACATCATCACCTCCAGCGGAAATATGAAGATCTAATCCAGAAGTTGGATCTAGATCTAGGGTGCCACTAAATGTGCCTACCGTATAAACGTTGCCTTGCGCATCCGTAGCAATACTTTCTCCAATTGTAGGAGATATTCCTCCGTTAGAATGTGTCCAATCAAAAACGTGATCACCTTGAGCGGATAGGTTTACTGTAAAGAGTATAGAAAGTAATGTTAAAGCGATTTTAATGTTGTTCATAATTTGTCTTTTTATAGAGTCCTAGCTGTTTTTCAACTAATCCATAACAAATTACTTACAATTTGAACTAAAACAATAAAATAGCCTTGCACAAAAAGTGCACAGAACTAGTTAACTACCTAAAAATAAGCTGCTTAAATTTCATCGAGAACGAAATAAATAATAATGATCGCCTTAAATCAGGTGAAGTAAATACAATTCTAATTTGAGATTATATTAAATGGAAATTTAAGAATAGTACTATAATCTTCTCCTATTTCCAAAATATCGTCATCATCTGCATTGTGATGCCAGTTAATTACAACTTCATTAGTTACTGTATTTAGTGATTGTAAGTGTCTTAGTACATCTAATATTGCTAATGAAGAAGTGGTATTAAAATACTCTAACTTAAAATCAATTTCCATCTTACCCGATGAAGACTTTATAACATTTTTTAATTTTGAAATAAGTGGTTTATAAAATATTATCGGATCTTCAATTGTAGACCGCCCTTCAATTAATAAATAATTGTTGGCTTCTTTAAATAAAATGGTCGGAGTATTTAATGTTCCTTTTATATCAATATCACTCATATTTTAGCAATATATGTTATAATTTTGGATTTTTTAAAAGTATTAGCTTAACGTAAAAAGATAAGCGACTAATTATGATATTCCTCCTTTAAGCCTTTTAAAGCCTCAGAAATTAGCAGATATGATTTGTGAGAAAAATTAAAAAAGATACCAATTTTAGTTTTTCTTTAGTTTATATAATCCACAACAGCTTCGGCAAACATTTTTGGTGATTCCTCAGATTTTCTAAACCACAACTCTGGTTCAATTATTTCTAATTCTACCAAGGCTAGGTTTCCTTCATTATCCCAAGCCACATCTACTCTACCATAAATTGGAACTATTTTGCATTTTGAAACAACATGCTGTACAAATTCAATTTCTTGTGCAGAAGCTTCATAATCATGCACAGTTCCGCCATGATCATCTTGCACTCTAAAATCGCCAGCTTTAGCTTTTTTCAGTACAGCATGACTGTATTTACCACCAAATACCATAAAAGAAACTTCACCTTTATCCATTATACTATTAATAAAAGGTTGAATTAACATCGCTTCTTCAGCTATCAACTCTTTGAAAACAGTTTCATGTTGATCTGATTCTCCTGGTTTAATTTTATAGGTATGTCTTGCTCCGCCAGATACGGCAGGCTTTAAAATAACATGACCCCAACCTGAATCGGAAACCACTTGCAGTAAAGATCTGGTATCACCAATTTCAATAAAATCAGTTTTTACAATGTTTACTCCAGCATTTTCTAAATCTCTTAGATAATGTTTGTCCATATTCCAGACAATCTGTTCTGCAGGATTAATCAATTTTGTTTTTTGAGTAACTTCTCCTAACCATTTAGAGAATTCTGGAAAACGATCAAAATAATCCCAAATAGCACGAAACAACACGTATTTGGTAGTGGTAAAATCAAAATCAGGATTATCCCAATTGGTTCTGTGAACGTTTAACCCTTTTGCTTCCAAAGCATCAATAATAAGCTTATCTTCTAACATTACATTATCAATGTACACATCTCGCTCTATTGGATTAATGTAGCATGCTTCTGTAAGTATTGTTATATCGTACTTCATTACTCTAAAATTAAATTTACCAACTTCCACCAGCTCCACCGCCACCAAAAGATCCTCCTCCGAAACCACCAAAGCTTCCGCCACCTGAACTAAAGTTTCCATAAGAACCACTATGACTTCTGCTAGCGGCACTCATTAACGACCATGCTGCCCAAAAACCCAATCCATTAGAAGAAGCATATCTCCGCGTTTGTCCAACCTTCATACTCATAATAAAAATAAAGGCAATGATGCCAAAAATAAAAGGCATGAATTTTTTTAGAGATAATTTTGGTTGAACATATTCATCTGCCGAGTATTCTCCAGCAGTAATCTCCATAGCAGTTGCAGCAGCACTAGAAATTCCACTGTAATAATCCCTTTGTTTAAAGTAAGGAATCATCTCATTTTCGATAATTCGCTTGGCAATGGCATCGGGCAAAACACCCTCCAAACCTCTTCCTGTTGCAATAAATGCATCTCCTCGTCCATCAATTTCTTTAGGCTTTACCATTATTACTATTCCATTGTCTTTTCCTTTTTTTCCAACTCCCCATTTTTCACCTAAAGTATAAGTAAATTTTGCTTTATCGTATCCGCATAAATCGGTTACAGTAACAATTAAAATTTCATTAGAAACCGTATCGTTAAAAGCAATTAAAGCTTGCCTTAACGCTTGCTCTTCTCCTTCTGAGAGTATTCCAGCATAATCTTGAACCAAATCTGGTACAGGTGCTTTTTCTAACAAGCAATCTTGAGCACTTACTCCCGTAAATGCTAATACTAGTAATAGTATTGTAAGTAGTTTTTTCATTTTTTTATTTTTGTCATACCGACCACAGCGGAGGTATCTTTTTGATTTTTTGTAGTCCTGTTAAATCTTAATGTAATCTTTAGCGATGTTTGCCCTTCGACAAGCTCAGGGTGACATTACTCAGAAAGCATTCCTCAGAGTGACTTCATTTTTCTCTTATACTTCGGCAAGCTCAGTGGAACAAAAAAAATTACACTCCAAAGGAGATTTCATCTGATAATTCATTCACATCATCTTTTTGGTAAGGATAATGTTCTTTTAATTGTTCCCCAGCTCTAATAATTCCAGCACTTAGCCCTTTGGCAAAATCACCTGTTTTAAAATGGTTAATCATCAAGTCTCGGCTTTCATCCCAAAATCCTTTGGGCACTTTCATATTTATACCTGCATCGCCTAAAATTGCTAATTGACGATCTTGTACAGCTAAATAGATCAGTACACCGTTACGCAATTCAGTTTTCTGCATTTCTAAGGACTCAAACATAAATGCGGCATGATCTAACACATCCTCTTTACATTTTCTTTCGATGTGTACTCGGATTTCTCCTGAAGTATTGATTTCTGCTTGCTTAATAGCATCGACTATTAGTTGTTGCTCTTCTTTTGAAAATAAATCTTTTGCCATACTATCTACTACTTAAAATTCTACTGTTGGTGCTACATCACTTCCTTCTTTAGATTCAAACCTTGCCCGTTCTTCAAAACCAAACAACATGTTGTATAGTTTACCGGGTAGTTTTTTTATCTTTTTATTAAAAGCTCCAACTATTTCATTGAATTTGTTCCGTTCAACGTTAATTCTATTTTCTGTTCCTTCTAATTGTGCTTGCAATTCTAAAAAGTTTTGATTTGCTTTTAAATCAGGATATCGTTCAGAAACCATCATTAATTTACCTAAAGCTCCAGAAATACCGCTTTGTGCCGCTTGAAATTTTTGAATTGCTGCCGCATCTAATTTTGAAGCATCAATATTAATGCTTGTCGCTTTTGCTCTCGCATTCATCACTTCTGTTAGCGTTTCTTTTTCGTGAGCAGCATATCCTTTAACAGTGTTTACCAAGTTAGGAATTAAATCTGCTCTTCTTTGGTACGAACTCTCTACATTGGCCCACTGAGTAGTTGAATTCTCATCCAGTTCAACCATCGTATTATAAGAACCGAATATTGAAAAGATAAATAGCAATAAAATACCACCAATAATTCCGTATTTAATCATTTTTTTCTTGTCCATTTTTTATGTTTTATACTTGACAAAATTTGTCAAATAGGGTTTATATTAAATCTAAACTTCGGTTAATAAAGTTAGTTAGTTCTTGTCCTTTTAACATGCTTTGTGACAATAACGCTAAGTCTGATGTTTGTTTGATCAAATCCTTTTGTTTGGCAGCATCTTTTTCGGCCAACATTTTACCTACTATTGGATGGTTTACATTAACCACCAAATTATAAGTATCTGGCATAGCTCCACCAAACATAGCCATTCCGCCTCCACCAGTAGCTTGCATCTCCTTCATTCTTCTCATAAGCTCTGGTTGAACAATTGTCATTGGTGAATCAGTTTCGTTCATACTTTCAAACTGAACAGTAAACTTAGTTTTTTCCACTACTTCTTCAATAGCTGGTTTTAAGAGCTCTTTTTCTTCGTCAGTTAATTTACTCGGAATTTCTTCGTCTTTATTAATTAACTTATCAATTGTATCAGCATCTACTCTAGCAAAAGTTGAATTTTCTATAGTCTGCTCTAATTTTCCTACAAAATGACTTGACAAGTGAGTATCCATCACCAATACTTCATAACCTTTGTTAGTTGCAGCACTAATAAATGTATGCTGAGCTTCTAAATCATTTGTGTACAAGAAAACTAGTTTGTCGTCTTTATCTGTTTGAGATGGTTTAATTTTCTCAGTTAATTCATCAATCGTATAATATTTACCATCGGTAGTTTTATACAAGGTAAATTTCTTCGCTCTTTCAGCAAATTTTTCATCTGATAGAATTCCGTACTCAATAAAGATCTTAATATCATCCCATTTGCTTTCAAAGTCTGCTCTATCTTTCTTAAACAGTTCTTCTAACTTGTCAGATACTTTTTTAGAAATGTGACTAGCAATTTTCTTAACTGCTCCATCTGATTGTAAATAAGACCTTGAAACGTTCAATGGAATATCTGGAGAATCAATAACACCATGCAATAGTGTTAAGAAATCTGGCACAATACCTTCTACTGAATCAGTAATGAATACCTGACGAGAAAACAATTGAATTTTGTCTTTTTGCACTTCCATGTTGGCACTAATTTTTGGGAAGTACAAGATTCCAGTTAAGTTAAACGGATAATCTACATTTAAGTGAATATGAAACAATGGATCTTCAAAGTTTGAAGGATACAATTCCTTATAAAATCCTTTGTAATCTTCATCCTTTAATTCTGATGGAGATTTTGTCCATGCTGGTTTAGGGTTATTAACGATGTTGTCAACTTTAACCTCTTCCTTTTCAACGTTTCCGTCTTTATCTTTTTTGCCTTCAGCATTATCTATCCAGTCTGATTTTTGTCCAAACTTAATAGTTACCGGCATAAACTTACAATACTTTGTTAGCAATGTAGTTATACGTGCTTCTTCTAAAAATTCAACAGAATCTTCTGCAATGTGTAATACAATTTCAGTTCCTCTTTCTTCTTTCTTGTGGTCTTTTAACGAATATTCTGGGCTACCATCACATTCCCATATTACTGCTGTTTCGTCTTTAAACGACTTTGTAATAATTTCCACTCTTTCTGCTACCATATATGAAGAATAGAATCCAAGACCAAACTTCCCAATAATACCGGCAGATTCTTCTTGATCTTTAAACTTATCTACAAACTCTTCAGCTCCAGAAAAAGCAATTTGATTGATGTATTTTTTCACTTCTTCACCAGTCATTCCAAGACCTCTATCCTTTACCGTTATTGTCTTAGCATCTTTATCTAGTAAAATTTCAATAAAGTCATCTCCTATATCACCTTTAAACTCGCCCATAGAAGATAGTGCGTGTAATTTTTTAGTCGCATCAGTTGCATTTGCAATCAATTCTCTTAAAAATATTTCGTGATCTGAGTATAAAAATTTTTTGATAATAGGAAAGATGTTTTCCGTATTTACTTGAATTTTCCCTTTTGCCATTTTGTACTTATTTTGGTGTGTTATTTGCTTATTTATTTTGATTTTACTTATGTCAAAGGCTATGCCATGCCATTTTTAATGACAGATTGACCGAAATTATACTATACAAACGAAATATTGACACGAATACACTGTCAGAAATTGGTTCAATACATAAGATGTTTAGTGCTTGTCTAGAATATGTTGAGATGATTTTAACCTACATCTGTTCACCTAATAATAATTTAGCCATTCAATAAATATTAGTGTGGTAGCTGATTATACCTCAATATTTATAGCTTGAGGTGTTCTAAAAATGGGAGTTATTCAACTCCAATTTTTTTAAGCGTTTCTTTTAAATTCGGAGCAAATAACAGCTGTAGCGGTAGCTACATTTAACGACTCTGCACTACCAAAGCCTGGTATCTTTATTTTGTCGGTAACAAAAGGAAGTAAGTCACTAGAAATACCCTTAGATTCATTTCCCATTAGTATTACAGCGCTTTTTGTCGATAATGTTTTAGCATATATGTTTTCACCATCTAAAACTGCTCCGTAAACAGTTATTTTTTCATTTTGACTAAACAATTCCATTAAATCAGTGTAAACCAAATTCACACGAAACAATGACCCCATTGTTGCCTGAATAACTTTAGGATTATAGATATCTACCGAACCAGTAGAACAAACAATGTTTTTAATCCCAAACCAATCAGCAGTTCTAATAATTGTTCCAAAATTTCCAGGATCCTGTAAATTATCAAGAGCAATGACTAATCCATTAGTAAGATCAATAATATTTGGTTGCTTTTGATTTACAACAGCCAAAACTTCATTAGAAGTTTTAAAGGAGGACATAGAAGCCAAATCTTTATTAGACACTTCTTGTGCCTCAACACCTAAATTATCCATTAACCAATTAGATGTAGCATAAATGGCCTTAACCTCAAAGTTAGACAACAACAATTCGTCAACCAACTTAACCCCTTCAACAACAAAACAGCCATGGGCTGTTCTGTTTTTTTTTAAGGTTAACGATTTTACAAACTTTTTTTGATTTGCAGTAACCATTATTTGTCTTCCAATACTTTAAACTCAGTTCTTCTATTCAACTGTCTTCCTTCATCGGTATCATTTGTTGCTACAGGTTTCGCTTCTCCGTAGCCTTTAGCTACTAACCTGCTTTTTGCAATTCCTTTTTTAACCAAGTAATTTACAACCGACTGAGCTCTACGCTGAGATAAACGCTGGTTGTAAGTCCCACTCATTTTATCGTGAGCTTCCTTTGTATAAGGAACTCCTTTTCGCTTAAAGATCCTTTTTGCTGCTTCAATATTTCGTTTAGCATCAGTATGACTAGAAATTTCTATTTTAATTTCAGACTGCTCTTCTAAAATTGTAGCCAATCTATCTAACTCAACTTTAGAAGTAGTAGTTAACGTAGCTTTATCAAAGTCATATAAAATATTTTCTAATTTAATACTTCTACCGGCTGTCATTCCTTCCAGCTTAATTTCTGTCTTTACATTGTCGGTAAATAGCGTATCAATTGTTTTACCATCCTTGGCCAATTCTGCGGCTAATATATCTTCTAAAGATTTATTATTAGATGCTACCATGTTAGTGTCGCTATAAATTCTAAAATCTTTTTTCAACACAACGTATTCTGTAATTTCATCTAAGCGAATTGAATCCCTTACAATTTGCCCACTTTCTAACTCTACCTCTATTTCATACCTCCCAGGCTTTAATGCCATTACATATTTACCTGTTTCATCGTTAGATTTAAATGTCCCTTCTAATTCTCCTTCTTCATTATTGTATAAGTTCATAAAAGAGCCTGTTTCAACATCATCAAAATATACCTTTCCTAATAATAGGGCTAGTACAGGTTTATCAATTTTTCCTGCTTCAATTTTAAAGATATCCTGTTCTCCAATACTGTTTTCACCACCACCAGAATAATAACCTGTTTTACCACTAGCTGATAATACAAAATATCTATTGTCATCAATTGTATTAATTGGATAGCCCATATTTACAGGAGTTGAAAACCCACCATACTCATCTTTGGTTGTCGAAAAAATGTCATAACCACCAATACTAGTGTGTCCTTGAGAACTAAAGTATAATGAAATATTATCTGGGTGAATAAACGGAGCATCATCGTTATAAGTCGTATTAACATTAGGCCCAAGGTTCATTACATTTCCCCATTCTCCGTTTTCTTGCAATTCCGCCTTATATATATCTCTTCCACCAAAACCACCGTCTCTATCACTAGCAAAATATAATGTATTACCATTGGCAGCTAAAGATGCACTTCCTTCCCAACTTTTGTTAGAGTTGATGTCTCCTTTTAATTTTTCTGGTTTACTCCACTCTTTTCCTTTTAAATAACTTACATAAATATCTCCTAAATTATTCCCTTCACTTTTATAAATAAATAAGGTTTGACCATCTACAGAAAGTGCTATAGCAGCATCATGTCCATCAGAGTTAATATTATCACCTATACTTTTAGGTTCTGTCCATTCCCCATTATTTTTATACGAAATAAAAACATCTTCAGTATAACCTTCAGAACCTTGTGATTGATCTACTTTATCAGCACCAGTACTTTTTACTCCTCTATAAGTATAAATCATAACCGATTCATCGGCTGAAATAACTGGAACATATTCAGAGTACTGTGAATTTATAGGATACTTAATATTTACAATAACATTTTGCTTTACAGTATCTGCTAAAATTTCTTTAGCATTTTTACAATTTTGTATCATTTGATCGGCCAAAACTTTTTGCCCTGCATCTTCAGCTGTAGCTGCAGATAAAAACATATTAAACAAGTTGACTGCTTTGTCAAACTCATAATTAACCGCATAAGCTTTACCTAAATAAAAGTTAACCAAATTATACTCGGGGTTAGTTACCTTAACTTGTTCAATAATTTCTATAGCCTTCAATTTTTGATCAGGATCATAGGTTAAACAAATTCCCATCATCAATTTGTAATACAAATCATTCTTTTTGTATTCATACAATGCAGTATATTGATCTAAAGCATCCAAGTAGTTTTTAAGCTCAAAATTCATCTCTGCTTTTTCCAATAAAACTCCAGCTTCTTTTTTGGTAAGCTTTTTGTCTTCTTGTGCATTTAATGTGATACTTACAGTGAGCAACAAAAAAATAGTTAATAATCTTACGAAATGATTCATTTTCTTTGGTTAATAGTTGTTAATTTGCAAATCTTAGCCTGCAAAACTAAGCATTTATAAAGTTTTTTAAAATTGAATATAAAACCTTTTATAAGTAATAATTTTAAAGTAATCCAAATTATTGGCTTGCTCATCCTTGTTGTATGCTTTTATAGCTGTTCGCCTACAAAGCACTTAGCCCCAAATGAATTATTTTTAAAACAAAATAAAGTTAAAATTGATACCAGAAAACTTGATTCTGATGCAATTGAAGGATTGGTTAAACAAAAAACTAATAGAAAAATATTAGGTCTTTTCAGGTACCATCTTTCTGTATATAATGCTTTTAACAAAAAGGGTGCAACCACTTTTAAAAATTCAGGAGAGCCGCCTGTTGCATATGATTCAACCCTTACTTTAAGAACAATTAAACAGCTAAATCAATACGCAAAAAACAAAGGATATTTTGATAATAAGGTTACTTACACTAGTAAACTAAAAAAGAATAAAATTAAAATTGAGTATTTGATTGAAGCTGGTGCTCCATACCTTATTAAAGAGGTTAAATACAATATTGAAGATGAGGGCATTAAAGAACTTATGATTTTCATTCTACTAAGGTCTCATATTAGAGCCGGCAAAACATTTGACGTAGATTTATTAGATACAGAAAGAGAACGAATTAAAGAACACATGCGTAATGAAGGCTACTATTACTTTAATAAAGAATACGTTAACTTTAAAGTAGATAGTAGTCAAACAACAAAAGAAATAAAAATTCAAATTAACATTAACAAACAACAAATAAAAGACAATCTTAAAGACACTACTTATGAAGTTCCTCATAAAAAATATGCTATTAATGCTATTGACATGTATGTCACTAAGTCTTTTAAAGACAAAAATATTGCTAGTTTTGACACTGTAACTTTTAAAAAAACCAGAATACATTATGACAATGAACTGAAATATCGTCCTCGAATGTTAAATCATACCGTTGGTTTAAACAAAAATCAATTGTACTTATTAAAAGATCAAAAAAGCACCTACAAGCACCTCTCTGAATTAGGTCTTTTTAAAAGCGTAAATATTACATTCGAAGACATTGGAGACAACAAGTTAAATGCAAAAATAGACCTAACAACAGCTTTTACAAAGTCCTTTTCTATTGAAGGAAACGGAACATATAGCGGAGGAAACCTCGGAGTTGAAGGAAATCTTATTTATCAAAACAAAAACGTATTTAGAGGCGGAGAAAAATTTACCGTAAAACTAAAAGGAGGATTAGAAGTTCAACAGTTAATTAATGATGAACAAGAAGATCAGCAAGAATTTAAGTTTTTAGGCGTACCTTTTAATACCTTAGAATTTGGTCCAGAACTAAACTTAGAGTTTCCTCGATTTTTGTTACCTATAAAATTAGATCGATTTTCTAGACGTACCAACCCAAAAACAAATGTGGCCTTACTCCTTAACTATGAAAAACGTCCAGAATACGAACGAAACCTTATCCAAGTAACCTTCGGTTACTTCTGGAATGAATCTGCCTTTAAAAAACACTTTATTAATGTTGTAAACTCCAGTATTATTAAGCTAAACCCTACTGTTGAATTTCAAGAAAAACTAGAAGAAGAGAACAATCCTTTTATCTTAAACAGTTACAAAGATCATGTCATCCACTCTTCATCATACACCTTTATTTATAACAATCAAAGAATTAATAAACTAAAAGACTTCATGTTTTTTCGTTTTAATTTAGAATTAGCAGGAAACATAGCTTCCGCATATAACAAGATAACCAACCAAACATATGACAATATTGAAACAGAAAGCTACAACGTTTTTAACATTAGATACGCTCAGTTTGCTAAAACAGATATTGATCTTAGGTTCTATCAACAATCAAAATATACAGCTTTTGTAAGTAGATTAAACCTTGGTATAGGAAAACCATATGGAAACCTAGACGTATTGCCTTTCGAAAAAAGTTATTATGGCGGTGGCGCCAACGACATTAGAGCCTGGCAAGCAAGGTCTTTAGGGCCTGGATCTATTCCTGACAGTTTAACTGAAAATTCATTAAACCAAATTGGTGAACTAAAAATTGAAGGTAACATTGAGTATAGATTCGATATTACAAAAATAGTTGAAGGAGCTGCATTTGTTGATGCTGGTAACATTTGGATACTAAAAGAAGATGAAGCTAGGCCTAACGCTGAATTTGCTACCGATAAATTTTGGAAAGACATTGCTATTGGAGTTGGAGTTGGTTTAAGACTTGATTTTAACTTCTTTTTAATTCGGTTTGATTTGGCAGCAAAACTTAAAGATCCTTCTAGCACTAATCCAGAAAAATTTGACCTAATTTGGAATAAGCCCACTTTAAACTTAGGAATTGGATATCCTTTCTAGTAATTTTAGTTAAATGAAACTTACCTTTTTTCTTTTTGTTTCCCTCCTATTTTTTGCATGCACAAAGAACAGAATTGACGTAAGTCCAATTCCCCCTTGTGATGGAACAGTAACTTCATACACTACCGATATCGCACCATTAATTAAAGCAAAATGCTCTACAGGATTAGGTTCTGGCACCGGATGTCATGATGCCTGGATACTAACCTACAATGGTTTAAAAGGCGCAGTTGAAAACGGCACCTTGTTGCAAACAACTATCTTAGATCAATCAATGCCTCAAATTCCTAACAGCTTCGGAATTGCAGCATTAACAGAGGCTGAAAAAAATCTTTTAATCTGCTGGGTAGAAAATGGTGCCCTCGAAAATTAATTTCTTTTCAATTTCTTTATTAAGAACTACAAAGGCTTTCAATTTTATATTAACTTTGGCTTCCAAATTTCAATGAATATGAGTGATAAAATTAAACCAGGAGTAGTATCAGGAGATGATATTCAAAAAGTATTTCAATTAGCTAAAGCTAAAAACTTTGCATTACCTGCAGTTAACGTTGTAGGAAACAATTCCGTTAACGGTGTTATGGAAACAGCAAAAGATCTAAATGCACCAGTAATCATTCAATTTTCGAATGGAGGTGGACAATTTAATGCTGGTAAAAGTTTAAGTAACGAAAATGAGCAAGCTGCCATTTTAGGTTCTATTGCTGGAGCAAAACACGTTCATTTATTGGCAGAAGCTTATGGAATTCCTGTTATCCTTCATACAGACCATTGTGCAAAAAAATTATTGCCTTGGATTGATGGTTTATTAGATGCTGGAGAAAAACATTTTGAAGAAACTGGAAAACCACTATACAGTTCTCACATGATAGATTTATCGGAAGAACCTATTGAAGAAAACATTGAAATTTGCAAAAAGTATTTGGCACGAATGGATAAAATCGGTATGACTTTAGAAATTGAGTTAGGTATTACTGGTGGTGAAGAAGATGGTGTTGACAATTCTGACGTAGACAACAGTCTACTATACACTCAACCAGAAGAAGTTGCTTTCGCTTATGAAGAACTTTCTAAAATTAGCAACAGATTCACAATCGCTGCTGCATTTGGTAACGTTCACGGTGTGTACAAACCAGGAAACGTAGTTTTAACACCAAAAATTTTAAAAAACTCTCAAGAATACATTCAAGAAAAATACAATACTGGAGCTAATCCTGTAGATTTTGTATTTCACGGAGGATCTGGTTCTACAGTGGAAGAAATTAGAGAAGCAATTGGCTATGGAGTTATCAAAATGAATATTGATACTGACATGCAATTTGCTTTTACTGAAGGTGTAAGAGATTACATTACCGGTAAATCAGGTTATTTAAACACACAAATAGGTAACCCTGATGGAGCTGATATTCCTAATAAAAAATATTATGATCCTAGAAAATGGTTGCGTGAAGGAGAATTAACTTTTAAAGCTAGATTAAAACAAGCTTTTGAAGATTTAAACAATGTAAATACATTAGCTTAAAACACTAACAAAACTTTAACAATGGGTTGGTTTAAGAGAAGTAAAAAAGGAGTTGTTACTCCTACTAAAGAGAAGAAAGAAACACCTGAAGGACTTTGGTATAAATGTCCGGAATGTAAACACGTTGTTTCTAACGAAGAATATCTAGAAAACCTTTGTGTTTGTTCAGAATGTTCACATCATGGACGAATAGATTCTAAAGCATACTTTAAAATATTGTTTGATGGAAACAAATACAAGGAATTAGACGCAAACTTAGTTTCTGGTGATCCTCTTACATTTGAAGACACTAAAAAATATACTGCCAGAGTTAAAGCCACGCAAGCAAAAACAGACCTAAAAGATGCTGTTAGAACTGGCATTGGTAAAATTGACAAGCAAAACTTAGTGGTAGCTTGTATGGATTTTGGCTTTATTGGTGGATCTATGGGATCTGTTGTTGGAGAAAAAATAGCGAGAGCTATTGATTATTCTATCGAAACAAAAACTCCTTTTTTAATGATATCAAAATCTGGTGGCGCAAGAATGATGGAAGCCGCATTTTCATTAATGCAAATGGCAAAGACTTCTGCAAAACTATCTTTATTGGCTAAATCAAAAGTTCCTTACATCTCCTTATTAACAGATCCAACTACTGGTGGTGTTACAGCATCATACGCTATGTTGGGAGATATTAATATAGCGGAACCTGGAGCTTTAATCGCTTTTGCCGGACCACGTGTAGTTAAAGAAACTATTGGTAAGGACCTACCAGCAGGTTTCCAAACATCAGAGTTTGTATTAGAGCATGGTTTCTTAGACTATATCGTAGGAAGGGATCAACTTAAAGAAAAGATTTCACTCTCTTTAAAACTCTTTAACAATTAAAAAAACAAGGAAGCACTGTAGCATTAATAATTTTACTACATTTGCAGCCAATTATCATACATAATAAACATTAAAACTAATTTTGGAATGTATTTAACAACAGAAAAAAAACAAGAATTTTTTAAAAAATTCGGAGGAGACGAAAAAAACACAGGTTCTGCAGAAGGTCAAATTGCATTATTTACCTTTAGAATTGCTCACCTTACAGAACACCTAAAGAAAAACAAAAAAGATAAGCATACTCAAAAAGCTTTATTGGATTTAGTTGGTAAGAGAAAAAGCTTATTGAACTACTGTAAAGCAAAAGATATTGTAAAATACAGAGAGTTGATTAAAGAATTAGGAATTAGAAAGTAAGCGTTGAAAACAACATTACTTCAAGCATAAAATTAAGGGGAGTTGCAAATTAATTTGCCACTCCCCTTTTTTATTAAATAGTAAACAATTAAAAAAGGTGCATGGTGCACCAATATAAATCATTCCGAGTGTTCGGAACACAAACAAATAATATGTCAAAAATTGGAATTAAAAAATCCTACACGTTAGGTGATGGAAGGACCATCGAATTAGAAACAGGAAAATTAGCTAAACAAGCTGATGGAGCTGTTGTATTAACAATGGGTAAAACCATGATCCTAGCTACTGTTGTATCTGATGCAACTGCCGGAGAAGATATGGACTTCTTACCATTAACAGTAAATTACAAAGAGAAATTTGCTGCAGCTGGTAGAATCCCTGGAGGTTTCTTAAAAAGAGAAGCAAGACCAAATGATAACGAAATATTAGTATGTCGTTTAATAGATAGAGCATTAAGACCGCTTTTTCCAGATGATTATCATGCTAACACACAAGTTGAATTACAATTAATTTCTCATGATCCTGAAGTTAAAGCCGATGCTTTAGCATGTTTTGCAGCTTCTGCTGCAATCGC
>CAJQON010000023.1 GCA_905479995.1 uncultured Flavobacteriales bacterium | reverse complement strand
GTTGTTTCCAATTTCTTGGTAGATCTTCAAGCTCTTTTCATATTGTGTTAATGCCGATACAGGGTTACCTTTATTATCATGAATAATACCAATGTTGTTTATTGCTGCAGCTAAAGCTTTTTTTAGTACCAAAGTTTCTTGAGGGGGTGGGTTGGCAGCAATAGCATCTTTTATTAAGGTTAATTGTAAGTGTTGGTATTTTTCCCAATCTTTATGCATCATTTTTTCGCAAATCTCTTTAAAAGCATTTATCTTACTCGTATCATTTATTGCTTTATGAAATAGTTCTAAACTCGATTTGATTAACTTTTGATCATCTTCTCCTAATGCATCTAAATCTAAGCTATCTAATAAGTAGTAGCTTTTATCAGCATAGTTTTGGGTAAGTCCATTAAGGGAAACTAAAAGAAATAATATATATATGAGTTTTTTAATAGTTAGGGTTTTTATGATTAACGAAATTACTAATTACTAATTACTCAAAAGACGATTTTTAGTATTATACAACAAAACAGGGAATAAGCGGATAGTGTTTGCCAACGGTCTTGAATAACTAAAGTTGCGTTTTGGCAACCCCAATTATTCGTTGGTTAAAATTAAGTTATTTGAACTTTAGAATCATTCTATATTCCGTTAATTAGCAATTTTGGTTATGCGTTGTTGTGCTTGCGTGCTTTGGTTTCCGCTGCAACTGTTTCTCGTCTGAGTGAGATTCCGAAAAGTTTCTGTATTCTCTGAATATTTATACAAGGCAGGATTGTTCTCGCAATCCAATCAAACTCCACAAAGTTTAGTTTTCCGCTTTAAATGTCAAATCCGCAATTGTGCTAAAATATTCCACTTCAATTAGAATTTCGTTTAAATGAGTTTTTTCCGCTAAAATGAATCGTTTTCATTCTAGTTAGAATTGTTATTCGGAGTTAGAATTTTCATATAACCTTTCCTGCGTAATGCTCAGTTTTCAGATTCCATTATTCGACCTTTTTAGATATTAAAAATCTATTTAAAAAAACTAAAAATTTATGGCTTTAACTGATTTTCCGCATGAAGCACAACGTTTAGTATATGGCAAGTAGGGCAGTAGAAAGCGATAAAATTTCAGTTTTGCTCTGAGCCAAAGCGTTGTATTTTGTTTTTACATTATTCATTTTCAAAAGCCAAATCATAAGATTTGGCGGTGTTTCAAATAACCGGAGAACTTTCATCAACCACTGAACGCCCTATTTGCTATATACAGTGTTACCCACAGTTTTTATATTTCATTTCCGTTTTCGTCAGTTACAATAATTGTCCTTTGTCCAATATTGGGTTCAACAAAAAGTCCCATTTTTTCAATTTTATCTAAGGTGGTTTTACTCAATTCAGAACATTCGACATACATATAGTAATCATAACCGAATGTTATTTTAAGAACAGAGCTAATTAGGTTCATCCAAATTGTTTCTCTTAAAATCAAACGAATCATTTTTTGAACTTCCGTTGAGTTCAATATCGTTTCATCTTTCAAATTGGCAATTTCGTTATTAAAGTCAATTTCGATATTTTGTAATCGACCGTCCTTCTTATAGTTCTCAAAATCTTCATAAGAATTATATAATTCTAAAGAGTCAATCTTAAGGCTCTGAATGTTTTTTTCATCAAGAATAAGTCCAACAGATTCCGCATATGCATTTTCTGTAGTTTCATATTCTTCATAATTCACATTCTTATATTCAGGCTTTCCAATATCACTAATCGCTGTCCATTCTGAATTGTCCAAAAAGTGGCCTTCTTTATTCCGTTTTTTAGGGTCAAATTTTGTTATTCTGTAATTCATTTTCTTATTGTGGGTAACGTTTAATGTAAAAAGTCGTTTTAATGCTTTTTATATAGTGTTATGTGTATTACTAAATGATAGAATCTCGGCTTAAGTCGAAAATATCTATGTCATTTTCTTCAAGAAGATCTTCAAAAGCGTCTTCTCCATTTTCTTTTAAGTACGAAGATTCAGAGTCGGTAATTGGAATAGCTAGTATCCAATTGACATCTATATCATCAGATAATTGAAGTGTATCTAAATCATCTTCCCATAAAAATGGAGATGTAAAATATAAATGCTTTGCTTCTAGTTTTGGATAATACATTGAAACTGCATTAGGCAATACTGAGCCAGGTTCGCAAAAGAAATCATCTTTAATACTACAAAATGAAGCCGTAGAAAGTACATTGGGAAATTGTTCAAAAGCTTCATAGGCAGCACCTACCATTTCGACCCTTGATTCAAAAGGAACACCGTCAATAACAAATTGCTTATAGAACAATCCCATAGTACCATAGAATAGGGTGCCATTATGTTTCTGTGATGGAAGGGAGAGTAAATCAACACTATTCTCTTCATTTTCATCCCAGTACCTAATAACTTTCGGCTTACCTCCTCCAAAAGCTTGAATCAAGCGTTTTCCTATAATTTTATATTCCTCTGGATATGACATATTTATTTTTATCTAAAATGGTTTACGTTTTTCATCATTACACATAACAACCGGCTAAACCACACTAATGTGTAACGTACCCGAAGTTTTCCTTGTAAATATAGTACATTTGAGTTACACAGTTGTAATGGACAGATTATTAATTAAATATCGCTTTCAAGGGTTTCCTTATATCGTAGCTGATGGTAAAGGTGAGTTTTATCAATTACCTCATGTAGTTAATAAGTATACTAGATCATTCAGAAAATTGAATGTTGTATTGAATAATGGTATTACTGAGGGGTATCGTATCAATCGTAAATTTATATCATTGAATCAATTAAGAAAAGTGGCTTATGTTACTAATGAGGTTGTTGCTACTAAAATAGATTTGTCTAAAGTTCCATTTTAATACTTCCGCAATATTAAGCTTGTCTTTAATTGTTTGTCTTTGCTCGACTGTTATTATAACTAATATAATACATTAATAATTTGATATATTGGATTCACTTTATTCCAGAGCATCTATAAGGTTCCCTTGTATCAACTGGTCAAAATAATTTCTGAGTGATATGGATGTATTCTTCATTGTTTTATTTTTTAATCAGATTTACCAAAAATTGGTAAAAATTCCAAATTTAGCTCAGTTTTCAAATTGCACCGAGAAGCATAATTTTAGCACTCTGCAATAAATTACTACCTTTATTCCATGAAAAAAATTACACTACTATTTTCCATGGCCTTGATTGCTAGTTTTTTAACGGCTCAAATTACAATAACTGATAGCGATATGCCTTCGGCTGGCGATACTGTTCGTTTAAGTGCAACTACTAATGTCCAAGGGTATGATCCAGCTTTAACTGGAGCCAATTACACTTGGAACTATATTAATTTAACACCGTTATCTCAACAATTGGATACTTTCTTTTCGGTTAGTTCAACACCATTTGCCTACCAATTATTTTTTAACAACAACCTTCTTTATCCTAATCATAAGGCAGATTTTGCCAAAAAAGGACCAGACTTAGGTGTAACTCAAGTGCCAATTACTAACGTATATAATTACACTAAAAATTCTTCTACTGCTTATGATAATGTTGGCTTTGGTGCTGAAATAATTAGTGTACCAAGTTCTACAAGAAATATTCCTGTAGATAGAGAGTATGTTTTTCCAATGAATTATGGCGACAATCATGTTTCAAATTCAGAATTTGACATAACCGTACCAACTTTTGGTTTTTATGGTCAAACAATGGAACGAATAGATACAGTTGATGGCTGGGGAATGTTAACTACGCCTTATGGAACGTTTAATTGTTTAAGGGTAAAATCTATTTTAAATAAAGTAGATACTATCTATACTGCTTCACCGATTCCTTTTGGAATAACCATTCCTCGACCAGAAGAAATTGAGTATAAATGGTTGGCTGCAGGTATGGGGGTTCCTGTATTAAAAATTGTTACCAGTGCAAGTTTGGTTACGTCTATAGAATATATAGATAGTTTACGATTGGTTGGTTTGCCAGAATATGATGTAGTAAATCAACTTAATGTTTATCCTAACCCGGTAAAAGAGAATTTATCCATTAATTTTTACGCTAATTCAAACAAAATATTAAAAGTGGTAATGAACGATTTGTTGGGTAAAAATGTGGCTACTATTTATAACGGATCAGTTAGCACCGGTAATAATAGCCTAAATATAAATATGGCTCAGTATTCTTTAAATTCAGGATTGTATTTGTTGGAGTTTATAGTTGAAGGACAACTCAATGCTACTCAAAAAATAATGGTGGAATAGGTTATTTCTTTTTTGCTTCCTTCTCCTCATTTTTTAGCTCGTCACGTAATTCTTTGGCCATTTCTCTAAAAGCGGCTACCTCTTCTTTTTTACGTGCTTTAACAACGTCCATGGCTTTATTAACCAGTTTAGATCGTTCGGGTAAGTCTGTAATTTTACCAGGCTTTTCAATTCTGTCTTCTTCGGCAATACCGCATTCTTCTAGAATATCATCCATAAAAGTAATCTTGTCTAAACCATAATAAATTTTAATAAGCTCCTTATGCTTATTCATAATCAAGATATCTTGAATGGTAATGTGTTTAATGTCTTGGTAGCCGAATCCCAAACGAGATTTTCGTGCCAACTTCCTCATGTTAACACTATAACTTCCATTTTCAAACTCTTTACTTAAATCCATATCTATCTTATAAAAGGAATTGTTTTTTTTGTTGTATTTCCAACTCCATCAGTTAACGTTAATTCAAAACTATGCTTTCCTTTTGAAAGGTTGTTAAAAGTGTAGAATAATTTTGCCTTTTTAGCTTCATACTCCATTATAACCCATTTTCCATCTATAGTAGCTCTGTAGCTTTTAATGCCCGATAAATTGTCGGCTATTTTAACCGAAATTTCTCGTGATGTTCCCATATTTTTATTTTTACTAATGTTAATAGGAGTAATAACTGGAGCAATCGTATCAATCATAACTGCAAAACCTCCAAAAGCTTTAGATTTTGCCACCAAATAATTGTTTCTCCATTCTCCACCTCGGGCGTAATAGCGTTTTTTTCGATCAAAATGAACCAGTGTAGCTTTACTTCTTAAGTATTCACTAATTCTACCAACATTAATAGACACCGTTATAGGTTTATGTAAAGGTGTATAGTCGTTGTGCACAAAATAAGTTGGTGTAATCGCTCCTATCATAGTATCGGCAATATGAAAATGTATCGGTAAATCTTTGTAGAGTGCGTGCTCAGGTATACTTATTTTAATGTTTTGCTTGTCTAAATAGTTGCTGTCTTGGTAACTAAAAGTAGTATCAAACTCTTGTTTAATAGTAGCTGGGATTGTTTTTTTATTGATGTTTCCGTTTACCTTAAACGCTAATTTAGAAGTGTTAAGGTAAGTGTCTTTAACAATATAGTTAAAGTTAATATTTTCGCCTTTATTAAACTGAACAATACCGTTGTTTTTATGTTTTATATAAATGTTTAGCTTATTGTTTGGTTCAATATAGCTTCGTTGCACTCTAATTTTTTGTTTTAAATAGAGTTGGTAATCAATTAAAGAATTTAGTGCTCTGGATTCATCAAAGCTAAACTTTTTCATTTCCGATTTAAAAATGGTTTCTTTTTCTTGTTGTAGTTCTATCGTATAAATTCCATTTCTGTTGCCCACACCATTTAACTTGTCAATGGTTTCTATGGCCACACCAATTTGTCCATAAGCATTAATAAGTGTGGCAGATTTTAACTTGTAATTGCCATCTACACCACTTACTAAAAAACGCTGCGATCTGCTTTTGTTGTTCACATAACTGGTATCATTTAATGGAGTGAGAGTAATACTTCTAATAATAGGTTTAATGTTGTCTTGTATTTTAAAACCAAATAGTAAAGGGTTAACAGGGTGTTCTGATTCAGTTTCTCTAATTTCGAAATGCAAATGTGGGCCACCCGAACCACCTGTATTTCCTGATAGTGCAATAATATCACCTTTCTTAACCTTTATTAACGTATCGGCAGGATACCAATCAATTTCCCAGCTTTCCTTTTCATATTGGTACGTTTTGGTTGCTGTAGCAACGTTATTTTTAAATTTTTGAAGATGAGCATATACAGTAGTGTATCCATTTGGGTGGTCGATATAAATTGTTTTTCCATAGCCCCAAGGAGATATTTTTATGCGCGAAATATAGCCATCTGCAGCAGCATAAATGTTAAAACCTTCTCTTCCTTGGGTTTTCATATCTAAGCCAGAGTGAAAGTGGTTGGACCTTAGTTCCCCAAAATTACCAGCCAAAAACAAGGGGATACCTAAAGGCGATCTAAAATAATTTTTGGGAATAGTATCTTGAGCAAAGCTTAAAACTTGTGTAAAACATACAATTAAAGTAAAAATCCATTTATTGAGCATACGTTATAATAGCAAAAAGTTATCCAAAAGTGGTTGGTGGCAAAGCTATAGAAGACAGGATAAAAAAAACTGATATTTAAATATTAATATTCACAAAATATCGTGTAAAAAAACTAAATTTGTGAAGGTTGATTTATTAACCAAAAATTGTCTGTTTTAGTATGAAGGATTTATCCCTTTTAGTAAGTAATGTAAAGGCTAAAGCTGAAAAGCTTGTTGTAAAGCACGAATTACTTCAAAAAGAAAATAAGTCGTTAACAGCTGAAATAGAAAAAACAAAACAAGAGTTAGAAAATAAAAACCAACAGATTTTGGTACTCAATGACAAAATGAAGTTGTTGAAATTAGCAAAAAATGTTGGTGGAGAAAGTACCAAAGAGGTGAAGTTGAAAATCAACGAAATGGTGCGGGAAATTGATAAATGTATTGCTCAAATAAACGGATAATTTAATACGCCCTATGGCCGAATTGTCGATTAAAATAAAAATTGCAAACAGGGTGTATCCCTTAACAGTAGCTGCTAACGAAGAAGAAGGTATTAGGAATGCAGCAGAAAAAATTAACGATTCAATAAAAGAATTTGAACGGTTATACGATGTTAAGGATAAACAAGATTTGATTGCAATGGCTGCCTTAAAAGTAGCTTCGCGCAATTTTGAATTAGAAAATAAGGGTATATTAGATAATGGGAAGATAGAAGAAGATTTAACTTCGGTTGAAGCTTTATTGGACCAAAATCTGTAACGTTCTTTTACATATAAGAAGCAATAATTATCGGCATTTTATATAGCTAATATATAAGAGTTCCCGTACAAATTAATTTCGTTTGATAAACTAACATTTTACTTCATTGGAGCAAAGCTCATAAGTAACCTAAAACAGGCCCCTCGTAAATCCGTAAGGATATTCACTTTAAGTGGACATGGGAAGTTTGACCATACTTGGCCGCTCCAATCTATTTTTTTTTACATGGTTTATCCAAGCCAAAGTTTGTACGGGTTTTTTTATGCCCCAAAAAAATAGAGAAGTAAATACGGAACTGAAAAGGTACAAAAATTAAAACCTTATAAAAGAAAATGGACATAGTAAGTATTATTATCGGAGTTGTAGTTGGAGGTGCCATTGCTGGTGGCTTAGTAGCTATGATGATGAAAAAAGGAGCTAGCTCTAAAGGGAACAGGATCATACAAGATGCCAAGGCCGAAGGAGAAGTACAGCGAAAAGAAAAGCTGTTGCAAGCAAAGGAGAAGTTTTTACAGCTAAAACAAGAGCACGAAAAAGTAATAAACGATAGAGAGCGTAAAATTGCTGATTTAGAAAATCGTGCAAAGCAGAAAAACGACTCGGCATCTAAACAAATAGAGGATGCTAAAAGAAAAGAAAAAGAGGTTGATCGTATAAAAGAAACCTTAACCCAACAACTAGAAATAGTTGAAACCAAAGAGAACGACTTAGAATCTGCTCACCGTAAACAAGTGGAGCAGTTAGAAGCTATATCTGGCTTAAAAGCAGAAGAAGCAAAAGCTGAATTGGTAGATGCTTTAAAAGACGAAGCAAAAACAGATGCTTTAGCGCTAATTAAAGATGTAGTTGAAGAAGCTAAGATTAACGCTAACAAAGAAGCGCGAAAAATAGTGGTACAAACCATTCAGCGAGTGGCAACAGAACAAGCTGTTGAAAATTCAGTTTCTATATTTAGAATAGAAAGCGATGAAATTAAAGGTAGAATTATTGGTAGAGAAGGGCGTAACATTAGAGCGTTAGAAGCTGCTACCGGTGTAGAAATTATTGTTGACGATACACCCGAAGCAATTATTCTTTCTTGTTTTGATCCAGTAAGAAGAGAAATTGCTCGATTATCATTGCACCAATTGGTAAGTGATGGAAGAATTCACCCAGCTCGGATTGAAGAAGTTGCCAAGAAAACCAAAAAACAACTTGAAGAAGAGATTTTAGAAGTTGGTAAACGAACTACAATCGATTTAGGAATTCATGGATTACACCCTGAGTTAATAAGAATGGTAGGTAGAATGAAATACCGTTCTTCTTATGGTCAAAACTTATTGCAGCACTCTAGAGAAGTGGCTAATTTATGTGCTACTATGGCATCGGAATTAGGGTTAAATGCTAAGGTAGCTAAACGTGCCGGATTGCTGCACGATATTGGTAAAGTGCCAGACGATGAGCCAGAATTGCCACACGCAATTTTAGGGATGAAAATCGCTGAAAAATACAAAGAGAAAGCAGATGTTTGTAATGCCATTGGTGCGCACCACGATGAAATAGAAATGACTTCTATCATTTCTCCAATTGTTCAGGTTTGTGATGCTATTTCTGGTGCTAGACCAGGTGCTAGACGAGAGGTAATGGAGCAATACATTAACCGAATTAAAGATTTAGAAAAAATTGGAATGACTTACCCAGGAGTAGAGCAAGCATATGCAATACAGGCAGGTAGAGAATTAAGGGTTATTGTAGAAAGTGGTAAAGTAACTGATGCTGAAGCTGATACCATGTCGTTTAATTTGGCTGAAAAAATCCAAACTGAAATGACTTATCCAGGACAAGTTAAGGTTACTGTAATTAGAGAAAAAAGAGCAGTTAACTACGCAAAATAAATTCAATGTAAATAATTGAACTAAAATCCCCAACTTTGAATAAAAGTTGGGGATTTTTATTGTATGAAAGTCGAGCACATAATAATAGGAGCAGGAAGGTCGGGAACTACCAGTTTGGTAGCTTACCTGAAACAGCATGCTGCCATAAATTTCTCTTCCATTAAAGAAGTTACCTACTTTTCGGTGAACGACCATTACCAAAGAGGCCCTCAATACCTCCATTCTTTTTTTGATGAAAAATCTGGGCTAACAGCTACTTCAGATACTTATTTGTTAATGGATAAAGATGCTCCTCAACGAATGGCTGAATACAACCCCAATATGAAGCTTACTATTATTTTAAGAGAACCTTCTGCTCGAACATATTCCAATTATCATTTTTCGTTAAATCATGGATACATTGATAAGAGTATTTCTTTAATAGAGAGTGAACAACTCGAAGCCACAGTTTTAAAAGGAAATGACATTGTAGCTAAAAACAACCACGCTAATTTTGAAGGTAGTATGTATCATAAACACATTACCAATTGGATGAAGTATTTTAAAAGAGAGCAACTCTTTATTTGTACCACATCACAATTAAAAGAAAACCCTCAAGAGCTCATGAACGCGTATTTTGATTTTTTAGGATTGGATGCCTTTCAAATTTCTGAGCTTGAAGCGCAACACAAGGCGGCAGGTGTTAAAAATAAAGCCTTAAATAACTTTTTGGTCAATAGAAACCATTTGTTAAGAAAATTAGTTAGACTGCCCTTGCAGGTTTCTTTTTTACGCAAAATGGTGTTGAACTCTAGTGCAATAGACAAGGTAAAGGAAAGCAACCGTTCTGAAATGAAATATGCTTTAATGTCCTCCGAAGAAAAGGCTTTTTGTACCAACTATTTTAAAGATGATTTGGAAAAATTGAAAGCTGAGTTTGGAGTTAGTTTTTGATGAATTATTCTCAATTTCTTATAGAATAAAGCAAGGTGATAATCAAGTTCTCGATACATTCCGTTAAAAACGGAATACTCGAACTGACAATTCTCGAGATAATCCTGATGACTCAGGAGTACTCAAACTGACAGCTCTCGCTAAAACTTAATAAATTAGTTTGTCATTCTGAGTGAAATTTTGCCCAAACTTTTGTTTGATAACAAAATGACATAAAGAATCTAAAAACCATCAGCATCTAATTAGTGGCTTGCTCAAGGCAAAATTTTATTTTTTCAAACAAACAAAACTCACATTGTGCACTATTTGTGCAAGTAACAAATTTTGTTGTTACCCTTTTTTGAAGGATTGTTGTACTGCTGCTATGTTTAGTAATGTGGGTGGCAAACGTTCAAAAAAAAGTACTCCGTACACATTTAAAATAAAATTATGAAACCACTACACCTAACAATAGTTTTAACATTATTACTCCACTCTTTTATTTATAAGGCTCAATATATCCCTTTTCCTGAAAGTAATGCTCTTTGGGTAGTTTCTTGGGGAACGTCCTATCAATCTTCCATGTATCATTATGAATTGACAGGAGATACATTGTTAGGATTGACTAACTATCATAAACTTGAAAGTGCCGGTAAAGTATCTTATAATTTTGCGCCAAATGATCCTCAATTTTATAATGCTGGATATGTAGGGGCATATAGAAACGATACTCTAGCAAAGAAAGTTTTTTACATTCCAAAAGATAGTGTCACTGAAATGTTGTTATATGATTTTAATTTAGCTGTAGGAGATACAGTTAGGGGGTATATGGAACAAATTGCCAAAGATAAATTCGGACCTACTTTTTTTGCTGTTATTGATTCGGTTGATTCTGTATTGGTTAATGGTTCTTTCAGAAAAAGATGGCATTTTCATTCTTCTGTTTGGCTTCCTGGAAGCATTATTGAAGGAATAGGTAGTACTTATGGTTTGTTGGAAAGTCTAATTCCTAGGTTCGATGATAACGGACAGCTGTATTGCTATTCTCAAGACGGAATATCTTTATATGGAGGTTCATGTTTATTAGTTACTGATATTGAAAAAAAAATAGCAGTTGAGAACGATGTAATGATCTATCCTAATCCGATAGTTAATGCCAAGAGTATAACAATAAATACTTCAAGAAATAAAAATATAAAATTTGAAGTATATAGTTTATTAGGAAAAAGATGCTATCCTAATTTTAAGAAAAATAAAAATGAATTTATTGTAGAGACTTCGAGTTTACCAAATAGCACGTATCTTTTTTTAATAAAAAAGGAAGAAATAGTGACTCAAAAAATTATTGTACTAAAACAAATCAAATGATAAAAAATTGTCTAATAACAGTATCAATATTACTTTTTGTACCATTTGGTTTATTAAGCCAAGATGGAGGAATTAATTTTCGAGATGCAATGTTAAATCCTAATTCAAATTTTCATGAAATTTCAGAAAAAACAGATGCTTTTTTTAATACAAACCCAAATTCAGATGAGGGAGGGAGTTATGCTCAATATAAGAGATGGAAAATGTTTTGGCAAAACCGTGTAGATAAGCCAAATGGCGCTATTGGTAGTTTCGTGCATTCTCAACAAGCATTAAACTCCTTGATGAATAATTCAGTTTGTGCAAGTTCAAATTATTCTTCATGGAAATTACTTGGTCCAAATATGAATATGCCCTCATCAAATTCGTGGCCAAACCTTGGTAGGGTTATGGCTATTGCTAGCGATCCTAATAACTCAAATATTATTTATGCCGGAAGTGAAGCTGGAGGAGTATTTAAAACAACCAACGGTTTGTCAGGAAGTCCAAGATGGACGAATATTACCAACTCTTTGAGGTTACCAGGGTTAGGTATAAATGATATAAAGATAGATCCGACTAACTCTCAAACTATATACGTAGCTACAGGAAATTCCGCCTCAGGAGGTTATGGTATAGGAATATTAAAAAGTGTTGATGCGGGAGTTACATGGGGCTCAATAAGTCCCATTTCTCCAGCAATAAATCAAATTGTTCGAAAGATTGCTATTAACCCAATAAATCCTAGTATAGTATATACTTTAATTAACGATGCTGTTTATAAAACAACTGATGGAGGAACTAATTGGAATAATGTTTTTACATTACCAAATTCTGTTGGAGACGTTGCTTATGATTCAAACCTTATTGCAAGACACTTCCATGATATTGAAATTCATCCTACAAACCCTAGTATTGTTTATGTAGTCTCAGATGATCACGCAGGTGCTTTGTCAGGGTTTTATAGTACTGGCCAAAATCAATATGGCGGAAATGATGGTCTTCTTATGTATAAAACTACAGACGGATTTAGCTCTCCACCAACGCTTGTAAATATAGCAAGTACCCCAACAGGTGAAATTCCATCGATAAGGATGAGTATCGCAGTAACCCCTGCTGAACCTAATAGCATATATGCTATATTCAAGAATTATTCAAATAGTCAATATACCTCTAACTCAAATATCCAGTTTTACAAATCAATTGATATGGGGGCAAATTGGAGTTTAATTTCAACACCGAATAACTTAGGAAATGCTGTGAATGAGCATTATAATGATTTAGTTGTTTCTCCTACTGACCCTAATATTATTTATACATTGGCACAAGAATACCCATACAAATCTATAAATGGAGGAGTCTCTTTTGTTAGTCAACCTGCTGGACAACATATAGATTGTAGGATAATAGAAATATTTTCTGGTAGCACAATAGGAACTTTAGGGGCGAATGATTACCTAATTTATGGGAATGATGGTGGAATTTCTTTAACAATTCAAGGAGGAAGTACTTGGAACAGTGCTAATGGAACTGGATTAGTTATGACAGAGTACTACGGTGTTGGTAGTTCAGAAAATAGTCCTAGGGTAGCTGGAGGAACTCAAGATAATGATGTTAGCATTTATGATGGAAATAATGATAGCTGGATATTACCTTATCTATCCCAAGATGGTGGAGATGTGATGTTTGATAAAAATGATCCTAATATATTATATGCACAAAAATGGTGTTGTGGTCCTGGATCAGAGGGTATTCATAAATATGTTTACAATGGTTCCAATTGGGTCAATAATGGAAATTTCAAACCTGTAGGAGATGGACCAAATGTAAGAGCTATGCTAATGGATGATAATGATTATCTATATATTGGATATCAAAATGTTCATAAAATTTTAACACCTAATGTTTCTTCGGGAGGATGGACACAAATTTCGGATTTTTCAAATAATTTCACAGCTACTTGGGGTGATCTAAAAGCTGTAGAAGTTTCTTTGTCTGACTCCAACACTATTTATGCAGCTTTTCCACGTATCTGTTATGGATGTGGAACCCCTGGTAATGAGGGGGTTCTGTTTAAGACTACAACTGGTGGGGGGATGTCTGCGAATGATTGGCAAAATATTACTGGTAATCTACCATCTATAATTCCGCAATGGCTTCCCATTTCAGACATTGTTATTGACCCTAACAATAATCAAAGATTATGGATTACAATTGGAGGCTTCAAAGAAAACAGTTCGATTTCAGGGATATATAATGGCGATTACCGAGTTGTTAAGTCTGAAGATGGTGGGCAAACATGGGCTGACTTTTCTGATGGGTTAACACAATTTCCTGTTAACGATATTAAATACCATAGAGGATCTGATGATGGTTTATATATTGCTACTGATGTAGGAGTTTTTTATAGAAATGCGAGTATGAGTCAATGGGAATGTTTTAACAATGGATTTCCTGTTTGCGTTGTTACTGATTTAGATATTAGTTCTTGCCAAGGAAAAGTTATAGCATCTACATATGGTAGAGGTATGTGGAGTGCAGATTTAGCTCCCGTAAATTATACTACGGAAATCGTTAATGTTAATAGTTATTGGAATGATGAAGTAATTTATCGCAACATAAGTGTTGAGAATAATTCTGTATTGGATATTTCAGGGGGACTGAGTATTACTTCAACTTTACTTGATGTAGCTGTAGAAAATGGATCTGTCCTAAATGTGAATGGAGCAACTATTACTTATTGTCAATGTCCATCTCTAGTATTTAATATTAACGGAGAAATGAACATTAATAATACAACGCTAAATTTTCCTGGAAATACTGTTTTTAATATTGATGAAACAGGAATTGTTAATATTAATAGTCCTGAAGGTTTATGTCTTAATTTAAATACTCAATTTACGATTCTACCAGGAGGTAATTTTTTTATCAATGGTCAGGATTACACAAGTAATCTTGTCAATTTTTTAAATAATTATGACAAATATATCAGTAATCAGAATATTACAGGTAATCATTATGTACTTAACAAAATAGAAACTTCAGGGAACGTTCAAAATCAAGGTGTTACTAATTTAAAAGCTGGACGAGAAATTGTATTTAAACCAGGTTTTATAGGTAACCCTGGTCTAGTAGCAGAGATCGATAAGAATATTAATAGTAATTGTGAGGGATGTATTAGTCAAGGTAGTCAATTAAGATTAAGTAGACCATCACTTCCTACTAACAATAACACATCTACTACAACTAATAACAAAACAACAAATACACTTGAACAAGCAAACACTAATTTGTATCAAATTAAAATTTTTCCTAATCCAAATTCAGGAGTTTTTACTTTAAATATTTCTGCAATTGACAAAAAATTAAACTCTGTAAAAGATAATGAACAGTTTAAGATCATTATTATTAATGGTATGGGTAAAAAACTATTTGAAAAACAAGTAAATACATTGAACAATAATATTGATATTTCCAATATTTCTAAAGGAATTTATTATGTTAATGTTGTTGCTATTGAATCAGGTAATAAGATGGCTGAAGCAATAATAATTAGATAGTTTAAATAATGTTAATGGTTTGCGCTTCTGTTCCAAACAGATATCACATTACATATAGTGGCGTTGCTAACAATTCAAAAACCCCAAACTTTTATGAAAATAATCCTGATGACTCAGGAGTACTCAAACTGACAGCTCTCGCTACAACTTAATAAATTAGTTTGTCATTCTGAGTGAAATTTTGCCCAAACTTTTGTTTGATAACAAAATGACATGAAGAATCTAAAAACCATCAGCACCTAATTAGTGGCTTACCCATGGCAAAATTTTATACTGGGGTGTGTAGATTTTCTTTGGGTGGGTGTTTTAATACTCCAAGTGCCGTTCTTTTTTTTCTGGGTATACATCTGCTACAGCCACTAAAATACCTGTTTCTTCAACGCCACCAAAATCTGGGTTAACGGCTGTTCCAAACGATTTCATGGTGGGCGATAAGCGCATGTAAGAGTTGATAAGTGGCGGAACATTTTCGCCAAATTCCTTTAAATATTTGTTCAATACCTTAATGCCATCATCAAAGTTTAAACCAGCCAAACCATTTCGTATTTCCGACAAATCGCTATCGAACATAAGTGGATAAATTGGGGTAACCATATTGTCGTTGTCGGGGCAATAGATGCTCATAAAATAAAGTAAAGCATTTCGTGCCTCACTATTGTAGTTGGCATACATGGTCACTTTTCCAAAAAAGTATTTCATGTGTGGGTGGTTTACTACAACTGCACCTAAGCCATCCCACAAATTATCTAGAGCAAACATTCCTTTCCGGGCATTGTTACCCGACTGAAAGTCTGGATGTATCCAAGATCTTCCTAGCTCAATAGTATATGGCAAGTATTCGGTTATAAACTTGTCTGTAAAATTAAAGTAGTTGCGTGTAGAAAGCGCCAAATTATCTGATGTTCCATTTACCACAGTAGCACAATCTATAAACCGATAACCTCCAGCTATTACTTTTTCTTCTCTGTCATAAACGATTAATTGTTGGTAACAGTTTTCGGAAGTATCAAAATCGTCAATATCAATTTCTTTACCCGTTCCACCGCCTGCTAGAGCAAAGGTTAACTCTCTCAATCGACCAATTTCTCTAATAACATTAGGAGCATTGTGATAATTTACAATGTATACTTCATTGTTGCCTTTGTTTACTTTTCGTACAAAAGTGTTTTCATTAAGCTCTTGTTCAATTAGCTTAATATCTGTTGGTTCTATTCCCTTAGTGTTAGTCATTTGCAATACTTCAAAAGTAGTTTATCCTAGTCTTTTTTAGAAATTTTATGCGGCATTTCGTGCACTAAATTTTCCATCCATTTGGCCCATTCTCTGTCCGACTTACTTTTGTTGAAGGTTTCTACTGGTATGGGTTTTCCAAAATAAATGTCTAAGGTTTTATTGGTTTGCTTAAAAGTTTCATCGGCCAAGTAGAGCATTTCTATGTTGGCCTTAATGCCCAGCTTTGTTCTAAGGTTAGAGAGGCGGTAAAAAAAGTTAGACAGGCTACCACCAACATAAACGGGCACAATGCTTTTTTGGTGTTTTTTTGCGCGGGTAATAAAAGTTTTTTTCCATTCTAAATCAGCTATCGTACCTTTCTTTTTTCTGCTAACTAAACCTGCCGGAAATACAAAAACTGCTTTGTCCGATGCAAAAAGATCGTCTACCATTTGTACAGAAGCTTTAGAGTTTACACCATGTTTATTTACACCCACAAACAAGCCCGAAAGGTTTTTCATGTTCATTAAAATGTCGTTTACAATAAATTTCACATCTTTTCGATACGGTTCAATTACGGTAACAATAGCTAGAGCATCTATTCCGCCAAGAGGGTGGTTAGATGCAAATATGTATCCGCCTGTTTTAGGAATATTTTCTAATCCATAAACATTGGTTTTAACGTTAAAACGTTTAATTATATCTCGGGCAAAATCGTAGTCAAAATTGTTTTTGTTTTCGGCTAAAATTTCGTTAATCTGATCTTGGTGTAGCGTTCTTTTGAGGTAGGATACTATAAAACGAGGTAGCCATTTTAATAGTTTAGGATTTTTATCCTTTATAACCTTTTCTATGTTAATGACTTGCTCTGGCATATGGCACAAAAATAAAAGATTAAAAGAAGGAGTGAACCACAATTAATGTTGTTTATCAACAATAGTGAAATTTCTGGTAATGGTGTTACCCAACTCATCTACTAAGGTTAATACATGCTTTCCTTCCTTAATATTAAGGCCCATTTCGTGTATGCTTTTGGTTTGACCAACATAATTATTGTCAATGTGCCAATAAATGTTGCTGCTTTGTTTTCGGTGAGCAGCTTCAAATACTACTTTTCCTTTTTTACCATTCATTTCTAATGGAATATAAATTATGGCATTGGCTTCGGGATAGATTAATTGCAAGGGTTTTGCTTCAAAGTTCTGGCAGTCGGATCTGTATGGTGGTAGTTTGGTGTAAGTTGGGTCTGTACTTTTATAGTACCATTCTTGTATAGGAGGCAATACAAACCAACCTTGGTGCTTCATGTTGTTTACATCTTCGCAATTGCTATTTACCCGCATGCCAGAAAGGTCGGTGTGGATGAGTTGGTGGTACTTGCAAGGGGCAGTTTTTAAACCACTTATTTGTACCCAATTAGAATCAATAGGATGGCAAATGTCGGTAGCTCGCATGCCGCTTTTTCGGCAAATAGGTACTTTTTGCATTTCATCGTAAGGCTTATTAAACCAGCCTTCGTTAGGTAGTAAATTAAAAATATCGAATAAAATTGGAGCAGCGGCACTTATTCCAGTTAAGCCTGGTCTTCCTTCTCCATCAGCATTTCCTACCCATACACCAACCACGTATTTTGGTGTAGTACCAACAGCCCAAGCATCTCTATAACCAAAACTGGTTCCTGTTTTCCAAGCAATTTTTTGGTTGTCGGAAAAGTATTTCCAGTTCGCTTCATTTTCTGGTCGGTTTACTTCGGTTAATGCTTGGTAAGTTAAAAATATAGCTGAGGCACTAATGTTATTAAACGCTGCCATTTTTTCTTCAAGGGCAGTAGGGTTAAATAAGAAGTTGTGTGGGAGGTAATCGTTCAGGTTGTATTGGCCATTGTACTGTTCAAAATGGTTGAGTGTTCTCGAAAAATTGGTATACACATTGGTAATGTCCCACAGCGAACTTTCGGCACCTCCTAAAATAATGGTTAACCCATAATGGCTGGCCGGTTTGTTAATGGTTTTAAGGTTGAGCTTTTGCAAACGATGGTGAAATTTTTGTAGACCATAGCTTTGCAGCATTTTAACAATGGGAACATTTAAGGAGCGCGATAATGCTTTGTTGGCAGCAACCACACCGCTGTATTTAAGGTTGTAATTTTTAGGAGCATAACCCGAAATTTTGGTAGGAACGTCATCTACAATTGTTTGAGGTAAAATGTCACCATCGCTCAGCATGGCTGCATATAACAATGGTTTTAAAATACTTCCGGTACTTCTTGGTGCCTGAATAACATCAACCGCATTGCCATGCTCGTTACTGCCGGAAGTGTTGCCAACATAGGTTACAATATTACCAGTTTCCACTTCAATAATTAATGCAGCAGCATTGTGTATTTCGTTGTGTTTTAATTGGGAATGATGGTTTTTTATGATGTCATTTACTTTTTCTTGTAGGTGACGATCTATTGTTGTTTTTACACGCTCGCCTTTATTGGTTTTAATAATTTGATTGTGCAGATGTGTTGCAATATTGGGTAGTCGTAAAGGTTTTTGGGGCAACTCTTCTTCTTTAGATAGCGAACAAGTGAGGCTATCTATAATTCCACTTTTAGCTAACTTATCTAACAATCGGTTTCGTTTGGCTAGTAGTTTCTCGTGGTTTTTACCTGGAAATATTAACGATGGAGCATTGGGTAAAACAGCTAAAGTAGCACTTTCTGCCCAAGATAATTTGTTGGCATTACGCCCGTAATAACGCCATGCTGCAGCATCTAAACCAACCACATTTCCACCAAAAGGGGCATTAGATGCATAGTAGCTCAATATTTTTTGTTTTGAAGTACTTATTTCTAGGCGAGTTGCCCAAATGAGTTCTATAAATTTTTCAGTTAATGTTCTTCCTTGTCCTTGTCGTGCCAATCGTATTACTTGCATGGTAATTGTTGAACCACCACTTACAATTCTTCCGGCTGTTATGTTTTGATAGGCAGCTCTGCAGGTTGCTACTAGATCTATACCGGGGTGTGTATAAAAGTTTTTGTCTTCAAACTGAATGATACACTGCTCAAACTTTTTAGGGATAAAATTATTGTGCGGAAAACGCCATTGACCATCTTCGGCAATACGAGCGCCTATTAAATTGCCATCATTGTCTTCAATAACTGAACTGGTTGGGTTGGTAAAGAGTTGTGAGGGCAAAACAAAAATGTAAGCGATTAATGCTACTGCAATTAATCCAATAATTAGCCGTTCTTTTTTTCTATGTTGTAAAGGTGTTCTGATAATTCAAAAATAGAAATAAATTGACTCGTATTTCATTGATTCAATTCTTTAAAAGACTAATTTATATTGGAACGAAAATTGCTTATCAATTATAAAACTACTAAGTGTCGTTCGCAAGAAAACTATTTTTCATCTTTTTAATTTTATCCATTAATACATTTGGACAACCTCAGTCTACCTCAAAAAATGGATCAGATTCTACTTTCGTAAATCCTTATGAGGCAATTGATAAAAGGGCCAAAAGAGCACCTTTGTTTGTAGGTCTTTCTTACAAACGCTTATCAAATTATTTGGCAAAACCTTATAACAACGATAAGGATAAGCTACGCAGCATTACTTATTGGATGACTCAACACATTAAGTACAACTTTAGAAAAGCCAGTCGAGTAAAAACGAAGCTTCAAAAACCCAATAGTACTTTGTTTAAGAGGAAAGGAGTTTGTACTGATTATGCTTTGTTGTTTAAAGAGCTTTGTCAGCATTCAGGAATTCCTGCTGAGATGGTTGATGGTTATAGTAAAGGGTTTTATTTTGAACCACATGATACTCTAATTAGAGCCGATCATACATGGAACGGTGTTTTTATCGATAATGAATGGAAACTTGTAGATGTACTTTGGATGGGAGGATATGCTGAGCCTAAGAAACAATATTTTAGAAGGTTATTGTATTTAGCGTTTCATCTTAGGTTTCGTAAAAAGTTTAAATATGTAAAACACCTTGATGAGAAGTATTACTTAGCCGATGCTAAAGAGATTGTAGAAACACATTTACCATTAAATACTTGGTGGCAACACTTGAAAACTCCAGTTCCTGTTGAAGTTTTTGAGTCGGATTCTATGGATTGGTTTCTTTTAAGAAATGATGATAATCTATCGGGGTACGACTTCAAAGGAAAAATATGGCAAGATAGAAATGGAAAAAAACCTGACCATTATTTGATAAAAGGAAAAGAGGCGCATGAATTTAACAAGCGAAACAATAGGGTATTGGCATTCTCTTTTTTAGATTATGGTTGTTATTTGGGGAATGAAACCTATGGCTCTAATATTGCTAATGAAGAAAAAATAGAAATCTACAATAATGCTATTGACAGTTTAAAAAAAGGGAAAGCTTACAACAAGATTTACAAGCAAAATATTAAGGAAGAACTTTTAAGAAGAAAGAAAAAGAATAAGAAAGTTTATAATCGTCTTCTCGGAAGAAATAATAAACATATTAAGGTAGATAGAGGCCACTTAAGTAGTAATGTAAAAGCAAGGAGTGACCTGTCTCGCCTAAGTGTTAAGCATAGAAATGAGTTTTATCGATTAAAACAAGAGCGAAGAAACATTGGGAAACTCAAGATGGTAAATGTTAAAACTAAAAATGACTCTTCAAAAATTGTGAAACTTGTAATTGATGAAAATAATAAGAAAATAAAATTATTAAGAGATTCTATTAATAGGTTAAGAGAGAATAATATTAGCTTGTTAAAAGATACTTTTAATG
>CAJQON010000022.1 GCA_905479995.1 uncultured Flavobacteriales bacterium | reverse complement strand
TTCCTTTAAAGAAAAAGGAAGGTGATTTTTTAGTGAATATTTTTACAATTAAAGCATAAATACCAACCATTATAGCCAACCCTAAAACAACAGAGAAGGCATACCATAATAGGGCTTGAAATAAATCGAGACTGGGGGACTCGGCAACAAGTGTGGCCAATAATGCAAATACACCAAAAGGAGCAGCCAACATAATAAGATCTATCAGTTTAAGGATAACTTCATTAAATCAATCAAAAAATGATTTTACCGGTTTGGCTTTCTCAGCTGGAATTAAAATTAAACCTACGCCAAAGAATATAGCAAAAACGATTATTTGAAGCATGTTTCCATTGTCGCCAGCAGCAGAAATAATATTGCTAGGAATTAGATCTTGTAGGGCTTGCAAAGGACCAGATTCTTTTTGTTTTGCTGCTGCTGCTTGTTTGCTGCTAGCATCTTCCTTGTAATTTTCAAGAAGTTCCATTCTTGTTTCTTCAGAAATACTCTTTCCTGGTTTAATAATGTTTACAACTCCTAATCCAATACAAACAGCAAAAACGGTAGTAATTACATAAGTTACTATTGTTTTCCCACCCATTTTAGAAAGTTTAGAAATATCTTTTAAATCAGAAACGCCTTTAATTAAAGAAGCTAAGATTAATGGAACTGCAATGAGTTTTAGCGCATTGATAAACATTTTTCCAAATGGCTTGATCCAGTCTTTAATAAATTGAGAGCCATCAAAGCTGTCAGAAGACAATTGTACCATTAATAAGGCAAATAGCACACCAAGCACCATTCCTATTAAAATTTTCCAATGTAATGCTAGCTTTTTCATAATTGTGTGGTTCTATTTTTTAATAAATGATCAACCATGACTAGTGCAGCCATACTTTCTACAATAACTGTTGCCCGAGGCAAAACACAAGGATCGTGTCTTCCTCTTCCGGTAATATCTACTTCTTGTAATTGTTCGTTTACGGTTTGTTGCTTTTGCATAATGGTGGCAACTGGTTTAAAAGCCACATTAAAATAGATGTCTTCTCCATTGCTAATTCCGCCTTGTACACCTCCAGAGTTGTTTGTTTTGGTGTAGATTCTTTTGGTTGGTCCTTCGACATGCTCAGGATGACAAAAGAATTCATCGTTGTGCTCAGATCCTTTTTGAGCAACACCATCAAATCCAGAACCTATTTCAAAACCTTTGCTGGCATTAATACTTAACATGGCTTTAGCTAAATCGGCTTCCAATCGATCAAAAACTGGTTCTCCCAATCCTGTAGGTGCCCCTGTAATTATACAGCTAACAACACCGCCAATGGTATCTCCTTCTTTTCTTATTTCATCAATACGGTTATACATCAAGTCGGCCACTGTTTTGTCTGGGCAACGAACCGAATTGGTATAAGTAGTAGATAAATCTAACGCACTATAATGCTTCGTTACTTTTATGTCACCAACCTGAGCAACATAAGCATTAACATAAATGCCGTAATGAAGTAACACTTGTTTTGCTATAGCTCCACCAACAACTCTACAGGCTGTTTCTCTGGCAGAACTTCTTCCGCCACCTCTATAATCTCTTGTGCCATACTTGCTTTGATAGGTGTAATCGGCATGAGAAGGACGATACTTGTCTTTTATATGAGAATAATCTTGCGATTTTTGATTGGTATTTTTAATTACAAAACCAATAGAGGTTCCAGTAGTAACACCTTCAAAAACGCCCGAAAGAATTTCAATAAGGTCATCTTCCTTACGCTGTGTTACAATTTTAGATTGACCAGGTTTGCGTTTGGCCAATTCTTCTTGTATAAAAGCTAGGTCAAGCTTTAGTCCAGCCGGACAGCCATCAATAATTCCGCCAATAGCTTCGCGATGCGACTCGCCAAAAGTGGTGATTTTAAAGAGATTACCGATTGAATTTCCAGCCATAATGTTTCTATTGAAAGCGTAGGCTAAAATACTATAAATTTTTGCTAATTTCGAAAGATAATTACGTGAAAAATGAGCAAGCTTTTAATAAAGAATATTAAGGAATTAGTGCAGGTAGAGACTGAGGTTAAGACTAAAGTCGCTGGTGCTGACATGAAAAACTTACCAAGCATTAAAAATGCTTGGCTGGCCGTTGAAGATGATTTGATTGTAGGTTTTGGTGAGATGGATAGCCTAGAAATAACGGATTGGGTAGGCGTAGAAATTATTGATTCGAGCGGACAACTAGTTTTCCCTTCCTTTTGTGATTCGCATACACACCTTGTTTTTGCAGCAAGCAGAGAAGAGGAGTTTGTTGATAGAATTAATGGCTTAACCTATGAAGAAATCGCTAAGAAAGGCGGGGGGATATTAAACTCTGCCAAGAAACTACAAGGAACATCGGAAGAAGATTTGTTTAATGATGCCTGGAAAAGATTAGAAGAAATAAAGCAAACGGGTACTGGAGCAGTTGAAATAAAAAGTGGCTATGGATTGAGTGTTGAAGGAGAGTTGAAAATGCTTAGAGTTATTAAAAAACTGAAAGCTGAAAGCGACCTAACCATTAAGGCAAATTTTTTGGGAGCTCATGCTATTCCAACTCAATATAAAGATAATAGAAAAGAATATATTAATTTGATTATCAATGAAATGATGCCTGTTATTGAAAGTGAAGGTTTAGCTGATTATGTTGATGTGTTTTGTGAAACAAACTACTATACACCAGACGAAACAGACCGTGTTTTACAAGCAGGAATTGCCATTGGTTTAACTCCTAAAATTCATGTAAATCAATTTACATCTATTGGTGGAATACAAGCAGGTATAAAAAATAAGGCACTTTCTGTAGATCATTTAGAAGTGATGGAAGAACAAGACATACAAGATTTAATAAAATCTGACGTAATGCCTACACTTTTGCCATCATGTTCTTTCTTTTTAGGAATTCCTTATGCTCCAGCACGTAGATTGATTGATAGTGGTTTGCCAGTTTGTTTGGCTACAGATTTTAATCCAGGATCTACACCATCGGGTAATATGCCTTTTGTGTTGTCATTGGCTTGTATAAACTATAAAATGACTCCAGAAGAAGCTATCAATGCATCAACTATTAACGCTGCTTATGCAATGGGATTAAATGATACACATGGAAGCATAGCTGTTGGCAAAAAAGCAAACTTATTTATTACCAAAGAAATATCCTCAGTGGCATTTATGCCTTATTCTTTTGGAAGTAACTCTATTGAAACGGTAATTTTAAACGGTAAAATAACATAAGTTTTATTCTCTCTTTTTCCGTTAATTGATTCAATACTTCCTTTAATTGGTAATTACTTTCGTTTACTGCTTACTCTGTGGTGAGTAGTTAATTTAGGATGCTAATGTACTTCACAATCTATACCATAGCTTTCATATTTAGAGCGCTTATTCTTTTTGTTTATTGCCAGATAAAAGCTAAATTTAAGGGCACTATAAACTAAATCTTACCTTATTAAACTATGAAAAAATTATTACTACTTGCATCTATTGTTTCATTTCTCTCCGTAAATGCAGAAATTACTACTACAATTTTACAAGGGCAACAAGCTGAAGAAAAAGCACAAAATGCCGAAAAAGTTCGAATGAAAAGCATTTCAAACATTCCAAACTTTGTGAAATTTAAAAAAGGATATGAATTGTCTCACAATAAAATGGAGAGTTGGCTTCAGCAATACTATCAAAACGATGCCAACTATGGTTTAACGCTAATTGATGAAGAAGTTGGTTTATTAGGATTGACTCATTACCGTTATCAGCAAACTATTGATGGTATTCCCGTAGAATTGTCTATGTTTTTGGCGCATGTCAATAAAGGACAAATTCAAGCAATGAATGGAGAGCTATTTAGTAACAGCAATATAGCTACTCAGGCGAGTATGCCAGTAGCTAGTGCCTTTCAAAAAGCGCTTAATCATGTTGGGGCAACTCTGTATAAGTGGGAAATCACCCAAGAAGAAGAGCACTTAAAATGGAGAGAAAACGATGTAAATGCTACTTACCTACCTAAGGGTGAACTAGTATTTATAAACAACCATGGCTTAGTTGAAAATGAGTTAGTACTAGCCTATAAGTTTAATATTTACGCACAAGAACCTTTTGGAAGAACGGAAGTTTTTGTAGATGCTAACACAGGAACTATTGTTTGGGAGAAAAACTTAATACATGATGTAGATGTTACAGGTACTGCAACAACATTGTATAGTGGAGTAAAAACCATTACTAGTGACAATACTGGAGGAAGTAATCATAGATTGCAAGAAACAGGAAGAGGAAATGGGGTAAGAACATTTACCAATAACAATACTACCAATTATACCAATACTGATGTAACCAATACGTCTAATAACTGGACAGTACCAAGCGCTGCAATTGATGCACATTGGGGAGCTGAAATGACTTATGACTATTTTTTTAATGAGCACGGAAGAAATAGTATTGATGGAAATGGATTTAGGTTAGATAGTTATGTAAGTCATGACAATAACTATGCAAATGCTTTTTGGGATGGGAGTGTAATGACTTATGGTGATGGTTCAGGAAATAGCACACCATTTACTGCGTTAGATATTGCTGGACATGAAGTAACTCATGGTTTAACATCTAATACTGCTGGATTAATTTATAATGCAGAATCTGGTGCTTTAAATGAATCGTTTAGTGATATTTTTGGAATATCTATTGATTTCATTAATAGACCAACTATTGCCGACTGGGAATTAGGAGATGATTTAGGTTTATTAATTAGAGATATGGAAGATCCTCACTCAAAAGGAGATCCACATACTTATTTTGGAACAAACTGGGCATCTTTAACAGGTGGAGATAATGGTGGAGTTCATACCAATAGCGGTGTACAGAATTTTTGGTTTGTTTTGTTAGTTGATGGTGGTGCTGGAACAAACGACAATAATGATTCTTACTCTATTAATAGTATTGGTATTCAAAAGGCTGGGCAAGTTGCCTTTAGAAATTTAACTGTTTACCTTACTTCTTCATCAGATTATGCTGATGCAAGATTTTTTGCCATTGAATCGGCAGTAGATTTATTTGGCTCATGTACCAATGAAGTGGAACAAGTAACAAATGCTTGGTATGCTGTTGGTGTTGGTGTTCCATATACATCTGTTGTTACAAGTAGTTTTGATGCACCCAAATTAACTTCTTGTGTAGTTCCTTTTAGTGTAAGTTTTAATAATACTAGTGTAAATGGAGTAAACTATACTTGGAATTTTGGAGATGGAGACACAAGTACTTCTTATAGCCCTTCTCATGATTATACAACTAACGGTACTTTTGCAGTACAATTAATTGTCGATGGTGGTTTGTGCGGGACAGACACTGAATTAAAAACCGCTTATATAACGGTTGCAACTCCTGCAGCTCCTATTACTACAGATGATAATGTTTGTGAAAATGATGTCGCAAACCTTTCTGCGTCTGGTACAGGAACTTTAAACTGGTATACTAGTTTGTTGGCCGGATCGCCAGTTTATACAGGAACCAACTATACTACTGTTCCATTATCTAATACAACTACATATTATGTAGAAAATGTAGTTGTTGGGAGTAGTGGTAACCTAGGAAAAACAACTAATACTGGCGGTGGTGGGAATTACAACAGTTTTCAAACTCAATTTTTTGATGTGTTTCAGGCCATGGAATTAGTTTCGGTAGTGGTTTATGCTGATGTTGCAGGAATGAGAATAATTGAATTAAAAGACAATTTAGGAACAACGCTCAATACTAAATTTGTAAATATTCCTAGCGGACAGCAAACAGTGACTTTAAACTGGCAAATAAATCCAGGTGTCGATTATGAAATTGGTTTAGCAGCAAACACTCCAAACGTAGATTTATATCGAAATAATGCTGGGTTAAATTATCCTTATACATTAGCTGGTATTGCATCCATTACAAAAAGTAGTGCCAATACTAATCCAACAGGTTATTATTACTTTTTTTATGATTGGGAAGTTAAGGAGCAAGATTGTATTAGTGCTAAAGAACCAGTTACTGCAACGGTGGTAACTTGTACTGGATTGGATGAATTAAAAAACAGTTCTTACTTAAGTGCTTTTTACAATAGTTCTAACAATTTAGAGTTGGAACTATTAAGTGTCGATAAAGGAACTTATGATTTAACTGTTTTAAATGCTTTAGGTCAGGTAGTATTAACAGATAAAATTGTAGTTGATGCTGATAAGCAAACCGAATTGGTATATGTATCTAATATGGCTAAAGGAATGTATGTTGTAAACCTTTCAGGCAACAATAACAACTATTCAGTAAAACTGGTAAAATAGTTGATTTATATCAGATTAAAAAGGGTTATCAATTTGATAACCCTTTTTTTTTGTACAATAAAATGAATTTTGGCATAACATTTGGATTTAGGCTAACAACCTTAAAACAATTTGCCATGAAAAAGTTAAACATAATATTGATCTTTTTACTTCCTTTATTTTTTACCAGTTGTATTGTGGTAGACAATACACCTGGACCAAATGGAAGAGATGGTGATGCTTATTTTGGTGTAGATTTTGAACACCACGCTCCTTATAGTTATTGGGACAACAACAAGTCAGTTCCATACAATCCAATATTAGGTGAATATTACTTTACTGCTCCAGGTATTTACGATTTTGAATATTTTATTAACCCGCACGATTATTACTACGGAACTTATGAGGTGTGGATAAATAGAGGAGGAGTTGGCGGGAGTAATGGTCAGGTAGGTTACAATGGTAACGACAATTACTTGATGTTAATTTGCGACCCAAATGGTTTTCATGAGCATCGAGAAAATTGGAGAGTTGACAATACTTTACCTCGCGTAATAGAGAAAACCGAAGGAACTTTAAATTTTAAAATTACCATACAAAAAGGAAGCACGTTAACAAGAACTGCAAATGCACCAAAATACAAAGCGTTTTAAACCTGTTTTATAGTGTGTAAGGTTGGATGAGGGACAAGTAATTGTCCCTTTTCTTTTACATGGATATGATGCCTTCAATTTTTTGTGCTTTTTTATAGATGGCAATAATAGAATCAGAATCTAACATAACCTCTTTGGCTGTAATACTAATGTATTTATTCGATTTTGATTGACGTGTTGTCACCTGAGCTTCACCACCAAATAGAGCTTCCACTAAGGCTAACTTTTCATTATCTGCTGGGATAATAAATTTAAACATATAAGGTTGAGGCCAGTCGTGAACATCGTCTAGCTTTACTTTGAGGTTATCGTAAAAATCGTTTTCCATCTATTAAAATTGCTTTTGGCAAAGTTAATAGAATTTTACTCAACAGACTCAATAATTTTAATCATTGAAAAGCCTACTAAAAATAAAAATCCAAATACTGCAAAAGCGGTTAAACCTAATTCTAATCCTGTCATAACATAAAGTTTTAAAGTTTATGCTAAAGTATTTATGTAAAGAGGTTTTATTAATGAGCTAGGATAGCTTATAAGATGACTTTAGTCATGATTTGTGAGAAAACAATCGAATATTGTCAGTTTCCACTTGTTTTTTTGCTCTTTTTTGAATAAAAACGACTAAAAATCTTATTTTTTGGTTTTTATAACTTCAGCCAACTCAATCTTAACAAATAGTCCGTCTTGTGCCAGATTAAACTCGAAATTTAATTGGTCTTTTCCTGTAATTCTTGTTTCCAATATTTATGAAGACTGTTTTCCTTTACCCGCCTGTATGGTGAAATAACCTTGGGGAACATCGAAAAAAAATGTTTTCCCATTATCAACAACGCCAACTTATTTACGTTAATGTATATTGGAATTCATACAAGAGCACTTTGAAATGCTTTTTGGCGCGAGACAAAAACACCTATTCTTTTGGGTCTAATAACTTCTGGATGTTTCATGCGAATTGATCTAGTTATAAGCATATACACAAAAAGTGGAGAGAGGAGAATCATCATAGTGACGAGTAAGACGAGTGTTACACTATATTCATCACCAACATTAGGTTGCCATTAAATCTATGAGAAAAAGTGCTGGTTCAATTTCTAAAACTGTTGTGTAAGTATAATTACAGCTGCAGCAATTAAATAAATAATGATGAGTGGTCGAGGCATAGATTTTTATTTAAAAATATATTCTTTAAAAGTACCCTCGATGGGACAGTTGTCGAACCAATTTGATAAAGATCTAAAGAAATTATCAGAGCTTTATCATTGTTTAAAGGTTGCTAGTTAATTTTTTATAGATTCAAACTATTTTTAAATATAGTTAAAGTTATTTAAAGAATTAATCCTAATTGTGAATAGATAAATTGATGAAATAAAATATATGTAGAAAAGAACAGATAGTTACTACAGAGAAGTGCTCGTCAATTAGGATTATAACTAAACTTGATAAATAAAATATCTAAAGTAAAAGGAAAATAGCAGAAGTATAAAACAACGACTATTGTATGCAATATTATAAAATCCCTGGAAACAATCTCGTTTTTATTCAAGAAAATAAAATCCTTTAACAGGAGAAAGTGTTTCTTCTAGAAATACTGATAACAAACATGTTTTTTATAAATTTCAAAAGGTTTAATTTATAAATTAAACCTTTTGAAATTATAATATATTAATTAGACGAGCTAAAACTATAAGAACTATAAGAAACAGCACTTCCAGAATAACTTCCACCATTATATGATTGTATAGTATCACCAGGATTTGGAGGAGGACATAAGAAGTCAGTACTACTTACTGTTGCACATCCACCACCAGCACAACAAGTACTACAACTTGAACACGTTGTAGTTGGAGCAGCTCCAGCAACTACATTCATTTGTTCTCCTTCATTTAATTCTTCTAATCTTTCTTTATTGATTGAAAGTTTTTTGTTCAATTTAAATTTTTTCATGAATTTTTTTTTAGTTAATAAATTAAATTAATTAATAAATTAATTGTAGCAATGATATGAAAAAATATCGAGATAAAAAAAACAATTACTTAACTTAGCAACAAACATTCGTCCCAAGAAGTAAGCTCTGTATTTAACATTGTTAAATACAATAATCCAATGCCAGAAGCCCCTT
>CAJQON010000021.1 GCA_905479995.1 uncultured Flavobacteriales bacterium | reverse complement strand
GGATAGATGGGAACAATTATTCCTCTAGCAACACAACAGCAACCCATACTATAGTTGCAGGTGCATCCAATGGTTGCGATAGTATAGTAACACTAAACTTTACCTTATTAACGGCATCCAATAGTACCGATGTACAATCTTCTTGTGGCACATATAGATGGATAGATGGGAACAATTATTCCTCTAGCAACACAACAGCAACCCATACTATAGTTGCAGGTGCATCCAATGGGTGTGATAGTGTTGTCTCGCTAGATCTCACTCTTTTTCCTTTGCCAACGGTGAGCTTGGGAAGCGACTTGTTATACTGTAATGAGTCTGTTAAGTTAAGTCTAAGCTCTAATTATAGCGCTTACTTATGGAGTAATGGAAGCGTAGATTCTACTTTAACGGTTGTAATTGCTGGGACTTACTATGTAACTATAACAGATGCAAATGGGTGTACTGGCTATGATGAAATAGAGGTATATGAAGAATGCCCTTTCTCGATAAAAATACCAAATGTTTTTACGCCAAATGATGATAATCAAAACGATCAATTCAGAATAGAAAGTGAAAACTTAGCAGCTTTAGAAGTGCTTATATTTAATCGATGGGGGCAACAAATTTACTCATGGAATAACATTAAAGGTTTTTGGGATGGAAGAACAAGTAGCGGAAGCAAAGTGCCAGATGGCACCTACTTTTACATAGTTAGTTACGATTATTATAACAATGGTGTTTTAAATAATGGTGAAAAAAAAGGAGGCTTTTCCTTAATTAGATAAAAGTATATTGGGAATAAAGATTAAATCAATTTATGGTTATTGGTTTACTGTTTATTTAGGTTTCACACTTTCTTTTTTAACACTAAAAAAGGGAGTGTGAAATAAATGTGGCACATTTAAAATAAAAGAACCATCTATTGTATGGATTTCTATATAAACATACACCATTAAGTTTGCTAAAATACAAGTCAATAAATTGCCCTTAGGCCTATTGATGTTGGTGTTTTAAGATGTCCCTTTTTTGTCCCTATCAAATATAACCTGAATCAATAACTGATTATAATTTTGAAGTCTAATTTAAAATTAAATATTATGAAGAAAAGAATACTTATTGCAGGAATTATTGGTTTATCAATGTTAAATTCTTGCGGATCAGACAGTCAGAGCTCAACCAGTAATAATGAAAAACAGGAGGAGTCGATTAAAGGAGCTATAGAAGAAAGCCCGAAAGAATTATACGATGCATACGTGTCTGGTTATAGTATGAAAGATGGCGGAAACCCAGATTATGACAAGAAGTCTGTAGCTATAAAAGGAATTTTTGAAAAAAGGTCATTTAGTACCACTTCGGAAGGTGAGTCTTTCTTTGTGTTTAAGTTTATTAAAGTTGAGGGAGGAACAGAGTATTTCCCCAACTATGGTCTTCAAGCCTATTTTCCCGAAGACAGTAAGGATGCAGATTTGTTAGACGTTTGGGATGGTGAAATCAGTTTTACAGGAACAGTAGGTTCTTATGATAGTTTTGATAAGATATTGAAAATTGAAAACTGTGTACTCAATTAGAGCATAAAATTGTATTGACAAAACTGAAAATTAATAATTATCCTGCCAAATCTAGAACTCTTTTATGAGGTCAATTTTTGGTAGGTTTTAACTATTTAACAATAGCTACATGATGAAAATAATTTACGCATTAACTTTTATATGCTCACTTACAATAACAGCTCGTGGGCAATGGACAACTCAAACGAGCGGAACAGTCAATAATCTTTACGATGTTTTTTTTACAGATAACAATACGGGTTATGTTGTTGGTTCCAATGGAACCATTTTAAACACTACCGATGGAGGTGTGAACTGGAATACGCAAACAAGTGGTGTGATGGGGTTTTTACATGGGGTAACGTTTATCAATGCCAATACTGGTTTTGCAGTAGGTGAAACAGGTTTAGTATTAAAAACAACAGATGCTGGAGCTAGCTGGAGTACACTGTCAAGTGGAACAACGAGGACCTTGCTTGATCTGTACTTTATAGATAGTAACAATGGTTATGCTGTTGGTTGGAATGGAACAGTTATAAAAACAACAGATGGTGGAGTAAATTGGTCTTCAGCTGGAAGTGGGATAAACACCAATATAAATTTATTAGGTGTACAATTCACTTCAGTAAGCACAGGTTATATTACAGGCACTTCTGGTTACCTTTACAAAACAACTGATGGGGGTGCAACTTGGAATCCAACAAGTCATGCGGCCGGAAGTTTAGATTTGTATGAGACGCATTTTGTATCGGATTCCATAGGGTTTGTGGTTGGCGAAAATTCTGCTTTTTTAAGCACAAATGATGCGGGTGCCACTTGGTCAACTGTAACTGGAGGTGGTAATGTTTATAAGGGAGTACACTTTACTGATGTGAATACAGGATATGTTATTGGAAACTATAACGGAACGGGGATTATAAGAGAAACTACAGATGCTGGAGCTAGCTGGACCACAGCATTGGTTAGTGGGTCAAGTCACAATAACATACATTTTCCATCTCAAAACGTGGGGTATATCGTTGGAGATAATGGTGAAATTCGTAAACTAGAAATAGCTGTTGGAGTACTTGAAAACAGTTATGGAATTGATTTCCATCTTTACCCAAATCCAACTCAAGGTAATTTCACTATAGCTTTAGGAGAAAATCACGAAATCGTTAGGGTTACCATCACAGATTTAGTTGGGAAAGTAATACAGCACAATACTTTTAATGAAAGTCAATGGTTAAATCTAAAACTAGAAGAGCCAGCAGGAATTTATTTGTTGCTTGTCGAATCAGGAAACAAATCATCAGTAACTCAATTGATAAAAGAATAAATCTAATTTTTAGCGAAGGCTAAACTGCATTAAGATGGATGTTTTTCACACCATTGTAAATAATGTTTTTCATAGCACCAGAACCAGCGTAACACTAAAATGGAAAAAGTAATTAAAACAGTATATACCGCATTTTATCAAAAAACAACAGGCGTTAGTTACAAGGAGCAGGTAGTAATTACTTTAACTACTGTTGGGTTTATGCTAGCCATACTGATCCCTTTGTTAGCGGTTTTGTTTTTATAGATAGAATAAAATATTTCTTTTAAGTTTTAGTAGATGGCTTAATAGATAGGTTGAATGGCTGTTTTGTAGTAGGGCAGCCATTCTTTTTTTTAACACGAACTCGTTATCTACTTATGTTGAGTATGGGTAATACTTATTCTTTAAGAATTTTTCTTCTAATTATTCCTTTATTCGTTTTAACCAGTGCTATATATATTCCAGTAGATAATTCGGCAATGTCAATAGAATTATCTTGAGTGTTAGATGTTGTAATCGAACGGCCATCAATACTGTGGATAGAGATATTGGTAATTTGATCTTCAGTGTCAATAAATAGTGTGTGTTGCACAGGGTTAGGGTAAAGGTTAAGGTTGGAGGTGGAATTTTCTTTGATCCCCGTACTGTTTGTAATGTTTACGTTAAATATAAAGTCAAGTATCGTGCTGATAGTTCCATCTTGAAAAGCATCTCCACCATTGTATCTAGGGATAGGTGTTAGGTCAGCAAGAATGTCAACATTATCAACATGAAATTCGAAAGTATATTGATTGCCAACTGATATTGGTAATGAGTTAGTTAAAGTAATTCTTATTGGATCACCAGCGTTGGCAATAGTTATTGCTGGGAAAGCTTGATTGTAGATTGAGCTAGTTACTGAATTTCCATTGTAAATGTTAAGTGTTCCAGCAGAAACTGTTCCAGTAGAATTGGATATGAATTCAACATAATTTAAGTCGCCACTACAAGTGGCAACAAAACCCTGTCCCCATAAAAAACCAGCAGGAGTATTGGTAATAACGTTAGAGCCATTATTGTATGATATGGAACATTGTGAAAATAATGTGATATTTCCCAGTGTTAAAAGAAAGAAAGAGAATAGTAATTTTTTCATGTTTTTTAATTTAGCTTAATAATTAACAAATATATAAATTATGCGAGTTGTTCGAGGTTTAATTGCGTTAGGTATTAAGGGTTATTTATACGTTAAAAGTGAAATTTCACACACAACTCTTTGATTACGAATACAATCGTTGTATTTTTGCTTTAAAATAAATCCTATGAAAAATTTAACTACTATCCTATTAATATTGCTTGGCGTTTCTGCTTTCGCACAACCAGTAATTGAGGCTACATATTTGCCTGTTCATAACACAGAAATTAAACAAGTTTACGATACAGTAGCTGCTCAATTAATTGTGCCAACAAAAGGTGCTAATCAAACGTGGAATTATTCATCGAGATTTACTAATCCTAATGATACTTTTGCATTAATTACTTATGATGCTGTTACAATACCGCAAAATAGTTTCTTTCCAGGTGCTACTCATGCCTCTTTTTTAAGAGCTCCATTTTTAATGGCAGATTCTGTATATAGTTTCTTTACTGTTGATACGGCTGGTATTCAAAACTTGGGTTTTTATAGTATAAAATCAACTTTAGATACCAACTTTAATTCTGTACCTAGCGAATGGGTAACAAATCAAGAAGTAGGTTATATGGACCAAATATTTGATACCTCAAGAACTGTTGGAATCCTTAAGGATTACTACATTACATCTCCTGTTGTTGGAACTTATGATGTAAAGTATGTTTCTTGGCGTTATAAAGAGATGAATGCTGATGGGTACGGAACACTTTCCACGCCATTAGGTACATTTAACGATGTTTTACTCGGTTCAGAAAGGCACACTGTTGTAGATAGCTTTTTTGTTGATTTAGGTTTTGGGTGGGTATTTGCTCAAACATCAGGTAGTGTATTTGATAGATACCATTTTTTAAGAAACAACACCTTTGCAACAACACATTTAATGCAGTTAAATGCTGACACTAACGGTAATGTGACTTATGGTTGGTATACGCTGCCTGTTGATGTTGGCTCTATTTCTGGAACTGTTTATGATACAACAAGTCTTCCTGTTACAAATGGAGAGATGATTCTTTACAGAGAACATTCAAATTTCACTAAAAATGATATCCTAGCTAGAA
>CAJQON010000020.1 GCA_905479995.1 uncultured Flavobacteriales bacterium | reverse complement strand
AAGTCCATTTAGCGCCAACAGGAGCAAAGTATTGAGCATTACTTTGTTTTGGTAATGAAGTGATTATTGCTAATAAGAGAAACAGATAAAGGGTTAGTTTATTTTTCATAACGGAAAAGGGTTTAGTGCTCTACTTTTTGTTTCAGAAATGCTATCCTTTTGTGCTAGCAAACCAATTGGCAATAGCAAGAGAATGGCGTATATTATATGAGTTTTTTTCAGCATATTATACATTTGATTTACCACCTTCCCAAAGGTGTTTTTAGGATTAAAAAGGAGTTGGTTAATTTTCCTGAGTTAAATTTTTTATCATCTTTAAAAAAAAGAAGAGAAGGTCTAAGGCCTATTTCAAATATCCAAACTTTAAAAAAAATACCTGCTTCAAATCCCATAGAAACTCCATAGGAATCATACTCTGTATAGGCAACAGAAAAAGGTAAACCAGCTTCGATATGAAAATTGTTACTTAGTTGAAAATCTATAAAAGGCCTTAATGCTACAAGTTCAGCAAACTCTTCTTCTATTTCTAAATCGAGATTTATAACGGGCCTATACATCAGCCCTCTTAAACCAATTCCTAAAAACATTTTTTTGGCAACTCTTCTTTTGTAAGACTCTTCTATTCCCAAAAAATAGACATCTATATCTACTTGGTTTTTGTAAACATTTTTTGTTATAGAAATGCTGTCGTTTTGTGCTAGCAAACCTATTGGCAATAGCAAGAGTATGGCACAAGCTTTATGGGCATTGTTAATGAAATATGATTTTTTTAACATGTAACGTTGAGTTAATAGTTGTTCTTAATAAATACATTCCTTTAGGATAACCCGATAAATCAAAAGTGTAATCACTTTTACTTTCATTAGTTTTAAAAATAGTGTTGCCCAATATGTCTAATAACTCTATGCTTACAACCTGTTCTTTATTCCCTTTAATTGTTATATTAAATTGACCGCTTGTAGGGTTGGGGTAAATGGTTAAGCCTACAACCTCATTTTCATCTTTAGGAATGTAGTTGTATAAATCTTTGTTTAATTCGTGCATTAAGGCATCTATTTGCTTTTGGGTTAACTGTTGGTGTTTAGCTTTGCGTAAACTGTAGTTTGCATTTTCACAATCATCTATTCGGACATCAACATTTGATCCAGATTGAAGATCTACTCCTGGCTGTAAATCAATACTTCCTCCAGCTATCATTCTGTAATGAGTTCCAGATTCTACTATTAGGTTAGTAGCGGTAATGGTTTGTGTTGCTGCTTGGGTTACATTTTCATAGTTTGAATATATTCTACTATTATTGATTAAAGGGTTTTCTGCACTTACAATGCGTTGTATACCATTTGCAGGTCTTCCATTGGTTGGACTGGGTGTTGCCCAAACAAGTTTGGTTGCAATGTTATTAATATTTTCATCTATAGCATTAGCGTATTCGCTATTGGTTAATGTCCCAGGGCCAGTAGCCCAATTGCCATGCCACACTCTATTGATGTATCTGTTTGCTGAAGCGAAATTACCAGCACCATTACTAATGTCGGTATAATCTTGATTATAAAAAACAATGTCATTTTTTAGCCCTGGCCAAATACCCGGCAAATTAACCACATCACTAACAGATGCAACATTTGCCGCGGCAAAAGCAACGGCATTTAAACTTCTGTCTGCAATGTATTCACTTACTTTGCTTCCATCTCCAGTTAACACAAACATAAATTTTCCTGTTAAATCTCCCATGCTTGGCCAATTATTTTGTTGAGCTGCCAACTGCATGTCTCCAACATTGCTATTTAAATTGTTTCCTAACAAATCTCTTGGTTTATAAATCATATCGGCATTAGAAACTAAAGACAAAAGACGTTGATCTAAATCTGCAGGTGTTTGGTTGTTGTTATATTTATTCCAATCACTTTTTAAATCTATAAAAAGAACAATTACATCATGATTAGGATGGTTGATGTGCCATTGTTTCATGTCATCAATGCAAATGCCAAAAGGATTGTCTCCACTGGTGCCATATCCACAATTGTTTTTATTTCCACTTCCAATATGCCTTACTTCCCAATTCCAAGTAGTAGGGTTCATGCTGGCATGCACATCGAGTTCTAAAACGCGCGTAAAAGACATGGTTTGATAAAACCCACCGTTGCTAGGTGAGATAACACTTTCTTGATAATTGTTGTGCCCAGCTAAACGATAGATGTTATTAAATTTGGCACAATTCATTTTTGGGTTAGCAATTTTTGTCTGTATGCTTTTTTGGGCTAAATTGAATTGCTGACCAGATTTGGTTACAATGACTAATCGGTATACATAAGTATTCCCTTGAATAATGGAATTATCTTCTTTTTTGCCATAAGTAGTACTGTCTGTTACAGAAAATGCCGCTAATTTAAAAAAAGAAGAGGTTTGATTGTTTAGTGGTGTTTTTTCTATAACTACTTCTAAAATATCCTTGTAAAGAATGTCATTAAACTCAATCAGCCCTCTTGAATTAATGCTCTCTTTCTCCAGAAAACTGTTAGGATGCATTTCTAAAGCTACAAAAACGCCAATGCTACCTTCTGCAACATTTACTGACATATTTGCTACTGTAAATTTTATTTTTACTGCTTTAATAGTTGTAATAAATACAAATAAAGCAACTGAAATTATTATTATTTTTTTCATCATTATTGTTTTAGTTACCACCTGCTTAGTGGTATTCTTAGTATTAATAAAGAAGTGGTTACTCCTCTAAGCTTGTAGTTGTTAATTGAGTGTCCTCCCTTTAAGATTCGCCAATCACCTTCACTAAAAAAGACAATAGATGGCTCAAACCCCAACTCTATTTTTTTTAGTTTAAAAAACAAACCAGTTTCTATTCCTATAGAGACTCCTGAATTATCATCAGATGTAGAGTAAAAGATGGAAGAAGATGTTACTCCTTGAGAAATGTGAAATTTATTTGTCAACTGGAAGTCTAAAAATAATTTATGTATTATTCTTTCAATATAAATATCTTTACCGTTACTTCGAAAAAGAGCACCGCCACCAATACTATAACCAATAGATAATCGATTCAATAATTTTCGCTCATACGAGATTTCTATTCCTAAAAATTGTAGGTTTAGATCTACTTGGTTTTTGTAAACATTTTTTGTTTTAGAAATGCTATCGTTTTGCGCTAGCAAACCTATTGGCATTAGCAAGAGCATGGCGTATATTATAAGTAGTTTTTTCATGACCATTTTGTTAAGGGAATTCTTAGTATTACTGCTTCTTGAGAAAATAGGATAGAGGACTTAAAGATGGTCCGATTGCCTCCCACATAGCTCATTTGTGATCTTGTTCCAAATTGGATTTTCCATATTTTTATAAATAGCGCTAGACTTATACCAGCCAATATTCCAGACGATTCTCCAATTCTAATTACAGACACCCTTGGTCCGGTTTCAATAGCGGCTATTTTCTTAAAGCTCCAATTTATAATCGGCTGAATATAAAGGTGTTCTAAATACCTTTTGTCTTTATATGTACTTGAAACAATGCTCCCGAATCCTGTTTTAAGTCCAAGAGATAAATGAGTGTTACGGTTCTTAAAATTAAAAGAAAAAGACATCCCTACTACTCCTACATCTAGGGCTATTTGGTTTTTGTAAACATTTTTTGTTTTAGAAATGCTGTCGTTTTGTGCTAGCAAACCTCTTGGCAATAGCAAGAGTATGGCGTATATTATAAGGAGTTTTTTCATGACCATTTTGTTAAGGGAATTCTTAGTATTAAGAATGAATTGGAATATTTTTCATTTTGATTTTTGAAGCCATTGCCACTATTTTCTGTCCCAAAAAATCCGAATCGGATGCCTAGTTGTATTTTTCTTAAACCAGCATATACTCCAAGCTCCCATTCAAACCTATAAGGGTTATTTTGTCCTTCATCATCAATTAACAATGAGAGTTTTGGTCCAGACTCTATTAGAAGAAAATCTTTGAAAGAGTGTTGTAACATTAACGTAGTATTAACGAGGTCTCCTTTTGAACCTAGGGTGTAATTGTTCTCGTAGTGAATATATGAAGCTATTATACCCACTCCTACTTTAGTTCCTAAATACCAATTTTTATGAATTCTCTTTTTATAGCCAAATACAACGCCAAATAATTCTAAGTTTAGATCTACTTGGTTTTTGTAAACATTTTTTGTTTTAGAAATGCTGTCGTTTTGTGCTAGCAAACCTATTGGCAATAGCAAGAGCATGGCGTATATTATAAGGAGTTTTTTCATGACCATTTTGTTAAGGGGATTTAATGTTTTAAACCGAAGACCATCTAATTTATAATCACTATCTTATTATCATTGCCTCAGCTATTTTAGTGTTGGAGTTAATTGCAACTACGTTAATATGATAAAGTCCTTTAGCAAGATTGGGGATGTCAAGGTTGTTATGTAAAGTTTTTATTTGCCTTTCAAATACTTTTTTACCCATACTATTAATAACGGTAACATTAAACTGTTCATTATTTTTTAAAGGCTTTAAGTCTTTGTTAGTTGCAGTAATATTTAAGGTAAATACACCTGAGTTGGGATTGGGAAAAATTTTAATTTGATATAAGTTAGTATTTTCTTGTTTGGATGGACTTGTTATTTTCTTATTATTATCAGTAGATGCAGCATTACTATTATTAGAAGGTATTGACTTTCCTACTCTTAAGTTACTTCCTTGACTAACGCAAGGAGTTTCTTCACAATTATTAATATTTTCATCAATAAAGGCGTGTAAACCATCAAAACCTGAAAATCCTGGGTTAAAAACAATCTGTCTACCAGCAATTAATTCCGTAGTTTGACCAGGTAGCGTATTTACAGAACTTGATGTTTCTATTTTGTTTAGGGCATAGTAAGTGCCTCCCGAGATAGGTTGATTGGTAAAGAACTTATCGTAAACATTGTTGTATCCATTAGTAAGAATATTAGTATAATCTTGCCCATTAATGTATAGTTGCCCGCCTGTAGTAATGTTAATTGAAGTATTTGGGTTGATACATAATCCATTATTACCATTAATATTGACAGTGCCCGTAGAATCAATGTTAATAGTCGATTTTTCATGTAGGTTGAGGCCATTATTAACAGTTAAAAATCCTTCTACATTAAAATATAAATCCGAACAAGATTCATTACAATAGTTAATTTTATTTCCATTAAAGGATAAATCTCCATATTGACCAATACTGATTTTAGTCTTTGGAACAACATTAATTTCATTGTTAATGATAACGTTAGTACCTGCTGAAATTGTTAAATTTTTTTTAATATAAATATTATTGAAAGATTGACTAATAGTGACCAGCTTTCCAGGAGATGAATATCCGGAATAAGGCATTATATCCCCTTCCCACATTCCTCTTCCATAGGTTGCTACATCAAGTTTACCTGCACAATAGTTAATTTGCATCTCTGTTACTCTAACATTTGGGAAGTCTCCATATTTCTCCCAATCATTCGTATTTCCATTTTTTATGTAAACACCTACGTCTGTTCCTAAGTAAAGAACATCGTCTGTCCCATCTTGATAAACAATAACATTAGTTGATAAATTTGGTAAAGAACCGTTGGGATCAAAATTTGTCCACGTATTTCCTGCATCAGTTGAATGCCATACTTTAAGAGTTGGATCATAACCTGCAAAAGTTACCCATACCTCATTTTCATCAGAAGGATTAACAGCAATCCCTGTTATAACAGGATAATCAGTCGCCCCTCCATATATATTCGGTAAATTTGTTGTTATATTAGTAAAGTTAGTCCCAGTAGGATTCCCATTAGAGCCACCAATAGTTGATCGTAGTAGTAAAGGATTAAGATTAAAGCCTTCTCCACCTCCATCAACACCAATGGTAGCAAGATAAATATAATTTGAATTTGACTCAGCAATTACTAACTCAGAAATACCTCTTCGCCATTTAGCAGAATGATTAGGAATAGCGTGATTTCCAGATTCTACTTGCCAAATAGAAGTGTTTTGATCTCCCGAAACAAAGTCTCTCTTTATTCTTTGATACAATTCTGAAAATCCGAACCATAATTCTCCTGTTTGAGGATGGTTCACCATAGGAAAATTTTGAGTCACATTTGTAGTGTTTTGCTCAAAGAAATCAGTCGGTAAAAAATTAAGCTCCGCTGGATAGATATTACCTGAAAAGAAATTATACTTTTGAAAATCAAAATTTCCTCTAAAATATACTTCATCTGGAGATTCATCATCTATTCTAGTAGCATAACCATCTCCACCTTTAATTGTATGCCAATTACTAGTGGTTGGTTTAAAAATACTAATTCCTAAATCTTGTTTTCCAATTATTTTTCTTTCATCAAATTCAGAATTATCAAACGCCCATATTAATGCTGCTCCTATTCCTTTATATCTTCTTTCCCATCTGTTAATTGGATTTGGATCGCTAGGGGTTGGTAGGTAATTTACTCCCCCATGAGTGCCTGCGAATAAATCAGGGCTCGTCATATTTGGAGTAAACTCCAAAGCATGGACATCGGCATGAAAACCATGTGTAGTATAATCAGAAACATCACGTTCTTGAATAGCCGTATAGTCACTTGTCCCAAAAACTTTAGTAAATCCAAAATAATATTCATTAGCGTTTACAGGCGAAACAGCAATAGGTAACCAATTAAATGCTATATTGGTAAATCCACTTCCGTAAGCTTCATAAATTTTTGTCCAAGAATTGTTTTTAAAAACATAAACAAATACTTTTTTTGTATTGCTTGTTTCTGTTCCAAATATGTATGCGTACAACATATTGGGATCAGCAGGAGTTACTGCAATGTTTATCCTTACTGGAGTAAAAGAATTAGGCATGTTATTAAAATCTAAACCTGTACCTACTCCTGTCATAGAAGACCAATTTGTTCCATCAAACTTATAAATATCAGTACCACTAGCATATATTGTGGATGGGTCTCCAGGCTTATATGCTATTCCTCTAAATTGTTGATCTACAGTTGCTCCTACACCCGTAAATTCGACTGTCCAATTAGGAGTAGTACTAGTCGCATTACTTGTTTTAATAATTCCTGCGGAACTTGCCAAAATAATTTCATTAGGGTTTGAAGGGTGCATCTTCATTTCCCTAATATTACCACTTAATGCAAAATTTGACAGCAAACCATTGTTGATACTTTCCCATGTTTGACCATTATTAGTAGTTCTATATACACCAACTGTAGCTACAGGGTTTGGAAACCCATGATTGTTACTGAATCGCAATCCAAATCCGCCATCCCCATCTCCTGTACTAATAAAAATATTATTGGTATTATTGGGGTTTATAGCTATTCCTGAAACAGAAGCAATTGGAAGTTGAACATCTGTATTCATGGATGCCCAATTTAAACCATTGTCTACAGTTTTCCATAAGCCTCCATAACCTGTTCCTGCATAAATGGTTTGATTAGAAACCCCATCATAATTTGGATCATAAGCTAATCGGTGGATTTGACCAACACCGCTTTGTGATCCATAAGGATCTTCAGTTGGTCCTAATTCTACCCAATTAGGATTATGCGTTGATGATTGAAATGAATAGTTATTTGCATAATTGGTAATTGCTGAAGCAGCTACAGAAAAATCTCCACTTGGATGAAGGCTCTTACCCCATAACTTGTATGTTTTTTTAATATATTCATCTGTCCCTCCTTCATTATTGCTAGGTTGATAAACAGGATTATTAAAGTATTGATTCATGAAATCGTAAACAGAGGAGTAATTTCCTCTACTATTGATAGCTGATTGATTTTGAGATGTTAACTCTTGAGAGTTAAAGAGGACAATATGATAGGAAATAATGAGTAGTAATTTTTTCATAACTAATGTAATTTAATTAATTTTTGTGTGGCACTAATTTTTCCATTAATGCTGTTAATTCGGACAAAATAAATACCTTGACCTAAAGTAATAGGTATTTTAGTGTTAGCATGGCTTCTTCCCTTTTCTATGATGATTCCATTGATAGATGTGATTTGATACTCAAGCTCAAAATTCTTTTTTGAATTAATCGTAAAATAGTCTATCAAAGGGTTAGGGAAAACAGCTATTTTATTTTTTGAGGTTTCATTCACTACGCTTGTAATTAAATATTTGCAATTTGATAACCCGCCTCTACAATAATCGATTAACCTATGTTGAGGTCCACTAACTGATATAAACATGGTTTCAAGCAACCCAAAATCAGACCCAACTCCTTCATGTAGTTGCCCTACTTTGTATAAGGAAAAAGAATTACTTGGCAACCAATGTCCTTGAGCAATGCTAGTTACACTGTCATCAGCAAGTAATAGACATAGGTTTGCTGATTTTAGATTATTACCTATTTGTATGTTAAAATCATACAGCAATATTTCTTGATTTAATAGACAGGGATTCAGAGTGCTATTATATATTATGCCATAAACTTTTCTATTTAAAGAATCTTCCCTTACAAGGGCAACTAGCGAAAAATTTGATGTCAGATTCCCATAACCGTTGCTGGACCATTCTCGTCTATAATACACTTTTTTATAATTTATTGAAGCTACGGTAGTATCTCCTACTAAATAATACTCACCATACTCATATGGAGGAGGAGCTATTGGTGGCGGTGGCGATGTAAACCAATGCGTACTATCCACAACTAAAGGGATATATTGCTGAGCCTTGACTGAAAACGAATTCAATAATAAAAGAGGAGTTATAAAAAATAAAAAGATATTTTTTAAAGGGTTCATTTTTTAATGATTTTAGTGGTCATGTAATTATTGTGGCTAGCTATAGTAATAAAATAGATGCCTGTTGTTAGGTTGGATAAATCAAGTTTAGGTGGAGTAAAATCTCGGAAAAAGTATTTTTTTTCTCCTAAAATGGATG
>CAJQON010000019.1 GCA_905479995.1 uncultured Flavobacteriales bacterium | reverse complement strand
TTATTAGGAAGACAAGTTGGTATTCCTTCTATGGTTGTATTCATGAACAAAGTGGATATGGTTGATGATGAAGAATTATTAGAATTAGTTGAAATGGAAATTAGAGAGTTATTATCTTTCTATGAGTACGATGGAGATAATGCTCCAGTAATTCAAGGTTCTGCATTAGGTGCATTGAACGGAGAAGAAAAATGGGAAGCTACAGTAACTGAATTGATGGCTGCTGTTGATACTTATATTGAATTACCAACTAGAGATGTTGATAAAGATTTCTTAATGCCAGTTGAAGATGTATTCTCAATTACTGGTCGTGGAACTGTTGCAACTGGAAGAATTGAAACTGGTGTTGCTAATACTGGTGACGAAGTTGATATTTTAGGAATGGGAGATGAGAATTTAAAATCTACTATTACTGGAGTTGAAATGTTCAGAAAGATATTAGATAGAGGTGAAGCTGGAGATAACGTAGGTATTCTTTTAAGAGGTATTGAAAAAACTGACATTAAAAGAGGTATGGTAATCGCTAAGCCTGGTTCAATTACTCCTCACGCTGAATTTAAAGCAGAGGTTTATGTATTGAAGAAAGAAGAAGGTGGACGTCATACTCCATTCCATAACAAATACAGACCTCAATTTTACATTAGAACAACAGATGTAACTGGAGAGATCTTTTTAGAAGCTGGAAGAGAAATGGTAATGCCTGGTGATAACGTAACAGTAACAGTTAAATTAATTGTACCTGTAGCGATTAACAAAGGGTTAAGATTTGCAATTAGAGAAGGTGGTAGAACCGTTGGAGCAGGTCAAATTACTGAAATTTTATAATAAGATAACTCAAGAATTTTGTCTTAAAAGGTACCCGTCATTGGCGGGTACCTTTCTTGACTTAAAATTTACGGGTGTAGCTCAGTTGGTAGAGCACTGGTCTCCAAAACCAGGTGTCGGGAGTTCGAGTCTCTCCACCCGTGCAAAAAGCATGAGTAGAGATTTTCCTAACATGGAATTCTACTAAATGCATACAGAATAAGAATTATGGCAAAGATTGGAACATATATATCAGAATCGGTTGATGAATTAGTGAACAAAGTTTCATGGCCTACATGGTCAGAGCTTCAAAGTAGTTCTGTTGTAGTAATGATCGCATCGGTCATTTTTGCATTGATCATCTTTGTTATGGATCGCTCATTTATGAGGTTAATGGAATTAGTTTACGATTTATTTTAATTGAAGTATGGCTGAGAATGCAAATAAATGGTTTGTCGTTAGAGCGATTAGCGGGAAAGAGAATAAGATTAAAAAGTACATCGAAGATGAGATACTTAGAAATGGTTTATCCAGTCAAGTAACTCAAATTCTAATACCTACTGAAAAAGTTTATCAAATTCGTAACGGTAAAAAAATCAGTAAGGAAAGAAGTTTCTTTCCTGGATACATTTTAGTTGAAGCAAATTTATCTGGTGAAGTACCACATATAATTAGAGGCGTTAATGGAGTTATAGGCTTTTTAGGAGCTGAAAAAAGAGGAGAACCTCTTCCATTAAGAATGTCTGAAGTAAATAGAATTTTAGGTAAAGTTGATGAACTAGCCGAAACAGAAGAGGAAATGAATATTCCTTACATTGTTGGTGAAAACATTAAAGTTATTGATGGACCGTTTAACGGATTTAACGGTACTGTTGAAAATATAAATGAAGAAAAGAGAAAGTTAGAAGTAATGGTAAAGATTTTCGGAAGAAAACAACCATTAGAACTAAGCTTTTTACAAGTAGAAAAAGAAAGTTAATAAGTAATTAATCGTAGGATCTCAATTACATACGAATGCTTCCAATTGAGAGAATACACCACTAAATAGTAAGTAAAATGGCTAAAGAAGTAAGCGGATTAATTAAATTACAAATACGCGGAGGAGCTGCAAACCCATCTCCACCAGTAGGACCTGCATTAGGTGCTAAGGGTGTGAACATTATGGAGTTTTGTAAGCAATTTAACGGACGAACTCAAGATAAGGCTGGTAAAGTATTACCAGTTGTAATTACAGTTTATTCTGATAAATCTTTCGATTTTGTAATTAAAACACCTCCTGCTGCCGTGCAATTATTAGAAGCTGCGAAATTGAAGGGCGGTTCTCCGGAATCAAACAGACAAAAAGTAGGTTCAGTAAGTTGGGATCAAGTAAAAACAATCGCTGAGGACAAAATGGCCGATTTGAATTGTTTTAAAATTGATTCTGCTATGCAAATGGTTGCAGGAACCGCAAGAAGTATGGGAATAAACGTTAAAGGTGCGTTCCCAGCAAATGTTTAATAAAATAAATTAATTAACAATGGCTAGGTTAACCAAGAATATGAAAGAAGTCTTATCAAAGTTTGATGTTGAAAAACAGTACAACCTTGATGACGCAGCTAAGATTGTTAAGGACATTACATTCACAAAATTTGACGCATCAATTGACATTGCTGTTCGTTTAGGAGTTGATCCTAGAAAAGCGAACCAAATGGTAAGAGGTACAGTTGCCTTACCTAACGGTGTAGGTAAAGACGTTAAAGTTTTAGTATTGTGTACTCCTGACAAGGAAGCTGAAGCAAAAGAAGCCGGTGCCGATCATGTTGGTTTAGACGAATTTATCGATAAGATAAAAGAAGGATGGACTGATATTGATGTTATAATAACAATGCCGAGTGTAATGGGTAAAGTAGGTGCTTTAGGTCGAGTTTTAGGACCAAGAGGATTAATGCCAAACCCAAAATCAGGTACAGTTACTATGGATATCGGTAAAGCTGTTACGGAAATTAAAGCAGGTAAGATTGATTTTAAAGTAGACAAATTTGGTATTATTCATACTACCGTTGGTAGAGCGTCATTTGAAGCTGATAAATTAGCAGAAAATGCACATGAATTAATGTCAACTATCTTAAAATTAAAACCAACTGCTTCAAAAGGTACTTATGTTAAAAGCATTTGCTTATCAAGTACTATGAGTCCGGGAGTTAAAGTTGAACCAAAATCAATTGAGGTTTAACAGGTTTCTAACAATAACAAAGAAGTTATGACAAGAGAAGAAAAAAATCAGTTTATCGATGACTTAACCGTAAGGTTAAATGATTCAAGTATTTTTTACTTGGCAGATATTGCTGGTTTAGATGCTGAAAGCTCTTCAAAATTAAGAAGAACTTGTTTCGGTGGTGATGTTCAATTAGAAGTTGTAAAAAACACCCTATTAAAAAAGGCTTTAGAAAAAGCTGAAGGGAATTTTGAAGAACTTTATGACACACTTAAAGGAAATACTTCTATAATGTTTGCTAATACTGGAAACGGTCCTGCAAAAATTATTAAAGAATTTCGTAAGAAAAACGACAAGCCTGTATTAAAAGGAGCTTTCATAGAAGAAGCAATTTATATTGGAGATGAGAACTTAGATGCACTAGTTGCAATTAAATCTAAAGAAGAACTTATTGGCGATATTATTGGCTTATTACAATCACCTGCTAAAAACGTAGTTTCCGCATTAAAATCAAGCGGTGGACAACTTGCAGGAATTGTAAAAACACTTTCAGAGCGACCTGAATAAAAACAATCGCATAAAAATTAATAATAAAAACAAATAGTAAAAAATAGAAAAAATGGCAGATTTAAAAAAACTTGCAGACGAGTTAGTTAACTTAACTGTAAAAGACGTAAACGAATTAGCTGGTATATTAAAAGACGAACATGGTATTGAGCCTGCTGCTGCTGCAGTAGCTGTTGCTGGACCTGCTGCTGGTGGAGAAGCTGGTGGTGGTGAAGAAAAATCTGAGTTCGATGTAATCTTAAAAGCGGCTGGTGGTTCTAAACTAGCAGTTGTAAAATTAGTTAAGGAATTAACTGGTTTAGGATTAAAAGAAGCTAAAGAATTAGTTGATGGTGCACCAAAAGCATTAAAAGAAGGTGTTGCTAAAGACGAAGCTGAAGCTTTAAAAACACAATTAGAAGAAGCAGGAGCTGAAGTAGAAGTTAAATAATTTCTACCTTTTAAAAAATACGGTTTAGATGTTAACTCGTTTTCGAACGATTTAATGTCTAAACCATTTTGTGCTTATACACTCCAAGTAAATAGACAACTGAGGCAGAGACTTGTTCAATGCTGATTTGCAAAGAGTTACAGTATATTTAAAAATTTAATTTCTCAATTAATTGAGATAATTTAATAATAACTAAACTCATTTATCCTAATGAACAAACCGTTAGCGAAGAAACAGAAGGCAGAAAGAATATCTTTTGCCTCGTCTAAAAATCAACTGGTCTATCCAGATTTTTTAGATATTCAATTAAAATCTTTTCAACAATTTTTTCAATTAGAAACTACTCCAGAAAACCGAGAAGAAGAAGGTTTATTTAGTGTTTTCAGTGAAAACTTTCCAATAACAGATGCACGTAATCAATTCGTTTTAGAATTTCAAGATTACTTTGTAGATCCACCTAGATATGACATTGAAGAATGTATTGATAGAGGATTAACTTATAGTGTGCCGTTAAAGGCAAAATTGAAATTATATTGTACAGATCCTGAACACGAGGATTTCGAAACGATTGTTCAAGATGTTTATTTAGGAACAATTCCATACATGACTCCTAAAGGAACATTTGTGGTAAATGGTGCTGAGAGAGTTATTGTTTCACAATTACACAGATCTCCAGGGGTATTTTTCGGTCAAAGCCGTCATGCCAATGGAACTAAATTATATTCTGCAAGAGTAATTCCTTTTAAAGGTTCTTGGATAGAATTTGCTACCGATATTAACAGTGTAATGTATGCTTATATTGATAGAAAGAAAAAGTTACCTGTAACTACTCTTTTTAGAGCTATTGGATACGAAACTGATAAAGAAATATTAGAATTATTTGACCTTGCTGACGAAGTAAAAGTTAGTAAAGCTGGTCTTAAAAAGATTTTAGGACGAAAATTAGCAGCACGTGTATTAAAAACATGGGTTGAGGATTTTGTTGATGAAGATACAGGTGAAGTTGTTTCTATTGAAAGAAACGAAGTAATAATTGATCGTGAAACGATTCTTGATAAAGAACACGTTGAGCAAATTATTGAATCTGGTTCAAAAACAATTATCCTTCATAAAGAAGACGTTAATTCGGCAGATTATGCCATTATATATAACACCCTACAGAAAGATCCTTCTAACTCTGAAAAAGAGGCAGTTGAGCACATTTATAGACAACTGAGAAACGCTGAGCCGCCAGATGTTGAAACTGCTAGAGGTGTAATTGATAAATTATTTTTCTCAGAAACTCGTTATGATTTAGGAGAAGTTGGTCGTTTTAGAATCAACAAAAAATTAGGATTGGATATTTCTGATGATGTAAGAACATTATCTAGAGAAGATATTATTTCAATCATCAAATACCTTATTGAGCTAATCAACTCTAAAACTATAGTTGATGATATTGATCACTTAAGCAACAGACGTGTTAGAACTGTTGGTGAACAATTGTACAACCAATTTGGTGTTGGTCTTTCAAGAATGGCAAGAACTATTCGTGAGAGAATGAACGTTAGAGACAATGAAGTATTTACTCCTTCAGATTTGATTAATGCGAAGACTTTATCTTCTGTAATTAATTCATTCTTTGGAACAAATCAACTGTCTCAATTTATGGATCAAACCAATCCATTATCAGAAATTACGCACAAAAGAAGAATGTCTGCCTTAGGGCCAGGAGGTTTATCTAGAGAAAGAGCAGGATTTGAGGTAAGAGATGTTCACTATACACACTACGGAAGACTTTGTCCAATTGAAACTCCTGAGGGACCGAATATTGGATTGATTTCATCTTTATGTGTTTATGCAAAAGTGAATAAATTAGGTTTTATTGAAACACCTTACCGTCATGTTGACGAAGGAAAAGTAAACCTTAAAAAAGATGTAATTTACTTAAGTGCTGAAGAAGAGAATGGACAAATTATCGCTCAAGCTAACGCTCAAGTTGATGAGAAAGGAAACTTCTTAACTAAAACCGTAAAATCTAGATTAGAAGGTGAATTTCCAATAGCAGAACCAAGTGAGTTAGCGTTAATGGATGTTGCACCAAATCAGATTGCTTCTATTGCAGCTTCGTTAATTCCTTTCTTAGAAAATGATGATGCGAATAGAGCCTTGATGGGATCGAATATGATGCGTCAAGCAGTACCATTATTAAATGCTGAAGCACCAATTGTTGGTACTGGATTAGAAGCAAGAGTTGCAGAAGATTCAAGGGTATTAATAAATGCTGAAGGAGCTGGATTTGTTGAGTATGTAGATGCTCAAAAAATTACTATAAAATATGAAAGAACTGACAACGAGCGTTTAGTAAGCTTTGAAGGAGATTCTATTTCATATAACTTAGCAGACTTCCAAAAAACAAATCAAAACACTTGTGTTAATCTTTCTCCAATTGTTGAAAAAGGACAAAAGGTAGTAGAAGGACAAGTTTTATGTGAAGGTTATGCTACTCAAAACGGTGAATTAGCCTTAGGTAGAAACCTTAAAGTGGCATTTATGCCATGGAAAGGATATAACTTTGAGGATGCAATCGTAATCTCAGAAAAAGTAGTAAAAGATGATATCTTTACTTCTATTCACATTGAAGAATTTTCTTTAGAGGTTAGAGATACAAAAAGAGGATTAGAAGAATTAACTGCTGATATTCCAAACGTAAGTGAAGATGCTACCAGAGACTTAGATGACAATGGTATTATTAGAGTTGGAGCTGAAGTGAGTGAAGGAGATATATTAATTGGAAAAATTACACCAAAAGGTGAAACTGATCCAACTCCTGAAGAAAAACTATTGCGTGCAATTTTTGGTGATAAAGCTGGAGATGTTAAAGATGCATCGTTAAAAGTTAGACCATCTGTTAAAGGTGTAGTAGTGAACAAAAAATTATTCCAAAGAGCTATTAAAGATAAAAAAGCTAGAGCGGAAGAAAAAACAACTATCGCACAGTTTGATATAGACTACAAAAAAGAAATTGCTGAGCTCAAAAAAGAGCTTATCCATAAACTTTTTGAAGTAGTTAACGGAAAAACTTGTCAGGGTGTAGTAAACTACTACAACGAAGAAATCATTGCTAAAGGAACTAAATTTAGCATTAAAGTATTAGAATCAATTGCAGATTATATCTTCATTGACTCTAAAAACTGGACTACTTCTCCTGATTTAAATAAATTAGTTGGTCAGATGTTGAATAACCACAGCATTAAAGCCAATGAAATTTTAGGTGATTACAAACGTAAAAAATACGCTGTTTCTGTAGGAGACGAATTACCACAAGGAATCGTTAAGTTGGCTAAAGTATATTTAGCTAAAAAACGTAAACTTAAAGTTGGTGATAAAATGGCGGGACGTCACGGAAACAAAGGTATTGTTGCGAACATTGTTCGTGAAGAAGACATGCCTTACTTAGAAGACGGAACACCTGTAGACATCGTGTTGAATCCACTAGGGGTACCATCAAGGATGAACCTTGGACAAGTATATGAAACGGTACTTGGATGGGCTGGACAAAAATTAGATAAAAAGTTTGCTACGCCAATTTTTGATGGAGCTTCTGTAGAAGAAATTAACGATTATTGTATTTCTTCTGGAGTACCTCAATATGGTAAAACTTATTTATATGATGGTGGAACTGGAGATCGTTTTGATCAACCTGCTACTGTTGGTGTAATTTACATGTTGAAATTAGGACACATGGTTGATGATAAAATGCATGCGCGTTCTATTGGACCATACTCTTTAATTACGCAACAACCATTAGGTGGTAAAGCACAATTTGGTGGTCAAAGATTTGGAGAAATGGAAGTATGGGCATTAGAAGCATTTGGTGCTGCTCACATCCTTCAAGAAATCTTGACTATTAAGTCTGACGATGTAAAAGGTAGAGCGAAAGCCTACGAAGCAATTGTTAAAGGAGAACCGATGCCAACACCTGGTATTCCAGAATCGTTTAACGTATTGTTACACGAATTAAGAGGTTTATCTCTTAACATCACATTAGACTAATTAATTATTTAATTGAACGTACAAATAACTCAATAATATGGCTGCTTTTAAGCGAGATAATAACCAACAAACTAGTAATTTTTCTAAAATTACCATCAGCTTATCGTCTCCAGAAATGATCTTAGAAAGATCAAGCGGAGAAGTTTTAAAACCTGAAACCATTAACTATAGGACATATAAACCAGAAAGAGACGGTTTATTTTGTGAAAGAATTTTTGGACCGGTAAAAGACTGGGAATGTCACTGTGGAAAATACAAAAGAATCAGATATAAAGGAATTATATGTGATAGATGTGGAGTTGAAGTAACCGAGAAAAAGGTTCGTAGAGAAAGAATGGGACACATTTCATTGGTGGTTCCTGTTGCACACATCTGGTACTTTAAATCTTTACCAAACAAAATTGGATACTTATTAGGATTACCTACTAAGAAATTAGATACCATTATATACTACGAAAGATATGTAGTAATTAATGCTGCAGGTGCAATAAATGCAGAAGGAGAACCAGTAGAATACTTGGATTTCTTAACTGAAGAAGAGTACTTAGACATTTTAGATGCAATGCCTAAAGAAACGCAGCATTTAGATGATACTGATCCGAACAAATTTATTGCAAAAATGGGTGCTGAAGCACTTTATGAATTGCTAAAAAGATTAGATTTAGATGCTTTATCTTACGATTTAAGACACAAAGCAAGTGAAGAAACATCTCAACAACGTAAAAACGAAGCATTAAAAAGACTTCAGGTTGTTGAATCTTTCAGATCTGCTAATCAAAGAATTGAAAACAAGCCAGAATGGATGGTAATTAAGGTTGTTCCGGTTATCCCACCAGAATTAAGACCTTTAGTACCATTGGATGGTGGTCGTTTCGCTACTTCTGATTTAAATGATTTATACAGAAGAGTAATTATTAGAAATAACCGATTGAAGCGTCTAATTGAAATTAAAGCTCCAGATGTTATTTTACGTAATGAAAAACGTATGCTTCAAGAATCTGTTGATGCATTGTTTGATAACTCTAGAAAATCTAGTGCTGTTAAAACGGATGCCAACAGAGCATTGAAATCATTATCTGATAGTTTAAAAGGTAAATCAGGTCGTTTCCGTCAAAACTTATTAGGGAAAAGGGTTGATTACTCTGCACGTTCTGTAATTGTTGTAGGTCCAGACCTTAAACTACATGAATGTGGTATTCCTAAAGATATGGCTGCTGAATTATACAAGCCTTTCATTATTAGAAAATTAATTGAAAGAGGTATAATCAAAACAGTAAAATCTGCTAAGAAAATAGTTGACAAAAAAGATCCTATCGTTTGGGATATCTTAGAAAACGTATTGAGAGGTCACCCTGTTTTATTAAACAGAGCCCCTACTCTACACAGACTAGGTATTCAAGCTTTCCAACCAAAATTAATTGAAGGAAAAGCAATTCGTTTGCATCCATTAGTTTGTACTGCATTTAATGCAGATTTTGATGGAGATCAAATGGCTGTTCACTTACCATTAAGTAACGCAGCAATATTAGAAGCGCAGTTATTAATGTTGGCTTCTCATAATATTTTGAATCCTGCAAATGGTACTCCAGTAACACTTCCTTCTCAGGATATGGTACTTGGATTATATTACTTGACGAAGGAAAAAGTTTCAACGAAAGATGAAACTGTTAAAGGTGAAGGAAAAATCTTTTACTCTCCAGAAGAAGTTATCATTGCGAATAATGAAAGAGCATTAGATATTCATGCAAAAATTACGGTAAAAACTAAAGATCTTGTTAATGGAGAAATAGTTGATACATTAGTTGAAACAACAACTGGAAAAGTAATTTTCAATGAAATGGTTCCTAATGAAGTTGGTTTTGTAAACGAACTTTTAACTAAGAAATCTTTAAGAGATATTATTGGTACTATTTTAAAAGAAACTGGAACTAAAAGAACTGTTGAATTCTTAGATGAAATCAAGACTCTAGGATATCACATGGCATTTAAAGGTGGACTATCGTTTAACCTTGATGATATTATGATTCCACCAGAAAAAGTGGAAATGGTTGCAACTGCTAACAAAGAGGTTGACGAAGTAATGAACAACTATAACATGGGATTCATTACCAACAACGAGCGTTACAATCAAATTATTGATATCTGGACACATACCAATACTAGATTAACGAACACGTTAATGAACAACCTTAAGAATGATCAGCAAGGATTCAACTCTATTTATATGATGTTTGATTCTGGTGCAAGGGGTTCTAAGGAGCAAATTCGTCAGTTATCTGGTATGAGGGGATTGATGGCTAAGCCACAAAAATCTGGTAGTACTGGACAAGAGATTATTGAAAATCCAATTTTGGCTAACTTTAAAGAAGGTTTATCTGTATTGGAGTACTTTATTTCTACTCACGGTGCACGTAAAGGATTGGCAGATACGGCTCTTAAAACTGCTGATGCAGGATACTTAACAAGAAGATTAGTAGATGTTGCACAAGATGTAGTAATTACTGAACCTGATTGTGGTACATTAAGAGGGTTAATAGCTACACCATTAAAGAACAACGATGAAATTGTTGAACCATTATATGACAGAGTATTAGGTCGTACTTCGGTACATGATATTTATGCTGCTGATGGAGAAACATTAATTGTTGCTGCTGGAAAACACATTACTGAAGAAATTGCCACAGAAATTGAAGCTGCTGGAATTGAAGAAGTAGAAATTCGTTCAGTATTAACTTGTGAGCAAAAAAGAGGTGTTTGTGCTAAATGTTATGGACGTAACTTAGCTACAGGAAGAATGGTTCAAAAAGGTGAAGCTGTTGGAGTTATTGCTGCACAGTCGATTGGAGAACCAGGAACACAATTAACATTAAGAACATTCCACATTGGTGGTACTGCATCTAAAATTACTGGAATATCTAGCGTTGAAGCTAAATATGACGGTGTTGTTGAAATAGAAGAATTAAGAACTATTTCTAAGAAAAATGATGCTGGAGAAGAGATAGAGTTAGTAATTGGTAGATCTGCAGAAATGAAGATTGTTGATCCAAAAACTAAAGTTGTTTTAACTACTGGTAACATTCCTTACGGTTCTCAAATTTATGTGAAGCCGAATGATAAAGTTAAAAAAGACGCTTTAATTTGTGATTGGGATCCGTATAATGCTGTAATTCTTACAGAGGTTGATGGTAAGGTTGTTTTTGAAAACTTTGAATTAGGTCTTACTTATAAAGAAGAGTCTGATGAGCAAACTGGATTTACTGAAAAAGTAATTTCTGAAATTAAAGACAAGAAAAAAATCCCTGTGTTAACTGTTGTTGACGGTAAAGGAAATCTTTTAAGAACATATAACTTACCAGTTGGAGCTCACATTATTGTGAATGAAGGGGATAAAGTTAAGGGTGGAGATATACTTGTTAAAATACCTAGAGTTGCTGGTGGTACTGCCGATATTACTGGTGGTTTACCAAGAGTAACTGAGTTATTTGAAGCTCGTAACCCTTCTAACCCTGCTGTTGTTACAGAAATTGACGGTATTGTTTCTTTCGGAAAAATTAAAAGAGGTAACCGAGAGGTAATCGTTGAATCAAGAAGTGGAGAAGTTAAAAAGTATTTAGTTAACTTATCTAAACACATTTTGGTACAAGAAAACGATTTCGTAAAAGCTGGTTCACCACTTTCTGAAGGATCTATAACTCCAGCTGATATTTTATCAATTAAAGGACCTACCATGGTTCAAGAATATATTGTTAATGAAGTACAAGAGGTTTACCGACTACAAGGTGTGAAGATTAATGATAAACACTTTGAAGTAATTGTTCGTCAGATGATGCGTAAAGTATATATTGAAGATCAAGGAGACACAAAATTCTTAGAAAAGTCTATCGTTAACAAACGTGACTTTATGGAAGAGAATGATTGGATCTATGACAAATTGGTAGTTGTTGAACCTGGAGAATCGGAAGATTTAAAGGCTGGACAAATTGTATCACCTCGTCAATTAAGAGATGAAAACTCTAAATTAAGACGAATGGACAAGAAAACTGTAGAGACTAGAGAAGCTACACCAGCTACATCTAGCCCAATACTTCAAGGTATTACTAGAGCTTCTTTACAAACAGATAGTTTCATTTCTGCTGCTTCTTTCCAAGAAACAACAAAAGTATTAAACGAAGCTGCTGTAAAAGGTAAGGTTGATGACTTGAAAGGTCTTAAAGAAAATGTAATTGTAGGGAAATTAATTCCTGCAGGAACTGGACTTAGAGATTATAAAGACATCATTGTTGGATCTAAAGAAGAGTACAATAAATTGGTTGCCGCAAAAGAAGAAAGCGAAGCAACAGTTATTGAAGAATAAAAATTCAGTTAAAAACTGAAAAGTAGAAAGCCTAAAGTATTTTACTTTAGGCTTTCTTACTTTTTACTTAATGATATTAAAACTTAAATGCTATGAGCGAAGAAAAGAACGACAATAAATTGAACATTGAATTGAGTGAGGAAATTGCTGATGGAATTTATTCCAACCTAGCCATTATTAGTCATTCAAACTCTGAGTTTGTACTCGATTTTATTAAAGTTATGCCTGGTATGCCTAAGGCAAAAGTTAAATCAAGAGTTTTAATGACTCCAGAACATGCAAAGAGATTGGTAGGTGCATTGCAAGATAACATTCAAAAATTTGAAGCAGTAAATGGAAAAATTAAAGACTTAGAACCTACTGGAATACCTATGAATTTTGGTGGACCAACTGCTGAGGCTTAATAAATATTCAAAAGAATTATCTTTAAAGGGACGCTAAAATTGGCTTCCCTTTTTTTGTATCTTTATAAATAAGATGCACTCAAAAAATTTAAATATAAAATCGTGGGCAAAAGACGATAGACCAAGAGAAAAACTAAGCCTAAAAGGCAAAAATGCTCTTTCTGATGCTGAGCTAATTGCTATCTTACTAGGATCAGGAAGCAGGACAGATACTGCTGTTGACCTGTCAAAAAAAATATTAAATGCTGTAAATAACGACCTTAACAAATTAAGTAAATTGAGTATGGCCAATTTAATGCAATTTAAGGGTATTGGTGAAGCTAAAGCAATAAGTATTATAGCAGCATTAGAATTAGGTAGAAGACGTAACAAATCGGCTATAAACGTAAAACCAAAGGTTATTACCAGCAAAATTGCATATAACGTAATTAAAAGTGTTTTAAGCGACTTACCTCATGAAGAGTTTTGGGTAATTTATTTAAATAAACGAAACGAAGTAGTGAGTAAATCTTTTATAAGTAAAGGAGGTATCGCTGGAACGGTAGTTGATACCAAGATAATACTTAAAAAAGCCATCGAACAGTTATCTAGCGCTATTGTATTGTGTCATAATCATCCTTCGGGCAACTTAAATCCCAGTCCTGTAGATATTCAAATCACAAAAAAAATAAAAACTGCAGCAGAAATTATGGATGTAATGGTAATAGATCATCTGATTATTGGAGAAAAGAACTATTTTAGCTTCGCTGATGAAGGAATACTATAAATATTGATACTAGTTTACACACATAAAATTACCAATCGGTTAACCTACATTTTTACTACTGTATTTAAAAATGTTTTAAAGGTTGATGTAAAGTTGACTAATGAGTTGGAGGAATATGAAAATTATACTGGTGTTAAAATTAGTTACACCACTACTCCACTCAATTCAGGTTTGTTTTTCCAAAGTTCAAACCTCCTTTTTGAAACCGGTATAACAGAACAAGACATTTCAGTTTTTGAATTTGAAGAACATAAATGCTTTTTTAGCACAAGTAAATTATCCAGTTTTCCCTTTGATCCTTTTGCAGCCAGTTTTTATTTAATTAGCCGATATGAAGAATATTTGCCTCATATTAAAGATGCTCACAATAGGTTTGTAGCTTCAGAAAGTTTAGCGGTTCAAGAAAATTTTATTGAAGAACCACTTGTAAACATTTGGATTAATAAAATTGCTAAAAAGATAGAAAGTGAATATGCTAATTTCAAATTCCCTGAGCAAAAATTTGAATATTTATCTACCTTAGACATAGATAACGCATATGCATATAAACACAAAGGTTTTTTACGAACTGTTGGAGGTTTAATAAAGTCTTTTAGCCAGCAAAACTTTGGCAAACGAATTAAAGTGATCACCGGAAAACAAAATGATCCGTATGATACTTTTTCTTATCAGTTTGAGATTCATAAAAAATACAACATTGCTCCAACATATTTCTTTTTATTAGGAGATTATGGCATGAATGATAAAAATATTCCTGTAAAGAATAAAACGTTTCAATCGCTTATAAAATCTATTGCAGATTATCATCAAGTTGGAATTCATCCTTCTTATGGAAGCAATTCCAGTACAGTAATATTGCAAAAAGAGATTAAACGATTGCAAGATATTACGCACCGAAACACAACAAAAAGTCGTCAACATTTTTTAAAACTAACCCTACCTTCTACTTACCGAAATTTAATAGATAACGACATTGAAGAAGATTACACTATGGGTTACGCTGAGCAAGCTGGTTTTAGAGCCAGTATTTGTAGCTCATATTATTTTTACGATTTGGATACTGAAGTTAGTACTAAACTAAAAATTGTTCCTTTTGCAGTAATGGAAGCTACCTATAAATATTACTTAAAAATTTCTCCAGAAAAAGCATTGTCTGAAATACAAAAACTTATGCAAAAAGTAAAAGAGGTTAAAGGTACTTTTGTAAGTGTTTGGCACAATGAATCCTTATCCGATGAAGACCTTTGGAAAGGTTGGAGAGTTGTTTATGAAAAGATGCTGGAGGAAGCACAAAAATAAGCTACAATGGAAGTCATTAACTTAGGAGCTCAAAACTCCATATTCAACCAATTTATTGCTGAAATACGCAACGTTAAAGTTCAAGGAGATGCCCTGCGTTTTAGAAAAAACTGCGAGCGTATGGGTGAAATTTTTGCGTATGAAATAAGTAAAAGTTTCAATTATGTAAAAGAAGATATTACAACGCCTTTAGGAATTTGTGAAATGAATATTTGCAAAGAACAACCGGTACTAGCCACTATATTAAGAGCAGGATTGCCATTACATTTAGGTTTACTCAATTATTTTGATGGTGCTGAAAATGCCTTTATATCAGCTTTCAGAAAACACAATAAAGACGGCTCTTTTGGTATAGAAACCGAATATTTAGCCAGTCCAAGCATTGATGGAAAAACCGTTATTTTATCGGATCCAATGTTAGCTTCTGGCTCGTCTTTAATTGCTACCTATAACTCATTAACAAACAACGGAACACCAAAAAAACTACATGTAGCTGTTTTAATTGCAAGCACGAAAGGATTAGCAAACATTAAAGAAAACTTACCAGGAAACACCACCATTTGGGTTGGAGCAGTTGATGAAACGTTAAATTCAAAGTCTTACATTGTTCCTGGTTTAGGTGATGCTGGAGATTTGGCTTATGGAGAGAAACTATAAATGGATTATCCTTCGATAATAGAATTTTTATTGATTTTTGCTTTTGCAGGAACCAAATTTGCTATGGCACTGGGCTATATGCTTTTGCCAACTACCAACTACAGTTATTTAGAAATGGTAGCTACACTAATATCGGGTGGAACAACAGGCGTAGTTTTTTTTTATTACTTTACCAATTGGGTAAATATTCAATTGAATAAACTCTTTAAATCAAAAAAGAAAAAAAAGATATTTACTAAAGGAACCCGAAGGTTTTTAACCATAAAAAACAAATATGGCTTAATCGGAATTGCGGCATTAACTCCCATTCTATTGTCTGTTCCTTTAGGATGTTTTTTAGCCTCTCGTTTTTATGCTGGCAAAAAATACACACTGCCTGTTATGATTGCTGGAATTATATTTTGGGCTTTTGTTTTGCCTCTAATAAGGCTTTCTTATTAAGTTGCTGTTTCTAGTTTTCTATTTTAGTCACTTATTGATTGAATCCTAGCACATATTTATTTGCATCCTTATATTATTTGTCTAATTAATCTATACACAATGATTTTAGATAAAATCCGTAACTTGCTTGTTAATTGTCCTCTAACCATAGATTTTAATTTAAACTACTATTATGAAAAAATTTATCTACTTCTTATTTTTTGTCTTCTTCTCTTCTATTAATTTCTTATCAGCACAAAACGATGGAGACGTTTTATTTGATGATACATTTTTGCATGAAATAAGATTTGAAAATACTGATACCAACAATTATATCAACACCAAAAATTACCAACAACTAAAAATGCTTGTTGATGGAAATGTTGTTGATAGTGTTGGATTTAAGAGAAAAGGGAATATCTCAGGCTATCCGAGCACCAATAAATTTGGTATAAAAATTAAAACAAATAAATATGTAGCTGGTCAAGAATATGATGGAACAAAGGAATTTACCCTACACATGAACTATCAAGATCCAACGATGATGCGCGAAAAATTAACCTATGACCTTTGTAGCGACATGGGATTGTTTTCGCTAAGAACAGCTTTTGCAAAAGTTTACATTAACAATGTGTATTGGGGTTTGTTTACTATTGTAGAAGGTAAAGATGAGATGTACAAACAGGTTTTTAATAACCGAGGAATGGATGCCATTGAATCATTAGATTTTGGAGATATGTGCTTTATTAGCAATACACCTTGGGATTATGATTATTTAGTGAGTGGATGGCCTCGTTACCAACTAGAGGGTGGAGATTCCTTAACAGCTTGGCCAAATTTTTCAACTATGATTGATAAAGCGAATAATTCGCCAAGTGCAAACTATGTTGATACACTTTCAAAGTATTTAAATATTGAAGATTTCTTAACCTACCAAGCGGTAAATGTTTACCTCATGAATTTTGACTCGTACCTTGCTTTTAGAGGAAACCAAATATTTGTTTACGACACATTAACCAATATTTGGCAAGTAACTCCTTGGGATTTTAACGCCTCTTTTGGACTTTGGGAAACCTCAAATCAACCAAATTCTTACGCTATGATTCCTACCGCAATTTCTGGTGGCTGCATAGCTTCAGAAATTAACAATCACAATCAATTAAAGGATTATTACCTCGATGCCATGTGCGAGCTTACCAACTCTATTGGCGATACAAATAACTACTTTGCAAAAATCGATAATTTCAAAAATCAAATTAAGCAAGCAGTTTATGATGACACACGTAAAGTTGTTACAAATTTAGATTTTGACAATGGATTGGAATTTGGTTACAATACACTTTTTGGAGAAAATCAACCAGCCTTAAAAACCTTAGTTAGAGAGCGCTTATTAGTCGTAAAACAAGGTTTAGTAAATGAAAATTACACCTGTGTTTCTACCATTGGAATTAAAGAGGTTATTGCAGAGCAATCACTGTCTGTTTTTCCGAATCCAGCCTCTTCGATTATTAATATAAATTACACCAATAAAATAGAATCCAACTACACTATTAAATTGGTAAACGCTTTAGGTCAAACTTTAAACAATTACTCGACCAAGACAACTCAACTAAACATTGAAGACTTACCGTCAGGTTTATACTTTATAAAAGTCCAAAATGGAAATGAAGTTGCTATAAAAAAGTTTATAAAGCAATAACTATTTAAAAGTATAGCGCACTCCTAAGAAACCTCTTATTCCTTGGTTAGCTGCATAAACATAAGTAGGATCAAAAGTAAAACCTTGAGCGTTTTTTACTGGATCATTTACATTTTTATCAAAAGGATCAGAAGGCCTTAAAATAGAATATACAGGTGGTGTAAAATCCAATAGATTTTTAATACCTCCGTAAATTTCCCAACCTTTTTTAAACGTTTTGGTAACCTGTATATTTTGAATGCTATACCATCCAGAATAACCTGGTCGTGTATCATTTTCAACTAAAGGTAATTTCATTGGACCATATAAATTACCGCTGTAATCAATTTTTATATTGGATTTAGAAAAAGTATAAGAAGCACTATAAGTTCCAGATATATTTTCTGTTAAGAGCTGTTCTTCCCTCACTAAATTGCCCAATTCATTCTCGTTCATTTGATAAACATCCATAAAAGTTCCTCCAACTTTAATGTTTAAAGGAATAGAAAAATTAACATTTAAATCGAAGCTAACTCCTCTAGAAACTGCATAACCATTTAAATTTTCATAAATAATTTGATCAGAATTGGTTTCATAATCTGGAATAATTTTATTGGTAAAATAGGTATAAAACAAACTCATGTCAAAATTGATAAATCCAAACTTAGTATTGATAAATTTCTGATAGTTTAAATTCGCATTATAAGAAGTTTCAGGATTCAACTCCTCTTTAACAATTACGTCTCTAGCTCCAGTTGCAGCAGCATGATCTTCGGTAAATAAGTTTACCACCCGATACCCTGTTCCTGTACTTAATCGAATGGAATTGTTTTCATTTGGAGACCATTTGTAATTAAACCGTGGTGTTAAAATTCCACCAAGTCTAGAATCTAAATCATACCTCAAGCCTAACAAAACTTTATTTTTTTCATTTAATGAGATGGCATCTTGAACAAATATTCCTGGTAAATATGACTCATCGGGTTCATTAATTGGATTAGTCGTATCGGCCGATAGTGTTGCAGAAGTATTGTCATCATAATAATTATAGCGAAAAGCTGTTCCAACTAGCAAATCATTTAAGCCAACTTTCTTATCCCAAAATACTTGACCAAAAGCAATTTTTTGATCTGCTAAATAAGGTACATTTCCATAAACAGAGTTTTGATCATGATCGGAAAACGAAAAGCTTGTCATAATTCGTTCTTTTGTTGGCAACTGGTATTTTCCAATCACTTCGTATCTACTGGTGTATATAGATTCGCCATAAATACTGTCTCCACCTCTAAACTCTGGAGTCCATTGCATTTCTCCTCCCCAACGATCTTCGTATATATACCTAAAAGCAACCGAAAATTCACGTTGTTTCTTTCTTTTAACCGACCATTTATTAAAAATAGACAAACGATCTTGTAGTGTTAAATCGGTAAAATTATCCCCATTGTTATCTATCGGATTGGAATAATGAAAATAGTTTACCCCCAGCATGGTGGTCATTTTTTCTGAAACTTTAAATCGCATTCCTAAATCTGTATTCACTTCACCCCAAGTCGTTCCAAAAACATCGATAGCAAATTTTGGTGCATTTTTAGGATCTTGCGTAATTACATTAATTAATCCTCCCACAGCCTCAGAGCCAAAAAGAGTTGATGCTGGTCCTTTCACCACCTCCATTTGGGCAATCATACTGTTCGGAATTCCATTTAAACCATAAACAGTAGACAATCCTCCAACTATTGGCATACCATCTATCGTAATCATGGTATATGCCCCTTCCATTCCATTAATGTGAATATCTCCAGTATTACAAACACTGCAATTTATTTGTGGCCGAACACCATTTACAATTTGCAATGCTTCAAATAAAGCTGGAGTTGGGTTTTTTTTAAAGTAAGCCGGTTTATATACTTTAATTGGCACTGCCGATTCCTTAATAGAAACTTCTTTTAAGGTTCCCGTAATTACAAATTCATCCATTTCGGTAGAAGTACTTTCTAAATTCGTGTTCACATAATTGGTCTTCCCTTCTTCTACTACTATCGTTTTTCTATAATTCTTAAAGCCTACTGCCGAAATTTGAATCGTATAGTTTCCTGCGGGAACATTTTTAAGTTCAAAAAAACCATTTACATCTGCAGCCACTCCTATAGTGGTTCCAACCAAACCTACATTAGCAAAAGGAACAGGTTCGCTCTTAGACTTAACGGTACCTTTAAGAATTGCTGCATTAACTGAAACAGTTAAAACAACAAACAGCATTAGGATATAAGCTCTGAACAACATCTACTTTTTTATACTTATTTTTATTACACGGCAAATCTAATACTATTTTTAGATAAGCCTAAATTTATATTTATAAAACTACCTTTATTTATTTTATATTTGTAGAAATTAATACTGAAATGAACACTTATACAGAAGAAAACTATCTGAAAGCCATTTTTAAATATGGCAACAAATCAAAAGAAGGTGTGTCTACTAATGTTATTGCAGATGAGTTGAATACCAAAGCGTCATCGGTAACAGATATGATTAAAAAACTATCTGATAAAAAGTTAGTCATTTATAAAAAGTACCATGGGGTTACTCTTACTGAAAAAGGTAGAAAAGTTGCTACTTCTGTAATTAGAAAGCACCGCTTATGGGAAGTTTTTTTGGTAGATAAGTTGGATTTTAAATGGGATGAAGTACACGACATTGCCGAACAGTTAGAACACATTCAAAGTGATTCATTGGTAGAGCGTTTAGACGCTTTTTTAGAACATCCAGAATATGATCCACACGGAGATCCTATTCCTGATAAAAACGGAAATCTTCAACATCATGTCGATATTAGACTTTCTGACCTTATTAAAGGAGAAAGCGGAGTAATAGTTGGCGTAAAAGAACACTCAACTAGTTATTTAAAATACTTAGAAAGTATCAATTTAGTACTGGGTTCATCCATACAAATTAATGAAATTGTTGAATTCGATCAATCCATGAGCATATTAATAAACAACAAAGAGAACACCAACATATCCAATCAAGCCAGCAAAAACCTGATTATAAAAAAATTATAAAATGTTAGACGAAATAAAAATATTTTTTGAAGGTCTTGGCAGTCCTGTAGAACAAGCCTTATATGCCTCTCTATTTACATGGGGATTAACCGCTTTGGGTGCTGCTTTTGTATTCTTTTTTAAATCGATGAACCGAGCAATTTTTGATGGAATGTTAGGCTTTACCGGAGGAGTTATGGTAGCAGCAAGTTTTTGGTCTTTGTTAGCACCAGCCATAGACATGTCGGGTGGTGATGGTTTTATGAAAGTAATGCCAGCTGCCATTGGATTTTTAGGTGGTGCACTTTTTCTATTTGGTTTAGATAAAGTAATGCCGCATTTGCACATTAATTTTAGAGAATCTGAAAAGGAAGGTGTAAAAACAGAATGGCACCGCTCCATTCTATTGGTTTTAGCCATTACACTTCACAACATACCTGAAGGATTGGCTATTGGTGTGCTATTTGGAGGTGCTGCCGTTGGTTTTGATGGAGCAACTTTAGGTGGTGCAATTGCATTGACTATTGGTATTGGTATTCAGAATTTCCCCGAAGGAATTGCTGTTTCTATGCCATTAAGAAGACAAGGATTATCTCGGTTAAAAAGTTTTAATTATGGTCAACTATCGGCAATTGTAGAACCAGTAGCTGCTGTATTAGGAGCTTGGGCAGTTATGACATTTCAACCAATTTTACCTTATGCTTTGGCATTTGCTGCAGGTGCAATGATTTTTGTGGTGGTAGAAGAAGTGATTCCAGAAACACAACGAGACAAATACACCGATATTGCTACACTTGGCTTTATAGGCGGTTTTATTATAATGATGACCTTAGATGTTGCATTAGGCTAAGTAAACCCCGAAAACTCTCATAACTTATTGCTAAATTTGTAAGGTGAGTAACCAAATCAACATAAAAAATAAAAAAGCCTCTTTTGAGTATGAGTTTTTAGAAAAATTCTCTGCAGGAATTCAACTTACTGGAACTGAAATAAAAAGCATAAGAGCTGGTAAAGCCAGTATTATGGAAGGTTATTGCTATGTTAACAATGGCGAGGTGTTTATTAAAAACATGTACATTGCCGAATACGAACAAGGTAGTTACAACAACCACAACCCCAAAAGAGACCGTAAGCTTTTGCTTAATAAAACCGAAATTAACAAGTTGGTAAAAAAGAAAAAAGATGTAGGTTTAACTATTGTTCCATTAAAAGTATTTATAAATAAAAAAGGTTATGCAAAGCTTGATATTGCCTTAGCAAAAGGTAAAAAAATACATGACAAACGTCATGACCTTAAAAACAAAGATGCCAAAAGACAAATGGACAGAGCCATGAAATCTTAATTTATAACAATTACTTATTAAACAGCTATAGCCCTAAAATGTCATTAACAAAAACCTATTTATTCTTACTCTTTTGCCTATCATCATTACTTGCTTTTAATCAAATTGATGGAGTTAAAGCCAAAGATGTAATGGATGAAGATAATGTATTTTTTGATGGAAAAACTTCCGATTATTTTACGGGTGATGCCATTTCTGGAGTGAATGTAAAAGCAACTACTGGAGGTAAAACTGTTGCATCTGGAGTAACTGATGGTAAAGGCGAATACAAAATAGTACTGGATTACGACAAAGAATATACCATTACGTTTTCTAAAGGTGGTTTAATAAGTAAAACCATTATTATGAACACCAATGGAGTGCCTGATAAAATGCGCCAAAAAGTACCCGACATGATGGCTGAAATAACCCTATTTGAACCCAACGACTGTATTAAAGCCGAAATGCTCGATAAACCAATAGGACGAGCAGCTTATTTCCCAAAAAAGAATTTAATTGACTGGGACATGGCATACTCTTTACCATTGCTAAGTGCAGTAAACCAAATGCTAGATGACTGTGTAAAAGAAATGGAGGAAGCCAAAGCGCTAGAAAAGCAAAAAGAAAAAGAGTATGCTTCTGTTATGAAAACAGCCAACAAAGCATTTGCGAATAAAAATTGGGAAGAAGCAAAGACTGGATATGAAGAAGCCCTTCAAATTTTCAACGACAAGAAAGAACCTCAAGATAGAATTAAGCTCATTGAAACAGAATTGGCCAAGAAGTTAGAAGCCGAGAAACAACGCGCAGAAGAGAAAGCTAGAGAAGAAGCGGAAATATTGGCAAAAGCGGAAGCCAAAAAAGCGGAAAAACTTGCTGCAGCAGAAAAAGAAGCCAAAGAAAAAGCTGAAGCTCAAGCATCAGCAAAAGAGCAGGAAGAAGAAAAAGAATTGGCAAAAGCTCAAGCTGCTGCAAAAAAGGCTGAAGAAGAAAAAGCCGCTAAAGAAAAATTAGCTGCTAAAGTATCTGCAGAAAAAGAAGCCTTAGCTAAAAAGCAATTAAAAACTGAAGCAGCAGCTAAAAAGTTAGCTGAACAACAAGCCCTAAAAGAAGAGACTAAAGCCTTAGCCAACGCAAAAACAGCAGAAAAAGAAAAACTATTAGCCCAAGCTGAAGCAAAAAAAAGAGCCTTACAAGAAGCTAAGGCACTGGCTAACCAAAAAGCTGCAGAAGAACGACAAGACAAAGAGCGTAAAGCCAAAGAAATGGCTGCTCAAAAAGCCAAAAATGCAGAAGATGAACGAGCAAAAAATGAAATTTTATTGCTAAAAACCAATGCAGAAGTAAAAGTACAACTTGCCGTAGAAGCTAACATAGAAATTAAAAAGACTTCCATTACCCCTCCTGTTGAAACAGTAAAATCTGGAGAAATTAAAGGTACATCTGGCATTAAAATTAAAAAGAAAAACCCAACCAGACACCTTTACGAAAAACCAAACAAGCCTAACAAAGGAAAAGGGCCTCAGTTAAAAAAGAGAATGGTTTTTTAATGAAGTTCAAATAGTTTAGAAAAAGTAGTGTTGTAAACCTTTTTAGGTTTTTTTAAAAACCCAGGTCTATATTTACCTGAAGCTTTACTTACAAAATGCTGTTCAAAGGGTTGCTCTTCTTTTTTCTTTAAAAAATCGCCTCTTCCTACAACTAATAAATTGGTAAAATAAACCACATAATCTTTTTCTTCTACCCTATATTGAATGCTAACATTGCCTTTAAAATCGGTTTTATTTACAATTGCAGGCACTCCAGCAACACCCGTTTTATTTGGATCAGTAGCATGATTTTTTAACCGACCCACCAATTGCTTACCCTCTAATTTAACCACACTAAATAGCTCAGAATCTTCAAAGTAAGCAAACACTTGTGCTTCAGTTTTAGTAGTACTGTAAGCTTTTTGCCAACTAATTTCTGCTTCTACTAAATAAAAGTTCTCGTCTTGGGCTTGGCTAAACACAATTGAAGAAAACAAAAGTGCTACTGCGGTAAGGATATAAAATTTCATAAGATTATTTTGTTTCGAGTAAAAGTAATAAAACAAAAAGCCATACACTAAAAACTAAATACTAGAACCTAGCTCATTGTCTTCCACAAAACTACAACTGAAAAAACGTAAGCGATTAACAATTCTTAAAAAAACAAGCCATATCCCACTTCATCTTAGTAAATTTGATACAATAGAGAAATTACGAAATGAAAGTTAGACAAACAGAAACAATTGATAATACCGAATTGCCCTTGCAATTTTCCATTGATTTTAAACAGGTGTTTTTAATGTATGAAAAATACGCTGGAGAAGAATTTAAAACACACCCTTATCATCCTGCGGCAAAACAAATGATTTCAGAGTTTAAAAATTTCCCTGAATTAATCAATGGTTTTAGCGACTTTACTTTACTGGAAAAACATGAAGATATTATTGAGTTACTTCTTAAACCTATCTTTCCTGAGGTATTAACCAACAATGAAATAAAATCTGCTAGTATTCCTTTTTCATTCACCTCTTTTATGTTCACCAAGCGGTTTGAACAAATTTTGGAAGATGCTGGCGAAGACTTTACGTTATTAATAAGAAACCTTGAAGAAGACTTATTATACATCCACGCTTGTACCATGATTTTAGGAATGGTACACGGCTATTCAATAGATGTTAAACGTCCTTTCTTTTTTGACATACCTGATAAAGATGGAGTAATTAAACATTATAGAGTTGCTTTTAATGCCGACATGTGTGAGATTGTTGCTACAGAAAATGCTCCAAAAATTACCGAAGAAGACTATAAATTATTAATCGATAACTTTGACAATGTTGCCATTTGGAGAGAGAAGTTTCCACCTAACAGCTACATCTTCAAAGGCTTTGGCATCATGAATTTGTTTGATGTTACCACAGATGTTGCCATTTCTGACATTAGAGATGTATTGTTAAGAAGTGATGATAATTTAGTTCCCGATTTACAAACCAATTTTGCTAAATTTTATGGCATAACTGACCTGAAGTTTGGTTTTTCTGCATTTGAAGTGTTTAACAAAAAAAACAAACCAGTAAAATTTAAAAAATCACAAAGTTTACTCATCAACAATAGCGACACATCAGCTGTTGATGACTTTTTCTGCGAAGGAATAATGAATCGTCTCTTTAATGATCAAGACATCATTGCCATTTCCGACATTGAAAAGTATGGGGAAATGAGTTCAAAAAATGACTTTTATAAACATTTGGTAGCCCAAGAGTTTGGCAGCATTATGTTGATACCCATTAAATCTAAAACCAACGAAATTTTAACGGTAATGGAAATTGCTTCACCTCGTCCTTACGAGTTGAACTCAATTAACATCAATAAATTAAAAGATATTATCCCTGTTTTTGAATCAACTATAGAACGAATTACAAAAGAGCACCAAAACGTTCTCGAAGCTACCATTCAAAAATACTACACCACCATACATCCAACAGTAAAGTGGCGTTTTTATGAGGCTGCAGAAAACTTACAGCATGCCAAATACAATCATCAAGAAAACATAAAAATGGATGAGATTGTATTTGAAGACATCTACCCTTTGTATGGCCAATCTGACATTAGAGGTTCTTCTGTTGCCAGAAATGAATCCATTAGAGATGATCTTACTACTCAATTAGAATTAGCTATTGGAGTATTAAACGAAGCATTAAAAACAGAAAAACTTCCAATATACAGTGAGCTCACGTTTAGAATTAATGAATACTTAGACCGAGTAAAAAAGAGGTTAAGAGCTGGTGACGAAATTGGAATTTTAGATTTTTTAAAACGCGATATTTATCCAACTTTCAGTCACATAAGAGATATCAATAGTAATCTATCTAAAGTAATAGATGTGTATATGTCTCGATTAGATAAAGACCTTCAGGTGGTTTACGAAAAAAGAAAAGCGTATGAAAACAGCGTTACACTATTAAACAATAAGTTAGCTAATTTCTTAGACCGAAAACAACAGGAAGCCCAAGATATGTTTCCACATTATTTTGAGCGTTACAAAACAGACGGTGTAGAATACAACATGTACATTGGACAATCTTTATTAAAATCTAAAAAGTATGATAAGCTTTACTTAGACAATTTAAAGCTATGGCAATTACAAACCATGTTTGAGATGGAAAATGTTGCTCAAAGCACCAGAAAAGATATGGGCCATGACTTACAAATTGCTTCACTTATTTTGGTTCACAGCAACTCTTTGGCCATTAAATTTAGAATGGACGAAAAACAATTTGATGTAGATGGTGCTTACAACATTAGGTATGAAATTATTAAAAAACGAATTGATAAAGCCAACATTAAGGGCTCAAAAGATCGCTTAACAACTCCTGGAAAAATTGCCATAGTTTATTCGCAAGAAAAAGAAGCGCAAGAGTACATGAAGTACATTAAGTACTTACAATCTAAAAATTATTTAGGAACAGTAGAAGCTTTAGACCTCGAAGACTTACAAGGTGTATCAGGCTTAAAAGCATTAAGAGTTGAAGTGATTTACCAAACCGATTATGACGAGAAATTAGCCATTACCATGGATAAATTAATTGAAGAAATTCAGCATACCGAGTAAACAAAACCTATGGAACAACGCAGTGAAATTATAATAAATGCAGAAGAATTGGTTTATGGCTTATTTAAAGCTGCCAACACTGAGAAACTATTTTACCACAACTTTAAACACACCTTCGATGTAGCTGAAGCTTGTGAAGAAATTGGGCTAGGAATGAACATTTCTGCTTCCGACATGGAAATTGTATTGCTAGCTGCCTGGTTTCATGATGTGGGTTATTTAACATCATTTGAAGAGCATGAGTTACTAGGCGTTGAGCAAGCTGTTGCCTTTTTAACAGAAAAGAATTATGATACCGATAAGATCGCGTTGATAAAAGGCTGCATAATGGCTACAAAAATGGGCACTGATCCTACGAACTTATTGGAAGAAATAATTTGCGATGCCGACATGAAAGGCCTCAGTAGTCAATTTTATAACGAACGTTCGCAACTCTTAAAAGAAGAGTGTTTACACTACAAAAATGATTGCGGTAATGAATCAGAATGGTTAGAAATGGAAATAAATTTCTTAACCAAACACAAATATTACACAAAGTTCGCAGCACTGAATTATAACGATAAAAAGTTAGGGAACATTTTGCTCCGTAAAGTTGATTTAAAAAAACAATCGAGTAAATCTGTTGACAAGAAAAGCAAATCCAAGCTTAAAGAAAAAGAACTTCAACTCAAAATAGAAAAATCAGAGATTCCTGAAAAAGGAATTGAAACCATGTTTAGAACTTCACTTAAAAACCACATGGAGTTAAGTGCTATTGCCGATAACAAGGCCAATATTATGTTGAGTATTAATGCACTTATTTTATCGATTATTATTTCTGCTTTATTTTCAAAATTTGATAAGCATCCAGAATTAATTATTCCTTCTATTTCAATGTTAGTAGTTTGTTTATCTACTATTGTTTTGGCGACACTCTCTACCAAACCAAAAGTAACAGCTGGTAAATTTTCTGCTGAAAACGTGACCAAAAGAAAAGCCAATTTGCTGTTTTTTGGAAATTTCCATAAAATGGAACTTCAAGATTATGAATGGGGAATGAAAGAAATAATGAAAGACAAGGAATACTTGTACAGCTCACTTATTAGAGATTTGCACTCCCTAGGTGTAGTCTTGGCAAAAAAATACAATTATCTTAGAATTTGTTATTTGGTGTTTATGTACGGAATGATTATTTCGGTATTGTTATTTGCCGCGTTCATGTTTACTTCAGCCTAACATAATATAAACTCCATGCACAATTTCCGTTTCATTAACGAACTTGCTAAATCGATTGATATCGGGAATAAGTAAAAGTGACTTTTTTAATGCGTTTTGTGCTTCCAATTTCCTATTTTAGTGAACTAAAGTACGAATATTATTAAGGCAACATTGTTGGCATTTTTACATTTCGTATTATTATTAGTTTTTCAAACAGGGTTACAAAATTCATACTAAATGCAAAAATACTTTGACAGAGAATTAAGCTGGCTATCTTTTAACTTCAGAGTACTTCAAGAGGCTATAAATGTTGAAGTTCCACTATTGGAACGCTTGCGTTTTTTGGCCATATACTCTTCTAATTTAGATGAGTTTTATAGGGTTCGTGTAGCATCTTACATTCATGTTTTAAGAATGCAAAAAGCGCAAGAACTTGAACCTGACCTGAAAATTAAAAAGTTATTAAAGAAAATTAAGCGAACTGTCCACAAGCAACAAGTAGAATTTGGAAGAATATTTAATGAAGAACTAATCCCGTTATTGCAAAAAGAAGGAATTTACCTAATTGATCAAACAAAGGTAAATGCTGCACAAAAGAAATTTTTAGATAACTATTATCAAGAAGAAATACTTCCTCTTTTAAAAATTTCAGATCTCTCAGCAAAGAAAAACACTTTCTTAAAAAATAAAGGCTTGTATTTAACCATAGAAACCTTAGCTAAAGAAACAGGCGAAAAAGGCCAATATCTTGTCAATATACCAACAGATAAAACCCAACGTTTTATTGTATTACCCAGTAAAAAATCGGAACAGGTTATTATTCAAATTTCAGATGTAATGCGACTTTATCTTACCGACCTATTTAGAGACGCAGATATTAGTGGTTGTTACTCCATCAAAATTACTAGAGATGCCGAACTTTATTTAGAAGAAGAAATTGACGAAACGATAGAGGAAAGAATTTCATCGAGTTTACACAAGCGTATTATTGGAGATCCTTCACGATTTCTTTACGATGAAAAAATGCCTAAAACGATGTTAAAGGATTTTAGAAAAAAATTAGGCATCAAAAAAAATGAAGTTATGCCTGGTGGGAGGTACCATAATTTTAATGACTTTTTTGGTTTACCTATAACCGTGCGAGAAGAGTTGGAATATGAGCAATTTGACTTGTTAACACATCCTAAATTAAACGGTAAAACTTCTTATCTAGATGCCATTTCTAAACAGGATATTATATTGCATTTCCCTTACCAAAACTACAACCACGTTTTAGAGTTTATTGAAGAGGCTGCTGATGATGAATTAGTGGAAGAAATTAACATTACTTTATATAGAGTTGCTAAAGAATCTAGGGTATGTAAGGCTTTAATTAAGGCCAAAATAAATGGAAAACAAGTGAATGTTTTTAATGAAGTAAAAGCCAGATTTGATGAAGAGTTGAATATGGAATGGGGAGAGAAAATGAAAAAAGCGGGCATTAATGTGCTGTATAGTTTTGATGAAATAAAGGTTCACTCTAAAATTTGCTTAATTAAAAGACGTGAACAGAAAAAACTAGTTGAATATGCTTATTTCGGAACTGGAAACTTTAATGAGGCAACAGCAAAAATATATTGTGACCATGCTTTACTAACTAAAAATCCATTATTGACAAAAGAACTAAATAAAGTATTTGATTTTTTAATGGGAAAAGCTAAAGACCCAAGTTTTAACAACTTATTGGCAGCTCCTTTCAACATGAGAAATCAATTTGAGGCTTTAATTGACAATGAAATTGCGCATGTAAAAGCAGGTAGAGTTGGGAAAATGACTTTAAAAATGAATAGCCTTCAGGATAAGAGCATGATTAAAAAGCTTTATGAAGCGAGCAATGCAGGCGTTAAAATAACAATTATTGTTAGAGGAATATGCTGCTTAATCCCAGGAGTGGATGACATGAGTAAGAACATAAAAGTATTAAGTATAATTGACCGTTATTTAGAACACGGAAGAATTTACATATTTCATAACAATGGTGATGAAAAACTATTTTTGGCTTCTGCCGATTGGATGACCAGAAATTTAAGTCGTAGGGTTGAAGTTGGATTTCCTATTTTAGAAAAAAGTCAACGAGCAGAAATAAAAAAACTAATTAACTTACAATTGAGAGATAACGTAAAAGCTAGAATGCTCAATAAAACACAAAGTAACCCTTATAAAAAATCGACCGCGAAAGATAAAGTAAGAGCTCAATTCGATTTTTACCATTACTTAAATAAATAAGTTACTTCAACTTAAGGGTAAGACTTAATCCATTGGCACCATCATTTTGATAAGGCAAGACAGATAGGTTACTATTTTTATTTTTATGCAATTGAGGAACTAACCATCCAATGGTAGCTCCTACAGCAAAACCAGTTATTACATCCGAATTAAAATGCTTTCCGCCTTTAATTCTAAAGTAACCAGTAACGGCAGGCAATGCAACAGCAAATGACCATATCCCTATTTTTCCTCCAGTCCTCATATTGGGATGATAATCTGTAATTACCTTAGCCATAAAAAAGGAGAAACCAGCTGTTTGAGCTGTATGGCCTGAAAAGAATGATAATTTACTCGTCTCATCCGTTCTTAACTCATTTGAAAATGTAGGATTATAAGCTAAAGGACGTGTTCGGTTAAATGCAAATTTTGAATTTAAGGTTAACGTGCTTGTTATTGTAAAAACCTCAGTTCCCATAATCAATAATGGAAAAAAATCGGCACGAGTATGATGGTTCGTCAAGAAATACAAAGGCAACAATGCGCCACTAAAAAGTGCGTAATTACTATACTCTCTTGCTGTAGAAGAATTATTATAAACTGCTCCTCTATCAAAACTATTTATTTTGCTAGGATCTAATTGATCAAGTTCTTCAAAATCAAAAGGGGCTTCCTCATTTCTATGCTTAATTAATAAACCTGTACCCAACAAAGCAGCACTAGTAGCAAAAAAAGGAAGTTCTTTTTTAAAGTTAACAGTATATGGACTTGTTACCTCATGTTCTCCATGGAGACAATATTGACAGTTTTTATGTTTATCTTTCTTTGACTGTGCATTTAGATTAAATACAGCACCTACAATAAACATGCATACAATATATTTGATAGAAAGCTTCATAAATTATTTGGGCACAATAGTCTTTTTTATATTAACTCCATTTTTCATGTATTATTACGTTTTCCCTTATTGTATAATGATTTCCCTAAACTAAATAAAATTAAGCCAAGTGCACAATAAGTATCAATTTAATCATTAGAGCAATACACCTAAACCAATTTTAAATAAAGCAGCTTGCTCTACTGAAGTTTCAATGTTAATTTTTAGCGTAACAAAGTCTTTATTTATAGGCGTAAAGTACACTCCTACTCCATAACCATTGTGCCATTTTTTTTCAGTGAAGTTATTATTTTGAACAACCTGACCAATATCAGCGAATAAGTTAATCCCATAAAATAATGGTAAAAATTCAGATTTCAATTTCCCAAAATGAAGACGAAGATCTGTATTAATATAATTAGTACCTACTCCAGAAAACCTATTTTGTAAAAACCCTCTTAAATGATTTGACTGGCCAATACTTGCTAAGTGATAGTATGGTATCGATTTTCCAAAGGTTCTTTCTGTTCCTAATTTTAACCCAAAAGTAATAGGAATTCCAATAGTTGAAGTTCCATAATAGCTCAATTCAACATTTGTTTTTCCAAATGCTTTAGACCCGCTAATTAGTGATTTATTAGAAAGAATAAATCGAATTCCTTTAGTAGTAAAAGTGGAGCTATTTCTAAAGTCAAAATCTATTTTTAATTCTGCCCCACCTGCGTTTTTCGATTGCAATTCAGGTGAAGAAAAATAATCAAAATACGATTTATCAGAATGTCCCTCTTCTAAAATTTCTACTACCCCTTTAAGTGAAATGTAGCTTTTATTGTAAAAATGGTAGGTTGAACCAAATGTAGCTATAGCACCTGAATATCGAGCTTTATAAAAGCCTTGATCTTTGAGACTATCTACCAATACTGTATTATTTCCTACACCAAAAAAGTTATAGAAAGGAAAAAAGCTCCCATACTCTAACTTACTCGTAATAAAATAATTTGTTCGAGCAATATTTCGTTTGGCCGAAACCGAAAATGAATTACTTCCATTAGTAGTTGCAAATGCCTTAATAGCATATGCTGCTTTGTATTTTTTATGTCCAAAACCAAAAGTTTTAGCATTAAGTATTGCTCCACCACCAAAACCATCATCAGGGTTAGACACTAACAATGGTATAGGCAGGTAAGTATTGTATTTATGAGCAGTTTGATCGTATTCGTTCAAACTAATTTCTTCTGTATAAATAGCTCTGGTCTCTGAGCTTTTAAATAAAGAAACCCCATCTGGGTAATCATAAACCAAGGTCCTTTTAGAACCTATTTTCGAATACGATTCATCTCGTACCACATCCAAATCAGTACCACCAACAATTCTTACTAAGATACTTTTATAACTTTCACCATAAACATAAAAACTATCTGCTTCAGCCAAACCAAACAAACGAATTTCATCAGTTTCTGCAGGGTCAAAAACACGATCAAAGAACGTATAAGTACTATCCTGTTTTTTACTTACACGAACATGAACTGCTCCTGTTGGTAATCGATTTACACGAAACAGTTCTGCACTATTAGTTCCAACAACATCAACTTCTTTAGATATAAGTTGATAGTATTCTTCTACAATCTTAGACAATCCGTTTTTTCTAAATTTTAATTTTTCGGCTATTTCCTTTCCTGATTTTTCTTGAAGCTCTTTTGGAAATGCCGCTTTAGCACTATCAATTGTAGCATCAGTAATTTGAGCATTTAATTCTGCGCTTATATCTAACCATTCTTTCTTATTTAATCCAGACAACATCATCCTATCCATATGGTTAGCCTTAATGGTTAAGCTTTTTAAACCCGAAAATTCTTTACTAAAATTCTCTCTAAAAGGAACTGCCCATTCTCTATCTGCTAAGTAATAAAATATTCCATTCATTCTAGAAAAAGCATGATCTCTATCCTTTGGATAAGGTTTGTAAACAGTATTTAACGAATCTTTTTTAAACCCAATCCACTTCCAATTGTCCTGGTGCCTATCCCAATCTCCAATTAAAATATCAAAAATCCTCGACTTTGCATACAACGCTGTATCAATATAGTTTTTAGGCGAATCGTAGAGCTTATTGTATAAGCTAATGGTACTTTTTACTTGATCAGCATTTTGAAAGCTTTTAGATAAATCATCTAATTCAGTTGGTTTAGGCTCTAGCATTCCAAACATTCCAGCAAACTCTTTTCTATAGGTTCCTAATTTAGGCGAATCAGGCATAATATATAATTTAGGTGAGCCATGGTACAATTCGGTAGAATTTAATAAACTAGAGACAAACAAAGCACCGTAAGGGTGCTGTGTAGCAGTCATGTCTCGTGTAATTTCGTTTACCAAACTAATTCTAAATTCTTTTGGCAATGCTTTTATTGGAGTTTTGTTAATAGACCTAAAGGCATATTTCCTTCCATCTTTGTCTTTAAATTTTAAAGATATGGTTTGTAAACCCCCTCCTTTTTCTAATGGTGTTAAACCACCAAAAACAGTATCCAAATCTAACATTGGAACATCTATATGTTCCGTCCATGCATCTCGATAAAGGGAACCAAAAAAGAGTTCTTTAAATTTTGAAGCGCCATAATCTCCTCCATAATATTTCTCTTGTTTTTGCAATTCAGCCGAACTACTTTTTAACTTTAAATGATTTATTGAATGCTCATGTTTGGAAGTATGGAGCGGAATTGTTTGCACTAAAGCAAATTCATTCGCTTCCTTATCGTAAAGGTATATTTTACTTATAAGCTCTTTATTATCAGTTGTCTCAACCTTAACAAATCCTCTAGACTTATTTTTATACAAGGTATTTTTAATGCTATTTACTTGTGCACTTTTTAGAAAACTACCTGAAATAATCTGGAAGTTGTTGTTAATTTTTAAAACTTGGAGATCGTATTCATGGCTGGAACAAACTACCACATCTTCATAATCAGTTAGTACGCCTTCAATGTCCGAAATATAAGCTTCATATTCATCACTACTAAAATCTTGTGTTGTACCAATATTTTGACGGTATTTGTTATAAAAAGTACCGTAAAGGGGCAAAAAAGTTTTGTTATTGGGTTTATCATGAGAAAAGGGAAATAAATGTCCTTTTAAATGAGAGTTACCTCCGTAAACACCACCAGATGTTATGGGATGATGTGTAATAATAATAACTTTTCTTTCTTTAGCGGTTTCAATGGCTTCGGTAAGATCATCTAATATTTGAACTTTTGTTATTTGGTCACATTCTGAATCTACTGGCAACATTTTTCTATAATGATGCAACCACCATTGTGAGTTAATTGCAATAAGACGAATGTCTTCTCCAATATCTTTTACATATGGACCTGGACAATTTTTTTTAGGAAAAAATATGTTGTGTCCGATTTTGGTTTTAAACCGATGTTCCAATGCTTTTACAGTATCCAAACCGTGCAAGCCAGATTTATCCCAGTCACGATCTCCTGTAACTGCAATAACTTTAGCCCCTCTTTTCTGAATGCGTTGAATAAACGAAACTAACGTATCCTCATTCTCGTTATTTTTTTGCCTTAAATCTCCCAACAAAAGCAGCGTAAAATTTGCTTTATTTTCTTCCTTATCTAACGTAGCCTCAAAATGCTTTAAACGCTTTGAAAGTTTAGGCCCTTTTAAATTCCCGAAAAGGTACAATTCTTCTTGAGCCGAAACGGAAATCATCAGAAACAAAAACAACAAGAAAGTAACCCACTTTTTCATCAATAAAACTATTAGTAAGGCGACAAAGTTAAGTTAAAAATGCAATTGTTTAAATGAGATTCATTTGCTTCGTAAAACTTCGCTATCAATGACAAAAATACCACACAGAAGAAACTGTCATTCTGACCCTGTCTAAGGGTTGTCAGTTCAAGTTATTCGTTCTTAAACGAATAGTATTGAGGACTTGTTGATAAACATCATAAATTTGAATTCATACACTAAAATGTTAACTTTACTCGAAATAGATTATTAGAAATTAACTGCAGTTATATTTCTACAGAACTACTAATCTTAAAACCTATCAGAATGACTAGCAACATTAAAGTCTTTGCAGTAATTTTAATAATTCCTTTTTTACTATCGAGTTGTGCCAGTATTTTAAACTCTAAATTTCAAAAGGTAACCATTAAAACAAGTGAAAACAGTACTGTTTTAGTTGATGGAAGAGTACCCGAAAGAACTGAAGATGGAAGATATTTGATTAGAAGAGATGCCGAAGCAAAACAAATAACAGTTAAAAAAGAAGGTCAAAAAGATATTAATACTTCTATTATACAATACAAAAAGTCTCCATTCTACATCATGTCTGTCGTTCCTTTTGGAATAACTATTTTCCCTATAATGTGTGACAACATGATTAAGTCTAGAAATTACACCAATACAGTTTCATTGGAAAATAGAACAAAAGAACTTCCTAATAAAGAAAAAATTTCTAGTATCATAAAGCTAAATGAAGTCAACACGATAGCAAACGATGAAAGCAATTTTTCTAGAGAAAAAGTCGCTTATCGAAAATTTATTAGCGGTAGTGAATCGGCAAATAAAAAAAGTAAGAAGTTAATTAACTTAGGCAATCACGATTTTTATAGGCTTCTAATTAAATCGCTAGAAGAACAAGATTATATGAAGTATGGAGAAAGCAACGTTGAAAAACTTTATATAAATGCTACACTAAATAATTATCGTTACCATAGTTTTATTAGTAGAGCCATGGCGAATGGAGGAACTATAAGCTCATATGGTAGTATGTTATATGTAGACATGGGCATTAAGTGGGAAGTGATGGATGAAAACAAAAAAGTGCTTTTTACGCACCAAACCAATGTAGTATCCGATCAATTTGCCTACCTCTATAAAACTAAAAGTGCAAGCCTTGATAATGCCATAAAAGATGGAACTCACACTAGTTTTATAGACCTTGTTAATTCCGCTGGCTTCAAAAAAGAAATGGATAAAAGGGAAGCTGATCTAACATCTCATTTAGCTAAAAATACTGCTCCTAAAGTTGATTTAGATACTGCATCTAGTGTAGACATAATTTTAGCTGAAAATAAAGATGGTATTCTTTATCTGTCTAAAAAAAACATACAAGAAAGAGCTTCATTTAGAGGTGATGGTACAATAGGAATTATAAATAAAAGTGCTGTTATAAAAATGGTTGAAGATATTCCTTTACTTCACAAATATGCTAGTGAAAACATTAATAGCGGGAAAGGCTTTACAGCTAGTTTAATTGCTTGCTATAATGATTATAAGCTTACTGGAAAAACCAAAACACTTAATCAAAGTTATTTTAATGGGTTTGGTTTAATTACCAAAAAAGAATACAAAAGTGGTCCAAGTGCTGAAATGCTGAAAATTAAAAAACCTATAAGCGGTGAAATTAAACATGTACGAACTACAACAACTCATTATTCTAATGCAGGAGCAACATCCTCTACAACAGGAGATAATTTTAAATTTAAATTCTCCTATGGGAATGCAGAGTATAAGAAAGGATTTTTGCTTAAAAACTTAAAATTAGCAATTGGTGATGATGAAGAGGCTCAAAAACACATTGGCAAGTATAGACGTAATTATATAGCACGAATTGGTCTTAAAGTTCTTGCAGTTTCAGCACTTACTTTTACATTAATGGTTGCTGATGATAAAGAGCCTATGGGTATTTCAAGTGACGCAACAATATTTTTAGCAATTCCAACACTCGGAATATTTTCTTGGGGATTTAAGCCTCAAAACTATAAAGCAAAAAACATTACTAATGCAATAAACACTTACAACAGTCATCTATAATAACTTTAAAATAGAATTTGGCAGAGCTAATTGTACTAAAAAAAGAGGTTTAAATGAAAAAAGTCCCGTCAAAGACGGGACAATTTTATAAGAAAAAGGTAATGTTAACACTTCCGTTAGAAAGCCTTAACACATTATAGACGAAAGATCGTATAAATTGGTTGCCTGCCAGTCAAACTATTTTAAAAGGTATGATTTCGGTAAAGTTATTTGATCAAACGTTGCAAATTGGACAAACAAAAACAACTCACCGTTCAAATGCGCATATAATCTATCTACATCGTATTCAAAAATAGTACCATCACCATCAGGAGTTTGTCTATAATTTGGCATGTGGTAAGTCACAATTTTATTTGTTCCTCCTAAAACCCCATCCACTTCAATACTAAAGTAAGGATCACTATTAAGTATAGAGTCTATTTTTTCTTGAGAAGATTCTAGATCAATCATTTCGTAATAAACATGTCCAAACAATGAAACATACTGATCTACAAATTTTTGACTTGCACCAACTACAGGTTCATTCGTTTTATAGTCTCTTAAACTAAATTGACCATTTTCTTTTTGAATTGTAAAAGACTGCTCTTGATTTTCAAAATACTCTACCTTAATACTCTTAACATCTTCTACCAAGTATTTAAAAACTACAGCATCTCTCCATTGCTCTCCTTCGGTAAAAAACCGAGTAGATAAATATCCATTAAAACCTGGTATATAAGTAATAAAAGGAACTGTAGATTTTACTTTTTCTGTTTCTAACAACATATAAGTTCCCATATGGTTTAGCGTAGATCCACCAACATAATAAACTTTGGCGGGTTCATTGCCGCCTCTATAGATCTCAACTTTAGTTCCAGTAGTAGCAATAGATTTAATAACATTATTAAGTGCCGACTTAGGAACGGGTGTCTTTACCTTAATTCTACTAAAGGTTTTCATTAATAATTTAATGTTATCAGGCCGAGCAACATACTTCCCATCTACCATCCACACTTTATTAACTTTATTTAAAGTAACCTGCCCACCATTTGCATCGGCTATAAAAATTTTGTTAATACTAGCAGTATCTTCAATGGCAAATTCTGTTTTTGCACCTTCTATATTAGAAACTGTTTCTGCCTTATTGTTTACTAAAAAATAAGCAGCAATAGCAACCAACAGAACAACTATGAGAATAAGAACTTTACTATTTTTCATTCAATTTACATTTAATTACTTGGTGTATCTTTTCTTTCTATCGATGTAATGAAACAAACCAAAAAGTAAAATTAATACGATAGGTAATACCGTATTTATAATTTGCCATTTCAATCTATCTTTTTTCACAATGGTTTTATCCAACAACCTTATTGTTAATGTTTTAGCTCTAACACTCATTAAACCATTGTCGTTACACAAATAATCTACAGCATTAATCATAAAATCTTTGTTCCCAAATTCTTGACGTGTAAATCGATCAAAACCAAGCGCTAAATATTCGCCAGTTCGTTTGTTTACGTAGTTTTTTGCTACATCACCATCCGAAATAACAATCATTTTGGTTTCAACACTTATTTCTTTAAAATTAATTTCGTTCGCTTCTTTTATTTGAGGTGTGATTCGATTTTTAAATACCGATTCAAATTTACCTTCTAGTAAAACTCCAGCCACTTGATGTCCTTTATTAAATTGTGCCTGGTCTGGTTCGTATCGCACCATTCCTAAACTAATTCTTGTTGGAGCAGAATTTACTTTTGTGTAAGCAGAAGTTTTTAGTAAAGCTGTTTTTCTAATACCCGATCTAGCAATAGTATCTATTGTACTTACAAACTCACCTTTTAATGCATTTAAATTATTTACAATAGGATGTCCGTTTGCAGGAGTTAACAATGGAAAAAAGAACCAAGGAAACATTTCTGTTTTAGGCTGATTACCAACTGCACCAGTAACTATTGGAATTGGTACAGACTGAATGTCTTGTATTAAATCGGTATTGATTCTAACGCCATACGTAAACAATTGATCGTCTAAATTTAAATCTAACGGAACAGCAACAGACACATCTACTTTTTGTAAACTATCCATACTTGCCAATACTGGATCGACTAACCAAACCACTTTCCCACCATACATAATGTATTGATCAAGAATAAATTTATCCTTTTCCGAAAAACGATTCATAGGCTTTGCAATAATAATGGCATCGTATTTTGCGCTAACCTTAAATGCCTTTGTACTGTCAATCATTACTCGTTCAGTAAGGCTTGATAAATCTTCGTTTAATCCAATTCTATCTACCATATAAAATTCAGCTAAAGCATCCGACAATGAAGCTGTTTCTAAATCAGAAAGTTCACCGTGTCCTTCAATAAAAGCAACTTTAGATTTACTCGTTGTAGTTAAGTTATTAATAGCATTAGCCACTTCATATTCTAAGGATTCAATAGAACCATTCAACATATTTTCTGCACCAGCTCCAATTTGGCTTTTTAACAACTGCACAGGTAATTCTTGTCCTTTATAAGTAAACAATGCTCCTGGCCAAATAATTTTATTGGTAAATCCGTCCTCATTTTTCGCCTTCAAATCTGTTGGTCTTAAACCAGATTTATACAATTGCTTATATATTTCGTCTCTTACTTTTTTATCGGAATTTTCTGAAGGATTAATGAATTCATACTGAATATTACCGTTAGAATAAGCTCTAAACTCATCCAACATTTCTTTGGTTTCATCTCTTAATCTTTTAAAACCAGCGGGAAATTCACCCTCTAAATAAACCTTAACAAATACAATATCATCTAAATCATCAGCTAAATGTTTACTTGTTTCAGAAAGCGTAAAACGTTTTTCAGAAGTTAAATCAAATCGTTCAAAAACAAAGGATCCAATGTAATTTGTTAAAATTAAAATAACAATGGCACCTATTAAAAAGGTGAGGTCTCTTTTTCTATTTGTTGTATTCTTTCCTACCATTTCCTACTCCCCAATACAGTTTTAGTTAATAGTAAAAACAACGAAATTGTAGCCATAAAGTAAATCACATCTCTAGTATCAATTACTCCTCTACTCATAGATAGGTAATGTTCATTAATACCCAGTTTTATAATAAAATCATCTGCTCCACCAAAGTATTCCAAAGCAGCAATAGAATCAAAACCAACAAAACAAAACCAACATAAAAATACCGCCACAATAAATGAAACAATTTGATTATTGGTAATAGCACTTGCAAAAATACCTATAGAAACAAAAACACCACCTAAAAATAATAAGCCAAAATAAGAGCCCATAGTTCCACCAACATCAATATTACCAATTGGACTACCAATATTGTATACTGTGTAGAAGTATACGAGTGTTGGCAACAATGAAAATAAAACCAACGTAAATGCTGCTATGTATTTTGCAAAAACAATTTGAAAGTCGGTTAAGGGTTTCGTAAGCAGCAATTCAATGGTTCCCGTTCTGCTCTCTTCTGCAAATAAACGCATGGTAATGGCAGGAATTAGAAACATAAACACCCATGGCCCAATAAAAAACAAAGCATCTATACTGGAATAACCAGCGTCTAAAACATTGGTTCCACCTGGAAAAACCCACATAATTAGACTAATGGTAGCCAAAAAGACAATTACCACGATGTAGCCAATTAAAGAGCCTAAAAAGCTTCGTATTTCTTTATTTATTAATGTGAGCATAATCTATTTAACGCAATGTCCAAAATTAATATTATTAATAGGATATTTATCATAATAATTGTTAACTCGATATTGTTGGAAAAGTTTAATTTAACAAACTAACTCAACTTCGTTTATTTTAAAAATATAACATTTTTTTAAATATATAACAGATGAATTTTAGTTAATATTGCAAACTGTAATTTATAAAGACATGTTAGTATTAAAATTTGGAGGAACATCAGTAGGTTCAGCTCAACGGATTAAAAACGTTGCTGAACTAATTAACAACAAAGAACAAAAGATCGTAGTGCTTTCGGCCATGTCGGGAACCACAAATAGTTTAGTTGAAATTGCGGGTTATTTGTACAAAAAAAACCACGACAGTGCCAACGAAGCTATTATTGCTTTAGAAAAAAACTACTATGAAGTGGTTAAAGACTTATTTAGTTCAGCTGAATACCTAGAAAAAGGGAAAGACCTTATTCTTTCGCACTTTAATTACATCAAATCCTTCACGCAAGATATGTTTACTTTGTTTGAAGAAAAAGCAATATTGGCCCAAGGAGAATTGCTATCTACTGCCTTAATGCATTATTATTTAAGCGAACAAAACCAAGATTCGGTATTGGTGCCTGCATTAAATTTTATGCGAACTGATAAAGATGGTGAACCCGATATTTTTTACATTAAAGAAAACATTAAACGAGAAATTGCCAACAATCCTACTAACAGCAATTTTATAACTCAAGGCTATATCTGTAGAAACAGCTTTGGAGAAATTGACAACCTTCATCGAGGAGGAAGCGATTATTCAGCTTCTTTAATAGGAGTTGGTACCGATTCTGATGAAATACAAATTTGGACGGACATTGATGGAATGCACAATAACGATCCGCGCTATGTAGAAAACACTAAACCACTTGCTTTCCTATCTTTTGATGAAGCAGCTGAGTTGGCCTATTTTGGAGCAAAAATATTGCATCCCGCAAGTATTCAGCCTGCAAAAATTGCCAACATTCCAGTACGCTTAAAAAACACCATGCAGCCCGAAGCAGAAGGAACTTTAGTGAGCAGTAAATCTAACAACGAAGGAATAAAAGCCATTGCAGCAAAAGATAATATTACTGCCATTAAAATTAAAAGTGGACGTATGTTATTGGCGCACGGTTTTATGCGTAAAGTCTTTGAGATATTTGAAACTTACAAAACTTCTATTGACATGATTACCACTTCTGAAGTGGCTGTTTCTGTTACTATAGATGATACAAAATTCTTAACTGAAATTGTGGAAGAGTTGAAAAAATATGGAACCGTAGAAGTCGATACTGATTTATCTATAATTTGCGTTGTGGGTAATTTTATTGCCGAAAGTAAAGGTTACGCCTTAAAAGTATTTAGCGCATTAGAAAACATATCCATAAGAATGATTTCTTACGGAGGAAGCAGACACAATGTATCTCTTTTAGTCAATACATCTGACAAAAAAGAGGCATTAGTTACGTTAAACAAAAACCTTTTTGAAAATGTTTAGCACTGAACTTATTACAAAATTTAACGACACTCCTACTCCATTTTACTATTATAATTTGGAGTTGCTAGAAAACACATTGGAAGCAATTAAAGAAGCTTCGAGTGCTTATAATTACCATGTGCACTATGCACTAAAAGCAAACTCAAATCATAAAATATTAGCGCTAATAGAAAGTCACGGTTTTGGCGCTGATTGTGTTGGAGGAAATGAAGTAAAACGAGCAGTTGAATGTAATTTTTCTGCTGATAAAATAGTTTTTGCAGGTGTTGGAAAAACAGATGATGAAATTAACATTGCACTTGAAAACGACATTTTTTGTTTCAATTGCGAATCTATTCCAGAGCTTGAAGTAATTAATGAATTGGCAGAAAAGAAAGGAAAAGTGGCTCAAATTGCGCTAAGAATAAATCCGAATGTAAATGCCAATACACACCATTACATTACTACCGGATTAGAAGAAAATAAATTTGGAATTAACCGTTGGGAATTTGAAGACATCCTTAAAACTCTTGAACAACTTGATCATATAAAGTTAATTGGATTACATTTTCACATTGGTTCTCAAATAACTGATTTAAGTGCATTTAAAGGACTATGCCTTCGTGTAAACGAAATACAAGAATGGTTTTATGAACATAAAATTATTGTAGATCACATTAATGTTGGCGGTGGTTTAGGAATTGATTATGAAAACCCAAAAGAAAACCCCATTCCAGATTTTAAGAAATTCTTTAAAATATTTAATGACTTTATAGCGCTTAGACCTCAACAACAATTGCATTTTGAATTGGGAAGATCTGTGGTAGGACAATGCGGAACGTTAATTAGCAAAGTACTTTATGTTAAAAATGGTGTAAATACTGATTTTGCAATTGTAGACGCTGGAATGACTGAATTGCTTAGACCTGCACTCTATCAAGCCACTCATTCTATCGAAAACTTAACAAGTAACTCTCAAGAATTAAAACGTTATGATGTAGTAGGTCCAATATGCGAATCTTCAGATTGTTTTGCAAAATCATTACTACTCCCCGAAACAAAAAGAGGAGATTTAGTAGCCATTCATTCAGCTGGTGCTTATGGTGAAGTGATGGCTTCTCAATACAACTTAAGAGACTTAGTAAAAGCTATTTATTAAACTTGATTTTCTTTCGAAAAAATGGTAACTTCACTAGCTACTACTATGAGAATGAAACATCCTTATCTACTACAAATTATATCCCTATTTGTTTTTATTACAATAAGTAATTCAAGCATTGCTTCAAACGAAATTGATAGCCTAGAACAATTACTTCGAAGATCTTCATTAAACAATTGTCCTGCTGTAGTGATTGTATTCCCTGTCGATGTAGATGAAAAGTAAATTTCTCCTGGATAGGAAATGTTCATGGCAGATATTAATGTAAATGAACCAAATATTTTAGGAACATTAGAAGAGGAACCAGCCAAATTCGGACTTCCAGTTGCTCCAGTCCAATCCATATCTTTACACTCAATTAAAGTATTATCAAGGGTAACAGTTTGTCCACTTCCTGTAAACGAGTTTCCGTCAAAATAAACGTTATCATTTGGGGTTGGAACCTGAGTATGAAAAGTTCCACCACCTGAAGTTGTTGCCCAATGTGTAGAAAAATCAGTCCAGTTTCCTGAACCTCCTACCCAATAATAATTTGTTGCTTCGGCTGATGTAAAAATTAGCATGAGAATGCATAGCTTCAATCCTGATAAAATTTCCGATAACTTCATAATTTTCGATCTTGTGATTAATTCAAAAACAAACATAAACTGAGTCTACTCCTATATCTTAATACACATCTAAACTATACCTCAACCTAACCTTTATCATATCTAAACTACACTTCAAAACACTACAAATCAATACAGTACAAGTTATTAAAAGCCTAAGCCGAATCTTCTTTTAATTCAATTCAAAAGGAAAAGTTTCTACTAAAATTTTGTTACTTTAGTCATGTGAAACGCTATCTCATCTTACTCATTATTACTACTTTATTCTTTGGATGTAAAAAGGACAAGGAGGATGGCAGGCTATTTTCTACTAATTGGAATAAAGTACCTATAAATTCACTTTCTAGTGAAATTGGAGGCTATTCCTTTATCAACTCGGAAATAACAGATATCACTTTTATTGATAACAACACAGGTTATTTATGTGGTTATTGGCAATATTTTGATGCCTCAAATTTTGTTTATAAAACAACTAACGGAGGCGAAACCTGGTCATACTTTAAGGGCTTTGGATGCGGTTTTCCTAGTTTTCCAAGTACAATAGACTTTATTAATATAAACAAAGGGCTTGTTTCTTATTCTTGTGGTGGTCCAGCTGTGCAAGAAACTAATGATGGTGGACAGACTTGGAACATGATCAGTATTAACGGAGGTTCTTCCTCTATTATTATTGATTCAAATCATATCATAATTGGATTTGACATTTCACATGACGGAGGGAATACATGGAATAGTCTACCTAATACTGGCTCTTATGGGGATTTTTCAGCAATAGATAGCAATTATATTATATCAGGTGGTCAAGGTGGAATGATAACCAAAACGACCAATTTATGGACAACTTGGGATACAATATATAATCACACACTCAATCAGATATATGCCGTTGATATTATTAATCAGAATACTATAATGGCTGCTAGTAAAGATGGTATTCTTAAAACATCGGACCTAGGACAAAATTGGTCTCTAATGTATTCGTCAAATAATTTTAAAATCAATGACATTAAATTTATTAACTCACAAACTGGGTTTGCAGTATTATCAAACAATAATCCTTCGGCCTCAATTAAAGGTGAAATATTAAAAACTAATGATGGTGGTGTTAACTGGAGTGTTAACTACACATGTGATTTCATGCCTTTACACACACTATACATCATTGATAATTATACCATAATCGCAGCTGGCAATCAAAATTCTTATCCGAAAGAGGGTAAAGCACATATTCTTCGTACAACCACTCAAGGAAACTAAAACTCCTCTAAAGCCTCATACAATTTTTTAACTGGTAATCCCATTACATTGTAATATGAACCTACCATTTTTTCTATGGCAATGTAACCAATCCACTCCTGAACACCATAACTCCCAGCCTTATCATAAGGCTCATAATTATTAATGTAATAATCTATTTCATAATTGGACAACACCTTAAAGTAAACTTCTGTTACATCATAAAACGTAACGGTTTTGTCAGTAGACATTAACGTTACAGCAGTTACCACTTCATGCATGTTTCCGGATAAATCACTTAGCATGTGAAAAGCATCTTCTCTATCTTTAGGTTTACCAATAATTCTATCTTCCAAACAAACAATGGTGTCAGAAGTAATAATTAAATCGTTTGGTTTTAGTTCTTCTTTAAAGGCTTCAGCTTTAAGTTCACTCAAAAATATTGCTACTTGTTCTTTTTTTAAATCAGGAGGATAAATTTCTTCTACGTCTTTTGTTCTAATTTCAAAAGTAGGCACTAATTCCTTGAGTAGCTCTTGTCTTCTAGGTGATTTAGATGCAAGTATGACATTTTTACTGGATTTACTAAGCATTGATAGTAGTATAATAAAAGTACAAGGAATACACTATTCCCGAAAGCATAATTAGCTTGGTATATTTACTTAGTTTGGAAAAATCTTCTTTTTGAGTATCCGTTTGTAACTTATATACCACATAAGCCATTGGCAATTGAACAGTAAACAAGAAGTACATAAAAGAACCCATATCTTTATTCATTAGTTGCTGATATTGTAAATACCCAATTAACGCTATCATAATCACTCCAAATACTTGAGCAACAATTGCCGCAACTCTCTTTCCATAAACAACCACCAAAGTATTGCTATAATACTTTTTGTCTCCTTCATAATCTTCAATGTCCTTAATAATTTCTCTCACCATTGTACTCAAAAAAGCAAAGAGAGCAAAGCCCAATATCCAGACCATACAATTACTTAACACCTGTAAAAAATCAAACCTAACCTCTTCAAAAGAAGCGTTTGATCCTATTTGAAACAACAAACTATTCACAGTCGAATCTACACTAGCATGTTGTAATATCAACTCATATAATCCTGCCACAAAAGGAACCATAGCCGCTAATAAAGCCACAATAACATTGCCTACCAAAACTTGTTTTTTAAATACTGTAGAATAATACCACAATGCTCCAACCGACAAAACTTGAATTGATACTAATTTGTAATTCCCTAACTGATACGCCAAATAACCTCCAATTAATACAGCAATAGAACTAATCACAATATGAGCTCCCATTGCTATTCTCCGTTTAATGTATTTCCCAACAATTATGGTTCCTGGACGATTTACCCGATCTACTTTAACATCAAAATAATCATTAATAATATAACCAGCTGCAGCAATCATAACGGTAGATAAACTCAATAGAAAAAAATCTAAATCGCTCATCAACAACTCAATTTCAATTCCATTAGGAATAGACATTAGTATACCATTAATAATAGCATACCTCATTACATATTGAGTTAATGCTACAATTAATAAGTTCGGTAATCTAATTAATTTTATAAATGCTGTAAATGTATTCATCTGTACATGTAAAATTATAAAAACTAATTGAGTAATTAAATGCTTAGGCAATTAAGTAAGGTTAAAATTGTAATTTTAACTATCTGCAGATTAGTTAACCATGGACATCCATAAAATTCTACTAAAATATTGGGGTTATTCCACTTTTCGACCGTTACAAGAAGACATTATTAATGCTTCTATTTCGGGGAAAGACACCTTGGCTTTACTGCCAACTGGAGGTGGAAAATCTCTTTGTTTTCAGGTACCCGCCATAGCAATGGAGGGAATATGCATAGTTGTTTCCCCACTTATTGCTTTAATGAAAGATCAAGTTGACAATCTGATTAAAAGAGACATTAAAGCAGTTGCCATTTATTCGGGAATGACGAAACGCGAAATTGATATTACACTAGACAACTGTGTTTACGGAAACATTAAGTTTTTATATGTTTCGCCAGAAAGAATAACAACCGAACTTTTTAGAGAGCGTTTTAAAAAAATGAATGTAAATCTAATAGCAGTTGATGAATCACACTGTGTATCGCAGTGGGGATATGATTTTAGACCTGCTTATTTAAACATTGCCCAATTAAAAGAATTAAAACCAGACGTTCCTTTTTTAGCGCTAACCGCCACAGCAACTCCAAATGTTGTTATAGACATTCAAAAACAACTAAAATTTAAAACTGAACATGTTTTACAAAAAAGCTTTGAACGAAAAAACTTAGCCTATGCGGTTTTAAACGAAGAAGATAAGTCTGGTAAACTATTGAAAATACTCAATAACATTTCCGGCACTTCAGTAGTCTATGTAAGAAGTCGAAAACGAACCAAAGAAGTAGCTAGTTTTTTATTGAAGAATGGAATTAGTGCCGACTATTATCATGCAGGATTAACACACGAAGAACGGAACTCAAAACAGTACAATTGGATCAATAATATAACTCGAGTTATTGTGTCTACCAATGCTTTTGGAATGGGAATAGACAAACCCGATGTGCGAACTGTTGTCCACATGGATTTGCCAGACTCCTTAGAAGCCTACTTTCAGGAAGCAGGAAGAGCTGGTAGAGATGAGGAAAAAGCTTATGCAGTTTTATTGGTTGAAAATGCAGATAGAACAGAGTTGGAAAAACGAATAGTAAGTAGTTTCCCTGAAATAAAAACCATTAAACAAGTTTATCAGGCGCTTGCTAATTTTTACCAAATACCAGTAGGAAGCGCATTTAATGAAAGCTATAATTTTAATATTATTGAATTTGGCCAACGCTATAACTTACCTGTATTCACAGTATTTAACTGTATTAAATTTTTAGAAAAAGAGGGCTATCTCTACCTATCAGAAACTACTCACAATCCTTCTCGAATAAAATTTGAAATTCAAAAAGAAGACCTCTATGTTTTTCAAGTAAAAAATAAAAAATTCGATTTATTCATTAAAACAATTTTAAGGTCTTACCAAGCTCCTTTTGAGAATTTTGTGAAAATTGACGAGTTTGAATTGGCCAAAAGACTAAAGATTAGCAAAGACAAAGTTGTGCAAATGTTGAACTATTTAAACAAATTAGAAGTAATTAGTTACCTACCCCAAACTAGAGACCCTCAATTAACTTACCTTACCGAACGACTTGCCATAGAAAATGTAAGAATATCACCTCAACATTACCACGACAGAAGAGAAATTGCTATAAAAAAAATGGAGAGTGTCATTTTTTATTCGGGTACCAAACACAAATGTAGAAGTGAAATTTTACTCAATTATTTTGGTGAAGAAGATATATATAGATGTGGAGTTTGTGATGTTTGCTTGGAAAGAAACAAACTCGATTTGAGCGACTTGGAATTTAGTAGCGTATCTGATCAAATTAAAAAAATAGTTGGCAAAGAACCTTTACCAATGACTCAATTGGTAAATAAAATTGACAACATAAGAGAAGACAAAACCATTAAAGTAATTCAATGGTTATTGGAAAACAATAAACTAATTAGCAACAAAGACAACCTATTGGAATGGAGAAAATAACATGGGAAACCAAACATTTTAAAGACTTAACAGCCAACGAATATTTTGAGTTACTGTATTTAAGAACAGAAATATTTGTAGTAGAACAAGATTGTCCTTATCAAGAAGTTGATGAAAAAGATAGATTATCTTACCATCTTTTTGGACGAAACGAAAACGGGACTATCATTGCCGTGAGCCGAGTTTTACCTAAAGGAGTTTCTTACGATGAAATTTCTATTGGAAGAGTAGCCATTAAAAAAGAAGCGCGAGGAAAAGGCATTGCCGATCAAATGATGATAGAAACGTTTAAATTTATTGAAAACCAATATGGAAAAGAAGCCATTAGAATTTCAGCTCAAGAATACTTACTAAACTACTATGGCAAACATGGTTTTAAACAAGTTGGAGCAATGTACCTAGAAGATGATATTCCTCACATTGAAATGTTATGCGATTAATGTATCGTTAATTTTTTAATCCTTTTAATAGGACCAGGACACACCTCTTGATGGCAATCAACACATCGATTGACCAATGAATTAAATGCTTCAGCTTTATTGTCTGAAGCGTTTTTTAATTCCTCAGCTTGACTAATCATTAAATCGGTATAAGCACTAAACTGAGCTGTTTTTACTGTTGGGTCGGTTGGAATAGCCACATGTATTCTTTGTATTTCAGCAATAAATTCATCCGAAATATTTCCTTCACCATTTACAATTAATTGCTTTAAAGAATCTGTATTATTTAGCATGTTTCGCATTAACAACGCCAACTCACTATCTCCATTTGGGTTTATTGCAGAAACTTGTAATTCTTGTTCAACCTGTTCTTCTGCAGAAATGTTTGCATCACCATTTTCACACGAAAACAATAAACTCCCAAAAAGAAAAATGAACATTATATTTAACCAATTATTGCTCAATAGTAGATAATATTTCCTCCTTAATAATTACTCCCGTAGCTTCAAAAGCATAATTATATTCTGGTTCTGTTATAGCATCAATTTCCTCTTGAGTTGCATTAGCATCCGATGCATAATGTTTTAAAGTTGCTACATCTGTAGTGTCAATTGTCGCTACACCTTGAATGGTTGCTAATTTTCCAGCAGCATCTTTAGGAACAAAAAATCCATAATCTAAAAAGGTAACACGCATGGTCTTTTTATCTCCTAAATCTAAGTTCATCCAACATCCTTTTTTCGCACACACATCAATAACGTTAGCCGATAATTTTACTTCCAATGAATCTTGTCCTTTAAATTTTGCTAAAAACTCAACAGGAGTAATTGCTCCTTCTTCCGAAACATCATTTCCATGTTTGGTAATTTCTATGTTTACCTCCTCAATAATCTCTTTTACTTCTTTTGTTTCAGAACTTCCACAAGCCATTAAAATCAAAAGAAAACTTGCTGCTATATATTTAATCATAAATTCAGATTTGTTGTTTAGCTGACAAATTTAGCTTTTTTAACATTTAGCAGTCAACTTTTAATCAGTTTGTTCGTTAATAAAATACACCATTGTTTAAATTTGCATCATGATAAGAGTTATTAACGTTACTATCATCCTTTTAATTGGAGTATTAAGTACACACTGTTCTATGGCCCAAGAGAAAAAAACAACTACTGACAAAACCGATACAAAAAAAGAAATGAAACTAAATAAACTCACCGCAGAAGAAAAAGAAGTGATTATAAACAAAGGAACTGAATGGGCTTTTAGAGGTGAATACACCAACCACAAAGCCGAAGGTTTTTACATTTGCAAGCAATGTAACAATCCTTTGTATACGTCTGCAGATAAGTTTGAATCGCACTGTGGTTGGCCAAGTTTTGATGATGAAATTGAAGGTAGCGTCACAAAAGTTACTGATGCTGATGGAAGACGTACTGAAATTACTTGCGCACAATGCAACGGCCATTTAGGACATGTTTTTACTGGAGAAGGTTTTACCGATAAAAACACCAGACATTGTGTTAATTCCATATCTTTAAAATTCGTTACCAAAGATGAATTAAAGCAACAAAAATGATTACTACAGCCCAGCAAGACAAGTACAGTTTACCAAAAGATATTACCTATTTAAATACTGCTTATTCAGGCCCTCTTTCTAAAGAAGCTGAACAAATTGGCATAGATGCTTTAAAAATAAAAAACACTCCTTATTTAGTTGACGGAGCATTATTTTTTGAACCTGCAGAAAAACTTAAACAAGAATTTGCCACTCTAATTGGTGCCAAAAACCCTCAAAAAATTGCCATTATTCCTGCTGTTTCATACGGAATAGCAACGGTAGCCAACAATATTTGTTTGCAAGAAGGTGATGAAGTTATTGTAGTAGGCGAACAGTTTCCGAGTAATTATTATTCTTGGAAAAGATTAACCACAAAATACAACGCAAAACTAACTGTAGTTGCTGCACCAAATATGGAGCAAGGAAGAGCTGAACAATGGAACCAAGATATTTTAGCAGCTATTAATGCCAACACGGCAGTTATATCTATGCCAAATGTGCATTGGGCAGATGGAGCTATTTTTGATTTAATGGCAATTAGAGCAAAAACCAAAGCAAACAATGCTTTAATGATTATAGATGGAACTCAATCTGTTGGAGCTTTACCAATAAATGTAGAAGAACTAAAACCTGACGCTTTAATTTGTGCTGGATATAAATGGTTAATGGGACCTTATGCTTTAGGAGTTGCCTATTACGGCCCTCATTTTAACAATGGTATTCCGTTAGAAGAAAATTGGATAAGTAGAAAAAACAGTGAAGATTTTGCTGGTTTGGTAGATTATGAAGACGAATATAAGCCTGGTGCTTATCGCTATTCAGTAGGTGAAATGAGCAATTTCAACTTGGTGCCAATGTTAACCAAAACCATTGAGCAATTAAATGAATATGGTCCTGAACACATTCAAAATTATTGCGAAAAAATAACTGCCGAAGCCATTTCCGATTTAAGAGAAATGCATTGTTTTATTGAAGAAGATAATTTTAGAGCGAAACATTTATTTGGCGTTAAATTAGCCGATAACATGGACATGGAAAAATTACAAGCAGAATTGAAACAACACAAAATTCATGTTTCAGTTAGAGGACAATACATTCGCGTTTCACCAAATGTGTTTAACACTGCAGAAGATTTAGAAAAATTGGTACAATGTTTTAGGTTGGCTGTTAGTTTTTAATTCAATAGTTCTAAATAAACATCCTCATCAATAATGTTCACTTCCAACTTTTCGGCTTTGGCCAATTTACTCGGCCCCATGTTTTCTCCTGCAACAATGTAACTTGTTTTTTTAGAAATAGAACTACTCACCTTCCCTCCGTTTTGCTCAATAGAAGCTTTTAACTCATCTCTACTAAACTTGCTAAATACTCCAGAAACAACAAACGTTAATCCAGTCAATTTAGTGGTTGCATTGGCCAATTGTTCCTCACTTAATGTAAATTGAAGTTGATGTGATTGCAAACGCTCAATTAATGCTTGGTTTCCTTCTATTTTAAAATATTCTATTATACTTTCTGCAATTTTATCACCTATTTCATCTGCAGCAATTAGTTCATCAAAACTTGCCGCTTTTATCGCTTCAATGGTTTTAAAATGTTTGGCTAGTTTTTTTGCAACGGTTTCACCAACAAAACGAATTCCTAAAGCAAACAACACACGTTCAAACGGAATGGATTTAGAGTCAACCAAACCAGCAATAATGTTCTGCGATTTTTTCTCTTTAAAACTTTCTAACTCAAACAACTGTTCATAAGTCAATTCATACAAGTCGGCTATATTTTTAGCTAATCCTTCTTCATACAACAAATCAATTGTTTCCTCTCCTAAGCCATCAATATTCATTGCTTTCCGACTGATAAAATGCTGCATTTTACCTTTAATTTGAGGTGGACAACCCCATTCGTTTGGACAAAAGTGCTTGGCATCTCCTTCAGTTCTTACTAAATCTGTTTCGCACTCTGGGCATTTTGAAATGTAAACAGTTGGCTCAGAAAAAATTTCTCGTTGTGCTACCTCAACATCAACAATTTTTGGAATAATCTCTCCACCCTTTTCTACCATTACGGTATCACCAACCCTAATGTCTAGCTTTTCTATTTGATCGGCATTGTGCAAAGAAGCTCTCTTTACTGTTGTTCCAGCCAATAAAACGGGCTCTAAATTAGCAACCGGAGTAATCGCTCCAGTTCTACCAACCTGATAGGTAATCTCGCTCAACTTTGTTTTTACCTGCTCGGCTTTAAATTTATAAGCAATTGCCCACTTTGGCGATTTAGCCGTAAAACCAATTTCTTCTTGTCGAGCATAAGAATTTACTTTAATTACAATTCCATCAATTTCAAAGTTTAACTGGTGCCTTTCAGTATCCCAATAAGTGATAAAATCCAAAACCTCATCAATATTTTTGCACTTTTTAATTGTTTTTAATTGTTCCGTAGGCACTTTAAAACCCCATTCACCAGCTTTTTCAATTGATTCGAAATGCGTTTTAAAAGGCAAATCTTTTCCTAAAACAAAATAGAGAAAACAATCTAACTTTCGCTGAGCAACAACTGCAGAGTCTTGCATTTTTAAGGTGCCAGAACCAGTGTTTCTTGCATTGGCATACAAATCTTCTCCTGCTTCAGCACGTTGCTTATTTAACTTTTCAAAAACATCTTTGGGATAAAATATTTCTCCTCTAATTTCAAATTCATCCGGATAATCATCTCCTTTTAGCTTTAAAGGAACCGACCGAATGGTTTTAACGTTGGCTGTTACATCATCTCCTTGTGTGCCATCACCTCTAGTAACAGCTCTTTCTAATTTTCCATTTTTATAGGATATTCCAATCGCAACTCCATCGTATTTTAACTCACATATATATTCTAAATCATTTTCTACCAATTTTTTAATTCTGGTTTCAAAATCTTGCATTTCTTCTTTGCTGTAGCTATTTGATAACGATAACATTGGATATTGATGCTTAACCGTTTCAAAATCCTTGGTAATCTCTCCACCAACTCTTTTTGTTGGAGAATCCTCTTTGGCTAACTCAGGAAATTCTGTTTCTAATTTTTGAAGTTCTTCTAAAAGCATATCAAAATCATAATCCGAAATAGTAGAATTACTTAAAACATAGTAATTGTAGTTGTGAGCTCTCAATTGTTCTGATAATTCGGCTACTCTTAATGCTGCTTTTTCTTTACCCATTGTTTAATAATTAGAAATTCTAAATTAAAAAAACTGTGGCTTAGTTCGTACATTTGTAGGCGCAACTTACCAACAGATTATGAGCAAACTAGAAAAAGGTAAAGAATTATTTAAAGCTGCTAAGTTTGAAGAAGCACTAGCGCTATTTTCCTCGTTTTTAAAAGATAATAAAGAGCATGGAGACGCCTTGTTTTTTAGAGGTTTAGCTTATCGAAAAACAGAACAATTTCAAAAATCTGTAGATGACCTTTCACTCCTAATTAATAGATTACCAGATACTGCTGATTTATACAGTGAAAGAGGTGTAAGTTATTTTCATTTAAAAGAATATAAAACTGCTTTAAACGATATGAATAAAGCGGTTGAATTAGAACCTGAAAACTCCTACCGCTATTCTAGTAGAGCCTACATACGTGGTTATTTAGATATTGATGGTGCTATAAAAGATTACGAAAAAGCTACTCAGCTCGATCCTAAAGACGACATTGCTTACAATAATTTAGGTTTAATGTTAGAAAAACAAGGAAAACTGAAACAAGCGCAACAAAAGTTTAAAAAAAGTAACGAAATAACTGGTTACGATCCTGATGCAAAAAAAGAAGTTGAACCTGAAGTAAAAAAAGAAGTAGTTGCCGAACAACCTAAAATTGACGCAAACCCAACTGAATCTTCTATTGGACGTGTTATGCTAGATGTTTTTAGAAATAAAGAAACTCGAAAAGAGTACTTTAATTTTTTAAAGACAATTTTCAAAAAGTCTAATTAATTTCTTCTCCTTTCTTAACATCAAACTGAATAGCTGTTTGTTCAATATGCCCTCCAAGTGGCACATTTAACTTGGCTACTTTAAGTCTAATATTTTCAACCTCATCAAATTGATCAAATAGGGTTTCGATTATTCTTTTACCAACATGTTCTAAAAGATTTGAACGAATGGCCATTTGCTGCTTAATAACGGTAAATACAGCTTGGTAATTAACCGCATCATTTATGCTATCGGAATTTGCTGGTTTACTTAAATTGGCATCCAACTCAACATCAATTAAAAAATTGGTACCAATAATTGCCTCTTCTTTAAAGCAACCGTGGTAGGCATAAATCTTTATTCCTTCAACAAATATTTTACCCATTTTGTAAGGCTTCTTTTAACTGACCAACTTTGTTCAATCCAGAATCAATTCTGGCTAAAGTCTCTTCTTTTCCTAGTAAAGAACAAATATCGAACATTGATGGACCCATTCCAGCACCAGTAACTAACAATCTAAATCCTGGTAACACTGCTCCAAATCCTAATTCATTTCGTTCTAAAAATGCTTTAAATTCAGTTTCAATATTGGTTGAATTAAAATCACTAATTCCCTCTAAAATTAACCTCAACTCATTGATAATGGAAGGTGTATTTTCCTTCCATTTTTTACGCAAGGTTTTTTCATCATATGCTGTAGGAGCGACAAATAAATAGTTGTCGTTTAATAAATCTTGAACAAATGTTGCGCGCTCTTTCATTAAATCGCAAACACTGGCTAAAAAATCATCATTAGAATAAGTATACCCTTTTTCTTCTACTAAAGGTTTTACCAATTGCGCTAATTCCTCATTTGTTTTTGCCCTCAAATATTGTTCGTTAAACCACTTGGTTTTATCTGGATCAAATTTTGCTCCAGATTTACCAACTCTTTCTAAAGTAAATGCTTCTGTTAAGCCTTCCAGCGAAAATATTTCTTGAGGAGTTCCAGGGTTCCATCCTAAAAATGCCAACATGTTGATGTGTGCTTCAGAAAAATATCCCGCTTCTCTATATCCAGAAGAAATTTCGCCATCTGGTGCTTTCCATTCTATCGGAAAAACAGGAAACCCTAAACGATCTCCATCTCTTTTACTCAGCTTGCCATGCCCATCAGGTTTTAATATTAACGGCAAATGTGCAAATTCTGGCATTACATCTTCCCATCCTAAAAAACGATACAACAACACGTGCAATGGTCCTGAAGGCAGCCATTCTTCCCCTCTAATTACATGTGTAATTTTCATCATATAATCATCTACTACATTGGCCATATGGTAGGTTGGCATCCCATCCGATTTAAACAATACTTTATCGTCTAAATTTGCTGAATGCACCACTACCCATCCTCTAATTAAATCTTGAAATTTTATTTCTTCATTTCTCGGAATTTTTACTCGAACCACATGTGGTTCTCCAGCGTCTAAACGCTTCTGAACTTCTTCTGCCGATAAGGTTAACGAGTTTTTCATAGAATTACGAGAGTTCGCATTGTATTGCGGAGCTGCTACTCCCGCAGCCTTTAAATTCTCTCTCATTTGATCCAATTCTTCTGACGTATCAAATGCATAATATGCATTGCCAGATTCAACCAATTGGTCAACATATTTTTTATAAATGCCTGCTTCTTTTCGTTCCGATTGACGGTAAGGACCATACTCTCCTCCAACACCAACGCCTTCATCTGGCGTTATTCCACACCATTTTAATGCTTCCAAAATATAATCTTCTGCGCCTTTTACATAACGTGTTTGATCGGTATCTTCTACTCTTAACAAAAAATCTCCACCGTGCTTTTTGGCAAACAAATAATTGTACAATGCTGTTCTAACACCTCCAATGTGTAATGGTCCTGTTGGACTAGGTGCAAACCTTACTCTTACTTTTCTTTCCATCTGATAAAAAATTGAAGTGCAAAGGTAATTATTCGTTTCCGATTAAAAAGCCACTGCATTAAAAACCTGAGAAGCAACTTATTTTTAGCACTCTCGTCTTACTATTGAAACAAAACAACGTACTGCTGTTATGAATACACCAACAATAGTACTACTAATATACCCTACTTATGAAAACCCTACTCCTTACCATCATTATGATGGCAACACCCTTTTTAGCCTTTAGCCAAGCGTTATATGACAATAATGATTGTGGATTAAATTACGCCTATGCTGTAGCTTCAACATCTAATCGTTTTACTGCTGCACCAGGAAATGGAAACTCGACTATTTTAACCATTTCTGGCATACCTGAATGTGTTCAAATAGATACAGCTTTTTTGTGGTGGTCGGGCATTGGAACGTCCAACGACCCAACCTGTTTATTTAATGGAGTTTTAGTAGTTGGTCAAGGAGCTGGTCAGATAAATACTCCATCGTCATTTAGATCTTATCGGGCAGATGTAACTGCCTTGATAACAAAAGATGGAAACAATACCTACACTTTTTCACAACCCATTGGGCATGATATGGACGGTGTAGCACTAATGGTCGTTTATAAAGACCCTTATGCTAGCTATGATGGACATTTATTTATATCAACACCTGGAATTCTTAGACGTCCAGAGAATACACCTCCTATTAATCTTAATTTTACCACATCGGGTTATGCTAATGGTCATGGCATATTGCTCTTGGGAGGATTAGAGAGCCAAAATACAGGTGGACATACAGATAGCCTAAATGATCCTTTAAATTTTAACGGTGGAGCTTTTACGAATGATTTTTACAATTTCGATACATTTCCAATTACCCTTCCTTCTCCTCCTGGTCCAGCCTTTCATAAAATTGTTGTACCTGGTGGAGATGCTTATACTCTAGTTATGAGAGGTATGTATACACAAAGTCAAAATACATGTAATCCCTTAACACCCATGAGTATTCCGTATACTCCGACCATACCTTTATGCAATGGGAACAACAATGGCCAAATTACCGTTACGCCACAGGGAGGGTTAGCGCCATATACTTATTCATGGAGCCATGACGTTACAGAAACCAACAACACCATTGCTAATTTAACCCCGGGAACCTATACTGTAACTGTAACAGATTTTAATGAATGCTCTTTAGATTCTACCTTTACACTAACAGATCCATACACATATGAAACAGAAATAACCGATGCCACTTGTGCTGCACCTTTTGGAACGGCTTCAATAAATAATTTTGCAGGTGGACTAGGACCTTATTTGTTCGACTGGGGAACAGGACCTACACCGGACAGCACTGCAACCAATTTAGCTCCAGGAACTTACCCTGTAATAGTAACCGATGCAAATGCTATTTGCAACACGCTTATTACTATAACAATTGTAGGCCCATCATCACCACTCACCCTTAACGCTGGAAACGATGTAACCATTTGCGATGGTGAAAGTACTACCATTGCAGCAAATGCCAGTGGAGGAACAGCCCCTTATGCTTATGGCTGGGACAATGGTTTAGGTGTTGGACAAAGTTTTACGGTATCACCTACTTCCCAAACCATTTATGCTGCTGGAGTTATGGATGCAAATGGTTGCACAGCTTCAGACGTAGTAGTTATAAACGTATTGCCAGCTTTAGAAGTAGAAGCAGGTGCTGATGATAGCATTTGCCCTGGAGCTAGCACTTCCATTTCAGCAACAGCAGTTTCGGGATCTGGAAATGGAGGGCCGTACACCTATAACTGGAACAATGGTTTAGGAGCTGGAAAAAGTCATCAAGTTTCTCCAACTAACGATACTACATACATTGTTACCATTGAGGATGGTTGCTCTACTCCAAGAATAGATTCCGTTCGAATTTACCTTCACGATTTACCAACTGTTGATTTTATAACTGACACGCTCAGTTTATGTCAAACACCTCAATTGCCGTTTCAATTTACCAACTTAACTGTAAATACAGCTTTGGCATTCTGGAGTTTTAGCGATGGAGCTACAGCAACTGGAGAGGTTGTGTCGCACACTTTTAACGAAATTGGAAGTTATGACATTACCTTAACCGTTAACTATAATACAGCATTAGGAAATTGTGTAGATTCCTTATCAAAAAATGCATATATAGAAGTGCTTGAAAATCCTACAGCCTATTTTACAATGAATCCAAATCCTACAAGTTTAATTAACACTAAAATAAATTTTTATGACCAATCTTACCAAAATATTTCTAATTGGATTTGGGATTTTGCAGGATTGGATACTAGCACTTTACAAAATCCTAGTTACACATTCCCCATGGACACCGGAAGCTATTGGATAACCTTAATGGTTACTGACGAGAATGGTTGTAGTCATTTGGATAGTAACTTCTTAGTTGTACGTGGAGATTATGGTGTTTTTGTACCCAATGCTTTTACACCTGATTTAGATGGACTAAACGACAATTTCTCTCCTTCAGGTTTTGGAATTGGAAAAACTGGCTACACATTCTATATTTTTAATCAATCTGGAAACATCATTTTCAAATCAAACCAGCTTTTTGCACCATGGGATGGAACATATAAAGGAAAACTAGTAGAAGATGGTGTATATGTTTGGAAATTAGAGTTTACCGATTTACATGGACTTTTTCATAAAGAAGTAGGAAAAGTAACCATTTTGAGATAGTTGCTTCAAACAATAAGCCCTATAGCAATTGCTATAGGGCTTATTATTTGCTTGAATTATATTTATTTCTCTACTGCAATTCGTTGTGAAAACACCCTGTTTCCGTTGTGATCTACCGAAACAAAGTAAATTCCGGTAACCAATTGATTGGTCAATACTCTCATTTTATGTTGGTCATCAATACTAATAGATTGTAAGGTCTTACCCACTACATCTGTAATTATAACATTGCCACCAATATAATTTTGAGGGAATGAAATGTCAAAATAGTTTTTTGCTGGTATTGGATAAATAGCAATTTCTTTAGAGGCTTTCACTTCATCAACACCTACAACAAAATTAACCACCGTACACATTGAATCCATAGCACACCCACTACTATCACTAACTGTTAAGCAAACCGTATAACTATTTGCAGTAGAGTATGTATGAGTTGGATTTTGCGTAGTATCCAATGGTGATCCATCTCCAAAATCCCAAGAATAAGTATATCCACTTAAAAAAGAAGAAGTAGAATCAAAAAACTGATAAGCCCCCCCACCTAAGTGATTAACTCCAAAATTCACACTTGCACCTACAATTAATGGTTCAAGCATTATATCCATATCCCATCCCCCAAAATCATCATAAGCATTATACCAATCCCCTAAGTACTCTACAGAAGAGAGTTTTTCTTGATTTCCATCTCCATTTGCACTAGTATTTGTAACATAAAATGGATTCGCAGGAAAAGATGAATTTAATTCAATAGAAACAGCAAATGAATCTGTAACGGCTATTGGAGAACTAAACATTAATACCTGAGGATTATACCCAACATCCATTACTTGAACATTAGTAGAATCAACGAGGTTTGCAATATCATTATTTACATCTATATCATATACTTTTATGGTCATTGTAAGAGGCGAAGCAGTCGAAGGAAGAGTATCAATCAACACATAGGTATTAATCCCCGAAACGAATCCGGCACCACCAATATAGAATGCTTGAGCTGCTCCAGAAATATAACTTACTAAATCCATCGTGTCAATTTCCAGTTGACCAGTTAATTTAGATGTAGCATATTGATTCGTATCAACACATGATACTGTTTTATGAGCCTTTTGTGGGGTCCAATTTTGAATTGGTTGTGGATTAATCGTTGGCAAATTAGTTTGTGCACTAAATGCACCAACAAATAAAAAAATAAATGATAAGAGTAAGTAGCTTTTCTTCATATTGATAGGAGTTAGGTTATGAAGCTAATACGAATAAACTCCTCAAATGGTTTCAGTGCCCTCAGTAATTTCAGTCTTAGGTTCTTCTTTCTTGAAGAAACGTTTGCTAAATACAAAAATGGAAATGATACCTGTAGAGATAGATACATCGGCAATATTAAACACTGGTCTAAAAAACATAAAATGTTCTCCTCCCCAAAATGGTACCCAATCAGGAAAATCACCTTCGAGTAAAGGAAACCAAAGCATGTCTACTACCCAACCATGTAAAAACGGAGCGTAACCACCAGATTCTGGCATAAAAGTGGCAATTTGATTAAAGCTATCGCTAAAGATTACCCCATAAAATAAGCTGTCTAAAATATTACCTATGGCTCCAGCAAAAATTAATGCAATGCAAACTTTAAATCCTTTATGTGCCGTTTTTGGAAGCCTAAACAGATAATAAGCAATACCAAATACAGCTAAAATCCTAAATAAACTCAATGCTAATTTCCCCCAGTCTCCACCAAACTGCATACCAAATGCCATTCCTTTGTTTTCTATAAAATGGATGTAGAACCAGTTGCCAAAAACTGGAAATTCTTGACTGAGATACATGTGTGTTTTTACCCATATTTTTGAGCCCTGATCGGCTAAAAGAACCAATAAGGTAATAACAACAGGGTGTCCTAAAATGGAAAGAAATTTTTTCATGGAATATAAAAATCGCTTCAAAAAAAAATTTGAAGCGATCATCAATTAATTATTTTTTTTAGCTCTGCGCTTCCTTAGCTTCAATACTTAAAGTAGCATGAGGCACAGCCATTAACCTTTCTTTTTTAATTAGTTTACCAGTTTCTCGGCAAACTCCATACGATTTATTAGAAATTCTAATTAAAGCGTTTTCTAAAGATCTTAAAAACTTTTCTTGACGTCCTGCTAACTGCGCAACTTCTTCTCTAGATAATGTTGCAGCACCTTCTTCCATCATTTTAAATGAGTAAGCAGTATCGTCTGTTCCGTTATCGTCTTTATGAGACAAAGAAGCTCTTAGCGCATCTAAATCGCCTTGTGCAGCAGCTATTTTCTTTTCAATTAGTTCTTTGAATTCTGCTAAATCTTGGTCTGAATATCTTACATCTGCCATTTTCTTCTGTATTATTTGTTAATTTTTTCTAAGGATATTAAGGTAGAAATGTCGTTATCAAATTCTACCAATGTCCCATCATTCTTATTCAAGTCGGATACTAAATCAAGTTGCCCTGCTAAAGTTTCCGAACAAATATAATCTTTATTATTATTCACAGCGTTATTTATTTCTTGATGTGATAAAATTTTCAAATGAATTTTGTCTGTCACTTCTAAACCACTGTCTTTACGCAAGTTTTGTATTCTGTTTACAAATTCTCTTGCTATTCCTTCCTCTTTCAATTCATCACTAAGTGTAATATCTAAAGCAACAGTTATTCCTGCTTCAGATTGCACTAAAAACCCCGGAATATCCTTCGATGTAACCTCTACATCTTCAGGAGAAAGATCAACTGTTTGACCATCTTCCAACGTTAAAGGGAAAGTTTTATTCGCTTCCAAATCAGCAATATTAGCTTGCTCCATTTTTCCAACAGCTTGCGCAATTGCTTTCATCTGTTGTCCAAATTTTGGACCTAAAGCCTTAAAGTTTGGTTTAATATTTTTCTCAATCACACTATCATTACTAGTGATATACGTTACTTCTTTCACATTGGTTTCGGAAAGAATAAGGTTTTGTACATCTTCTAATTGACGCTTAAATTTATCGTCTAAGATAGGTACCATTATTTTTTGCAATGGCTGACGTACTTTAATGTTTTCCCTCTTTCTTAAACTCAATACCAATGAAGATACTTTTTGCGCAATGGCCATTCTTTCTTCCAAATCAACGTCAATTACTTGTTGATCCGCTACCGGAAAATCAGATAAATGAATGGAAGTTGTGTTTCCTTTTCCACTAACTGCTATTAAATCCGAATACAATTGATCCATATAAAATGGTGCAATAGGCGATGACAATTGAGCTACTGTTTCTAAACATTTATACAAAGTTTGATAAGCTGCCATTTTATCTTGAGAATATTCTCCTTTCCAGAAACGCCTTCTACACAAACGAACGTACCAGTTACTCAATTCATCGTTTACAAATTCTTGTATTGCTCTACCTGCTTTTGTTGGCTCAAATTCTGCATAAAATGCATCAACTGTTCCAATTAAAGAGTTTAGTTTAGACATAATCCAACGGTCAATTTCAGGTCTGTCAGCTATATTTACGTCAGCCTCAGCATAAGTAAATCCATCTAAATTGGCATACATTGCAAAAAAACCGTAGGTATTGTAAAGTGTTCCGAAAAACTTACGTTGAACTTCTGTTATTCCGTCTAAATCAAACTTTAAGTTATCCCAAGGTTGAGCATTGGTAATCATATACCAACGTGTGGCATCAGCGCCATATTTTCCTAAAGTTTCAAAAGGATCAGCAGCATTACCTAAACGCTTACTCATTTTTTGACCTTTTTTATCTAATACTAAACCATTCGATACTACATTTTTATAGGCAACAGAATCAAATACCATTGTTGCAATGGCATGCAAAGTAAAGAACCAACCTCTGGTTTGATCTACTCCTTCTGCAATAAAGTTTGCTGGGAAAAATTCGTTGTTATCAATTGCTTCTTTGTTCTCAAAAGGATAATGTTGTTGCGCATATGGCATAGAACCAGAATCAAACCAAACATCAATTAGGTCAGCTTCTCTTTTCATAGGCTTACCTGTTGAAGAAACTAACACCATATCGTCTACATAGTTTTTATGTAAATCGAAAGTTTTGTAGTTCTCTTCGCTCATGTTCCCTACCTCAAATTCGGCCAATGGGTTTTCAGTCATTACACCAGCAGCAATAGATTTTTCTATTTCTGCTTTTAATTGTTCTACTGATGAGATACAAATTTCTTCATCACCTTCTTCTGTTCTCCATATTGGAATTGGAATACCCCAATAACGAGAACGTGATAAGTTCCAATCGTTTAAGTTTTCTAGCCAGTTGCCAAAACGACCAGTTCCGGTGCTTTCTGGTTTCCAATTAATGGTTTTGTTGTTTGCTATTAATTTGTCTTTTACTGCCGTAGATTTAATGAACCAAGAATCTAACGGGTAATATAAAACAGGCTTATCTGTTCTCCAACAGTGCGGGTAACTGTGTTCGTATTTAGATACGTTAAATGCTTTATTTTCTTCTTTTAGTTTGATGGAAATTAAAACATCAGCCGATTTTTCGGGTGCTTCACCATCAGAATAGTATTCATTTTTAACGTACATTCCAGCAAATTCTCCCATTTCTGGTCTAAAACGTCCTTGTAAGTCTACTAATGGAACAGCGTTTCCTTTATCATCTAACACTAACATAGCAGGAACATTAGCATCTTTAGCTACTTGCGCATCATCTTGCCCAAAAGTTGGCGCTATGTGTACAATTCCAGTTCCATCTTCTGTGGTTACAAAATCACCAGCAATTACTTGAAATGCATTTTCTGCATTTTCATGTGGTAAAGCATAAGGCAACAATTGTTCATAGTTTAAACCTACTAAATCTTTACCCACATATTCCTTACTAACAAAAAATGGTATTTTCTTGTCACCTTCATTGTAAGTTAAATCTGCTTCCGCTTCTACTGCTTCATATTTGCCTGAAAACTGTTTTCCAACCAAATTTTTAGCTAAAACAACATTTATTGGAGCATGCGTATATTGATTGAAAGATTTTACTAAAACATATTCAATTTTTGGCCCAACAGCCAAAGCGGTGTTGGAAGGTAAAGTCCAAGGTGTAGTTGTCCATGCTAAAAAGTGAACTTCATCAACTCCAAAAATTGAAGCCTCTTTCATTTTAAACTGCGCTACAGCAGTAGTGTCTTTTACATCTTTGTAACATCCAGGTTGATTTAGTTCGTGCGAACTTAATCCTGTTCCTGCAGCTGGTGAATAAGGTTGTATGGTATAACCTTTATACATTAATCCTTTTTGGTAAAGCTGACCTAACAACCACCAAACGGTTTCCATGTATTTGTTTTCGTAGGTAATGTAAGGGTCATCCATGTCTACCCAATACCCCATTTTTTCGGTTAAATCATTCCAAATATCGGTGTATTGCATTACTGTTTCACGACATTCTTTGTTGTAATCGTCAACCGATATTTTAGTACCAATATCTTCTTTTGTTATTCCTAATTTTTTTTCAACACTCAATTCTACAGGCAATCCATGCGTATCCCAACCAGCTTTTCGTTTTACCTGAAAGCCTTTTAAGGTTTTGTAACGGCAAAAAATATCTTTAATACCTCTAGATAAAACATGGTGAATACCTGGTAAACCATTAGCTGATGGTGGTCCTTCGTAAAAAACAAAAGGGTCTTTTCCCTCTCGTGTTGAAATACTTTTTTCAAACACTTGTTCAGCGTTCCACTTGTCTAAAACTTCTTTGGCTACGTTAGGTAAATCTAACCCTTTATATACTTTGTACTGCTTCATGTGTGTGTTTATAAGAAATGCGAATTTAACGATTTAACCGTTTATTTAATTAATTTAGAAAAATATATTCTTGTATGAAAAGTGTGGAAAAAATAAGCTTAAATAAATCGACTATAGAACTGTTGGCTCCCAACCTTATTTTGGTAACGCTAAAAGACAATTCGGCCATTGAAGTGGAAGATATAATTGAAATTAAAGCTGCTAATAGTAAACTTACCAAAGGAACAGATTATGGCGTTATTATGGACAGTGGAAACTTTACTTCGATTAGTGCTGAAGCAAGAAATTTAACCGCAACTAAAGAAATGGAAGGAAAAAGAATTGCCATGTCCATTGTAATTAACAGCCTTTCTCAACGCCTTATCGTTAACTTTTTTCTTAAGATCAATAAACCTTTAGTCCCTACCAAATCATTTTCCAATGAAGCGGAAGCCCGAGAATGGATAGAAGCTATTATTAATCAATAGCAGCAATACACTTTAACTCAATTGAAATTGGTGACGGCAACGCATTTACCTCAACAGTTGTTCTACATGGTTGGTTGTCACTAAAATACTCTGCATAAACTCTATTGTAGGTTTTAAAATCGCGTTTCATGTCGGTTAAAAAAGTAGTTACATCCACAATTTTATCCCAGCTCGAACCGCTCTCTTCTAAAATAACTTTTACGTTATCGAAAACTGAACGACATTGCGCTTCAAAATCAAAGGCTTCATAATTACCATTCTTATCATATTTTAAACCAGGAATATTCGCCTCTTCACTACCAGAACCTGCAGCTCTTGGCCCTACTCCTGATAAAAATAATAAATTACCCACTTTTTTTGCATGTGGATATAAACCCATTGGTTTTGGCGCTTTATTGGTATTTATGCTGTCGCTCATAATTTTACTTTAAGTTTTGCAAATGTAATGTTAAATTAAATAATATATTTACAAAAATTATTGGGGGATTAGCTCAGTTGGCTAGAGCGCTTCGCTGGCAGTGAAGAGGTCATCGGTTCGACTCCGATATTCTCCACAAAAAGCCTTTCGGTAGCATTACTGAAAGGCTTTTTTTATGGGGTAAGGTTTTAGCACTATTTCCTCCTAATGCATATATTTACAAAAATTAAAAAAATGCCTAAAACATTAATGATTCTTGCTCATCCCAAGCTAGAAGAATCGATAGGAAATAAGTTTATTAGTAAAAGTATAAGTAAGCAACCTAACGTTACTGTTAGGCATCTTGATAAACTTTACCCCGATTTTAAAATTGACATTAAAGCCGAACAAGAAGCTTTATTAAATGCCGATGTAATTGTTTTTCAATACCCCTTATTTTGGTACAGTACACCAGCAATTTTAAAGGAGTGGATTGACCAAGTAATGCAATATGGTTTTGCTTTTGGAAAAGACAGTTATGGATTGGCCGACAAAAAAATAATTGTATCATTTACCATAGGAAGTCCAGTTAAACTTTACCCAAAAGAAGTAATTGAAAAAATTACCTTCCCTTTAAAAGGTTTGGCCGAGTATTGTAATGTAGAATATGGAGGCGCTATATTTTGCAACGACATTAATGGTTACAGCGATGAAGCCAAAGCAAATGCCTTAAAAAATGCCGCTGACCACAGCGAAAAATTGCTCGAATTAATAAATTCATAGTATCCACAATTTCTTTACTACCTTTGGTAACTATGAAGTAAGTTAGGTTTTTACACTTATAACAAACTGAGAAAGCCAAACTTGCTAAATTAATACAACTAAAATACACGAATGAAATTTACCGAATTAGGGTTTGAAGATCAAGTTATTGAAGCACTTGACGCAATGGGATTTGATACCCCGACACCAATACAACAAGAATCTATCCCTGCAATTATGCAAAACAAAGACATGATTGCTGTTGCCCAGACTGGAACTGGAAAAACAGCAGCCTTTGTTTTACCTATTTTAAATGCCATCTGCAAACGTGGTAGTTCAGACAAGGTTAGCACAATAATTATTGTACCAACAAGAGAGTTGGCCATGCAAATTGACCAACAAGTTGAAGGCTTGAGCTATTTTACCAATGCAACTTCTATTGCCATTTATGGCGGTGGCGGTGGCCAAGATTTTGATGCCGAAAAGAAAGCTTTAGTTACAGGTGCCGACATTGTAATTTGTACTCCAGGAAGATTTATATCTCACCTTAATTTAGGTTATTTTGATACTTCGGGTGTGAAGCATTTTATTTTAGATGAAGCCGACAGAATGTTGGACATGGGTTTTAATGAAGACATTGCAAAAATTGCAGAAAAGCTTCCAAAAGAAAGGCAAAACCTATTGTTTTCGGCAACTATGCCTCCTAAAATTAGACAACTTTCTGAACGATTATTAAAGGATCCATTAACGATAAACATTGCAATATCTAAGCCCAACAAAGGCATTTTACAAGCAGCTTATTTGGTACACAATCACCAAAAAATAAAGCTAATTAGTGAAATCTTAAAAGGAAAAGACCACGATTATATTTTGGTGTTTTCATCGAGAAAAGTAACCGTAAAAGAGATTACACAATCCTTAAATAAAGTTGGCTTACCAGCAAAAGGAATTCACTCTGACTTAAACCAACAAGAAAGAGAAGGAGTCTTATTGGATTTTAAAAACAGAAAAATTAAATTACTTGTTGCCACTGATGTTTTATCTAGAGGAATAGACATTAAAGGAATTAATTTGGTAATTAATTACGATATTCCAAGTGATGCTGAAGACTATATTCACAGAATAGGAAGAACTGCCAGAGGTGACAACACGGGAGTAGCATTAACCTTTATTAATGCTGATGACTGTCATAATTTTTCAAAAATTGAAAGTTTAATTGGAAGTGAAGTAAAGAAGTTAGCCTTACCTGAAGGTTTTGAAGAAGGACCAAAATACGATACGAGCTACAAAAAACCGTTTAAAAAGAAAGGCGGTTTTAACAAGAAAAAGAACTGGAAGCCACGTAAAAAATAACATATGTCTAGAAGAAAATTTATAAAAGTAAGCGCACTAGGAGTGGGTGGAATTTTATTGTCTAAATTTTCTTCTGCTAAAAACGAAGCGAAGAAACCTCTTCCAAATCGATCCAATTTAATTGCATTCTCCCCTCGTGTAATATCCACTTGGAACCATGGAACAAAAGCAAATGAAGCTGCTTGGAAAATTTTAAACATTGGCGGAACGGCACTAGATGCTGTTGAAGTTGGCGTAAGAGTTACCGAATCAGACGCTACAAATAGAAGTGTTGGCTTAGGAGGTTTACCAGATAAAGAAGGTAAGGTAACGTTAGACGCCTGCATTATGAATCATAAAAGTGAGTGTGGCGCAGTGGCTTTTTTGCAAGACATAGAAAACCCAATATCCGTAGCAAGAAAGGTGATGGAAGAAACCCCTCACGTAATGCTTGCTGGAAAAGGAGCTCAAAAATTTGCTTTAGAACAAGGGTTTAAAAAGAAAGATTTATTGACCCCTGAAGCAAAAAAAGCTTGGCAAAAATGGCAAGAAAGCGAAGATCAAAAAAAGCCTGAGATTAATTCTGAAAACCACGACACCATTGGTATGCTGGCCATAGATAGCAACGGACACATTTCTGGCGCTTGCACTACCAGCGGCTGGGCCTACAAATTACATGGTCGTGTTGGTGATTCTCCAATAATTGGTGCTGGCCTTTTTATTGACAATGAAGTAGGTGGCGCTTGTGCTACCGGATTAGGTGAAGCAGTAATCAGAATTGCAGGAAGTCATACTGTAGTAGAGTTGATGCGACAAGGAAAGTCACCTAATGAAGCCTGCCAAGAGGCCGTTGAACGAATTATTAGAAAACATAAAGATATTAAAGGAGTTCAAGTTGGTTTTATAGCGATAAGTAAATATGGAGAAGTTGGCAGCTACAGTGTATACAACGGCTTTAATTTTGCTTTAAAAGACCATAATACCGAAAAATTGATAGATGCCAAATCCGTTTTAAAATGGTAGGTAATATGACATTTTAATCCTTTTACTAAAAATGGTTAACTTCATTAATCTAAAGCACCCTATATTTGTAATAACTAATTTGAACCCATTACTTTGAATCGCGCTAAAAACATAGCTTCACTCCTTTGTATTTTCCTTTTATCTTTTACGTTAATTCAAGAAAAATCAACCCAATCTTTAACTTCTACTTTATTCAAAATTGACAGAAGCAAAGATGCCAATGTGGTATATTACACTCTAACAACAGATAGCTTAGGAAACATAAATGAAGAAGATCCAATTAAAATTTACTGGATTAAAAACACAAAAAAGGGAAAGGTAGAACCCTTAACTTGGATTCAAAAAAAGTATGCTTATGGCATAAAGTACCAAACGATAGCTGACAATAAAGCGTCTTTTAAATTTGTATCTTATGATAAAATGACCTTTACCTTAAAGAAGCTAAATGATAAATACAAGGTTTATACTTTGTTTGATGATAAATTAGTGGAAGTGAATAACGTTTTTGTTCAGATTGATGGCGGTACTTTTTGGCTTCCCAATGTGTCCTCAGTTACCATATATGCCACCGAGGTAAAAACAAACCAAGCAACAACAAAAGTAATTCACCCCTAATTGATTGCTTAAACCTCTGGATAAAAAGCATTTTTAATGTGCTTTATTTCTTCTTGATTGGCATTTAGAATAATCGATACGACATCAAATCTTCCTTCTAAATCAATGTTATGTTCATTTACATAACACTCGGCACCTTCAATTAAATGGTTTTGTTTTTTCTGATTAACGGCTTCTTCTGGATCTCCAAAAATAGCTGTACCTCTTGTTTTTACTTCAACAAATACTATTTCATTTCCATCTATTGCAATAATATCAATTTCAAATTTTTGTTCGCGCCAATTTACTTCAATTATAGAATAACCCAATTGCTTTAAAAACGACTGAGCCAATTGCTCTCCTTTTATGCCTAGTAGATTATGATTTGCCATAACAAAATGGTTAACTAAAGTTTAAGCTACAATTTTCGGCAACTGTTAATTTAGCCAACTTACCCATTGGCAAAGTTCTATTGTCATCCAAATGACCTGCAGGAAAATCAAAACAAACTGGGTAACTATATTCTTTTACCGCATTCAAAATAATTTCCTTGGCGTTTTTACCATAAGCAACAGCATTGTCATTCATATCTGTCATTCCACCCACAACCAACCCACTTAAATTGGCTAGTAATCCTGCTCTATCCAAATTCATCATCATTCGATCTACATGATACAAATACTCGTCTAAATCCTCTATAAATAGAATTTTTCCGTTGGTATTGAGCTGAGATTTTGTTCCTGTTAAACTATAAATAATAGACAAGTTTCCTCCAACCAATTCCCCAGAAACTTCTCCTCTTCTATTTAATTCGTGTACATCAAAATCATACGACAAGCTTTCGCCAAACAAACATTTTTGCAAAGACAATAAAGACTCATTTGTGTTACTTTTAAAACCAAACGGCATAGCAGCATGCATTGTTTGAATGTTAAAATTCTGATTAATATGGTTGTGCAACACCGTTACATCGCTATACCCAACAATCCATTTAGGATGCTTTTTGAAGTGCTCAAAATTGAGTTTATCAATAATTTTAACGGTTCCATAACCACCTCTAGCACAAATAATTGCTTTTATGCTATCATCTTCTAATGCCTTTTGAAAATCCTGAGTTCGCTGTTCACTTGAACCTGCAAATTGATGCTCTTCTTCGAACAAATTTTCTCCCAAAACAACCTCTAACCCCCAAGAAACCAACACATCTATTCCAGTAGTTAATTCTTCCAACGTCAACTTACGTGCTGTTGAAACAATAACAACTTTATCTCCTTTAATTAAACTTGGTGGTTTTTCCATTATTAATGCCTTTAAATAAATTTCAAAATGTACTTTTGCAGCATTGTAACATTGCTTGCAACTACTAAGAAACTAAATTACTTATTGAGTTTGTTATTTTAATGAAAAATCAAAAAAGATATACCGTAACTGCTGCTTTGCCTTATGCAAACGGACCTTTGCATTTGGGACATATTGCTGGATGTTATTTACCTGCCGATATTTACGTAAGGTATTTAAAAGGTAAAGGTAATGATGCTGTTTTTGTTTGTGGTTCTGATGAGCATGGAGCTGCAATTACACTAAGAGCAAAAAAGGAAAACACCACTCCACAGCACATAGTAGATACCAACCATAAAATTATAAAAACGGCATTCGAAGATTTTGGAATTGACTTTGATGTTTACCACAGAACTTCTTCTGAATTACACCACGAAACAGCTTCAGAAATGTTTAAGGAAATGCACGAAAAAGGTGCTTTTATTGAACAAACAACAGAGCAATTTTATGACGAAGAAAACAAGCAGTTTTTAGCAGATAGATACATTGTAGGAACGTGTCCAAAATGTAGTTACGATGGCGCTTATGGTGATCAGTGTGAAAAATGCGGATCAACTTTAAGTCCTACCGAATTAATAAACCCTACTTCTACCATTAGTGGAAACAGCCCTATATTAAAAGAAACTACCCATTGGTTTTTACCAATGAACGACCATGAAAAATGGTTGAAAGAATGGATAGAAACCGGTAAACTAGAAGGAGAACAACAACACGACCCAGCAACTTGGAGAAAACAAGTTTTAGGACAATGTAAATCGTGGATAGACAATGGCTTGTTGCCAAGATCTATTACAAGAGATTTAGATTGGGGAATAAAAGTTCCTGTTGAAGGTGGAGATGGAAAGGTATTATACGTTTGGTTTGATGCTCCTATTGGATATATTTCTGCTACCAAAAAATGGGCGGCAGACAATAACAAAAATTGGGAAGACTATTGGAAAAACGAAGAAACCGAATTGGTTCACTTCATTGGAAAAGACAACATTGTTTTTCACGCTATTATTTTTCCGATCATCTTAAAATCGCAAGGCGATTATATTTTACCAACCAATGTTCCTGCTAATGAGTTTTTAAACTTGGAAGGAGATAAAATTTCTACTTCAAGAAATTGGGCGGTTTGGTTGCACGAATACTTAGCAGACTTTCCGAACAAAGAAGATGAATTACGCTATGTTTTAACAGCTATTGCTCCCGAAACAAAAGACAGTGAATTTACCTGGAAAGACTATCAATTAAGGGTAAACAGTGAGTTGGTTGCCATTTTTGGAAACTTTGTAAACCGATCTGTAGTGTTAACACATAAATACTACGATGGTTTAGTTCCAGCATTAGGAACACTATCCGATTACGACAAAGAAGTAATTGCTGCACTTACAACAACGCAAGAAAAAGTAGATGATCTATTGAGCAAATTTAAGTTTAGAGATGCTCAAACTGAAGCAATGAATTTGGCTCGAATTGGAAACAAATACTTGGCCGATACAGAACCTTGGAAGCTTATTAAAACAGATGAAGAACGCGTAAAAACCATCATGAATATTGCACTACAAATTAGCAATACCTTGAGCATTGTTTTTGAACCATTCTTACCAAAAATTAGTGAAAAATTAAAAAGAATTTTAAACAGCAATTCAACAGAATTAGCCGCTGGACATCAAATTAATAAAGCAGAATTACTGTTTCAAAAAATTGAAGATGAAGCCATTGAGGCTCAAGTTGAAAAACTAAAATCAACTACTGTACAGCAATCTAATCCTAAAGCAAAACCTATGAAAGACGAGATAACATTTGATGAGTTTACCAAGATGGACATTAGAGTAGGAACTATTTTAACAGCCGAAAAACACCCAGATGCGGATAAGCTTTTAAAGATGACGGTAGATACTGGAATTGATGTTAGAACAGTTGTTTCTGGAATTGCAGCACATTATAAGCCCGAAGATATTATTGGCACTCAAGTTTCTGTATTGATAAACTTAGCTCCTCGAAAAATTAGAGGCATAGAGTCGCAAGGAATGATTTTAATGGCAGAAAATAATGAAGGTAGTTTAGCTTTTGTTTCGCCAGAAAAAGCTATTGACAACGGAGGTGAAGTAAGATAAATGAAGTACTTAAATTCAATATTAGGAGGATTTATAACCACCATGTTAATGGCTGGAATTGTATTTAAAATAATGCATTGGCCAGGATCTAGTATACTAATTATTCTTTCTGCGAGCTTACTTTCTATCTACATGATTCCTGTTGCCATTGGCAACATATTAAGCTACAAAAACAAAACCTTTATTGGTATTTGTAATGGAATTGGTGCTTTTGGAGGAATGATCTTAGCGGTTGGCTTACTCTTTAAAATTATGCATTGGCCAGGAGCTGGAGCAATGCTTTTCATTAGCACATTATTTGCGCTAACTGCCTTCATTTTATTTGCCATTTTATTTATGGCTTCCAAAGAACGAATCCATTTAAGTCCAGGAACCTTCTTCTCAACCATTTGTTTTGGCTTATTAATTTACGGTATTTCTATAGGCGGAACAACATTAAGCTCATTAAAAAACGTTACTTCTTCAGCTATTAAAATTGAAGAAAATTACAATCAACTTATAAAAATAAACGAAGCCATTTCAACTAAAAGTACACCTGAAGAAATTAAACAAGTAGTTGAGTCAACAGCCAATTTAAATAAGTATTTAAACACATTAAAAAGCATCCTTTATGAACAAGCTGATGCAATACCCAAAGAAGTTGCTGATACTATATCTCTTCAACACATAGCCTCTAAAGACAATTACGATGTTCCAACTCGTATTCTAGGCCTTTCTAATCCTGACGCTCCTCAAGGTGGTCAATTTACAGCACTAGAATTAAAATCAGAGCTCGCAGAATTCAATCACATCACTTCTTCATTTGGCATGAATATAAGCATGAAAAACACATCAAATATTCATGGTTATCATGAAAATTGGGAAAGCAGATTGTTTTATCATTACACCTTAGCGCAAGTCATTTTAACGTTAAACCAAATTCAGTTGGAAGCGAACATTATTTGCAACAGCATTTTAACGAACAATCTATTGGAATCACATTCAGTTTCACTAAACGATTCTATTAATTAAGTTATGGAAAGTAAAAGAAGAAGAAGCAACAACAGCAAAAAAGACGATAAACCGAAACGTAAACCTGGAGCTTATAAAAAAGCGCCTTTGCGTAAACCGTCTGGCAAAAAGAGCACAAACAATCCGCATACCAAAGCCAATGATGGCAAAATGCGCTTGAACAAGTTTATTGCCAATGCTGGAATTGCATCTAGAAGAGAAGCTGATGTATTAATTGCAACTGGAGTGGTTACAGTTAATGGCAAGATAGTTACCGAAATGGGCTTTAAAGTTTCCCCAGAAGATAAAATTACTTTTGGAGGTGAAACCATAAAAAGTGAACGTAAGGTTTACTTGTTAATGAACAAGCCAAAAGACTTTATCACAACACTAGATGACCCTTTTAAAAGACGTACAGTTTTAGATCTTTTAGGAAGGCTGAAAGAAAGAGTATATCCAGTTGGAAGGTTGGATAGAGCTACAACTGGTTTATTAATGCTTACCAATGATGGTGATTTAACCAAAAAATTAACCCACCCTAAATTCGGAGTTAAAAAGGTATACAACGTTACCTTAGAAAAGCCTGTTAAAGAAAACCACTTGCAACATTTAATAGATGGTTTTGAATTAGAAGATGGTTTTACCAAAGCTGATGTTGCCAAATATGTTGGTAACGGACAAGACAAAAAACAAATTGGTGTTGAATTACATTCTGGTAAAAACCGGATCATTAGACGTATGTTTGAACACTTAGGCTACACTGTAATTAAGCTTGACAGGGTTTATTTTGCTGGGTTAACTAAAAAAGATTTAGCCAGAGGTCAATGGCGTTTTTTAACTGAAAAAGAAGTCAATATGCTTCAAATGGCTCAAACATAAACCAGCAGTTTTCTTCACAAAACACTGGGCATAAGTTTGTCATTTTTCTTTTTTTCCTGTTCATTTAAAATAGAACTTTAAACCTTACGTTTCTATTAGTAGAAAAAGGGTTTGAAAAAGTTAAAAATCATATCAATCATCATAGGATCAATCCTACTGTTATTAACGGTAGTAGGAATTGTGTTTTCTACCATTTATGAAGACAAGGTGAAAGCCTACATTATTGAGCAGATCAACAACAACATCGACACAAAAATAGATGTTAAAGAAGTTAACTTTTCTGTATTCAAGAAATTCCCTTATGCCTCATTAGAATTTAGCAACATAAGTGCCGAAGAGGTCACTAACAACAGCAAAAAAGGAGAACTATTTAGTGCCCAATCCATTTATTTACAGTTTAACATTATTGACATTCTACAAGAAAACTACACCATAAAAAAGGTGCAAGTAAATGATGGTATTGTAAACCTGAGAATTTTTGAAAATGGAGGCGATAATTACCATTTTTGGAAAACTGCCACAGACAGCACAGAAAACAAATTATCTGTAGAACTTGAAAATCTCTCTTTTAAAGATGTAAACTTTTACATTTTAAATGATTACAAAAAAATAGACATGGACATTAATGCCGAGAACTTAAACCTTTCCGGTAATTTTTCTAAAGATGAGTTCACACTCACAACAGAAGCCATCCTTTATGTTAACCAAATTAATGATAATGGAAAAAGCTTACTCAAAAACAAGTACATCTACGTAAATACTGCTTTGGCAGTCAATCAAAAAACAAAACTATACCATATTAAACAAGGTGAACTAGCCATTCAAGATTTAAAATTTGCCTTATCTGGTAATATTACTGATCAAAAAGAATCATTTTACTTAGACATTCAATCCAAAGGAAAAGACCTCTCGATTGAACAACTATTTTCTTTATTTCCTGATGACCAGAAAGAAATCCTATCATCCTACTCTACCAAAGGAAAAATCACTTATGCCTCCAACCTAAAAGGCGATTTTTCATTAGTGCATACTCCAGAGTTTAACGCAGAATTCAGTATTGTTAATGGTGAAATTACCGAAAACTCTTCTGACCAATCCGTAAAAAACCTGAGTGCAAATGGGACTTTTACCAATGGCATTAACCACAACTTTAAATCTTCTAAGTTAGTGCTAACAGATTTAGAAGCCGACTTTGGACCTGGACATATTAAGGGTACATATGAGATTACCGACTTAAACAATCCTTATATAAAATTTAATACTGAAGCGGATTTAGACTTAGAAACGACCAAAAACTTTTTTAAATGGGACACGCTAGAAGTTGCAAACGGAAATCTAAACATTAACCTAACTTACAGCGGATATATTAAAGAATTGAGCAACATTAAAGCCGATGAATTACAAAAACTAAACGCTAAAGGAACAGCCAGGTTGAGCAATGCTAACTTCAAAATTGAAGAAAGCGAAAAATCTTTTAATGACATTAATGGGTCGTTTAAATTCAACAACAACGATATACACATTGACACACTCCAATTTAATAGCAAAGAAAGTCACTTCGAATTAGACGGCAGGTTCAAGAACTTATTGGCCTTTTTATTTATAGAAGGAGAAAACTTAGCGGTAAAAACTAATTTCCATTCTAATAAATTAGTACTCGATGACTTCTTAACCAACGCTGCAGGCAGCGACAACTACACATTAGCACTACCAGAAAACATAACGCTAAACTTTAAAGCCAAAGTAGATACCTTTGAATTTAGAAAATTTAGAGCCAACAACATTCGAGGCCACATTCAATTGGAAGACAAAATTCTAACCGTTTCCAACGTATCATTTAATGCCATGGATGGAGAAATTAAAGCAAACATTGCCATCGATGATTCTAAAGAAGATAAAATTTTAATCACTAGTAAAGCAAACCTAATCAATGTTGACATTCAACAATTGTTTGCTCAATTTGAAAATTTTGGACAAACCCACATTTTAGCTAAAAATATAAAAGGAACAACTACAAGCAATATCGAGTTTGCTTCAGTTTGGGACAAGCAATTAAAGGTTGACAAAGACCAAATTTATGTTTTGGCAGAAATAACAGCTACAGACGGAGAACTAATCGATTACAAGCCAATTTTGGCAATGAGTAAATATATAGAGGTTGAAGAATTAGAACACATTAAATTTAGTACCCTAACCACCAAAATTGAAATTCAAAACCAAATTGTTACCATCCCGAAAACCGAAATAAAATCTTCAGCTATTGACGTTACCATTTCTGGAACACATAAGTTTAACAACGAAATTGATTATAGGTTTAAACTCTTAATGAATGATGTGTTTTGGAGGAAAGCCAAAAAGAAGAAAAAAGAAAACTCGGAGTTTGGCTATATTGAAGATGATGGTTTAGGACGAACAACGTTATTTTTAAAAATGATTGGAACGATAGACGATTACACCATAAGCTATGACACTAAAGGTTTAAAAGATAGTTTCAAGGAAGACTTAAAAAAAGAAAAACAAACCCTCAAAACAATTCTTAATAAAGAATTTGGTTGGTTTAAAAAAGACACTACGCTTAAGAAAGAAGAAAAACCCAAAAACGATGGATTCCAAATAGAATGGGAAGAAGAAGAAGAGACAAAAGGAGCCACAAAACCTGGCGAAAAAAAGAAAAAAGCTAAGCCAAAAAAGAAAAAAAAGGGATTGGGTAAATTTATTGACAATATTGCTCAACCTGATGAGGAAGAATACGAAGATTTTGACGACATTTAAATTATGACACGGAAGGAAATAACCGATATTATAGAATGGGATATTGCCAATTGGAGTAAAATACTTCCGTATTGGGAGCAACATTCCTCCTTAAGCAAGGCACCATTAAATTGCTTGGAACTAGGTGGTAGGAATGGCGGAATATCATTATGGCTAAGCCTAAAAGGACACCAAGTTATTTGTTCGGATTACACCAACCCGAAAGAAAAAGCAAAAATACTCCATGACAAATATAAACTAACCTCAATTAATTATGAGGCAATAAGTGCCACTTCAATTCCCTATAAAAATGAATTTGATGTAGCTGTGTTTAAGTCTATAATTGGAAGCGTATGTGGGCAAGGTAAAGACGAATTAAAACTTGTTATGATAACACAGATTTACGAAGCATTAAAACCAGGTGGAAAATTGCTTTTTGCCGACAATTTAGAAGCTTCAAAACTACATCAGTTTTTTAGGAGAAAATTTACGTCATGGGGCAGCAATTGGAACTATGTTAAATACAACGAAATAGAATCCTTATTCTCTTCTTTTTCAAAACTAAACTTCATTACCGTTGGATTTTTTGGCACTTTTGGTAGAACAGAAAAACAACGCCATTTTTTAGGTAAAGTTGATGGTATTTTTGAAAAATTAATACCCAATAAAATGAAATATATACTAATTGGTGTAGCCGAAAAATAATCGATTATGGAAAAAGTAATTAAATACAAAAATGAAGACATTACCATTTTATGGAAACCCGATTTATGCACCCACGCTGCAAAATGTGTTAAAGCATTACCCGAAGTATATAAACCCAGAGAAAAACCTTGGTTAACCATAGAAAATGCAACAACAGAGGAATTGAAAAAACAAATAGCTACCTGTCCTTCCGGAGCATTATCTTACATTGAAAATAAGTAAAAGATTTACAATCCTATAGCAACACCAATCCTAATAATTGGATTAGTTTGAATGTAGTTAGATTCTTTGGTTTCATTTAAATTATATAAGGCCATTACATACAAATAGGAGTTGCCTCCCATACTCTGCTTTAACCCTCCGCCAACATAAACATTCGTCATCGAAATTTTTTGTGATGCATATACCTCATTCTCATAACTCAAATCAATTGATGCTTGTTCAATTTCTCCATGCAAAATAATTGGCAATTGCTCAAAAACATATTGTGTGTATATACTTCCTGAAAGCGTTGTTGCCTTATAATCTATATAATTTGGATCGTTGGTGCTTTCATAAATATAACTCCCTCCAACACCTACAATTAACTGTTCAGTTAAACGGTAACCAACAGTAGGAGAAACTGCAATATATGAGTTGCTTCCAAATTGTAAAAAAAGGCCTCCTCCAACAGTAACTTTACTCCAATCGAAACCACCACTTTTAGCTGAATTGGGTTGTGATTTTGGAGAACTATCTCCAGCAACATAACTATCATCTTGTCCAAAAGACAATTGAGTTACTGAAAGAATAAAAATAAGTGCGAGTAGTTTTTTCATAATATCAAAATTACCAATTTTTACATGAATGAACTTTTGACGCTCATTTACTAGGTTTTTCTACACTCCTAAAAACGTCTTAATCTCATCAGATAGTATCTCTAAATCTATTTTTTCTATTGGATGATTAGAGTTAACCAAACTATAGAATATTGAATTAGGCAATGCATTTACAACCTCATTTGTTTCTTGTATAGAAACCATTTCATCCTTATCGGCTAGTCCAATCTTTACTTGATGAGTTACGGATTTAAAATCTTCGATCTTTAATGGATTGCTGTCCCCCATCTCTAGCATCATGAGCGCTGTTTTACTCAACACTTCTTTCCAATTTAATGGAGAGTGCCTATGGCTTAGATTATTTGCAAATACTGGAATTTTTAATTCAATTTTTTCAGCGTTTAGCATTTTAGTTTCCTTTAAAGCAATTTCAGGATTCCATTTAAATTTTGTTCCTAGCGTAATTATTTCAATTATTCTTGTTGGGTAGTGCTTAGCAAGATACAAAGCTACGTATCCACCCATACTATATCCAAAAATGGCTATGCTAGTAATCTGTTTCTCATCCAGGTATTGAATTACATCTTTAGCAAATTGATCAATTCCAAACCGACTTTCAAAAGCTCTTCCTCCGTGTCCCGAAAAATTTAGACTATGCACTTCCAGCTTATGCTCTAACAATATGGTTAGTGGTTTAAGTTGCTCGGAAGAACCGATTGCGCCATGTAATAATAAGACTTGTTTCATATTATATTCTTACGCCTATAATGCAAACATCGTCTACCTGTTCTTCATTTCCTTTCCAATTAGCAAAAGTTTGTTCCAATTTTTCTTTTTGCTCTTGCATTGGTAAATGCGAAATTGAAACAATCAAATCTTTAAACGGCCTTACTTTAAACTTCTTCCCATTTTCTCCACCAAACTGATCCTGAAACCCATCCGTTAAAGAGTAAACAACATCTCCTTTCTGAGTCTCAAATTCGCCACCAACAAAAGGAATATTATCATTAACATGTTTACCCAAAGGCATTTTTTCAGGTTTAATTTCAATTAGTTCACTTTTACGAATGATCCAAATTGGATTTTGAGCAGCAGCAAAACTGAACTTATTATTTTTAAAATCAAATGAAATAATACTCGCATCCATCCCATCTTTACCTCCTTTTTCTGAACCATCTTTTTTGAGTCGTTCTATAATGGCATTTCTTGTGTAATTAAAAATTTCGGCCGGTTGAGTTAAGCCTTTTTCTATGGCTTTTTCTATAGATGAAATGTTTAAAATACTCATAATAGACCCAGGAACCCCATGCCCTGTACTATCGGCATTTACCAAAGCAAAGTTATCATTAGATAGTTTGGCTGCCCAATAAAAATCTCCACTAACAACATCTTTAGGTTTGAAGAAAACAAAATAATCGTTTAAATTATCATTCAAAAGCTCATCTGCTGCCAAAAAACTCCTTTGTATACGCTCCGCATAATTAATAGAGTCTCTAATTTCTTTGTGTGCTTCTTCAACCTCATCTCTTTGCTGTTCTATCACCACTTTTTGCTTGCGTGTAACTTGCAAACGATTAAAAATAAAGGCCAAGAAAACAATCACTAAAACAAGTCCTGCACCAATTGCTATCGTAATTACTTTTTGCTTGGCTTTTGATTCTTGTTCTATCGCCAACTGTTTCTCATGTTCAGCATCATCAATTGTTTTTCGTTTTTCGTATTCATATTTTGCTTGTTGTTGCGCAGTTGCTTTCTGAGTGGCCTCATTAGTTAAACTATCTCGCATTTGAATGGATAGTCTAAACATTTCTAAGGCTTTCAAACCCTTACCTTGTTCTTCATAAATTTGACCAAGCAATTGAGCAGCCACTTTTATATTATCAGGATAACCTAAATCTTTAGAAACCTTAAAGTTTTTTAACGCATAAGGATATGCCTTACTTGTCTTTCCTTGTTCAAATCGTATTCTACCTAAGTTATAATAAACGTTAGAAAGCATTTCATTTAAACCAATTTTCTCAACAATTTCTAAGGTTTTAAAAAAGGCTTCAAATGCTTCGTCATATTTTTTTTCATGATTAAACACTAATCCTATACTGCTGTAATTATAAGCCAACCCCTTTTCATAATTAATTTCTTTAGCTGCATTTAATCCTTTGTTAAAATAAATGATAGCTTGATCATAATCGTCTTCTTCTTGGTACATCAATCCTAAATTATTATATCCTATAGACAATCCTTTAAAATCATTAAGGTCTTCTTTAATTTGAATGTTTTTTAGGTAATACTCCGTGGCTGTCTCAATATATCCTTGACGATGATAAACTGTTCCAATGCTATTTGAAAGCGCTGCAATACCCTCTTGATTATTCATCTCTTCTGCAATTGCTAAACTTTTATGCCAGTAATCAATTGCTTCAGCAGTATTACCCATGTTATGACTAATAATTCCAAGGTTGTTTAAAGCTGAAGACTGCAACTCTTTGAGCTCCTTTTTATGCGTAGAATTTGTGGTGTTTTTTAAAGCTTTTTCAAGCAACTCATATTGAAACAATTGGTATTTCCCCCAATCTGCATGCATCATGTTTTCACAAATACTGGATAGTGCAGCTATTTTACCAGTGTCTGTATTAGCTTCGTGGTAATTTTTTAAAGATGTTGCTATGATTTCTTTGTCACTTTCAGTTAAGACATCTAAATCTAAGCTATCTACTAAGTAGTGCTTCTTATCTGCATAATTTTGGCCATAACTTTGTTTACTCTTCGACAAGCTCAGAATGACAATGACTAAAAATATGTGTTTTAAAAATCTAATAATTCAGTAAATTCCCTATAACATCGCTTACCTTATTTCCATTAGGCAATAAGGTTTCTTCTAATATAGAGTTTAATGGGATTGCTGGAGTATCTATTGACCCAATAATTTCTACTGGAGCATCTAAATCTTCAAAACAGTTCTTCTGAACACGAGCAACTAATCCTAAAGCAAAAGAACACTCTACCGACTCTTCAGTTACGATTAAAATTTTGTTATGTTTCTTAGCAGCAGCATACATCGCTTCTTCATCCAACGGATTTAGCGTTCGTAAATCGATAATCTCTACTTGTCCTTCAAAGTTTTTAGATGCAGCTAAGCTCCAATAAACACCCATTCCATAAGTAATTATGGCTACAGAGTTATCTTGTTCAGGCGCTTCTAAAACTGTTCTTGCTTTTCCAAAAGGAATAATATAGTCTTCATCAGGTTCAACTGTCATTGCGCCTTCAGTCCCTTTAATTTTACTCCAATACAAGCCCTTATGTTCCAGCATTACTACTGGATTTGGATCATAATAAGCAGCTTTCATCAAACCTTTTAAATCGGCTCCCGAACTTGGGTAAGCTACTTTTACCCCTCTAATATTTGTAACGATAGATTCTATGCTTGAAGAGTGATATGGTCCACCTGAACCGTAAGCTCCAATAGGAACTCTTAAAATCATACTTACAGGCCATTTACCATTAGATAAATAGTAAGATCTTCCAACCTCAGTAAATAACTGGTTTAAACCAGGCCAAATGTAATCAGCAAATTGTACCTCAACAATTGGTTTTAAACCAACTGCTGACATACCAACTGTACTTCCTACAATAAATGCTTCTTGTATAGGAGTATTAAATACTCTATCGTCACCAAATTGTTGCGCGAGTGTTGCCGCCTCTCTAAAAACACCACCAATACGCGCTCCAACATCTTGTCCGTACAATAAACTTTCTGGATGTTTGGCCATAATTTCTCTAATGGCAAACAAGGCAGAATCAACCATAACAGTTTTATCTTTTCCTGCTGGAGCTCTTTCACCAACTTCTTCAGTAACAGTAGTCGGTGCAAAAGCGTGTGTTGTTAAATCTTCTGGTCTTGGATCTTCTTCTGCCAAAGCCAATTCATAATCTTTAGCGACTAATGCTATGGCCTCATTTTCTATTTTCTCTAACTCCTTTTTATCAACCCCTTGTTTTACCAACGCATCAATCAATTTTGGATAAGGATCTTTTGCCCAAGCTTCTGCTAACTCTTCTTTATCGTGTCTATAAAATTCCATTCTTACACCAGAAGTATGGTGATTTAACAATGGTACTTTTGCGTGTATAATAAATGGCCTACGTTCTTTCCGAACAATTTCTAATACTTCATTAAAGGTTTCATATGATTCTTGAAAGTTAGTTCCATCTATGGTTCTAACATCCATTCCTTTAAATCCTTTGGCGTAATGAGTTATATCTTGAGCACGAGTTTCTTCTGCATTAGCAGAAATATCCCACTCGTTGTCTTGAACTAAATAAATAATTGGCATTTGTTTTAAAACTGCCATTTGGAAGGCTTCAGAAACTTCTCCTTCTGTACATGAAGCATCTCCTAAGCTACAAACTACAACTGGATTTTCTCCTTTGTAATCTTCGGCCATTCCTAATTTCTCTTTGTGCTGAATTCCCATTGCAACTCCTGTTGCAGGAATTGCTTGCATTCCGGTAGCCGAACTTTGATGCGGAATTTTTGGTTTGTCAGCATCATTTAAACTTGGATGAGAATAGTAAGTTCGTCCTCCTGAAAATGGATCGTTTCGTTTGGCTAAAACTTGTAACATTAGTTGGAATGGAGTCATTCCAATTCCCAACAAAATACTATCATCACGGTAGTAAGGAAAAACAAAATCTTGTGGTTTTAGCTGCAATCCACAAGCCAACTGAATGGCTTCATGACCTCTTGATGTAGCATGAACATATTTAGAGCAAACCGCTTTGTTTTCTTCGTACAATTCGGTCATTGCCTTTGCTGTACTCATTAAACGATACGCTTCTAATGAAACATCTTTCTTCACTTTATCTTTTTCTAAAATCACTTCTGCCATTTTTCTTTTTTTGTAAGGGAAGTAAAGATATGAAAAAGCCTACGAGGTTTAAAATTTAAGACGTTTCTTAACGGTATTATTTTAAGTTTTTAAACTTTAAAGGATATTTTTACAAAAAATGACTCATCTTTTAGAACATAGCAATTACAAAAAACTAGAACTCGCTGTATTATTTATACTAGTTCCAATAATTCTAGGTTTAAATATTGAAGCCTATTTGAAAATTATTATGGTTTTTTTAGGGCTTGGATATTGTATTTTTGTTTCAATTAAATTAAAACTAATCACAAATAAAGAGCTATTTAAAATAGATTTCAAAAAACACATTAAACGAATTATAGTATCGTTTACAGGAGTAATAATAGCCAGTTTCTTGTTGATGTATTTTTTACATCCTAACGATTTGTTTGTCGTAATAAAAAACAACCCAACTTTATGGGTTATTGTGTTGTTATTTTACGCTATGTTTTCGGTTTATCCTCAAGAGTTATTGTATCGAAGTTTTTTCTTTAATAGATATAAAAACGCATTTAAAAACATGAATTATTTTTTATTGATAAACATTTTAGTTTTTCCTATTGCGCATTTGTTTTTTAACAATTTAATGGTGTTGCTGGTCACCTTAATTGGCGGCATATTATTTACTTTAACCTATCACAAAACCAAATCGGTTTTATTTACATCCATTGAGCATGCGCTTTATGGCAATTGGCTATTTACCATTGGCATGGGTGAAATGTTGGCTTTTCCGATGCCCAGTTAAACTTTAATTAAGCTTGACTTAATCTTCCGCTCAATTTTCTTAATAATCACTTAAAAGTGTGCTGACATACTGTTTTTATAGACAAGTTATTTTTGCTATAAATAATTTAAATATGAAACTAAATAACCATAAAAAAATGATGTATGATTATAAGTACAATAGCTCTAATAATATGCATAAAGAAATTGAAGAACTCAAAAGAATTAAAGCACAAAATAGTTTGGAAATTTCGATCAATGAAAGACCTTCGTTTTTTAGAAAAGTCTTTCGAAAAAAGAAAAGCTCTAACAACTATTTTAACAAAAGAGGCACCTATATTGACGGAAAAAAGTTTTTAGGAATTTAGTTTATTTAGCTTTTTTTAGCTCTTCGTTACGCTTGGCACGTTGCATAACGTTTTCTTTTCCATCTACACCCCAACCGTAATGTTTCTTTTTGTACAATTCAAATTTAGAAAGCTGTGCTTTTCGTGGCCAGTTATTGTTAAACATTTCTGTATCTGCCGACTCTAACCATGGGTCCATTTCTATACTTGCTAACTCTTTCTTAAAGAAGAATATCTTCGTTACATTTTTATCATTCTTTCTCCAAATTTCAGCTGGAATTCTAACTTCTTCTGTACTTCCATCTTGAAATGTAAAGTTTAATAAAATTGGTATTACTAAACCTCCAACATTTTCAAAATCTACACTGTAATAGTTAAAATCCGACTCCAATAGTTTAATGTCGTTTTCAGTTAATTTAGCCAAGTATTCTTTGTGATCTTCTTCATCTACCAAAGTCACTTCAAATGGATCGTACTTGTTGTGGAAATCTAATATAGATGGATCTCTTTCACTATACGTTTCTTTAACATCCGTTTTGTTTCGAGTAATTCCAATATGAACTGGTTCAGCTGCTTCCATCTCCTTGGCCATTGCTTTTTCTACTTTAGGATCTTGCGTATCAATTTTAAACCACTCTACATTGTTAATGCTTAAATCAACATGATCGGTCGTATAAAACCATCCTCTCCAAAACCAATCTAAATCAACACCTGAAGCATCTTCCATTGTTCTAAAAAAGTCAGCTGGAGTTGGGTGTTTTAATTTCCAACGCTCTGCATAAGTATCAAAGGCATGATCAAACAACTCTCTTCCCATTACTGTTTCTCTTAAAATATTTAAGGCTGCAGCAGGTTTACCATAAGCGTTATTTCCAAATTGATAAATCGATTCTGAGTTAGTCATAATTGGAGTAATGTTACTTTTATCTCCTTTCATGTAATCTACAATTTTATATGCTGGACCTCTTTTCGATGGATAATCTCTTTCCCATTCTTGCTCACATAAATATTGAGTAAAGGTATTTAACCCTTCATCCATCCACGTCCATTGTCTTTCATCAGAGTTAATAATCATAGGAAAAAAGTTATGTCCAACTTCATGAATAATAACACCAATCATGGAGTATTTTGTTCTTTCAGAATACGTACCGTCTTTTTCTGGACGACCTCCGTTAAAACAAATCATAGGATATTCCATTCCTATGCTTTTTGAATGAACAGATATGGCAACTGGATAAGGATAATCACACGTATGTTTAGAATATGAAGCAATGGTATGTGCTACTACTTTAGTACTGTATTGTTCCCACAATGGGTTTCCTTCTTTCGGATAATAACTCATAGCCATGGTAGTTTTACCATTTACTTTAACCGCCATTGCATCCCAAATAAACTTACGCGAACTTGCAAAGGCAAAATCCCTAACATTGGTAGCTGAAAACTGCCACGTTTTAGTTCCTGTTGCTTTTTTCTTTTCTGCTATTTCAGCCTCAGCTTGAGTTACAACCAAAACTGGTGTTGTATACTCTGTTCTAGCTTTTTTTAATCGACTAACTTCTTCTGATGTCATAACTGAAGAAGCATTCCCCAACACTCCAGTAGAAGCAACTACATGATCTGAAGGCACCGTAATGTTAACTTTATAGTTTCCAAAGGTTAACGTAAACTCTCCATTTCCTAAAAACTGTTTGTTTTGCCATCCTTCTACATCGTTATAAACCGCCATACGAGGGTAGAACTGCGCAATGGTATATAAGTAATTGTCGTTTTCTTTGAAGTATTCATAACCACTTCTTCCACCAATTTCGTCTCTATTATTAATGTTATACCACCACCCTATTTTTATTGAATAAGAAGAACCAGCAGCCAAAGGTGTTGCCAAATCAATACGCATCATAGTTTTGTTAATGGTATAATTTAATGCTTTACCACTCTTGTCTTTTACATAGTCCAACTTAAATCCACCATCAAAGTCGTTATGCATTTTTGCGATATCCTTAAAGCTTACCTCAGTTCCTTTTGTGTTCATTGAACCTCTATCTGCTGTTGTCTGAATCAACTTAGAATCGGAATCTCTCGCTCTATAATTTTGATCCAATTGTATCCACAAATACTCCAGTTTATCTGGAGAGTTGTTGGTATAAGTTATGGTTTCCTTTCCTGTTATTTTTTGATTGGCATCATCCAATACTACATCAATAACGTAATCTGCCTTTTGCTGATAATACTTATGACCAGGAGCTCCCGCTGCTGTTCTGTAAACATTAGGAGTAGCCAATTCCTCTTTTAGTTGTTTAAACTTGTTGTTGTTTAAATTGCTTTGTGCAAAAAGCTGACCTGTTAATAGTACGACTATTAGTATAGAAATTTTTCTCATGATTTTATTCTATTGTATGTGTTTCGATTACTTTTTCTTTATCGAAATTGAATGTATATTTTTTGCTGTTAATTTTTAAGTGAACAGCATTTTTTTGTTCTTTAAATGTATGTGTTAGCAATGTATTTTTAACCGTAAGCGTTTTAGGCATTTTTACTGATTGTGACTCTAAGTAACAGTAGATAAAATCATCATTATTAACTTCTTTGCCTAGTAATTTAAACTGTAAACTCTCCTCATCCGACACTATATGCAAACGTTTATTGATAAATTTTTGCAAATAGGCATCGGTTCTTTTGTCTTCCTTTTCAGTCCCTATGTACAACGCTGGAAATCCAGATTCTTCAAGGCACTGCTCTAAATCATGTCCAATAAACTTAATAGAAATCCCAAAAGTTTGGGTAGCAGCATTGTACTCTGCCTCAGTAATTGAAACATAGTACTTGTGCATTGAAAAACTGAACAATGCTATTGTTAAAATTGAAATAAATATCTTTTTTACCACTACTGCTAATTTATGGGACAGCTAAAGTAGTAATTTAATTCAAAAAACTCTTTGCCTTTTCGATAGCCGCCTGAATACCATCGACATAACTACCTCCTGCGGTGGCAAAGAACGGTTGCCCTCCACCTCCACCACGCATTTCTTTGGCTGCTTCTCTAATTATATTACCTGCATGCAAGTCCTTTGCTTTTGCTAATTCTTCTGATACTACTATGGTTAAATTAGGCTTGCCATTTATCTCAGCTCCCAAAACCATAAACAAGTTATCCACTTGTCCTTTCAACTGAAAAGCCAAATCTTTAATTGCTCCGCTATCTCCCAAGTCAATTTTTTGAGCAATAACATTCACACCATTAATCGCCTCTATTTGAGTCAATAATTGTTCTTTTATTGCTTTCGCTTGCTCTTTGTTTCCTTCTTGGTTGGCTTTTGCTGATTGCTTTTTCACTTTCATTAATTCTTCAACAAAAGCTCCAGCTCCTTTTATTTTTTTTAATTCATTAATAGCCTCATCTAATTTTTTAACTGCTGTTTCTTCGGTATATCCTGTAAGTTTTTCCATACCTGAAACTAATTCATATTCACTAGCATATCTCTGCCTATGCATAGCAATCTCATTTTGCTTTTCTTCAGAAAGAGTAGTTTTAAACATCATTGAATTTCTATCATAAATATCTATCATTCTCCTCAACCACTGTCCAGCACCTTTTGACGTAAAAGCTTCAATTCTACGAATTCCAGAAGCAACAGAACCCTCTGATGTTATCTTAAACAATTGAATTTCTCGAGTATTTTCTACATGAATACCACCACACAGTTCTTTAGAATCTCCGAACTCTATCATTCGAACTACATCGCCATATTTTTCTCCAAACAACATCATTGCTCCAGCCTTTTCAGCTTCAGCAATAGGAATAGCCCTATGTTCATTTAATGCTATTCCTGCTTGTATTTTGTTATTTACAAAAGCTTCAATTTCTGTAAGCTTTTCCTCATTCACTTTCTCGAAATGAGAGAAATCGAAACGCAAGTAATCTGAATTCACCAAAGATCCTTTTTGCTCTACGTGAGTTCCTAAAATAGTTCTTAAAGCTTCATGCATTAAGTGTGTTGCAGAGTGATTTGAAGCGGTTAAACTTCTAACATTATTGTCTACAATGGCCTCAAATTTACCCTCTAAATTTTGCGGTAACCCTTTTGCAAAATGAACAATTAAATTGTTCTCCTTTTTAGTGTCAATTATTTCAACCGATTCGATTTCATTTTTTATCACACCCTCATCACCAACTTGACCACCACCTTCAGGATAAAAAGGTGTCAAGTTAAATACCAATTGGTACAATTCTTCACCTTTCGCTTTTACTTTTCTATATTTCGTAATGTAAATATCAGCTTCGGTATAATCGTAACCAATAAACTCCTCTACATCATCTTCTCTCAATTCTACCCAATCATCAGCTTCAATTTTACCTGCCGCTCTACTTCTATCTTTTTGCTGATCTAATTCCACCGTAAACCCAGGCATATCAACTTTAAAGCCAATTTCTGTTGCCATCAACTCAGTTAAATCTATCGGAAAACCAAATGTATCATACAATTCAAAAGCAAATTTTCCATCTACCATTTTATCATTAGCATTGGCTATATAGTTTTCAAAACGCTGTATTCCTTTGGCTAAGGTTCTTAAAAAACTCTCTTCCTCTTCTTTTATTACTTGAGTAATTAAACCTTGCTGCGCTTTCAATTCAGGAAATGCTTCTCCCATTTGGTTCGCCATTACCTCAACTAATTCATAAATAAAAGCTTCTTTTTGATCCAAAAAACTATAAGCATATCTAATTGCTCTTCTTAAAATTCGTCTAATTACGTAACCAGCACCATTGTTAGATGGCAATTGCCCATCTGCAATAGAAAAAGCAACAGCTCTAACGTGATCGGCAATAACTCGAATAGCTACATCAGTCTTTATAGAGGTATCTAAAGTATAATGGTATTTTACACCAGACACTTCGGAAATTTTAGCAATTAATCCACCAAAAACATCCGTATCGTAATTCGATTTTTTGCCTTGCAAAACCATTGCTAAACGTTCAAATCCCATACCTGTATCAACATGTTTTGCAGGTAAAGGTTTTAATTCTCCATTAGCCATTCGATTAAACTCCATGAAAACCAAATTCCAAATCTCTACCACTTGAGGATGATCTTCATTTACCAACTCCTTTCCAGGCAATTTGGCAATTTCATCGTCACTTCGTAAATCTATATGAATTTCAGAACAAGGACCGCAAGGACCTTGATCACCCATTTCCCAGAAGTTGTCACTTTTGTCCCCTTTCAGAATACGATCTTCAGAAATATACTTCTTCCAAATATCATAGGCTTCCGTATCCATCTCCAGTTTATCCGCATCATCACTACCTTCAAAAACGGTCACGTAGAGTATATCTTTATCAATTTTAAAAACTTCGGTAAGTAATTCCCAAGCCCATGCAATCGCTTCTTCTTTAAAATAATCT
>CAJQON010000018.1 GCA_905479995.1 uncultured Flavobacteriales bacterium | reverse complement strand
TCCTTTTATATTTACCAGGTCCGCCAAATATAAAATTTGACATTTAAGACAAATTAAAAGCAAAATATTTATATTTGACTAAGTGCCAATCCGAAACATAAGTGCTAACCTACTGCCCTACGTTTCATATACTAAACGTTAATCATTCAGCTTTAGCACCGCTAAAAACGCTTTAGGTGGAATTTCTACAGAGCCTATTTGCTTCATCTTTTTCTTTCCTTCTTTTTGCTTTTCCAAGAGCTTTCGTTTTCGAGAAATATCTCCACCATAACACTTGGCGGTAACATCTTTACGTAAAGCGGATAAGGATTCTCTAGAAATTATTTTAGCTCCAATAGCTGCCTGAATAGCGATGGCAAATTGTTGGCGAGGAATTAGTTCTCGTAGTTTTTTACAAATCTTTTTACCTAAATCGTACGCATTGTCTTTATGTACTAATGCTGATAAGGCATCCACAATATCACCATTTAAGAGCATGTCCATTTTTACCAATGACGATGTTCTAAAGCCAATAGGATGATAATCGAAAGAGGCATAACCTCTAGAAATAGACTTCAGCCTGTCGTAAAAATCAAATACAATTTCGGCTAAAGGAACATTAAAGCTCAACTCCACTCTGTCGGTGGTTAAATAAACCTGATTGGTTAACTCTCCTCTTTTTTCTATACACAACGACATAATTTGTCCAACATAATCGGCCTTTGTTATAATGGTAGCTTTAATGTAAGGCTCTTCTACTCTATCCAATCTACTCGGATCGGGAAAATCGGTAGGGTTATTTACAATAAACGGTGTTTCTTTGTCGCTGGTTAAATAAGCTTGATAAGACACGTTAGGAACAGTAGTAATTACAGTCATGTTAAACTCTCGCTCCAACCTTTCCTGAATAATTTCCATGTGTAACATTCCTAAAAACCCACAACGAAATCCAAATCCTAATGCAGCAGAAGATTCTGGTTCAAAAGTTAAAGAAGCATCATTGAGTTGAAGCTTTTCCATGGCATCTCTTAACTCTTCAAATTCATCGGTATCAACCGGATAAATTCCTGCAAAAACCATTGGCTTCACATCTTCAAATCCTTGTATTGCCTCAGAAGGATTATCTACAGTAGTAATAGTATCTCCTACTTTTACTTCTTTGGCTACTTTAATTCCAGAAATAATATACCCTACATCTCCAGTTTTAATTACTTGTTTCGGTTCTTGCTTAAACTTCAAGGTTCCTATTTCATCGGCAAAATATTCCTTATCGGTATTAATAAACTTAACCTTTTCTCCCTTTTTAATTTGTCCGTTTAATACTTTAAAATAAGCATATATACCTCGGTACGAATCAAAAACAGAATCGAAAATTAAGGCCTGAAAAGGTGCATTGGGGTCACCTACTGGAGCAGGAACTCTTTCTACAACAGCTTCTAAAATTTCAGGAACACCTAAGCCTGTTTTACCGCTTGCAGCTAAAATCTCATCTCTATCACAACCTAATAAATCTACAATTTGGTCTTTTACCTCTTCGGGCATAGCGCTTTGTAAGTCCATTTTATTTAAAATCGGAATTATTTCCAAATCATTCTCAATGGCTAAATAAAGGTTAGATATGGTTTGTGCCTGAATTCCTTGCGTAGCATCAACAATCAATAAAGCACCTTCACAAGATGCAATTGACCTCGAAACTTCGTAAGAAAAATCTACGTGCCCAGGAGTGTCAATTAGGTTAAAAATATAATTTTCTCCATCTTGAGAGTAGTCCATTTGTATGGCATGACTCTTAATGGTAATTCCACGTTCTCGCTCAATGTCCATGTCGTCCAAGACTTGTTCTTGGGCTTCTCTATCTGATACTGTTCCTGTGGTTTGTAACAACCTATCAGCCAAGGTACTTTTACCATGATCAATGTGTGCGATTATACAAAAATTCCTAATGTTCTTCATCCGTTCTGTTATAAGAGTACAAACTTACTCCTTTCCCAACGGCTTTCCAATAACTATTTTTAACACATAAATAAAAATTATATTCTGAATTGTCTCACTTAATAGTACATTTGCAGAATTAAATACTGCAAATATGGATTGCAGGTCATTATATATGTAAACAATGAAAGTTACTGAACATTTAGCTCAAGCAAAGAAAACAATCTTTTCTTTAGAAATTCTACCTCCTCTAAAGGGAAAAGGCGTACAATCTATTTACGATGGTATTGATCCCCTTATTGAGTTTAACCCCGCGTTTATTAATGTTACCTACCATCGTGAGGAGTTCATTTATAAAAAAAGAGAGAAAGGTTACCTTGAAAAAATATCAATTAAGAAAAGACCTGGAACTGTTGGAATTTGTGCTGCAATAGTAAACAAATATAAGGTTGATGCTGTTCCACACATTATTTGTGGGGGATTTACCAAAGAAGAAACCGAAAACGCTTTAATTGATTTGAATTTTTTAGGAATTGACAATGCGTTGCTTTTAAGAGGTGACCCTATTAAAACGGAAGCTTCTTTTGTAGCTGAAGAGGATGGACACCACTTTGCGGTAGATTTGGTAAAACAAGTAGTAGGATTGAATAACGGAGAGTATATTGATGAGGATTTGCAAAATGCCAACCCAACAGAATTTTGTATCGGTGTTGCTGGCTATCCAGAAAAACACTTTGAAGCTCCTAATTTAAAAAACGATTTAAAGTACTTAAAACAAAAGGTTGATGCTGGAGCAGAATATATTGTTACCCAGTTGTTTTACGACAATCAAAAGTTTAAAGATTTTGTTGAGTTGTGCAGAAAAGAAGGAATTACTGTGCCTATTATTCCAGGATTAAAACCGATTTCAACTAAAAAGCAAATTTTATCGTTGCCTAAGTTTTTTCATATTGATATGCCAGATGAATTGGTAGATGCTATTGAAGCTTGCGAAACAAATGATGAGGTAAAACAAGTTGGTATTGATTGGGCCATTCAACAATCTAAAGATTTAATAGCTTTTGGTGTGCCTTGTATCCATTACTATACCATGGGTAAATCTATTGCTGTAAGAGAGGTTGTTAAGGCGGTTTTTAATTAATTGTTAGCCAACAATCTCGCCACATACTTTCCTACAATGTCAAATTCTAGGTTAATGTTATCTCCCACTTTTAGTGTGTTAAATGAGGTGTTTTCTTTGGTATAAGGAATAATACAAACCGAAAATTCATTGTCTTTTGAGTTGACAACGGTTAAACTAACCCCATTGATCGTGATAGATCCTTTTTCTACTGTTACATTTCCTTTCGATTCATACTTAAAAGTATACACCCAACTTCCATCTTCTTCTTTTAAGCCAATACAAGTAGCTGTTTGGTCTACATGACCTTGTACTACATGTCCATCAAATCGGCCATTGGCCAACATGGCTCTTTCTAGGTTTACGCTATCGTTTACCTTTAAATCACCAATATTAGATTTGTCTAAGGTTTCTTTGATGGCAGTAACCACATAAACATCGTCCTTAATTCCTACAACGGTTAAACAAACGCCATTGTGTGCCAAGCTTTGATCAATTTTTAACTCTTGAGTGATTGAACTTCTTAATGAAAAATGAGTGTTTTCTCCTTCTTGGTTAATTTCAACTACTTGTCCTAAATTTTCTATAATACCTGTAAACATGACTTATGGTTTCGATGCGCCCTTGTTGGCTATTAAACTAATGTATCCTTTTAAAACTCTTGGTTGGATTCCGTTTAAGCAATATTCATTAACGGTACAAACATAAAAGTAGGTGCCATCTTTACATGGTTGACCGTTGCTTTGGTTGTTTCCATTCCATTCTATGTTTGGGTCGGAAGACTGGAACACAAGATTTCCCCACCGGTTAAAAATTTCGATGTTAATAGATTCTACAAAATTGTATGGGAAAGGTTTAAAAACGTCATTATGTCCATCTGTTCCTGGTGTAAATACGTTTGGCAAACTGTATTTAAAGCAAATGTCTTGGGCTGTTTCATCTTTGTTAAACACACATCCGCTATTGCCTTCACATGCTCCATTTGGATTATCTATACAAACAGAGTCACTGTACAAGCTTTCATTGCCAACAGAGTCAATTCCTGTTATTACATAACACCCAACAACAGATAATAAGTTATTGTGCAGATAGCTAGAATCCATCCCATTTGTCATGTTCATTATTAATTCATAATCTCCTGTAATAGAGTCTTTTCTATAAATATTATACTGTAAAACATCAGCTGCACAACCCGGATTAAAATTATGCCACTGCAATAAGTTTTGCTGCAATTCACAGTCAACCTCAATACAAAGTTCTGGCGGACAAGGAGCAATGTTGTCTATGGGTTGTCCGCAATTTTCTTGCGAAAAATTAATAATAGGATTAACTGTTCCTGGAGCAGTATAAGCTCCTATGCTTTTAACCTTATAGCAATAAGTATTTCCATTTACCAACCCAGAATCTAAATAACTCGTTGCCGAAGTAATGTTTATTGAATCAAAAACAAGGGTAGTATTGTTGTACTTGTAAATAACATGTTGCGCATTGGTCCATGGTACCGACTCGTTCCACACCAAAGTCATCCGATTGTCTGACGGCAATAGGTTTAAGTAAACAGATGATGCAATTGCCGAAGAACCCATTAGCGCTCTTGTTGAAACATTTGGCACACTATAAATATCTATTCTGTAATAATACTGATTGTCTTCGGTGTTCAATAAAGTATCTACAAAAGTAGTGTCATTTATACTTAGTGTAGAATCTATTAACTGAACATTCGTATTGTTGGTTCCTCTATAAATTAAATAGCGATATGGTGCCGGAAACTGTGTAGTATCATGTTCTGTTGGTTTAGACCAAGCCACATAGATAGATCCATTAGTTTGTGATGTATTATTTACACTAGCATTGGTAATAATAGGAACATCTTTTTTTAGCTGCGCACAAGCTTCATCAGAAGCAATACTCTCTGCTCCATCTGGATAACAAGCCACTACTCTATAACAATAATCTTCTCCCGGAACCAAGCCTATTCCATTGTTATTGTCGCTAAAAGTAGTGTCGTTTACAGAGTTGGTAGTTGCAATTAAAGTAAACCCTGTAGATATCGGAATACCCGTTTCACATGGTGCTGGGTTCCAGCCAGAGGGGCCAAGTTTTCTGTATATTTTGTAAGCAACAACTTGGCTGCATGGTGTCTTATTCCAAGTTAAATTAATAAAGTTTGTTTTCACGTCAGTTGCCAAATTTTGGGGTTTTGGCCCTAATACTAAAATGGTAGTTGTTTGAAAATCGGCTAAGTTTAACGGCCCAGCATCAATCGCTTTTATAGAAACAAAATAAGGGCTTTTTCTAACATGATTGCATTTCGATTCCCAATAAAACCTTGCTGTTGTTGCAACAGATGGCGCAGTAATTTGTGCAAAAGTTGCAGGATTTGAAATGGTATAAGGAATTCCTGTTGATGAAACAGTTACCGCATGACTTCCTGTAATGGCGTAATTTACATCTAAAGTGTCTCCAGCTATAATACAAGTATCTTCTAAACCCACAATGTTTGGCGGTGGGTCGCAAATTGGTTCTACTGTTATCTGCATGTCTCTTAATACACTCCCTATCTTTGCCCCTCCTCTAAACTCTTCTATCAATATAGCTACATTATACTCTCCCTGAAACATTGGTGAATCCCAAATTAAATCGCCTGTAAAATTATCGATGATAATAAAGTTAGATGCCGAAGGAAATTGATAATTTGGAATAGGTTGCCCTCCTTCTTTAGTACTGGCAACTAAGCTATAATAAAGACTGTCTCCGTCTGTATCTACAGCTCCAGGGTTATGAATATAAACACTTCCAACACAGGCATTATCAATTGGAGGGTTTAGTAACATAGGTGAATTATTTATCCCAGAAAACGGATTGATGTACAATGCCGATTCGATGTAAAAAATAACATTTACAGAGTTAGGTATGTTCAATATTCCTTGATTCCGATTCGGGTCTTCAACCTGAATAACATACGGTGCTGGATTAGGTCCTGGATAAGTGTGTTGAGCCACATATACATTCTTTCTAATATCTCCTCCCAAAACAAGTAAAACATTAGAGATTCTGTCTATTGAATCAAGCGGTGTATTGTCTCCCCAATAAATTTCTAATTTTGGTCGATCTGCTGGACTAGAATTTTTTGTGTAAGTCGTTACCGTAATTTCGTAAGTTAATCCTGAAACATGTGTATAGGTAATTTCTCCCGCTCTATTGTGCGTAGCATAAGCTTGTACAGCAAATAGAAAAAATAATATGTAAGCAATTTGTTTCACGATTGTAACCCCTAAAGATACGACTTTTTACTCCAATTGTTGGATACCGTTAATGAAATGGGCTAATAATCAATTACTTGCTGTTCCATGTTCGTAGGCAAAGCCCTATCCTCATATTGTTGTGTTCTTAATTGAGGTTCAAAACCAGCCTCTTTTATAGCTTCTTGAATACCATCGGCTGTAAATCGATGCGGAGCACCAGCAGCAGAAACAACATTTTCTTCAATCATAATAGATCCAAAATCATTGGCACCAGAATGCAAGCATGTTTGAGCTGTATCTTTACCTACCGTTAACCATGATGCCTGGATATTTACAACATTAGGCAACATAATTCTACTCAAAGCAATCATTCTAATGTATTCATCATCTGTTACCGTGTTTGAAACTCCTTTTACCCGCTTAAGCAAAGTTCCATCATCCATAAAAGGCCAAGGAATAAAAGCAATAAAGCCTTTAGCATCTGCTGGTTTTTCACTTTGTACTTCACGCAACCAAACCAAGTGTTCAAATCGTTCGGCCAGCGTTTCAATGTGTCCAAACATCATTGTTGCAGAAGTTGTAATGTCCAATTGATGTGCAGCACGCATCACATCCAACCATTCTTGACCAGAACATTTTCCTTTTGAAATTAACCTTCTAACTCTATCGTTCAAAATTTCTGCTCCAGCTCCAGGAAGAGAATCTAATCCTGCTTCTTTAAGTGCTGTTAATACTTCCGTGTGAGTTAATCCTTCTAATTTACTAATGTGTGCTATTTCTGGTGGCCCTAAAGAATGTAACTTAATGTCTGGAAACATTTCTTTAATTCCTTTAAACGTATCTACATAAAATTGAAGTCCTAAATCAGGATGATGGCCACCTTGCAAAAGCAACTGATTTCCTCCGTATTTAATGGTTTCTTCTATTTTGGTTCTATACTCTTCCATAGAAGTAACATAAGCCTCCTCATGTCCTGGAACTCTAAAAAAGTTGCAAAATTTACAATTGGCAATACACACATTGGTGGTGTTTAGGTTTCGGTCTATGATCCAAGTTACCTTGTTGTGCTGCTTTTGTTTCTTTTTTAGTTCATTGGCCACAAACATTAATTCCGCAGTAGCAGCATTGTTAAATAAAAATTCGCCCTCTGCAGCGCTTAAGAATTCCTGTTTTATTGCCCGCTCTAATAAATTACTTACCTCCATATCTCTGTAAAATCTGCTAATTATTGTTAATTTCGCTATTCAAAATTACTACAAAAAACCACCATGGAAATAAAAAAAGCAAGTAAAATCGGAGCAAAGGATAATGTAGCCTATTTAATCTCATCAGAAAAAGAATTAAAAACAGCTGATTTCTCTAAAGAAGAGTTGACTTTTATTAAAGCTGAGTTAAAAGCAGAAAACAAACAAGTAGTCTTAAACCGATTTAACAATTATGCTTTTGTAGTATTGTTGGATAAGGAAAATGATTACAAAACTGCCGAAAAAGCTAGAATTGCTGGTAGTATTTTGTTGAATGAAGCTAACAAGTTAAAATTAACAGGAATTACTGTTAGTTCTGACCATAAATCTTCTTCTAGTTTTATTGAGGGAATGGCTTTGGCTAATTACCAGTTCTTAAAGTATTTTTCAGATAAGAAATTAAATTCTTGTAAAGCAGTTAAAGTAGTTGGAGCACTATCTGCTTCAGATTTAAAAGATATAGATGGAATCGTTAAGGCAATTTATCATACAAGAGACTTGGTAAATGAGCCACTTTCTTTTTTGAATGCGCCACAAATAGCTAAAGAGATTGAAAAGTTAGGAAAGGAGGCTGGCTTTAAAGTTGAAGTATTAGAAAAAGCAAAAATTAAAGCACTTAAAATGGGAGGTTTACTTGCCGTAAACCAAGGAAGTATAGATCCTCCTACATTTACCATTATGGAGTGGAAGCCCAAAAATGCCAAAAACAAAAAGCCTATTGTTTTAGTTGGTAAAGGTGTGGTTTACGATACAGGAGGATTAAGTTTAAAGCCTACTGCTAACTCTATGGATTTTATGAAATGTGATATGGGTGGTGCTGCAGCTGTAATTGGCGGTTTGTATGCCGTTGCAAAAAACGAATTGCCTTATCACGTAATTGGATTAATACCTGCTACAGATAATCGCCCTAGTGGAAATGCTTATGCTCCTGGTGATGTAGTTACCATGCACAATAACAAAACTGTTGAAGTATTAAATACAGATGCTGAAGGAAGAATGATTATGGCTGATGCCTTAAGTTATGCTCAAAAATACAAGCCAGAAATTGTATTGGATTGCGCCACCTTAACTGGAGCTGCTGCCATGTGCATTGGCCATTATGGTGTTGTTGCTATGGGTAATACTGAAGCAAAAACAATGGATAAACTAAAAGAAAGTGGGAACAATGTGTATGAAAGAATTGTAGAATTTCCTTTTTGGGATGAATACAATGAGCAATTAAAATCTTCTATTGCAGATTTAACCAACTTAGGAAATGGTCCTGGTGGATCAATAACAGCAGGTAAGTTTCTAGAAAACTTTACTGATTATCCTTACATCCATCTGGATATTGCAGGCCCTGCCTTTTTGAAGAAACCAATTAATTATTTAACTCAAGGTGGAACAGGTGTTGGAGTTAGATTATTTTATGATTTTATTAAAAACTACAATTAAACAATGTCTAAACTAAAACTTGGAATTTCGATAGGAGATATTAACGGCATTGGCATGGAGGTAATTCTTAAAACCTTTGCTGATAATCGTATGCTCGACTTTTGCACTCCTGTTGTTTATGGTTCTTCAAAAGTATCTCAAACACATAGAAAAGCCCTGGGAATAAACGATTTTAGCTTTAATATAATTAATTCTGTTAAAGATGTAAATGCAAAAAAAGCCAATTTAATTGAGTGCTGGAAAGAAGATGTTGAGTTGGAATTAGGAACTTCTCAAGAAGAGGCTGGAAAATATGCTTTTCTATCATTAGAAGCAGCTACTAAAGACCTTGCAGAAGGAAAAATTGATGCTTTAGTTACTGCGCCAATCAACAAAGACAACATTCAATCAGAAGAATTTAATTTTCCAGGACATACCGAGTATTTAACTGAAAAGTTTGATGGGCAATCCATTATGCTCATGGTGAATGAAAACATTAAAGTTGGAATTGCTACCAATCACATTCCTGTGAGCGCTATTGCAAACACTTTAACTGCCGATACCATATTTTCTAAGCTTAAAATATTAAACAAAAGCTTGGTTCAAGACTTTTCCTTAAACGGTCCAAGAATAGCGGTATTAGGTTTAAATCCTCATGCTGGCGACAATGGATTGATTGGGAAAGAGGAAGAAAACATTATTGTTCCTGCAATTAACAATGCAAAAAGTATTGGCATTCAGGCTTTTGGACCTTATCCTGCTGATGGCTTTTTTGGTTCTGGCAACTACAAAAAATTTGATGCTGTTTTAGCCATGTATCACGATCAGGGATTAATTCCTTTTAAATCGCTTTCTTTTGGCAATGGAGTAAATTATACTGCTGGATTGAACGTGATTAGAACATCACCAGACCATGGAGTGGCTTATGAAATAGCAGGACAAAACAAAGCAGAAGAAAGCTCTTTTAGAGAAGCTGTATATTTGGCTTGTGATATTTTTAAAAGTAGAAAATTAGATCACGAAATAAATGAGAATCCGCTGATAATAAAAAAACAACAACAGCGTTAGTTTTCTTTTGGGTAAAAATTGCACCATGAACCCTTTAACATTAAGATTTAAACTTGTTAGCTTAAGTAGCATTTTGGCTTTAGTCCTTATGCTTCAATCTTGTGGAAGTGAAGTTAATGATGTTCAGGAATCTATTGTTATTCAGGAATATCACATTTCTTGCGATTCTATTGCCTATCAAAACCTCCTCAAAAATTACAAAGAGAACAATTACATTCCCATCAAAATAGCGTACAAAGGTAAAACAGTTGTCGCTAAAATGAGGGTTAGAGGAGACACGTCAAGAAAATATCCTAAAAAATCGCTCAAAATAAAGTTTGATTCATTGCAACTAGATGAGGTGCCTAAAAAGCTTAACCTTAATGCAGAGTATGAAGACAAAACCTATGTTAGGCAGTACTTGTCTGCCAAAATGATGCAAAGATCTGGTCAAATCTGTTACCAAACAACACATGCAAAAGTATTTTTAAATGGAAGTTTTTTAGGCCTTTATTTACAAATTGAAAACATGGATAAAGCTTTTTTAAAGCGTAATAATTTATCCACTAAAGGGAATTTATATAAAGCAACAAAAGATGGTGCTTGCTTGAGTATATTTGACGATTTCGATGCAAAATGGGAGAAAAAAACCAACAAAAAATCAGACCATAACGATTTAACCGAATTAATTAAAGGCATTAACGAAACACCTGATGAAGATTTTGAGGCTTTTTTGAAAACTAATTTTGAGTTTGATGAACTCATTAATTTAATGGCGCTCAACATGTTTTTATCCAATAATAGCACTTACTACCACAACTATTATTTATACCACGATTTGTATGAAACGGGAAAATGGAAAATGCTTCCTTGGGACATGGACAAAACGATGTCTTACTTCACCTGGATGCCATACACCTACCACAAAACCTCCAGCGAATGGGAATCAGACAACCCTCTAGTGGAACGATCAATTTTATGTCCTCCTGTATTTGAAAAAATAAAATTGCGCATAAAAGAGCTACACGAAGAGCAATTAAACAACCGTAACATTTCGCCCCTTGTTCATCATTTAATCGAAGCGCTTACCCCTATAATTCCACAAGATACATTGGACCAAATTAAAGGAGTAGAAAGCTGGAAAAAACAAACCAACTTGGAAAAAGAATATTTTGACAACCATTATGATCTTCTTCAACAACAATTTAACGAACAACCACATTCTTTTGCCGTGCAACGATTTAAACAAGTTCAAACCGAAGCTGTTACCTTTAAATGGGAAAAATCATATTCCCCAAATAACAAACCCATTTCTTATATAATAAGTTATGGAACAGATTTTTTATTATCAGACAGTTCCAAAACTACTTATGTTACTCATATTACAGACACCTTTTTTAACATGAAATCGCTTCTTCCTGAAGGAAACTATTACTGGAAAGTAACCGCTTTTGATGGAGAATTTTATACCGATGGATTTAACACCAAAAATGTTTTTGAAGTAAAACGAGCCACTCCTTTACCTCAAAATATTAATGCCAACCTTACTTTAACCAAAGCTAAATCGCCTTATGCAGCCAACATTAAAACCATTGTTAAAAATGGAGCAACGCTAACCATTGAAAAAGGTGTTGAAATTCATTTTCCACAAGATGCCACAATGGAGTGTAATGGAAATTTTATAGCCAACGGAACTGCTTCAGAACCTGTGGTATTAATGCCCAATAATAGTGCTCAATTTTGGGATTACATTTATTTTGAAAGACCTTGTGAAAAAGCCTTGTTAAAAAACGTACACTTTGTTGAGGGCACTATAAATTGTAAAGCGCAAATCCTTTCACTAGATAGCTGTTCTATGCTCGTTAAACAAAAAGATATGGGACAATTAAGCGGGCGAAAAGTCTTAATATACACCAACAAAGGAATTGTTTCTATTAAAAACAGTCACTTTGAAGGAAACGGACATGGAGAAGGGATGGTGTTATTTTACTCCGACATAACTACCGAAAACTGTTACTTTAATAATGTGCCCGATGCCATTGAATACATTAGTACCAATAAAGGATTAATTAAAAACAATTATGTCAGCAACTCTCCTGATGATGCCATTGATTTGAACAATTGCAACAATGTAATCATTGAAGGAAATTTTCTTTTTAACAACATAGACAAAGCCATTTCTATTGGCACAGAACAATATGGAGCATCTATTGAAAACATTCAAATTAAAAACAACTTAATTATAGGAAACAAAACAGCTATTGCCATAAAAGATAGCTCAGTTGCCCACGTTAGCAACAATACCATAGTTGAAAATTACAACGCAGTATATGCCTATAAAAAACGAGAAGATTATAGCGTTGGTGGATTCGGTTATTTAAAAAATAATATTTTCGTTAACAATGAAAAACTCAATGCTTATGCCGATGAATACTCTAAAATAGTGGTTAAAAATTCCATTGTACACAACAAAGTATTGGGAGGAAAAAACAACCTTAAAGGCGATCCAAAATTTATTGATCCGAAGAACAATAATTTTGGATTAACTGACAATTCTCCCTGCATTGGAACAGCAGATAATGGTGGCGATATGGGAGCTTTTAAATCCCAACAGCATGCTATAAAAATGACTGAAATTCATGTTAAATCAGCTAAAGAAAAAAACACAGGAGATTGGATTAAATTAATTAACAATTACAACATGCCAATAGATTTATCGCTGTATAAATTAATTATAAAAGATGATGCCAAAACCCATGAATTCGTTTTTCCTATTGGAACAAAACTAGATGGGTTAGCACACTTATATGTTGTACAAAACTATGGTGATTTTAGAAAATTAAAGCACAACTTAGCAGTAGGAAACTTGCCAAAGCTGACCACAAAACAACTTCAAATTACCTTACTAAACAATACTGGAAACAGTGTCGATTCTTTTAATTCTCCTAAAGTTCTACCAACAAAAAAAGAAATAACTTACAAGGCCATAAAGAACAATGCAACAGCGTTTTGGGAAATTCAAAACAAATAAATGTCTAACCGTTTTAAAATATACGTTTTAAGTGCTGCTATTTTTGTGGCAGTAATCGTCATTTACTTTTTCTTTTTTGCTCCAAAATGGGGCATTGCTATTTCCAACGAAACAGTATGGGAGCATCAGTTAATTGTTGCTGAAACTAAAAACTCAAGCGAATTTAAATACAGTGAGACTGAAATTATACTCCCTAAAAACAATCCGTTAACCATCACATTTTCTAAACGCTTTTCACTGAATGACCCCGAAAGTATTTTGGAAGGAAAACTTTACTTTAACAACAAGTATACTGCTATTGTATTTATTAATGGAGTGGAATGTGCGTCTATTAACCGAAACTACATTGGAGATCACCCAGCAGACAGCAACAAGCTTGAAATAATAGCATCATGGCGTCCTCGAAAATTATACCTCTCGAGAACACAACTACAAAAAGCATTAAAAATTGGCGAAAACACCATCACAATTCAGGTTGAAAATGGAAGTGACTTTACTACTGTTTCGTCTAAAAAAATGGCGCTGCATTTTTTAAGCAAAGGCAACAAAAATGAGTTCGATTTACAGCTAAAAATAACCAAACCAGTAGCACATTTTACAGCATCTGATCTGCCTATTTTTTCCATTAATACCAATCAAAAAACCATACCTGATGAACCTAAAATAAAAGGACAACTTTTGATTAGAAACGGTAAAAAAACTAATTCCTTAAGCGACTCTGCCCAAACCCATTTTATAAAAATTGAACGAAGAGGAAACACTTCCCAAACCTTTGCTAAAAAATCGTTTAGCATAAATCTTTATGACAGTTCATATCATAAAAAAGCAACCCCACTTATAGGTCTTCCAGCTTCAAAAAAATGGGTGTTGTATGGCCCTTATGCCGATAAATCATTAATTAGAAATGCGCTCACTTATACGTTATACCAAGAAATGGGGCACTATGCTCCTCGTTTTGAGTTTATAAACCTAACCATAAACAATGCCTTTCTTGGAATTTACCTCTTAACAGAAAAAATTCAGATTGGCGAAAACCATCTAAACATTCAACCTTTTAAAGCTAGCAAAACCGATTCTTCTCTATTTTCTGGAGGTTATTTGTTAGAAATAGATCGAAACCATTTAGTCTCTAACTACCCTCCACAAAACGACTCAAGCGCTGTTCCCGTTCATTATGGAATCTATGCCCCGAAAACCAAAAAATTAAGCTCAGCTGCTCAACAAACCATACAAAACCAATACAACAAATTTGAACAACACCTGTATGAAAACAATCAGATTTTAGAATTCATAGACCTCAATTCATTCATAGATTATTTGATTATTACAGAAGTGAGCAAAAATATAGACGGATACCGATTGAGCACCTTTTTATACAACTCAGATATTGCTGCGCCTCAACCAAAGTTTGCCATAGGCCCTATTTGGGATTATAATTTTGCTTTTGGAATGGCCAACTATCATGATGGTTTTAACCCTGAAGGCTATGCCTATAACATAGATAAATATGTGCCTTTTTGGTGGAAAACACTACTAAATAACCCCTCTTTTTTGGAAGCATATAAAGCACGTTATGCTACTTTGAGAATGAACGTTTTATCAAACAAAAACATTGCCCATAAAATTGATTCCTTGAGCAGTATTGTAACGCCATCAGTGTCAAATAACTTTAATAAATGGGCTGTTTTAAATGCTACCGAATTTTGGCCCAACTCGTTTTTAGGTAAAACGCATGAAGAAGAAATCACTTACCTAAAATCTTGGACGAACAAACGACTACAGTTTTTAGATGAAGACATTTTAGCACAGCCAGAAAACGCAAAAACCAAAGAATAAAAGGCTTAGAAATTATTAACTTACGAATTGCACACCCAACAGAATTAACTTAATTTGGCTCATTAACTTTTGTGAATTGAATATACTAGGAATATCTGCATTTTACCACGACTCAGCTGCTGTAATCATTCAGAATGATGAGGTTATTGCCGCAGGACAGGAAGAACGTTTTACACGGATAAAACAAGACGCTGCTTTTCCAGTAAATGCCATTAAATACTGCCTAGAAGAAGCCGGATTAACACTCGATGAACTCGATTCTATTGTTTTTTATGACAAACCGCTTTTAAAATTTGAGCGTTTGCTCGAAACATATTACGGCTATAGCCCAAAAGGATTAAGGTCGTTCTTAGTTGCCATGCCCGTTTGGTTAAAAGAAAAAATGTTCTTAAAACGACTGATGTTTAAAGAGCTCGAAAAAGTGTCTGCTTTTAACAAAAAGAACATTGAATTTCTTTTTCCTGAGCACCACCTGTCGCATGCCGCTAGTGCTTTTTATCCCTCTCCGCATAAAGATGCAGCAATATTAACCATAGATGGAGTTGGAGAGTGGGCAACTGCTTCAATTAGCCACGGAAAAGGCAATAACATTTCCGTATTAAAAGAACTTCATTTTCCGCATTCTTTAGGGTTATTGTATTCTGCTTTTACCTACTATTTAGGTTTTAAGGTAAATTCTGGAGAATACAAGCTAATGGGTTTAGCGCCCTACGGAGATCCTAATTCTGAAGAAGTAAAGCAATTTATTGAGACGATTAAAACTACATTAATTGACATTAAAGAAGACGGTTCTTTATGGTTAAATCAAGACTACTTTAACTATGCCACTGGGTTAAAAATGATCAATGAAAAAAAATGGGAAGCATTGTTTCACCTTCCTGTTAGAGACAAGGATGCTGAGTTTGAACAAGTACATTGTAACTTAGGGTTGGCCATTCAAATTATTACAGAAGAAGTGGTGTTAAAAATGGCCGTTGAAGCCAAAAAACTTACAGGATCAGACAACTTGTGTTTGGCTGGAGGTGTTGCATTAAATTGTGTGTCCAACGGTAAATTAATCAATGCCAACATTTTTAAAAACGTTTACATTCAGCCTGCAGCAGGAGATGCTGGTGGAGCTTTAGGAGCTGCTCAAGCAGCCTACTACATCTACCACAAAAAAGAACGCGTACTCAATTCTTCAACTTATGACAGCATGAAAGGTTCGTATTTAGGGTGCGAATTTAGCGACAAAGAAATTGAAACAACGCTCAAAAAGTTTAAAGCAAATGCCCAAAAATCAGTTAGCTTTTCTGATACTTGTAAAAATACTGCCAACCACCTTAGCAATGGGCAAGTAATCGGTTGGTTTCAAGGACGTATGGAGTTTGGTCCAAGAGCTTTAGGAAATAGAAGCATAATTGGCGACCCACGAAACGTTGAAATGCAAAAAAAATTAAACTTAAAGATTAAATACCGTGAATCTTTTCGGCCTTTTGCTCCTTCAGTGTTAGCAGAAGATGTGAACAATTATTTCGAAATTGAAGGAACTTCGCCCTACATGTTAACCGTTCAGCCAATAGGTAATCAGCTAAAAAAAGAAGTAAGTAAAAACTACCATAGCCTTTCTATGAAAGATAAACTATATGAGGTTCGTTCGTCATTGCCTGCCATTACACATGTAGATTTTTCGGCAAGAATTCAAACTGTACACAAAGAAACAAACCCTAAATACTGGGAGTTAATTAATGCTTTTAAAAGCAAAACAGATTGTTCTTTGGTAATCAACACCAGCTTTAATGTTAGAGGAGAACCTATTGTTTGCACTCCAGAAGATGCTTACCGGTGTTTTATGCGAACAGAAATGGATTACTTGGTAATGAATAATTATATACTTAAAAAAGAAGACCAGCCAAATTGGAAAGAAAAAGACCTTTGGCAGGAAGAATTTGTTTTAGACTAAAGAGATAGCTTATGGATTTTTTAAAAGATTTATGGAAGTTTTTAAAAGTTAGAAAAAAATTCTGGCTTGCTCCTGTTATTATTGTATTGTTGCTCATAGGAGTACTTATTGTTATTGGTGGAGGATCGGCAATTGCTCCATTTATTTACACGCTATTTTAAACTATGGAAAAAACCAACAAATACCTCGTTATACTCACAATTGTTGCTGGGTTTATGGCTATTTATTTCATCTTTAAAGTAGAAATTTTATTGCCCATTGCGCTTGGAATAGCCGTTGCTTCTATTGCTTCGTCATTCCTTACAGACCAAATAGTGTGGGTTTGGGAAAAAATTGCGCTAATTTTAGGAACCGTTAATTCCAAAATACTACTCACCGCTATTTTCTATATTTTTCTAGTTCCTGTAGCATTTATTTCTCGTTTATTTAAAAAGCAAGACTCCCTTATTTTAAAAAGAAAAACAGAAGGAAGTTACTATAAAGAACGAAACCATGAATACATTTCAGAAGATTTAGAAAACGTTTTTTAAATGGAACCATGAAAGAGTCTAACCAAACCATTAGCCAAGATTTTGAGTATAAATTTATTGCCTTTATTGGTAAAATTGGCGTTGTTATTTCTCTTTTCCTTTTCCCGCCAATATTCAAACCACTATTTGCTGTAAGTGCATTTGTTCTTTCAGAAACTTTAGAGCTATGGTGGTTTAGTAGCCTCCTATTATTGGTTTCTTTGGCACTAATTTTTTTAGCGAAAAAAATAAAAACGGGCTATGCGTTCCTTTTGTTTGTCTTTTTTCTCCTCATTAGTTTTGAACTCATTACCCGAGTTTATGTCTCTGCATCATACACAGACCAAGCCAAAGAAAAACTAGGTAAACTTGCCAACAAAACATACAACGATTTTGCCATTTACAAAGCGCATCCCTTTGTTGCTTATACCGGAAACCCTTCTGTAAACTACACAGAAGGAGATCAACAAGAAAAAACAACTCCTTTTAATAACTTCGGTTTTAACGGCCCCGATTTTCACTACAAAAAGCCTCCCAATACGCTTCGAGTTGCATGTCTTGGAGGATCAACCACAGAAAGAGGATATCCTGCTGTAACAGCCTATCAACTTCAACATTATTTTGGAGATTCTATTCGTGTAGAAGTTCAAAATTTTGGGGTGAGTGGATGGACTTCTGCCAATTCGGTAGTTAATTTTATTTTAAACGTTAGAAGTTACCATCCCGACTATGTTTTAATTCACCATGGATGGAACGAATCTAGAGTTCGAAATACTCCCGATAGTTTATTCAGAACAGATTATACGCATGCCCTAACTCCTTTTCAAGAACCTAAAATAATCGATAAATTACCACTTAGAACTAGCGTGTTATATCGCATTTTAAAAACTAAATTTTCGAACACTCCTGATTGGATGTTTTTAGGTGAAGCCACCGTTGATAAAAATAGAGTGCAAACTGAGCAAAACTATAACAACATTGAAGAACTAAATCCATTTAAGCGAAACATCAAAACAATTGTTGATTTATGTCTTATTGATAGTTGTAAGGTTATTTTAAGTACGCAACCCTATTCACTAACAAAAAATGACAACACGTCTAAAACCATTTTTCAAGCCAATGAAATAATGAGAACTATCGCTTCAAATTATAAAGACCAATTGTTGTTTTTAGATCTAGACAGCACTACAACGGGAAGTTTAAATAGTGTTTTTATTGATTTAGGACACATGAATGAGTTGGGTAAATTCTATAAGGGAAAAGAGTTTGCTCGAGTAATTTACAATGACATCACAAAAGATTCATTGCTCCCAACCTATCCCTATAAATTGGGCAAAACATCTTTTCGGTCTTATGTTAAAAACGCAACATCTGTGCAAGCAAATGAGAACACATTAAGAACAAAAGCAAAAGCTCAAAACTTGTCTTTGCATGCACTTCTTAAAAAAGAAAGCATGGCAAATTTTAATTCCAATGAAACATTAAACAGTCGTTTTAACTTGGCTTATCAAGAATATAGAATTAGAAGCAATAGTGATTGGATGAAAACAATAACAACCCAAGCCAAAGAAAAGAAGATAACAATTGATGCTGCAGTGGCTGCTGAAGTAAGTAAATTGACAAAATAATACTGCTATTAAAAAGCTCCACTAATAATTATAGTCTCTGCCATAAGTATCAAAGTTCATTGCTTTATATTCATTTTTATCATTGATTAACACCACGTTTAACCCTCGTTTATTGAGCGAATATTCTTTAGCATTAATAACTATCGAAGCCAAATTTGTTCTCCCAGTGCTACTATTCACAACAACAGTGTTGCTATCTGTTTTAAACGTATGCAACAATTCTTGCTCTTGCGCCATATCTTCATAAATTAACGCTCCGTTTTGAAATACAGCAATGTAAGCAGCTCTGAAACCTAACTGGCTTAGCTTAGTTCCATAAGTTTCATCGAGCTTATTCGCAAAAAACGAAGGCATTTTAGTTGACGCTTCATCGTTAACAGCAAAAACAGTTAAACGATTTGTTTTAATCCGATTAAATAATCCGGTTAAACTAAAGTCGCCTTGCTTTATCGGTAAAAAATTAGGATTATGATACACAAAATTTTTGGTAGTAACAGCATACAATTCAGCATCAAAACTGTAGTAGTTTAACGCTCTGCTATTGGGCAACTGCCAACTTTGAGTTTTCTTGATGAAATATAAGGTTGAATCATTCAATAAAATAGATCCGTTCTTTAAGCCATTGATTTCTTTGGTTATTTTTTGATGGGTTAATTTACCATAGCCATGAACAATATAAAAAGCATTTATTGGAACATTGTTTTTAATCGCTTCCAATGAAATGTGATGATTACTCACCTCAATAAAATCAAGTCTTTTTGCAGCAGCAATCATTTGCTTAATTGGTGTAGCAAGTTCATGCTTATTTGTTGAAGATGGAAAATTATTTAAATACGTTCCTACTTTTGCCAGATCCAACAATTGAATAAACAAACAAAGCCCAACTATAAAAAAAGCAATCATTTTTGATTTAAACGCATGAAAAATATAGTGCAAAGAAATTAAGATAAATACGAGTGTAGTTACCCAAAAAAACCGGCCTGAAGAGCGAACAATTCTAAAAAACTTGGCGCCTATTCCATTTTCAAAAACAGAATACGATAACACTTTTGTTTCACCTAAATATACTTGATTGGACAGGGCTAAAACGATGCAAACAAAAGCAGGAAGAATTAGCCAAAAAAGTGGTGTTGTTTTTTCTTTTTTAAACCGTATGAGCATTAACAAAACAAACAAGAAAGATAGGGAGAGCAAAGCAAGATGATGCAATGGTAATTCCTTAAAATACAGCATTAAACCTACGCTTAATAAAACACTTACTCCAACGGCCAATAAACTCTGCTTAATTTTTTCTGTTTTAAATAGAATGATACTACACCCCGAAAAAAGGAGTATAATGCCCAAGCCTAAAAATTGAAAGCCTTCTACCGTTTGCATTTTTTTATGCGCTAGTCCTGGTAAAATAGAAGAAAATTGACTTCCTCTAGGATCAAATGGTGCCAATAAATTCATAGAGTAATCACCAAACCCATTGTTAAAATTGTGTTCGGGTGCGTTATGAAAAACTCCAAAAACCCATAAAACAAGAAAGAAACTGGTAGTCAATAAAAATAACCTTCCCCAAAAAAACAACAAGGCTCTTTTGTCTTTTCCTTTTAAAAAAAACAATGTCCTTTTAATAAACCAAGTGCCCGCAATAAAAGCAGCCATAAAGAAAAAATAACCATGGGTAAGAAATGCTATAACAAAAATTAAAAAGAACAACAGCTCTTTTCTTTTGTACCTTTTATCATCCATCAAAAAAACATAAATGGCCCACAAAATAATCCAAAAAGCAATAAGATTTGTGTGCATTATTCTATGAAACATGGTAGGAAGAACACACAACAAAATAGCTGACAACAAAGCAAAAACAGTATTTGAAGTTATTCTTTTAACCACCAAAAAACCCAACAAGCCTTGCAGCACCCAACAGGCCATAAACCACCATCCAAAAAACTGATACTCTGGGGGGAAAATGAATCGGAATAGCTTAAACAATACAGATAACAATGGATTTGAATCGGTATAAAGAATTGAAATGCCCTCAGGGTAAGCAATTAAATTTGTTTTGGTAATTGGAAATAACCACTCATCAGAACGGTAAGCATAACTTCCAAGATAATGGATTAAACGATCTCCATCTATTATCCATGTTACATTTTCTGGATCTAAAATAGATAAATCGAAAAAAGCAACAAAAACAATTCCGCCCAACAACATGGCAAGTAATGCTTGCCAAAACGGTGCGCTCAACAAGTGTAAAATACCTTTTGGCAATGTCTCCTTAAAATTCAATTTGTTACGCTTTAACGTTAAAAAACAAACTTAACGATTATAATGCCTTTTCAAACGACTAATCTTTAGGTGATTGTTCCCCAACAAAAACCTTAGCATCTGCTAGCCCAAAATATCCATTGTAACATTGATTGGTCCAATAACTAGAATTGGTTGAAATGTCTAAAACATATAAACTAAGCGGTTTAGAATCAATCGGTTTCAAAACGATGGTGTTAAGTTTACTTTCTTTTGCATCAATTAGTTGTTTGTGACGCATATTTAACTGATTTGAATAGGAATATGCAGCTCCAGAAATAAGGTCTTTAAGAACAAGGCTATTGTTTCCATAAAACAACAACGACAAAATAAAAACAACACGTATTGCCTGTTGATACTTAAACACAAATTTAAACCGATTTGGGTGAGGTTTGTTTTGACTTGTCCACACAGCCAAATTGAAGAACCACAACGGAATAAAAAAGAACAATGCAACATTGAGTGTTCGGTGTTGTCCTAGCATTCCTGTACTCCAATAGGCAGGAAAAATGCAAGAAAAAACAACAAAAAGCAATAGCAATAAAACGAACCATTTATTCAAATAATCAAACTGCTTAACAATAAAAAGATCTTTAAAATAGCGTTCATAAAAAGCAACAAACAACACCGATCCCACAAGCATGGCTGGAGACAACATCCATTTTCCTAAAAAACGAACAACTTGAGCCAAACTATAAGCTAAGGAATAAGTTAAGTTGTGGTTGTTTAAATATTGATCTGATCTGATTTCATTTGCTGGAGCAAAAATTAATAACACAGCAAACAACATCAAAGCAATCAGTTGCTTTAACATAAAAAGGCGGTGTGTTAATTTAGCCTTATAAAACACCACCACAACACTTCCTAACAGCAATAAAGCAACTAAGGTTAGTACTTCGGTAAATCCTGCTAAAGCGAACAACAACACAAACAATAAGGATTGATGAAACCATTTGTTTAAGACTATTTTATTGCGCAAATAATTAACCAATAGCCCAACATAAATTGCTGTTATTAATAACCCTAAATGATAAATTACTCCGCCTGTAAACCAATAAATTTGCTGCGCTAAAGTTGGAAATAAAGCAAATAATAAATGGGTGAACAAAAGCGAAAAGATCCAAGCATTTTGATTGTTTTTTTTAAGCAATAAAGATTTTGCTAAAAACTTGAAGGATAAAATCGTTGTTAAAATTAAAACAATAGGAATGAAACGATAAGCTGAAAAACTGCCAAAAGAAATTGGATTAAGCAAAACCAATAAATTAGAAACATAGCGCCCTGTTCTATTTATGTAAGCCTTATACATTGAATCCAATACTCCTTCTTTTTGATATCGGATGGCAAACGAAAAATCATCGGCTATCGGTTGAGCAAAAAAGCTCAAGTACAAATAAGGAAGAATTCCCAAAGCCAAAAAAGCAAGGAGGTATGATTTTTTTAATTTCATGCGTTGTAATATTACTGAAAACTCCTCATTTGCTAAAAATTACCACAAATATCTGATTATCAATTGTTTATGATGAAATGATTTAAGGAGGTTTCTCGCCTCTTGAATGCATTTACACTAAGGAGGGGCTACGGGCGCTTAAATCGCTTAAAAAGCAGCTTTACGGCTCAGTAAATTTTCGGTTATTGTCAATTGAATTCTCAGGTTTAAAAAATTACTGTTCCACGTGAAACAACTTCTAAATTATCTTCCCATAAAAACCATTAAAACAGAAATGTCAGATGGAGAGATACCACTAATTCGAGATGCTTGACCAATTGTTTTTGGCCTAACTTTAGATAGTTTATCAACTGCTTCAGCAGACAAAGAGCTTAGACTAGCATAGTTGATATCGTCATATATTTTTATGTTTTCTAATCGCATAATTTTTTCAGCAACTTCTTTTTCCCTGCGAATATAACCGTCATATTTCATTAAAATTTCAGCACTTTCAATTTCTTCTTCAGAATGATTTGATAAAGATGTTGATAGTTTAGGGCTATAATTAACTAAATCTTTAATGTCAATATTGGGCCTTGTAATAACAGATGACGCTTTTACTTTTTGTTTTAAAGGAGAAGATTTTTGTTCAGTTAAATAAGCATTTACTTCATCTGGAACTAAACTAGTTTTATCAAAATCTTTTATAATGGCAGCTATGTTATCGCGCTTAATGTTAACCATATCCATTCGTTCTTGATCAACTAATCCAAGGTTAAAACCAATCTCTGTTAGTCGAATATCAGCATTATCCTGACGAAGTAGAATTCTATATTCAGCACGTGAAGTAAACATTCTATAAGGCTCAGTTGTTCCTTTAGTAACCAAGTCATCAATTAAAACACCAATATAAGCTTGATCTCTTTTTAAAACAAAAGGATCTTTTTCATTCAATTTAAGGTGAGCATTAACACCAGCTATCAAGCCTTGACCAGCTGCTTCTTCATAACCTGTAGTTCCATTAATTTGTCCTGCAAAATAAAGGTTTTCTAACACTTTAGTTTCGAGCGTATTGTGTAGCTGAGTTGGTTGGAAAAAGTCATATTCAATGGCATAACCAGGACGAAACATTCTAGCGTTTTCGAAACCAGGAATTAATTTCATGGCCTTGTCTTGCACTTCTTCAGGAAGTGAAGTAGAAAAACCGTTTAAGTAAATTTCGCAGGTATCCCAACCTTCTGGTTCAATAAACAATTGATGTCTATCGCGTTCGGAAAATCGAACAATTTTATCTTCTATAGAAGGACAATATCGAGGACCCAGCCCTTGAATTCTACCTGTAAACATGGGCGATTTTTCAAAGCCTGTTTGTAAAACATCATGTACATTTTGATTGGTATATGAGATATGACAGCTTCGTTGTTTTGTGAGTTTATTTTGAATTTTATATGAAAAACAAGAAGGGTTTTCATCTCCGGGTTGTTCTTCAAATTTAGTATAATCTAAACTTCGCCCATCAACACGAGGAGGAGTTCCGGTTTTCATTCTTCCGCTTTCAAAACCAAAATTATGCAACTGCTCTGTTAATCCAACAGAAGGTCTAGCACCAGCTCTTCCACCACCAAATTTCTTTTCACCAATATGAATTAATCCATTTAAAAAAGTGCCATTAGTTAGCACTACCGCTTTGGCTTTAAATTGAACACCTATTTGGGTTTCAACTCCCACACATGAACCATTTTCTTCGAGCAAACCAACAACCATGTCTTGCCAAAAATCAAGGTTTTTAGTATTTTCTAATGCTAACCTCCATTCTTTCGAAAACAACATTCTGTCGTTTTGAGTTCGAGGACTCCACATTGCTGGTCCTTTAGATCTATTCAACATTTTAAATTGAATCGCACTTTTGTCGCTAATAATGCCTGAATAACCACCTAAAGCATCTATTTCTCTTACAATTTGACCTTTAGCCACACCACCCATGGCAGGATTGCACGACATTTGAGCAATGGTGTCCATGTTCATTGTAATCAGGAGTGTAGAAGAGCCTAAGTTGGCAGCTGCAGCAGCAGCTTCACAGCCAGCATGACCTGCACCTACAACTATTATGTCATATTCTTTATTCATTACCAAAATGTTTCACGTGGAACTATTAATTAGTTGAATGGCAAAGATAAGTAAAAATCTTCCTTTTCTCTCATCACTACTTGATCGCTTTCAGATTTATCATCGTAGCCAATTAGGTGTAAAATACCATGAATAATAACCCGGTGTAATTCGTTAAAAAAATCAACTTTATAGGTTAAAGCATTCTCTTTTACACGATCAATACTGATAAAAATGTCTGATGAAATAAGGTCACCTTCACAATAATTAAAGGTAATAATATCGGTATACGTATCGTGATTAAGTTGCTCCAAATTAATTTTATGCAAGTAATCGTCAGAGCAGAATATATAGGCAACCTCTCCTAAGGTCTTTCCTTCGGAAGTAATTGCATTTAATATCCAACTGGATGTATTGAGTTCATTTGGTAGGTTAAAATCAATGGACTCTGAGTGGTAAGTGATTGATGAAGTTTCGGGCATTAATTAGCTGATATAGAGAAACTTAGCTTAACACTTCTGCCATTATTAGAAAATTCTACATCATCGGCCAAGCTGCGCATTAAAAAAACGCCTCTTCCGCTCAATTTCTCTAAATTTTCGGGTAAAGTAGGATCAGGAATGGCGTTAGGGTCAAAACCAACACCTTCATCTTCTACCACAAATATAAGTTTTGAGCTAGTGCCTTCAATGTTTAGTCGAACAGATTTTGAAGGGTCGAAATTGTTGCCATGTGTAATGGCGTTATTAACCGCTTCACTTATTGCAATTAATATATTTCCATAATTGTCTTCCTCAATATGGTATTGCTCGCAAATTTTATCTACGCATTGCTCAATTTCTATTAAGCTTTCAACCTTAGAGGCTAACTTAACTTCTTGATTTATCCCTCCATCACCCATTTATCTTTTATTTTGAAAATATTCCGTTACTTTTTTCTTATAAAAACCGCTTAAATTTGCTGGTGTAGTTTTAATTAAATCTACTTCCTTTTCCTTTTGTTGTGTATAGTCAAAATACAATTCAGGATCTTTAAACTGTTCTTCTCTTCCTTCTTTAGATTCTCTTTTGTCATCCCATTCTCTTTCGCGTTCTGCTTTTTCAGATTCTAATAAACGAGTTAAAATTTCCTGCTGCCTATTAATCGTTTCCTGAGTAATACGCTTATTTACAATATCGGTTTCGTTTTGTTCCATTAATTTTGACATTCCATTTAAACCTGGACTTCCTCCGTTCTCTTTTAACTTGTTTAATTCTTCTCTAATTTTTGCTTGTTGAGCAGCCATTTTTGCCAATGATTTACTCATGCCACCACTACCCATTCCCATGCCTTGACCTTCACCTGGTTTTTCACCTGGTTTCTTTCCTTTGCCAGGCTTGTTTCCTTCTTCCATCGCTTTTTTCATTTGTTCTAATTGCTGACTCAATTTTTGCTGCATTTTTTTAACTGATCCCATTCCTGGTTTAGGTTTTCCGTTTCCACCAGGCTTGTTGCAACTCCCTTCTCCTGGTTTTTGTGAGCGTTGTTGTGCTTGCATTTGTTGCAATGCTTCATCAAACAATAGTGCTAAATTATTAATAGAAGTCATAACATATTGTTGATTGGCAGAAGCCATTGCTGTTTGTCGCTCACCCATAAAATACAAGGTTTTTTCCATGTGGTTGTTAATGGCACTAATTTCTTTGTTAATGGTAGCTTCTAATTGAACAACACGTTTGCTTAAAGCAAATAATGAGTCTTCTATCATTTTAGCATCATCTTTCAACTTTTTTTGCTTTTGGGTAGTTGCCACATATTCTGGGCTCGTTCTTTCCATGCCTTTGTATGTTTCCATCAACTCTTCTCGCTCAAACGACAAATGAATTAAATTGTCTAACAATTGCCGCAAAGCATCCATGTCTTCACCGCTATTTTGAGCTTGTTGTTGCATGGCTGACATTTTTTTCGACATTTCTTCCATCTTTTGTGCTGCACCATCTTGCGATTCGGAAGATTTCTTATTTTTATTGTTGTCTAGTTGTTCGGCACTTTTTTTCATGTCCTCACCAATACTTTCTTGTTCTTTTTTAGTGTCTTCCATGCCATTTGGTCGCTCTAAATCTTCGTCCATTTTATTGAGTTCGTCCAATTCCTTTTTAAGGTCATCAAACTTTTTGTTTAAGTCTTCCTGTTGCTTTTTTAAGTCCTCATTTTTCCCCTTTTTCTCCTTTGTATCTTTAGATAAATTCTTTTGATCTTCTGCTAATTTATCGAGCTTGTTTTTAACTTCGTCCAACTTTTGTTCAAACTCCATTTGTTTAAACAATTCTAAAGATCGATCCAGTTCTTTTTCTAAATCTTTGTTTGAAAGCTCCATGTTCTCTAGTTCATTTTGCAAAGAATTTTTGTCTAGCTTATCCATCATTTCTTGCAGTTTTTCCATCATTTCTTTCATCTCGTCTGTCATCAACTCATCAAACAGTTTTTGTAGTTGCTCCTGCTTATTTAACAGCTCTTCATTGTATTGTTTAAATTCGTTTTGTGCTTTGTTGTTTTGCTGATTTTCTTGTTGAATTTCATTGACCTTTTTTTCCAACTCTTTTTGTTTCTCCAACAGCTCTTTTATTTTTTCTTTTTCTTCCCAACCAACCTCTTTCTTTTCAGACAATTTCTTTTTTAGGTCTTCTAAATCTTTTTGTATTTGCTTGGCTTCAGTAATACTTTCCGATAAATTTTTCTTGATTGCTTTATTGCTTTGTGAACTCATCTCGTTGCGCTCATCAATAGATTTAGATTTCATCGTTTTTAATGCTGTTTTAGCCGACTTTCTTCCATTTACGCCATCATTGTCCCAAACTTCAAAATAATAGCTTATTTCATCTCCCGGAAGCACGTTTAAATCTTCCATGTTCCAAAAATGAAAAAACTCATCCGCTGTTAGGTTTGCATTAAATGGAACTGAAACTACTATTTGTTCATTTCTTCCAGGAAGTGAGTCTATAACTGTGGTAATTTTATACTTAAAAACTAAGTTCGAAAATCCATAATCATCACCAATATCACCTCTAAAATAAATTCTTTTTTCATTGGTAGAGTCTCTCTTTTCAACCACATCTATTCGAGGAAATTTATCTCTAATAACCTGTAAACTATACATTACAGAATCGCCTTGAGGCACTAATTTATTAGATGGTACAAATCCATAAGGTGTGCTATTGTTCATTTTTTTGGTAAAGTTAACCTGTCCATTACTACTATTTAACCGATAAGCACTATCTGCAATTAAAAAATCTAAATAGTCGGCATCTTCTGTGTTTATGTTCCACTTCAATTCCGTTCCTTCTGGTAGCAATAAATCTCCTGTGTTGTTCAACGTTTCTGAAGGTTTTCCAATGTATTTTGGATAGTTAATTTTTACTGAAAAGCTCGTTAAAATCGGGTTTGGAATGACGGACAATTCATGTTTTTCAGAATAAAAACCAGAAGCATAGAGTTTAAACTCCTCTTTGTTTTGAACATTCTTAAACGTATAAGAGTAGTTTCTTTTGTCGGTTTTACTCAAAGCAATTTTGTTGCCTTTACTTTCCAAGTAAACTTTTTCGGGCAATTGATCTCCATTAATTAGCACCTCCAACTTAAAGTCTTTATTTTTTAAAACCTCTAGTGTATTGTTCGCTATTTGCATTTGAAATGGTGCGGAAGGAGCAATGTAGTTGCTATGGTTTAAAAGTCGATCTGTTCCTTCTGTAAAAATTTTAGGTGCAACAACAGTAATTCCCACAATTAATAAAAAGGGAATGAGAATGAATTTTAAGTGTTTTTTGTTTTCGTTTAAGTTAACAGCATTGGTAAAAGGAATGGGTTTAAGTTCTGTAGATTTCTGATCGATACTGGCTAATAATAATTGATCGTTTTGTTGGGTGGCCAAGTGTTCCAGCTGCAATACATTAATCAATTTGTCTTTTACTTCTTCAAAGTGATTTCCTATAATTTCGGCTGCTTGATTGTGATCGATAACAGCTCCAAAGTTATAAAGCTTTGAAAGAGGTATGACAATATAATTAACTAATAAATAAATAGTTGAGGCAACAAAAGAATAAAACAATATGGTTCTTCCTGTTGTATCGAATTGCCCAAAATATTCTAAGCTAGAAAAAACTACAAAGGATGCCAATAGCAAAGAAAAACTATAAATTAGGCCACGTAAGAGCCTGTTTTTATAGTACTTACGAATAAATCCGTCAAGCTTCGTTATTAATATTTCGTAGTTATTACTCATTGTCTTTTTGCCAATAACAATTAAGTGTTGGCTTTATCAATCTATAAATATCGGAATTTTCTTTGTTGTTTAACTTGCTAACTGTCTTATAGACGTATTTTTACAAGGATTTCATACGTATTAGAACTAAAGTTTTAAGAAATTATTTTTGGCGGGTTGTTTTTTGACTCAACACTACCTTTTCAAAATCACCTATTATTTTGTCTAGTTGAAAGTTGTCTTCTACCACTTTTCTTCCAGCATTTCCAAGTTGTTTTCGTAATTCTTCTGAAGCAATTAGTTCAGCCAACTTATTACTAAAAGCTGTTGTGTCTGGAAAAGGAACTAAGTAGCCATTTTTATCATTTTCTACCAATTCGGGATTACTGGTAATGTCGAATGCAACGAGTGGTTTTTGGGCTACCATCGCTTCGGCCAATACATAGCCAAATCCTTCCCACTCCGAGGTTAAAGCGAAAATATCAATGTTGTGCATAAAACTATTTACATCTTTAACAAAACCTAACAATTCGACTTCATTTTGAAGCTTATTGCTTGCTATTAAAGCCAAAAGTTTGTCATGATCTGGTCCTGTTCCGGCAATTTGTATTTTAAACTGAAGATTTTTTGCTTTTAGTTGAAGGGCAATGTCAATTAGTTTTTCTTGTCCTTTTTGCGCTGTCAATCTACCAGCGTTACCTATTATAATTTTATCGGTTTTTTCGTTCAAAACTACTTTTTGTTGATCAATAGCTTCAATGTCTAATCCTTGATTAACAATGCTTATGTCATCATTATTGATAACATTAGGCATGTTACGCAACATTCCTCTTCGTGTTTCGAGTGAATTTGCAATGATATGTGTTAGTACTTTGCCATAAATGTGCCGATTGAGCATTTTATTTTTAACTGGAGCTGCTAATACTCTGTAGTAAACAATGTTTTTTACGCCTGCTTTTTTCGCAGCAATCGCCCCAACTTTTAAATCATGCGAACTAGAAATAATTACTGTGTCAATTTGTTCAGATTTGAAAAATTTAACCAGCTTGGCATATTTAAATGGGTTAAGAAAGGAAAGGTTGGATAAGGCAATGTTAAAGGTTTGTAACCCATTTGTTTTGGCTTCTTTAGCCAGTGGACTATTTTGCATTACTCCTAAAGTAACGTTATAGCCTTTTACCTTAAATTTTAAGGAATAATCGAGGTGTATTTTTTCTCCTCCTCCCCAAAATTTGGTGGAGTTCAAAAAGCAAATATTTTTCATTTGAGACATGGGCTACGCTTCTTGAATTTTTCTGATTTTTCTGTATTTCTGTGCGGTTGCAAATGCCGAGTTTTTGCAAACTAAGTAACCAGCATACCCATCCAAAAACCCTAATTTTAATATATAATCTCTAAAAAACTTGAATTTAGATTTGTAAAAAATCTTAAATCCATTGCTTCGTTTTCCTCTTTCAAAATCTGCTTTGGCAGCAATGTCGGTAAAGTATTCTATTTGCTTAAAGTGCTCTTCTTCAAAATAAAAAGAGTAGTGTAAAATATCCAGTTTGGTATGTTTTAATGTTGTTCCCGATTTCATCACCACTTTGTCGTGCGGATTTACTCCTCCCCACTCTCCTTTAGTGGTGTCCCATAATCGTAATTTTTTATCTGGATACCATCCACAATGTTTTATCCAAGAACCACAAAAATTGGTTAATCGATTAAAACTATAGGCATCGTATTCCCAATTGTAACGAATATTTTCTATGGCTTCTTTTAATTCTGGTGTTAGGGCTTCGTCTGCATCTAACGATAATACGTAGTTACTTTTTGCTTGAGATAAAGCGTAATTTTTTTGCTCTATGTGTCCATCAAATCGATGCTCTATAAAACGTACTTCTCTATTGGCACATATCTGTCTGGTTTTGTCTGTAGAGTAAGAATCAACCACCACAATATCTTTCGATAATCCTTTAACAGAATCGAGACACCGGGCAATGTTTACTTCTTCGTTATAGGTAATGATGACTACAGATATTTCTACAAGCATAATGCAAAGAAACAAATAATTTTAGGAAACGAAATTATGCCTTTTTTAGTGTAAAAGAAAAGGTTGAACCAACATCAATAGTACTTCTAACATTTACGGTTTGATGGTGAGCTTCTATTATGTGTTTAACGATAGAAAGACCTAGGCCAGTTCCTCCGCTGCCACGATCTCTGGCGGTATCAGTTCTATAAAAACGTTCAAAAAGCCGTGGCAAATGTTCTTCTGCAATTCCACCACCATCATCAGCAATTTCAATTAAAATGTTGTCATGCATATCAAAGAGTTTCACTAAAGTTTCTCCCCCATCTTTACCATATTTAATAGAGTTAACAATTAGGTTAATGAAAACTTGATTGATTGCATTTACATTGGCCATTACCCATATTGGTTTAATTGGTTCGTCAACAAATTTTAACGTGATGTTATTCTTTTTAGCTCCAATTTCTAAAGAGATTATCGCTTCTTTTACCAAGTCTACCAAGTCAACTTTTGTAAACTCCATTTCTAAAACACCAGATTCTAACTTAGAAATTTCATCCAAATCATCCAATAATCGAATCATCCGATCTACGCTTTTGTTTGCTCTATCGAGGTATTTTAAATTAATGTTTGGATCATCGAGCCCGCCTTCTAGTAGCGTTAAAATATATCCTTGAACATTAAAAATTGGCGTTTTCAATTCATGCGATACATTGCCAACAAATTCTCTTCGGTATTCCTCCAAACCTTTGAGACGCTCAATTTCTTGCTTGTTGGTTTTGTCCCAAGCTTCAACATCTTCTTTTACTTGGTTTAAAACATCTGTGTTCAAATCAATTTCAGCTCCAGCGTCACCTTTCTCTAACTTTAAGTTATGGATGGTTTTATAAATTAATTTGATTTTACTGTATATAAATTTCTCTACAGCTAATCTAAAACCTATGTAAGAAGCTACAAAAGTAATTGGAAAAATGAGCAAGACTAAGTTAATGTTTATGTTGTTATTTGCCCAACCAAAAACACTCAAAAAAAGGGTAACTACAATAGCTACTAAAAAAGAAATTCTTAATGCAAGACCGTTAGGTGTTAAGTTTTTCATAAGGATACAAATGTAAGGCTTCTTTAATACAATTTAAAGGCAAACATGTTGTTAAGCTTCAAATTTGTATCCAACTCCTTTAATTGTTTTGATGTAGTTGTCTCCTAATTTTTCTCTCAATTTTCTAATGTGAACATCTATGGTTCTATCGCCAACAACAACATCTCCTCCCCAAACATTTTCTAAAATTACCTCTCTAGTAAATACTTTTCCAGGCTTGGAAATTAACAATGCCAATAGTTCAAATTCTTTTTTAGGAAAGGAAAGTTCTGCTCCGTTTTTATATACTAAATATTTTTCTCTGTCTATTTTAATGTCTTCATTTCCGTCAGAAATTTCAACTGGAGCTCCTCCAACTTTTCTTCTTAAAATTGCATTAACTCTACTAATTAAAAGTCTAGGCTTAATAGGCTTGGTGATGTAATCATCTGCTCCAGCATCAAAGCCAGCAACCTGAGAGTAATCTTCTCCTCGGGCACTTAAAAATGCAATTAGAGTGTGCTTTAATTCATCTATTGTTCTTATTTCATGACAGGTTTCTATTCCATCCATTTCGGGCATCATTACATCTAATACAATTAAGTCTGGCTTTATTTTTTTTGCCAATTCTATTGCTTCTTTCCCGCTTGTACAGGTTGTTACATCAAATCCTTCTTTAGAAAGATTGTACCCCAAAAATTCAATGATATCTACCTCATCATCAACCAATAATATTTTTTCACTTGCCATCTTATCTCAATTATTTTAATCAAAAATACAACACCCATCTGTTTACAGTGTTAATTTAACATTAATTAATTGTGTTCCCCTCATTATCATTGGATTGTTTGCTAAAAGTTTATAATTAATTAATACCAATAATCTTTACTTAACATCAATATAAAGAAACATTAAGGTGCAATTTATAATCAGGTAATGCTATAGGTTTTCCTTTGCAGCATAAATTAAAACTTAAATAAAAATGAAAACAAAAAATTTATTATTAATTGCCTCTGTTTCTATTGGACTAGGAAGTTTAATGACTTCATGCTCTAAAGAGGAAGGCTGTACAGACATTACTGCAGAAAACTATAATGCAAATGCCGAAAAAGACGATGGATCTTGTACGTATGCGGTAACTCCTACTCCAGCTACTAGCAATATTGTAACAATAACTGATGGAGGTTCTGGAACAGGAACTACTACTTGGACCAGCGATAAGATTTATGTACTAGACGGATTAGTATTTGTAAATTCTGGACAAACCTTAACAATTCAACCAGGAACTGTAGTTAAAGGAAAACCAGGAACTGGAGCAAATGCTTCTGCTTTAATCGTTGCAAAAGGAGCAACTATAAATGCATGTGGAACTTCTACCAACCCAATCATCTTTACTTTCGAAGCTGATCCATTAGATGGTTCTGTACCAGCAAGTACAAAAGGTCAATGGGGAGGTTTAATTGTTTTAGGCGATGCACAACTTAACACTGTGCCTTCAACACAAAACATTGAAGGTATTCCTACTTCAGAAACAAGAGGTTCTTATGGTGGTTCAAACGACATGGATAATTCAGGATCTTTATGTTACATCTCTATCCGACATGGAGGAACAGATATTGGAGCAGGAAACGAAATAAATGGTTTAACTTTAGGTGGTGTTGGTTCAGCAACTTCTATTCACCACATTGAGGTTACTGCAAATGCAGATGATGGAGTTGAATTTTTTGGAGGAACACCAAACTTAAAGCACATCTTAGTATCTAACTGTGGAGATGATTCTTACGATTATGATCAAGGATACAGAGGTAAAGGTCAGTTTTGGGTTGCTATTGAAGATGCTAATTCTGATAGAGGTGGTGAGCACGATGGGGGAACTAATCCAGAAGACGGATTACCATATGCTACTCCTATGATTTACAATGCTACATATATTGGAAATGGATCAAGTAGAGCCATTACTTTTAGAGATAATGCAGGTGGAGAATACCATAACTCAGTATTTCATGATTTTGGAAAAGGAATTGACATTGAAGATTTAGCTTCTGGTGAAGATTCTAAAGCAAGATTAGATGCTGGTCAATTGAAATTAGCTGACATTGTAATGTCTGCTATTGGACAAGATGTTGTGGTAGACAACAATGCTGTTGATTTGTCTGCTCACGCAAGTGTAACAGGTTTATCTACAGCTAATGCTGGAATTACTGCTACAAACCCTGTACCTAGCTCATCTTTAGGAACTGGGACTGCATCTGGAGATGCTTGGTATGATAATGCAACTTACTTAGGAGCTTTTGATGTTAGTGCATCAAACTGGGCACAAGGATGGACGTTAACTTTTCCATAACATAAAATTAATACCCTCAAAAAAAACTCCTGCCTTGTTGGCAGGAGTTTTTTTGAGTTAAACACCTGGTTGTTAATTAAATATAGCTATAAGTCACTTCTACAGATGGCACAAATGAAATTAATTAACAATGGCCACAGATAACGGACACTTAACTTTTCTTTAACCTCTATATTATATCACTGCTTTTCCTTTGCATTATAAAATTTAAACAAAATGAAACACGTAATATTTATATTTATTGGTCTTTTAATTGCAACCTTTAGTTCTGCTCAAGGAACCATAACTGGAAAAATTAACAGTAACGAAGGCGAAGAATTAATTGGAGCAACTGTTTACTTGCAAGGAACAACAAAAGGGACCATGGCAGATATTGATGGGAACTATCGATTAGAAAATGTTCCTGCGGGAACACATAATCTCATCTGTTCATATATTTCTTTTGAGTCGGACACCATTGGAGTAACTATTACTAATAGTGAAACCCTTACTAAAAATTTTACTCTAGGAACCTCAAACATGGAAATGGAAACATTTACAATAACCTCTAAAGCAGATAGAAGTAATGAATCATACCTATTAGCAGAAAAGAAAAATGCAGCTTTTGTAATGGAAGCCATCGGAAATAAAGAGATGGCCAAAAGGGGAGATGGAAATGCTGCAGCTGTTGCCAAAAGAGTTACCGGTTTAACCATAGAGGGCGGCAAGTATGTTTACGTTAGAGGGTTAAGTGACCGTTACAGTAAAACTACGCTAAACAAAGCTGAAATTCCTGGATTAGATCCGAATAGAAACTCTGTACAGTTAGATTTATTTCCTACCAACATGATAGAAAACATGAAAGTAATTAAAACGTTTAGCCCTGATTTACCTGGTAGTTTTACTGGTGGTTTAGTTGACATTGAAACCAAAGATTTTCCTGAGCAATTTACTTTCCAATTTTCTACCTCTTTGGGTTATAATACAGAATCTAGCTTAAAAGACGATTTTTTAACTTACCAAGGTGGTGGAATGGATTGGCTAGGTTTTGATGACGGAACACGAGAACTTCCTTCGTCAACTCAAAATATACCTGCCTTATTTGTAGACAATGAAAGGTTACAAGCCATTTCTCGATCTTTTAATAAAGAAATGGATGTAAGCGAAAAAACTTCGTTTTTAAACCAAAGCCATTCTCTTTCTGTAGGAAATCAAAAAAAGTTATTTGGTAAAGATATTGGGTTTATTACTGGTTTATCATATTCTAAAAAATACAGCCACAGAGCAACAGATGCATTTACTAACAGGTACGAATTAACTGGTGCTGTTGACGAAGTTGACGAACTAAATCCAATTAGAACTTTAACGGATACACGCTCTCAAGAAAATGTGTTGTGGGGAGCATTTGCAAACGTATCTTACAAGTTATCGCCTAACCACAAGTTAGGGTTTAATTTTTTAAGAAATCAAAACGGAATAAGCACCACTACTTTTCAAGAAGGTGAAATTCCTAGCGATCAAATCGGGTTGTTTTTTCAAACAAGAGCTTTAGAGTACCAACAAAACTCATTAAGCAGTTACCAATCTAAAGGAGAGCATTACTTTGAAAACGTAAAAAAATTAAAGGTTGATTGGATGTGGGCTTGGTCTCAATCCAATCAAATCCAACCAGATTTACGCTATTTTTCTAACGATTATACTGTTGATGCGACAGGTCAAAACAACTACAGCATACAAGCAGCCATTTATCCTGTTCCTACTCGATTTTATAGAGATTTAGATCAAACCACCGGAGATGGAAAAATTAACTTTGAATTTAACATTGCAGAGTTGGAAGGAAAAAGCTCTAAAATTAAATTTGGTAGTGCTTTCTTAATTCAAGAGAGGGTATTGACAGAAAACCGTTACAATTACAGGTCGCAAGGAAACCTAGCATATACTGGTAGTGTTGCTAACTACATTGGCAATGCCAACATGACCTTGCCAACAGCAGGAAACCCTGTAGCTAATTATGTTTACATTGAAGAAGCTTCGGAAAGAAGAAACAGCTATGGTGCTGACCAAGAAATAGTTGCAGGATATGTAATGGGAGATATATGGGCTTCTCAAAAATTAAGAATGGTTGGTGGAGCTCGTTTAGAAACTACCAATATATTGGTAAGAAGTTTCGATCAATCTCAAGAATTAGGAGAGTTAAAAGAAACAGACATTTTACCTGCTTTAAATACCTCGTATGCTATAACGAAAAAAACAAACATTAGAGCTTCTTATTCTAAAACGTTAGCAAGACCAACCTTTAGAGAAATTGCTCCTTTTGCTACTTACGATTTTTCTACTAACTGGATTATTGTTGGTAACCCGGAACTAGAAAGAACACTAGTAGACAATATTGACTTTAGAGTTGAAAACTTTCCAAATTTTGGAGAAATTATGTCTTTTGGAGGATTTTACAAATCATTTTCTAACCCAATAGAGCTCGTGTTTAATACTGAAGCACAAAACTCGGAGCTAACCTGGAGAAACATAAACAAAGCAACCGTTTATGGTGCTGAAATTGAAGTAAAAAAGCAATTGGGATTCTTATCTGACTCTGTAAATACATTTAGTTTTGGGGGTAACTTTACTTACGTATTCTCTGAAGTAGGTATTGATGCGCAAGAAATAGAGTTAATAAAATCTCAAGATCCTAATGCATCGGAAACTAGAAGCTTATTTGGTCAATCGCCTTACATTGTAAATATCTTTTTAGGGTACAATAACGATTCCTTAGGCTTGTCTGCTAACTTAAGTTATAATGTTTCTGGCGAAAAAATTGCAGTAGTTGTTGTTGGAGCAACACCAAATGTTTTCCAACAACCAGTTCATCAGTTAGACTTTAATATTGGCAAAAAAATAGGCGACAAATTTAGCTTGAAGTTTAAGGCTCAGAATATTTTAAACCCTATTGTTAAGCAAACTTATAACTACAAAGACCAAGAGTACATCTTTAATTCTTACAGAAGAGGTGCTGTCTTCAGCATTGGACTAAAATATTTGATTGGATAAAATAACTCAACATATGCATAAAAAAAGGGAGGTTAAATAACCTTCCTTTTTTTATGCCAGTTGATAGCCTACCCCTTTAATTGTTTTGATGATATTTTGTCCAACTCGTTCCCGAATTTTACGGATATGAACATCAATAATTCGAGTGTTTCTTCCTTCTGTATTTTCCCAAAGGCGCTCAAATATTTCTTTTCTAGAAAATACTTTTTGAGGAGTATTAATAAAAAGATAAAGCATTTCAAACTCTTTTTTTGGTAACGATATTTTTTGTCCATCTTTAATAACCAAGTAACTTTCTCTATCAATTTTTAAGCTATTGTAGGTCAATATTTTGGCTTTTGTTGATTCGTTAGCAGGCTTTCTTTTAAGAAGCGCATTGAGCTTCTTAACCAACAATCTTAAATTAATTGGTTTCACAATATAGTCATCTGCGCCAGCTTTAAAAGCTTCTAATTGAATGTAGTCAGCTTCCTGGTCAGAATAAATTACTACATAAGAACTCAACACTCCTTCTGTTTTAAACTCTAAACAAAATTCAATGCCATCACTACCATCTATTTCTAAATCCAGTAAAATAATGTCAGGATTTATTTTATGAATGGCATTTACCGTATCTGCATTAACATCAGCAAAATGTAAGGCATCGAAACCTGCTTTTTTTAATAAGGTGGTGTTAGCGATTCGCTCTTCAGAGTTACTACTAATTATGATAATTTTTGATGCCATAAGTAACAATAAAGTTAACGGAGCACCAATAAAAACAGGTTAACCCAATGTTAACTGTTCATTAAAAATTGGAAATTTATGGTTTAGAATAATCCTTTTTATTGGCTATTTGTCCTTTTTCGTCCCAAATGATCCATTCGTCAACTTTGTTCCCTTCCTCATAAAACATTTGATATCGCTTTATTCCTCTTTCATCCCAAATAATCCACTTTCCATCTTTTTTACCATTGGCATAAAATGCTTCTGCTAATTTTGCTCCTGTTGCAGACCATCGCACCCATTTTCCACTTTTTTTACCCTGTTTAAAGGTTCCCTGCTCCATAATCTCTCCTGATAAATAATAAAACTCCACTTTACCATGTTCAACTCCATTTTTAACAGCATAAACAGCCTCTTTTTCGCCATTGGAATAATAAGAAATATAAACTCCTGAATACTTTTTGCCAGAAACCTCTTCTACATAAATATTGTTCTGCCTTATAATTTTTTGACTGTAAACATTTAACACTAAGGTTAGACCAAGAAATAGTAAAATAGATTTTGCTTTCATGTTTATTGAATTTTATATAAAAAATCCCCTGCGGTTACAGGGGATTTGAGGTTATTGTTAAAATGTTTTTTTCTTATTTTGATGTTAACTCTACTGATAAACTTTTACCATTTTTTGGATTAAACAAGATCTCCTTATTGCTATATGCAACTAAACTGAATGTTACTGTGTGTTCTCCTGCTAAAACATTAGTTAAAGTAAAGTTTCCTTCAAAATCTGTATAAACCGTTGTTGCTTTCCCATCTAAAAGAATCTGAACACCAGTTAGTTCTTCACTCGCGTCTGTTACTTTTCCAGAAATTGAGAAGATTTTTGGCTCTTTCTCTTCATTATTGTCATTAGAAAAAGCTGTTGAAACCATTAAAAAAGAAAATATAAATGCTAAAAATTTCATGTTGTTACTTTTTAAATTATACCACAAAGGAAGCCTTATTAAATAACAAAAGCGTAAAACTAATTTTACGCTTTTGTTATGCTTAAGTTATGTGATGTTAATTCAATGTTAACTACATCTCTCCTGTTATACCTTCAGTAACATTAATAGAGTGGTCACCAATTTTTTCAAGTGAGTTAAACAGGTCTGCATAAATTGCTGCACTTTGGAAGTTATAATCTCCTTTTTCAATGTTAGCAAAATGCTCTTTTCTTAATGTTTTACGGTATTTATTCAGCGCCATTTCTTGCTCTTGTGCTTTTAACATGTTTACTGAACTGTATGATGAATTTAAGTTGGTACACATCACTTCAAGGTTACTTTCAACCATTTCGAACATGTCCAAAATATTCTTTCTTTGCTCTGGAGTAAAATAAACTTTCTCCTCAATCTTTCTTTCAACACCTTTAGACATTTGATAGTAAATATCGCCCATTCTTTCTAAATCACTTACCATACCAAGCATTCCTCTAACTTTAAGGGAAGAACTTTCGCTCATCTCACCTTGAGAAATTTTTGCCAAATAATCGGCTACATCTTTTTCAATGTTATCGGTAATGTCTTCGTATTTTTTAACTCTGGCTAAGGTTTTGCTTATTGCTTTATTTTCTGTTTCAGTAATTAAGCTTTTAACAAACCCGTTCATTCTTTTTATGATATCACCAAACTTAGCCACTTCTTTTTGTGCTTCAAGAATAGACATTTCGGGAGTTGCCATTATTCCTGTACTGATGTGCTCTAAGTGATATTCTTCGTCCATGTCTCCTTTAGATTTAACAGATTTGGTTGCCAGTCTAACCAATAGAGGAACAAACCAAATCATTATCGCTACATTTAATACGTTAAAAGTAGTATGGAAAATTGCTAATCCCATTGGAGCTCCTTCTGCTGTATACGAATCTGGGAAATTAAACCAGCTTTGAGCAACATAACTTACCCCTTCAAGAACTGGAGTAAAAGATATTAATAATACCATCCAGGTTACTCCAACGATGTTAAACATGGAGTGGATTCTTGCTGATCTTTTTGCATGAACATTAGCAGGTAAAGAGGCCAACTCAGCAGTAATTGTTGTTCCAATGTTTTCACCTAAAATCATAGCGGCTGCTACTTCGAAAGGAATTATTCCACTAAAACAAAGTGTTTGGGTTAATGCCATTGATGCACTTGAAGATTGTACTACTATGGTTAATAAAGTACCAACTACAATAAAGAATAAGTTACTTAATAAGCCCATGTCAGCATAAGCCCCTAAAAAGTTTAGTATTTCTGGGTTGCTTTTAATGTCAGGTACTGCATGCTTTAATTCTGAAAGACCCCAAAACAAGATGGCAAAACCAACAATAAATTGTCCAATGTTTTTAACCTTGTTTTTCCGCATAAACAACATTGGTACACCTATTGCCAATAAAGGCAATGCCATGGCAGCAATTTTTACTTTAAATCCTAAAACGGCAACTAACCACCCTGTAATAGTTGTTCCAATGTTGGCTCCCAACATTATTCCTGCCGATTCTACTAATGAAAGTAATCCTGCATTTACAAAACTTACTGCCATTACAGTACTTGCTGAAGATGATTGAACAATACAGGTAACTAGAAATCCGGTTAAAACACCTAAATATCGATTTTTGGTCATGGTGCTCAAGATCTTTCTTAGGCTACTTCCAGCAGCTTTCTGAATACCTTCGCTCATTATTTTCATTCCATAAATGAAAAAACCAAGCGCTCCAACCAATTTTAATATTTCTATAATTCCAAATTCCATTTTTCTAATTTTTAATAGTTGAGAACAAAGCTATTTTAGATAAATAACTATCCCTTAAATCTAATGTTAAGTTATTGTTAATTCTGATTAAAAGTGTAAGTCAAACTGAATTCGATAAATCAATTCACTATCAGGGTCATCAACGGTTTCGCTATAAGTAACATCAGACTGCACTTTTAATTTATGTCCAACAAAAAATTTAGATACTCCTAAAGTATATTGTGTTTGATCTTCTTTTCCTGTTACATCAGTATCCCAGTCTGTTAAGGTATACCTCCCTGCAACTTCCCAGTTGTTTTTAAACATGTAACCCATTTGGAAGTTCATTCCAGCTCCAACCTGAACAACATCTCCAGTGTATGAAAAATCACTGTTCATTGCACTATCTTGCTCTGCTGATCTCATAGCATATTCTGCCATCATAGAAAACCCACCATATTTAAATGCCATATCTCCAAAAATTGTTGTGATGTCTGTTTCAAAATATCCTTCGTCATTTTCCATCCAACTACCTTGATTACTTTTTGTTTTTACTGCTCTATTGTGCGCGTCATAAGTTCCTCCTAATGCTAATTTAGGTTTGTCTTCACGCTTTACAGCAGATCCAGTATAATCTCCTTTGCTTTTAAATTCACCAAACGGAAGAATTTCTATTCTGCTGGTGTATTGATATCCACCTAGGTTCACATCAGTAATGTTTCTTCCTTCGCCTTGTGAAACCGAAAACATTTCTTTTACTGTAAAGTTTTTACCTACTTTAAAGTGGTGTCTTAATTGAGCACCCATGTCTCTATCAATGTTAAAATTTGAGTTCAATTTAGAACGGTCAACAAACTGTAAGTTTGCAGAAGAAATTACTCGCTCTCTGTTTCCTGGTAGTTTTGTTTGTCCTGCCCAAAGGCTAAAGTTTTTATAAAAATTCCATTTTACAACCGCGTCTAAAATTAACCTCGGAGCTCCTTTAGTATGAGATGATGCACCAGAAATATCTCTGTTAGTTAAACCAATCTCTACTTTATACTTCACTTTTGGATTAAAAGCAAACCCTCCAAATTTTAATCGAGCTCTTCGTAGTAAAAATTGCGAATTACCTGCTCCAACACCTGTAGAATCATTTACATCCCATTCTCCAATAAATAATGATTGAAATCTGATCGCAAATTTCATACTGTAAGAACTATCTTCTGCTACTACATTATATAAGCCTTTTCCAAACTTGTTGCTGGTTTTGTCTTGAGCAGTTACCGCTAAACCAATAAAAAGAGCGATTAATGTTAAGTTAATTTTTGTCATTGTTTTTAGTTAATGTTACCTGTTTTAGTCGTTATATTAATTTTAAGCAAATGTAAATAGCCAAAACAGCGCTCGTGTTAATTCCGTTTTATGGCTATGTTAAGGAATTGTTAAGCCTGCTTTTTGGCGAATAAAACAGCCTTAATTCATTAACAAATTGATTTAGTATATTTGCGGCTATGAATTTGAAGACAATCAACTTGGTATTTCTAATTTGTGTGATACTATCTCCTGTAGTAGTTCATACCTTAGCCTCTTTTACCCAAGAAGATTCTATTGTCTTAGCTCTAGAAGAAACAGAAGAAGAGCAAAGTGAGGACAAAGATTCTAAAGAAGAAGTTGAAGAGAAAAGCATTGATTATTTTCACACTTCTTCTTATAAAATCACCATATTAAAAGAAAACAATTTTATTCGTTTTTGTTTAAACGAAAACATTCTAATTAGAGCAATAGAAGTCTTCTTGCAGCCCCCCGAGTTTAAATAGGTTAACTCAACTTATTTAAAAACTTATTTAAACTATTAAAATCATGAATTTATTTAAATCTATTAAGCAGGATTTGCCTGCTAGTATTGTTGTATTTTTTGTTGCGCTTCCGCTTTGTTTAGGAATTGCACTAGCCAGTGGCGCCCCTCTATTTTCGGGAATAATCTCAGGTATAATAGGAGGTATTGTTGTAGGAATGATGAGTGGCTCTCAAATTGGAGTAAGTGGTCCGGCTGCTGGATTGGCAGCTATTGTATTGGCAGCTATTACTCAGCTCGGAGGTTTTGAAAACTTTTTAGTAGCTGTTGTTTTGGGTGGTGTTATTCAAATTCTCTTTGGTGTTTTACGTGCTGGAGTAATTGGATATTATTTCCCTTCATCTGTTATTAAAGGAATGCTCGTTGGAATAGGAATCATCATTTTTGTAAAACAAATCCCTCACTTTTTAGGGTTTGACAATGATCCTGAAGGTGATTTTGCATTTTTCCAAGTAGATGGTAGCAATGCATTTACAGAAATTATCAATGCCTTTGGAAACCCAACCCTTGGCTCTTTAGTTATCGGTGCATTTTCATTGTTGTTAATGATTTTTTGGTCGAATGTATTGGCCAAAAAGGCTAAAATTTTCACCTTAATTCAAGGGCCATTTGTGGTTGTAATTTTAGGGATTGTTTATACGCTCCTAACCAAAGATAATGCAGTTTGGGGTATTGAATCCAAGCATTTGGTAGAAGTGCCAACACCTAAAGATTTCGACTCGTTTCTTGGTCAATTTCGTTTTCCAAATTTTTCTGTTATAACTGAAACAGGAGTATTGGTTACTGCATTTACCATTGCATTAGTTGCTAGTTTAGAAACACTTTTATGTGTGGAAGCTACAGATAAAATTGATCCCGATAAAAGAATTACGCCAACCAACCGAGAGCTTATCGCTCAAGGAACAGGTAATGTAATTTCTGGAATGATTGGCGGTCTTCCAATTACACAAGTAATTGTTAGAAGTTCAGCGAATATACAATCGGGAGGAAAGACAAAGATGGCTGCTATTTTACATGGGTTTTTACTCCTAATTTCAGTGGTAACTATACCGATGTGGCTCAACTTAATTCCGTTGTCGGTTTTGGCTTCTGTTTTACTTATTGTAGGGTATAAGTTAGCCAACCCAAAAACGTTTAAAAGCATGTTAAAATTAGGTTGGAAACAATCTGTGCCTTTTATAATAACGGTGTTTTTAGTTCAATTTAACTTACTACTTGGTATTGGTGTTGGATTGGCTGTTGGAATATTAATTGTTTTAAGAAACAGCTATAAAAATTCTCACTTTTTACATGAAGAGGTTGACGATAAAAATAAAACGGTTAAAATGGCTTTAGCAGAAGAGGTTACTTTTTTTAATAAAGCAACAATCTCTAAAGAGCTTGAAGTTATTGCTCAAGGAAGTCATTTAGAAATTGACATTACTAAAACATATGATTTGGATTTTGATGTAGTTGAAATTTTAGACGACTATATTGAAAAAGCTAAAATGAGAGACATTTCAATTAAAATTATTTCAAAGAGGGGAATTTTTGAAAACCCAGAAAATTTTCATGACATCCTTTCTAAACCAATAAAAAAATAACATTACAACTATGAAATCAATAACAAAAGAAGTTCAAGAAAAAATAACTCCATCTGAAGCTGTAGAAATGCTTAAAAATGGAAACCAACGTTTTCTAAACAAAGCTCAAAAAGAACATAGTTTATACCAACAAATAGAAGAAACAGGCGCAGGACAAAACCCTTATGCTGCTGTTTTAAGCTGCATTGATTCTAGGGTGCCTGTTGAAGTTGTTTTCGATCAAGGCATAGGAGATGTGTTTAGCGCTAGAGTTGCAGGAAATGTAATTAGCGGAGACGTATTAGGATCATTAGAATATGCTTGTGGAGTAGCTGGTTCAAAAGCCATCATGGTATTGGGTCACACAAAATGTGGAGCTGTTACAGCTGCTTGCCAAGATGTGGAATTGGGCAATATTACTGGCTTACTTTCTAAGGTAAAACCAGCAATAAAAACAATTGAAGATAAAACTGGCGGTAGAGACGTTGAAACCGTTTCAATTGAAAATGTGAAACAGTCGATTGCAGATATTAAAACAAAAAGTGATATCCTAAGAGACCTAGAAGCAGAAGGAAAAATAAAAATTGTTGGTGCCATTTACCATGTAGAAAGTGGCTCGGTTACATTTTTATAAACACAAACACTAAGATTATTTGAATCCATTGGATTTGTTTATACCTTTATCAAACACACAAAATTGTTGATTATGGAACATTCAAGCATTCAATGGATTCAAATTCCTACCAAAGATTTAAGGCGTGCCGCTCAATTTTATCAAAACGTTTTTGACACGGACTTCTTTTTTGAAGAGTTAAATGGTATTCCTCATGCTGTTTTTATAGCTGGAGAAAATGGTAAAAAGTTGTTAAATGGAGCACTAATAGAATCTAAAGAACCTATAGGAAAAGGAGTTACTTTATTTTTTGATGCTACCGGAAATTTTGAAACCATTGTTAAGGCAATAAAAGATAATGGAGGAGAAATTGTTACCGAAAAAACATTAATCACCATGAAAGAGTCTGAAAATCAATACGTTATACCAAACACTTACATTGATAATAAACCAGGCTATTACGCACATGCTTTAGATTCTGAAGGAAACAAAATTGGATTGTACGGTTCAAACTAAACCTTAGGGTAAAGCAGGTTGGTTAAATTAACAAACTGTTCAACACTCAACTGTTCTGGTCTTTGATTAAAAATTTCGTTCTCCTTAATCTCCTCTCTAATTAAGCTTTTTAAAGAGTTTCGCATAGTTTTTCTGCGTTGATTAAACGCCATTTTTACCACCGTTTTAAATTGTTTAGGATCACAATTTAACTGTTGATTTTCGTTTCTTATTAACCGTATTACTGCTGATTTTACCTTTGGTGGAGGATCAAAAACATCTTCATGAACCGTAAATAAGTATTCTATACTATAAAAAGCCTGTAATAAAACACTTGTAATTCCATAGGTTTTAGATCCTGGTCCTGCAGCAACACGCTCGGCTACTTCTTTTTGAAACATACCAACAACTTCTGGTATTTGATCTTTATAATCCAACACTTTAAATAAAATTTGAGAGGAGATATTATATGGAAAATTACCTATTACGGCAAACGATTCTTTTCCAACAATTTCTTCCAAATTCATTCGTAAAAAATCGCCATAAATGATATTTCCTTTCAGCTGAGGATATTTCTCGGTTAAATAACCAATCGATTCTCTGTCAATGTCTACCGGAAATGTTTTGTAATTGTCGTTCTCAATTAAAAACTGCGTAAGCACCCCCATTCCTGGACCAACCTCTAACACCTTGTTATAATTTTTGGTTAAAGTAAGCGCGTCCACAATGTCTTTTGCAATTTGCAAATCGGTTAAAAAATGCTGTCCTAAATGTTTCTTAGCTTTTACTTTTTGCAATATGACACTAAATTTAAAGTTGTTTGTATATTAGCAAAGGTAAAAAATACAAGGCAAATGCGCAGGTTTTATTTTCTTATTCTTCTATTGGTTCCTTCCTTTTTGCTGGCTCAAAGCCTTGAGAACTTGGCTAAATTAACTCCGCAATATGTTAAACAAACCAACTTAAGCGACCTTAACAACCATCAACTGTTTGTTGCTACTCCTTTTGCAAAACCCATTATTTTAAACCCAGAACAAAAAAAAATACTCCAAGAAAAAGTAGTTATAAAAATTGAATTGGTTTATACCAAATACCGAAAGAGCTTAACCTTCAATCAAGAAAAACTCAACTTAAACCGACTAAAAGAACTTCAAAAAATTGCACCATTCCTTTTTGAATTTCCGCTTTGGGAATTTGAATTATTAAGCCAAACCAACGGAAATTCTCCCGAAGAATGCAACGAAATGATGCATGGTTTTATCATTACATATCGGCCAAACTCGAGCAATGAAACCTTAAAAATAGAGTCTAAATATTTGCAAGATTTGGTAAAAACAATGCTAAAAAACGATAGTTTACAAGCCGATACAACTCCTCTAAGCTTTGACATAAAAACACATTACGATTTAAATATAGGCTATGTGCATGACACTATTTGGTACGTAGATACTGCAACTGGTCCAGCTTATCCAGACTTTTTCTACAACCATGATTTGTATAAAGACTCTACCGTAATAAATGCTTTTGAACGAAATAAAACATGGAATAACTTTACCGTAGTTACCGATGTAACAGGTAGCATGTCGCCTTATAGTGCACAAGTTTTTGTGTGGCTACAAGCGCAGGCCGAAAACAAAAAAGCCAACTACTTTGTGTTTTTTAACGATGGCGACAACAAAGCATCTCGCAAGAAAAAACCATTAGACACCAAAGGAATTTATGTTTGCCCAAATACTTCAATAGACACTGTTATGCAAACAGCCGTTAAGTGTATGAATAATGGGTCGGGCGGGGGAGAGCACATGGAAAATGACATAGAAGCAATTATTGAAGGTGTCAAGTATTATCCAAAATCCGAAGGAATAATTTTAGTAGCAGACAACATGGAAATTATGCGCGATTACGATTACATCAAAAAAATAAAAACTCCGGTGCATGTAATTTTATGTGGTACAAACGGACGAATTAACATACAATATTTAGATTTAGCTCGACAAACCAAAGGAAGCTTACATACCTCTCGTTCAGACACTTATAATCTTGAGTTGATTAAAGAAAACGAACATTTTTTGTTAGACGAACAAGAATACACGTACAAAAACGGGCGCTTCCACTCCGTTTATCGATTATCTGATATATACAAATAAAGTTGCCTGATTTTATTGTTTCATTGCCAACAATATATACATTTGTGTCATTAACAGTTTCTTACAAAACACACTAACTATGAGTAAAGGGTTTTCAAAATCATCAGTAGGAAGAAAAGTTCTAATGGCCCTTTCGGGTTTCTTTCTGATGTTCTTTTTAGTACAACATTTGGCAATAAATTTAATCTCCGTTTTTAGCGCAGATAGTTTTAATGCAGCCTCAGAATTTATGGGCACCAACCCATTGGTTCAATTTGCATTGCAACCAGTATTGTTTTTCGGTATTATCTTCCATTTAGCCATGGGAATTTACTTAGAGCTTAAAAACAGAGCTGCGCGTCCTATTAAGTATGCCATGAACAAACCAAGCGAAAATGCTTCGTGGGTTAGTAGAAACATGGTAATTACCGGAATAATGATTTTACTATTTGTTGGTTTACACATGGTTCACTTTTTCTTTCCAACAATAAATGCACACTACATTACACACGAACATTTAGATGCCTACGAAATGGTGGCCAATAAAATGGCTAACCCAGTTTACTTTGGCATTTACATTTTAGCCTTTATCTTTTTAGCGCTTCACTTGTTGCATGGTTTTCAATCAGCATTTCAATCGGTTGGATTTAACCACAACAAATACACGCCTATCATTAAAAAATTAAGTTATTTATATGCAATTGCTGTCCCTTTAGGATATGCAATTGTTGCTGTTTATCATTTTACAAACGCTTGTTGTTCAAGTGCTTCTTGTTCTTTATAAAATTTAGGTATGACAAAATTAGATTCTAAAATACCAGAAGGTCCAATTAAAGATAAATGGACCAATCATAAAAACCACATTAACGTGGTAAACCCAGCCAACAAAAGACACATTGATGTTATTGTTGTAGGTACAGGTTTAGCTGGAGGTTCTGCCGCAGCATCACTGGCCGAAATGGGATACAATGTAAAAGCTTTTGCTTACCAAGATTCGCCTAGAAGAGCTCACTCTATTGCTGCTCAAGGAGGAATTAACGCGGCAAAAAACTATCAAAATGATGGAGATTCTACCTATCGTTTATTTTATGATACCGTTAAAGGTGGAGATTATAGATCGAGAGAAGGAAACGTTTATCGTTTAGCTGAAGTATCAGGAAACATTATTGACCAATGTGTTGCTCAAGGAGTTCCTTTTGCAAGAGAATATGGTGGTTTGTTAGACAACCGTTCGTTTGGTGGGGTTTTGGTTTCTAGAACTTTTTATGCCAAAGGACAAACAGGACAACAACTTTTATTAGGTGCTTATTCTGCCATGAGCAGACAAATAGGAAAAGGAAAAATTACCATGTACAACCGTCATGAAATGATGGACATTGTTAAGGTTGACGGAAAAGCAAGAGGAATTATTGCCCGTAACTTAATTACTGGAGAAATAGAAAAACATTCAGCTCATGCTGTAGTAATTGCTTCTGGTGGATATGGAAATGTTTTCTTCTTATCAACCAATGCCATGGGATCTAACGCAAGTGCTGCATGGAAAATCCATAAAAAAGGAGCTTACTTTGCTAACCCTTGTTACACTCAAATTCACCCAACTTGTGTTCCAAGATCTGGTGATTTTCAATCGAAACTAACCTTAATGTCAGAATCATTAAGAAACGATGGAAGAATTTGGGTACCTAAAAACATGGACGATGTAATGGCCATTAGAGAAGGTAAAAAGAAGCCTACCGATTTAAGTGAAGACGAAAGAGATTATTACTTAGAAAGAAGATATCCTGCTTTTGGAAACTTAGTGCCAAGAGATGTTGCTTCTAGAGCGGCAAAAGAAAGATGTGATGCCGGTTATGGTGTTAACGCAACAGGAGAAGCTGTTTACTTAGATTTTAAATCGGCCATTAACCGGTATGGAAAAGAAAAAGCTTTGGTAACTGGTGTAAACAACCCAACTGAAGCTCAAATTATTGAATTAGGAGAAAAGGTTGTAGAAGAAAAATACGGTAACCTTTTCCAGATGTATGAAAAAATTGTAGATCAAAACCCATACAAAACTCCAATGATGATTTACCCTGCGGTACATTATACCATGGGAGGAATTTGGTGTGATTACAACTTAATGACTACCATTCCTGGGTGTTATGCAGCAGGTGAAGCTAACTTCTCCGATCACGGAGCAAACAGGTTAGGAGCTTCTGCATTAATGCAAGGATTGGCCGATGGTTATTTCGTATTGCCATATACTATTGGAGATTATTTGGCGGATGACATTAGAACAGGAGCAATTCCTACGGATAGCAAAGAGTTTAACGATGCTGCCAAAGAGGTGACTGATCGATTAGAAAAGTTAATTAACATTAAAGGTTCTAAATCGGTTGATTATTTCCACAAAAAGCTTGGTGCAATTATGTGGGATAAAGTTGGAATGGCAAGAAACGCAACTGGTTTAACAGAAGCCATGGCTGAAATTAAACAAATTCGTGAAGAATTTTGGAGCGATGTTCGTGTTCCTGGAAATGCAAACGAATTAAATCCAGAGCTAGAAAAAGCGGGTAGAGTTGCTGACTTTTTAGAGTTAGGAGAGTTGTTTGCAAAAGATGCTTTAAACAGAAACGAATCTTGTGGAGGTCACTTTAGAGAAGAGTCTGTAGAATTAGACGGAGAGCAAAAAGGAGAAGCAAAGAGAAACGACAAAGACTTTGCTTACGTTGCTGCATGGGAATACAAAGGAGAGCCAGGAGAAGCAGTTTTACACAAAGAAGAATTAACATTTAATGATATTGAACTGAAACAACGTTCATACAAATAACTGATCGATTATGAATCTTACATTAAAAGTTTGGCGTCAAAAAGATGCAAAATCAAAAGGAAAATTAGAGTCTTATCCTGTTTCAGGAATTTCTGAGCATGCTTCTTTTTTAGAAATGATGGATGTTTTAAACGAACAACTCATCAATGAAGGGAAAGAACCAGTTGCATTTGATCATGACTGTAGAGAAGGTATTTGTGGAATGTGTTCTTTATACATTAATGGAGAAGCTCACGGACCAGATAGAGGCGTAACTACATGTCAATTACACATGCGAATGTTTAAGGATGGTGACACCATTTATATAGAACCATTCAGATCTAAAGCTTTTCCTGTATTAAAAGATTTAATTGTTGATAGAGGTTCTTTCGAAAGAATTCAACAAGCTGGAGGGTTTATTTCGGTAAACACTTCTGGAAATACACAAGATGCCAACTCTTTACCAATAGCTAAACCAATGGCCGATAAAGCCATGGATGCAGCAACTTGTATCGGTTGTGGGGCATGTGTTGCAACTTGTAAAAACTCCTCTGCAATGTTATTTGTAGCGGCAAAAGTTTCTCAATATTCTTACTTACCACAAGGTCAAGTTGAAAGAAAAGAGCGTGTGTTAAACATGGTGGATCAAATGGATAAAGAAGGTTTTGGTAACTGTACCAACACTGGAGCTTGTGAAGTAGAATGTCCAAAAGGCATTTCATTAGAGTTTATTGCTCGCATGAACAAAGAATATTCTTCTGCATCAGTAAAAGCTGAAAACTAAATTTTTAGATAAAAAATAACAAAAACCCCAAAAGCGATACATCGTTTTTGGGGTTTTTTGTGTTCAATTGTTGTCACATAAATGACGCAAGAGATAAAAGACATAAGACTAAACACCAAACCCATCGTCATTCAGAACGATGGTTTATCGAAAACTCGTTTTCGCTTTAAACCAAAGTGTGGAATCTATTAATAAAGAGATAAGACTAAAAACCATATACTAAACACAAAAAACTTAACAGGGTTTACCCCTAAAACAATTCTAAACACCAAATGGAAGTAATATTATGTGGTAAATACCTACTTTTATACCATGAAAAGAACCCTTATCTTGGGCGCAAGTCCTAATCCTGATCGTTATTCAAACAAAGCTACATTGAGTTTATCCCGCAAAGGACATCGAGTATTTCCGGTAGGTTTAAGGCAAGGAAAAATTGGAGAGCACACCATTTTAACCAACACTCCAACAATTGAAAACATAGATACGGTTACACTTTATGTTGGCCCAAAAAATCAACCCGAATATTACAATTACCTCATCAATACAATAAAACCTAAACGAATTATTTTTAACCCTGGAACTGAAAATAAAGAGCTTTTATTAATGGCTCAAAATGCAGAAATAGAAACAGAAATAGCATGCACACTTGTATTGCTGTCTATTGATAATTATTAGTAAAAAGAAACCCCCAAGGACATTTCCTAGAGGGTTATAATCGTATAATGAGCTTCTAAAATTTAATTCCAAACACTAATTTCAAAGAAGAAGTACTAAGTTTCGTGTCACCAATCAAGTCAAATTCATCATCAGACACATCTCCTACTCCACTATAAGCTCCAGTTATTCCACCAAAATGGTACTCCAATCCAACATTTATAAACTTATACCTCAATGCAGCGCCCAATGCATGTCCAAAACCAACACCAGCTATACCAACACCATTATCTTGACTATCAACTAAAGCCGAACCTATTACCGTTGGCTCTAAGTTATAATAACCATCTAAAGCCAACTTATCATTTAATAGATGGGAATAAGCCAAGCCAAGCTCTAGAAAAGTCATGTCTATCGTTGCAGCAGTTATTTCTGAAAGGCCAGCTCCTTCAGTTTTCGTAGTTTGATTGTAATTTATCCAGTTCACCATTAATGCAACGCCACTTTTATCAAACCTTTTTAAGTACCACCTGTTACCAATCTGAAAACCATAACTCAACCCATATTCAAATCCATTTCCTCCACTTGGTGCACCATAAGATCCAATCGGCTTTCCTAATTCAACATTTAAAGAAAACCCATTTTTAGTTGCAAACTCTTGAGCTTCAATTTGTGTTGAAGTAAGCAAAACAAAAGCTAGCGACAATCCTTTTAAAATTTTTTTCATCTTTTTTATTTATTTATAATTAGTTAAAAACGGAAAGACAAAAAATATGCCAATACTTAAAATTAATTTCCACGTTACAATCAAATGGTGCCCAATTATACCGACAACACTCGTTGAAAATAAAAAGTTTCAAGAACCATTTGTACGAAATTAGTACAAATAACCGATTAGAATTAGAAATTAATAGATCTCTTTCGTTTTAAAAATTCATAAAAAACGAAAGCCGCTCATCCCAATTTCCCTTTCTTTATAAGATTATATAACTATATTTATAACTGAAAAAAATAAATAACCATCATAATTTACACTTTATGAAAACTTCAGGATCTTTTAAAATTACCGGAATCGTTCTTGCCTCAATCTTTTTTTTAAGCGTTACCGATATCTCTGCACAAAAGAAAAAAAAGAAAGGTGCAGCTCCCGCCAAACCAAAAGTGGATAAAACGGCCATCAAGAAAATTTCTGAAGTCACCAAAAAGTGCAAAAAAATTGACGGCCTTTTTCCAATCTATCAAGATACAACTACTGGTTCATTAAAAATTGTGGTCTCAGAAAAACAATTGGGTCAAGAGTACATTCATTTTAGTCAAATAGCTGATGGTGTTCTAGAAGCTGGAGCATTTAGAGGTTCGTATAGAGGTTCTAAAGTTTTTACCGTAAAAAAATATTACAACAAAATAGAGTTTATTAGCCGCAATGCATCTTACTATTTCGATCCAAACAATGCGGTTTCAAAATCAGCTCAAGCTAACATTAGCGAAGGTGTAATGGCCAGCCTAAAAATTGAGGGAATGGACATAGACAGTGGGTTATATTTAGTTAACGCAGATGCATTATTTCTAAAAGAAGCCTTTTCTCAAATTAAGCCTCCAAGATACCCTAAACAGTCTCCAATGGCGTTTACATTAGGTAATTTGGATAAAACAAAAACTAAAACAATAGGCGTAAGAAACTATCCCGAAAATACAGATTTAGCCATACAGTATGTTTACTCTAAGCCATCCGTATTAAATGGTGGTTCAGCAGCAGTTACAGATGCAAGAAACGTGAGCATAAAAGTGTATCACAGCTTAATTAAAATGCCCGAAAATAACTACAAAGCTCAATTGGATGATCCAAGAGTTGGTTATTTTACAACGAGTGTAACCGATTTAACATCTAAAAGTGTTACTCCTTATAGAGATTTAGTACATAGATGGCATTTAGAAAAAAAAGATCCTAACGCAGCAATTTCTGAACCAGTTAAACCTATCGTTTGGTGGATGGAAAACTCAACTCCAGTAGAATTAAGACCAATCGTAAAAAAAGCAGCAGAACAATGGAATTTAGCTTTTGAAGAAGCAGGTTTTAAAAATGCTATCGTTGTTAAGCAACAACCCGATGACGCGGATTGGGATGCAGGTGACATTCGATACAATGTTTTGCGTTGGACCTCTTCTCCTAGACCTCCTTTTGGTGCTTATGGGCCTAGTTTTGTTAACCCAAGAACGGGTGAAATTTTAGGTGCAGATATTATGATAGAATATCGTTCGGTTACTAGTAATCTGAGAACAGAACAATTGTTTGATCGTGCAGGATACGACAATTATGACAACGAAAATGAATTAAACGAAAACATTACCAACGACCCTCACTTTTGTAGTGCTGGAGATCATGGGCAATTAAACAATATGTTTGCTGCAACTACTCTTTTTGCTCGAGGAAGTGATAAGATGGAGGAAAGTAAAATGATCAATGAGTTTTTACATTACCTAATACTTCATGAAATGGGGCATACTTTAGGATTGAACCACAACATGAAAGCCAGTCAATTGCATTCTTTAGCGAATATTCACAATACTGAAATAACAGAAAAAATTGGTTTGATTGGATCTGTAATGGATTATCCTTCGGTAAACATTGCCAAAGAAGGACAAAAACAAGGAAACTATTGGACCAAAAGACCAGGGCCTTATGATGTTTGGGCAGTTCAATTTGCTTACCAACCAAGAGAAACAGAAGCAGAAACGGTTGCTTTATTGGCCAGATCTACTGAACATAATTTAACCTTTGGTAACGATGCCGATGACATGAGGTCTCCAGGAAAAGCAATGGATCCAAGAGTAAACGTTGGCGATTTAACCAGCAACGCTATTGATCATGCCATTGAAAGAATTGAACTTTCAAGAACTGTAGCCAAAGGAATTTTAGCCCGTTACCAAAAAGAAAACATTGGACAATCTCACCACATTGTAAGAACATCTTACTTAACACTAACAGGTCAACAAGCAAAAGCAGCTACGGTTGTTTCTCGATATGTTGGTGGTGTTTATGTTGACAGAGCTTTTATAGGACAAGAAGGTGGAGGACTACCTTTAAAACCTGTTGAAGCTGAAAGACAAAAAAAGGCAATGACAACTTTAGGGAAGTATCTTTTTGCACCAGATGCATTTGATGCGCCAGAAGGATTGTACAACTACTTGCAAATGCAACGAAGAGGTTTTGGCTTTTTTAGAAGTGCTGAAGATCCAAAAATTCATTCTCGTGCTTTACGAATGCAACAGTATGTTTTAATGCACATCTTACACCCTTCCACTTTACAACGAATAGATGATACCCAATTGTATGGAAACAGCTATTCTTTATCAAGCATGATGTCGGACTTAAACACGTCTGTTTTTAAAGCTGACATTGCTGGAAGTGTAAATACGTTTAGACAAAACTTACAAGTAACTTATACCAAAATGTTAATTGCCATTGTTACTGGTCCAAGTAGTAAAAGGTACATGCCTTCTTCGCGATCTATGGCCTTGTATAATTTAAATGCCATTAAAAGAATGGCTACAAATTCTGGTGGAAATACCGCTTCAAAAGCACACAAGCAGCACTTGGTTGCTTTAATTAGCAATGCTACTAAAGAAATAAAATAATGGCTAAAACCATATTAATTACTGGAGCCACTTCTGGTTTCGGAAAGGCTACGGCAGAACTTTTTGCCGAAAATGGCCATAGACTTATTCTTACAGGAAGAAGAAACGACAGATTAACTGCTTTAAAAGAAACATTAGATACAGCTGTTTATGCGCTTTGTTTTGATGTAAGAAATAAAGAAGAAGTTCAAGCCGCCATCAGCTCTTTACCCAAAGAATGGCTAAACATTGATGTGCTCATAAACAATGCAGGATTAGCTAGCGGATTAGACAAGATACAAGATGGTTCTATTGATGATTGGGACCAAATGATAGACACCAATGTAAAAGGCCTATTATACGTCTCTAAAGCCGTTATTCCACTCTTTCAAGCACAACAAAAAGGACACATTATAAACATTGGTTCTACAGCTGGAAAGGAAGCGTATGAAAAAGGCAATGTATATTGTGCCACCAAACATGCTGTTGATGCCATTTCAAAAAGTATGCGAATAGACTTACTACAAGACAAAATTAAGGTCACACAAATTTGTCCCGGAGCAGCTGAAACCGAATTTTCTGAAGTGCGTTTTCACCAAGACAAAGCTAAAGCTAAAGCGGCTTACAATGGTTACACCCCAATGACAGCAGAAGATGTTGCCTCGGTAATTTATTACACCACAACACTTCCCGAAAACTTATGCATTAACGATTTAGTGCTTACCTCGTTAGCGCAAGCCAACAGTTTTTATATAGATAGAAACTAGTCATTTTAACTGTTAAATTGCCAGACATAATGAAGAGATACAGCATATTACTTATAACATTTTCGGGTTTTTTACTTTTTTCATGTAATGAACCCACTGCAAAAAATGACGCTTTAAAGGTTAATACAACCAAACAATCTATCAACCTATTAACTGATGTTATCCCAAGAAATAACGATAATAGCATTAATGCTATTATTGAAGTTCCTTCTGGTACAGTTCAAAAATGGGAGCTAAATAAGTCAACTGGCCAAATAGAATGGGAAAAAGTGAATGGTAAACATCGGGTTTTAAACTACATTGGTTATCCTGGCAATTATGGTATGATACCTCAAACATTATTATCGAAAGAAAACGGTGGAGATGGAGATCCATTAGATATTCTGGTTTTAGGACCTCCTGAAAAAAGAGGTGCTGTTGTTAAAAGTAAAATTATTGGTGTGTTATATTTGCTCGATAGAGGGGAGCAAGATGACAAGTTAATTGCTGTTTCTGCTAATTCTAAACTATATGATGTAAATAGCATTAATGAGTTAAACGAAAAATATAAAGGAGTCTCAGAAATTATTCAGCTTTGGTTTAGCAATTATAAAGGTCCAGGAAAATTAGTGTCTAAAGGTTTTGGAGATAGAAGTGAGGCAGAAGAAATACTTCAATCAGCTATAACAGATTATTCTGCCAAATAAATTATACCAACCGATAAACCTTTCCCGGCAAAAGCTTAATTATACCAGAAAACTCCAATTCTAGCAATAAAGCAGCTGTATGACTCATTGTAAATTGAGCGTTTAAAGCTATTTGGTCTATTGTTAGTTGACCAGTTTTGGCCAATAGCGCAGTAAGTACTTTTTGCTCTGGTGTTAATGCAACAAACATTTGCGTTTGAACAGGTTTTGCAATAGCTTCTGCCTGCCAGCCCATAATGTATTCGATGTCTTTTACCGACTCAATTAACGCAGCTTTATTCGTTTTAATTAAATTATTACACCCTTCAGATTGTTTGTCGGAAAGCTTGCCCGGAACAGCAAAAACATCTCGATTGTAATTGTTTGCGATGTGTGCAGTTATCAAAGAACCACCTTTTTTGCTCGATTCAACTACCATGGTTAAATCAGAAAGTCCAGCCACAATTCTGTTTCGTTTCGGAAAGTTTTCTCTATCCGGTTTAGTACCGACTTTAAAATCTGAAATCAACCCGCCATTCTCCAACATTTTTTCTGACAATGCCTTGTGTTGAGTTGGATAAAGTTGATCTAAACCATGCGCCAAAACACCAATTGTTGAAAGCTTATGCTTCAGTGCTGCTTTGTGGGCAACACCGTCAATTCCATAAGCCAACCCGCTAATAATTAAAGGTTGATAGGGCGCTAAATCTTCCAACAATTGTTCACAAAAGCTTTTGCCATAATCCGTAGGGTTTCTAGTTCCAACAATGCTCACAACGCGATCAACATTAAAATTAGTGTTCCCTTTGGCATACAAAATTACAGGCCCATCTTCGCAATGAAACAAGCGTTGAGGATAATCCTCGTCCAAATAAAAATAGATTTTATGATTATTATGTTCTGCTTGCTTCAGCTCAGATTCCGCTATTAAAAAGGCTTCCTTTTTACCAGAATTTAAAGCATTAATAACCAACCCGCCAACACCTGGTATTTTTTCCAAGGCTTGTTTTTTTTCTTTAAATACTTGAGTTGCGCTTCCGCAGTACGCAATCAATTTTTTTGCCGTTACATCACCTATGTTAGGTATACTGGTAATGGCGATTTGGGAAATTCGTAATTCGTCCATAGTTTTTTAATACCTTCGTTAAAACTAAGCGTTTATTTTAAAATATGAAGACTTTAGGCATTATTCCTTCTCGATATGGTTCTACTCGTTTTCCGGGAAAACCTTTAATAAACATTGGCGGAAAGTCAATGATACAGCGTGTTTATGAGCAGGTAAAAAAATCAGAATTATTGACAGAAGTTGTTGTTGCAACGGATGATGACCGAATTTTTAAGCACGTGAAAAGCTTTGGTGGAAATGTGGTAATGACTTCTTCTGAACATATAAATGGCACCTTACGCTGCAATGAAGTTGTCAAAAAGACAACGGGAAGTTTTGATGTTGTTGTTAACATTCAAGGAGATGAGCCTTTTATAAATCCAGCACAAATTGACCAGTTGTGTGCCTGTTTTAATGATGCTAACGCTCAAATAGCTACTCTTGTAAAAAAGATTACCGACACTGAAGAGTTGCTAAATCCCAACAGACCAAAGGTAGAAATAGATGCGGCAAACTTTGCCAAAATGTTTAGCAGAAAGCCCATTCCAGTAATTGATGGTTTGGATGAAAGGGAATGGTTGGCAAACAAAACTTACTTTAAGCACATTGGCATTTATGGCTATAGGAAAACGGTGTTAACCGAAATTTGCCAATTAAGCCCTAGTCCATTAGAAATAGAAGAAAGATTGGAACAGCTGCGGTGGCTTGAAAATGGCTATTCCATTAAAGTTGCCGAAACTACGCACGAAGCCATTGCCATTGACACTCCAGAAGATTTAAAAAAAATCTCTTTTTAGTCGTTAAACTTTTCGCTATTTTTATACCTTCGCTTCCCTTTTAAAAATGGCTTTAGACAATTACATATCCGCACTGCTTTACAAACACGACTGTGTTATTGTTCCTGGCCTTGGTGGGTTTATTGGAAACCACAAGCCTGCACAAATTAACCCGATTCAAAACACGTTTTCGCCACCATCAAAAAGCATTTCTTTTAACAAAAATTTGGTGACAAACGATGGCTTATTGGCCAACTATGTGGCTCAAAAAGAAAGCATTAGTTACCCGAACGCTTGTAAGAACATTGAGCGATCTGTGCTTCAAATGAACGGCAATTTAAGAAATGGAACCCGTGTTGTTTTAAAAGGAATTGGTGTGTTGTCGTTAGACAAAAACAGTCGCCTTAATTTTGAACCTGAAGACAATATTAATTATTTGTTAGACGCGCATGGGTTAACTGTTTTTCAAAAACAACCTATAAAAAGAGCTACGATAGAAGAGAAAGTTGCCAAAGAGTTCAAGGACAGAACGGCTCCTTTAACTGCTGTGAAAGAAGGCAATAAAAAATCTAAAAAATGGATGGCAGCAGCAGCCATAACTATTCCTTTGGCATTTTTTGCCATTTGGATACCAAGTAAATATGACCTTTCAGGAGACTTAAACATGGCTACTTTTAACCCGTTAAAAGCTACAGAAAAAGCCATTTATGTACCAAATAATAGTGCTATTGAAATTAGTGAAGAACCTATTGAAAGCTTGGTTAAAGAACAGATAGCAATTGCAACTGAAAACAGCTACTTTTTAGACATTAAATTGGATGAAGCTGATTATACAGTTAAACTTAAAGAGCTTGATGTTGCTTCGGCAGTTTCTACTTATGTTGCTTCGGCTAATGAAAACTTTCACTACCACATCGTTGCTGGTTGTTTTTCTTCGAAACGAAACGCCAGAAAGATGGTTAAAAAATTGACTAAAGACGGATTTAGTGCTTCAATAATTGGCAAACGAAAAGGTTTGTGGACGGTAAGCTACAGCAGTTTTGTTACCCGAAAAGAAGCGGTTACCTTTTTAGCAACAGCAAAAGATCACAACAGTAAAGCTTGGGTTCTTAATTACTAGTTGTAAAAAGTACTGGTTATAAGGAAACTTCTGTTTATCCAGTTCAAGTATAAATATTAAATAAAGTTGTTACTGCGCTTAATCCTACACATATTATTTTCTCTTTGTTTTTCAACATTTTGCTTGGCTCAAAACTTTGCCGATAAAGAGTATTATTTGGTGGATAGTCTAATCCTTGAAAACATATCTGCTGAAGAGAAATCTAATTTAGAAGCTGCTTTAAAAGCATTTCATGAAGCTAAAGATGACACCTCAAAACTAAACGCACTATCTCCTTTCATACAAAATAGTTTTGATGATAACCTATGGCCAAAATACAATGCTTGGGCACACAGTTTCATAAAAGAAAAGCTTAAGAATCCACTTACAAATAAAGAAAAGCTTAAACTAAAGGAATATTTAGCTGACACCTACAATGATTTTGGTCAGGTGCTACAGTTACAAGGTAAATTATTGGCAGCACTAAACAATTACACAAATTCACTTAATATTAACAAGGAAATTAGCAATAGAAAAGGAATAGCAACTGCATATAACAATATCGCTATTATCTACAGCAATCAAGGCTATGAAGATAAAGCATTAGAATCTTTTCTAAACAGTTTGTCCATCTTCAATGAACTAAATAGAACAGCTGAAACATCAACCATATTAAACAATATTGGAAGCATATATCAGAGTAAAGGTGATCTGACTAAAGCCTTGAAATTTTCGAAAGAGGCTTTGCAAATAGCCGAAAATAATAATAACAAAAGCGACCAGGCCACTTCGCTGAACAATATCGGTGAGATATTATGTATTCAAACTAATGATGAGGAAGGTCTTGAGTATTTATTACAAAGTTTAAAAATTAACGAAGAAATTGGTTATAAAACATGGGTTTCCGTCTCTTTGACAAATATAGGTGAATACTACTTAAGAAAGAATGATATAGAAAAGGCAAAAGAATACGGCCAAAAGAACTTCATTATTTCAAAACAAATTGGCTATCCCGCCAATATTGTAATTGCTACAAGATTACTACACGATATTTACGTGAAGGAACATCAATATAAAGAAGCTTTAGAAATGCACGTACTAGGTACAAAAATGAAGGATAGCTTAAATAATACTGCAGTTAAAAAACTGATAATTGAAGAGCAAGAAAAAAATAAATACACTACTAAAATTGCAATACAAAAAGCTAAACATGAAAAACAGAAAGAAATTGACAATTTGAAAAATCAGAAAGAGCGTACAATATTGATTGTCTGTTTTATCTTTATCATGATTATTTCTGGGTTTCTTTATTTTAGAAATCGTACCAAGTTAAATACCGAAAGGGTATTACTTTTAAAAGAAATGGAGTTCTTAAAAGAAAGCGCACTTTCTAAAGCTGTAATTCCTGGAAAGAAAGAAGCCGACTTGGAGCTCAACAAAGAAGTTATTGAAAGTCATATTAACATCAAATTGAATCCAACAGATTGGAGTATATTAACTATTCTGTATCAGAACCCTGTTATAAGTAATCAGGAATTGGCTGATAAAATATCCTTAAGTATTGAGGGGGTAGCTTCTTCATTGAAAAAAATGTACCTCAACTTTGATCTTGTTGATACCAAAAGAAGTCAGAAAAAATTGGAATTAATCGTTAGAGCTTCACGAATGTCAAACACCCCTACAAAAGGTTAATTACCTCCTTAGATTATTGTTACAAATAGCATGTTGTTTCCAAAATAAAGTTACGCCCTATACTTTATTAAGTTCAGCAAAAAACAATGCCCTTCCTTTCCCTTGTTTAATCCCTTTTTAATTCCCTTTCATCAGTGAATTTCAATTATCACTGATAAAAGTGAGAGTTACTTTTAAGACTGTACCTAAGTTTGGTCTATAACTAAAATAACGGTATGAAAAATTTCTATCAAACATTATCCTCTCTTACTTTTATCCTATTATTTATTAGTAGTGTAACTACTGCTAATGCACAAAGTTTTACAAATGGTGATTTAACTGGCTCTGTTGGTACTTCAAATAATCCTGCTGGTTGGACCAATGTCCCACTTGGTGATGCTGTTTGTACAGCTACACATTCTTTTGGTGTAACTCCAGATATAGCAGATAGTAACTATTATTGTGCCCCTGGTTGCAGTTCTTATCGTGCATATGCCTATACTGACTCCACCTTTGTAAGTGCAGTTAGATTATCAACACCTAGTGGGTCTGTTGTATTTGACGAAGGGATTCAACAAACAGTAAGTGGTTTTAATATTGGCGATCAATATACCATTACCTTCTACCAAGCAGTTATAAAGCAGGACAATTGTTTGGACGATTCAGGGGGGTGGAGAGTGTATATTGGAAATACATTAATAGATACTACTGTATCAACTTCATGCGCACCGGGTTATACTTATCCAGATAAAAAAGCAACATGGGAGCAACGTACGATTACTTTCAGTGCCACCGGGACAAGCCAAACCATTAAATTCATGCCTCATGATGATGATAGTAATATGGAGAGCGCAGTAGCTAATGGAGCATTAAGAATGGGAATTGATGATATTTCTGTTGCATTAGCCTTACCTGTAGAATTAACTACATTTAGTTCTGAATGTAATTCAAATACTGTTGAACTGAATTGGTCAACAGCAACAGAAACAAACAACGATTATTTTACCATTGAAAGAAGTAGCGATGCAATTAATTTTGAACCTGCTGGAACAGTAATCGGAAATGGAAACAGCCGTGTTATTAATAACTATACTTGGACAGATGATAATCCAATAGGTGAAACAGCTTATTACCGCCTAAAGCAAACCGATTTTAATGGAGCATTCGAGTACCACGGAGTTAGGGCTCTTAGTTGTGAACCAATAACCGAAATGAGTATTTACCCTAATCCATTTGAAAATGGTTTTACCGTGCAACTCTCGGAAAACACAATCTACCCAATAACTATTGAAGTACAAGATTACCTGGGGAGAAGAGTTTATGTACAAAAAATAGTAACGAGTAGCGCGGTAGTTGATCTAAACAGCCTTCCTGCAAACACATATTTTGTTAGGGCTTTTAACGAAAAAACTCAGGTGGTTAAACGAATTGTAAAAATGAAATAGTATGGAAAAAGTAATTAAAACAGTTTATACCACGTTTTATCAAAAAACGACAGGTGTAAGTTATCGAGAACAAGTTGTGGTAGCACTAACTACAGTTGCATTTATGTTAGCTATAGTTGTTCCATTAATAGCCATTTTAATTTTTAATTAATTATAAAAAATGGGTTACAAAAGCCTTGTATATTAGTTAAGTTAAAACCAAAACTCCTGCTCTATTTTGTCTGCTAAGTAAGACGACAGTTTTACATAAGACTCTTCGCTCCAACCAGCAACGTGTGGGCTTAAAACTACTCGATCAGACTGAGCTAAATACTTAAAATCGTTAGGAAGTTTTTCCGCATCAATTTTATCAAATGCTTTGGTTTCGTATTCTAATACATCTAAACAGGCGCCTAATACTTTGTTTGTTTTGAAGGCATTAACCAAGTCGGCTAAACAGACATTGTTGCCTCGTGCTGTATTAATTAGGTAAATAGGGTGCTTAAATTGTTGCAAAAAAGCTTGATTCACATAATGATGCGTTTCTTCCAATAGAGGCAAATGAATGCTCAAAATTTGGGTTTCAGCAAATAGTGTTGCTAAGTCAACTTCTTCTACTGTGTTGTTGCCAAAACCTGTTTTGTATTTATCATATGCCAAAACGCGACATCCAAAACCAGTTAGTTTTTCGGCTAAAGCGCTGCCCATGTTTCCATAACCAATAATACCAACTGTTTTGCCCTTCAATTCTAAACCTCTATTTCCTTCTCTGTCCCAAACAGCATTACGAACTTCTTGGTCTCCCTTCTTTAATTGATTGAACAAAGCTAATAACATGCCAATAGCGTGTTCTCCAACTGCATCCATGTTTCCTTCGGGCGAGTTAAATACTTTAATGTTGCGTTCGGCAGCTGCAATTAAATCAATATTTTCTAGTCCTGCGCCAGATCTTGCAATAAATTTTAAGTTTGTTCCAGCATCTAAAAACTCAATATCTACCGGTACTCTACTTCTAATAACTAAACCAACGTATTTATTAAGTTTGTTTTGTATTTGGGCTTTGGTGGAGCTATAGTCATGCTCGCAGTTATAGCCTAAATCAACTAATCGTTGTTCTAAAATTGGGTGAACGCTATCTATAAAAAGTACTTTTTTCAAGTTTTTTTTCAAGTTTAAGGTGCAAAAAATATGTGCTCATGTAGCTCATAGAAATTAAAAGTACCGTTTTTACTTTAGAGTTTTTAGCTTTTGCAATATTTCTAATGCTATTGCGTTCCATGTAAAATTTTAAACAGAAGCTTATGCAAAAATTTACATTTTACTAATCAACTAAAAATGTAACCGTATGAAAAATTTAATGCCCTTTGCAGCCATGTTATTACTAATTAACTTTAGCTGTACTAAAGAAGAAAAAAAAACTCCACAATCCCAGAATGCTTATTCTGGTTTTATTCCGTTAAGTATAGGTAATTATTGGGTTTATGAACAGGTGCGTATTGATACTCTTGGAAACGAGACAATAGGTAGTATGCTAGATAGCGCCTATGTTTCTGCAGACACAATAATAAACGGCAACACCTATTATCTTTTATCAGGAAGTAATTTAGCCAGTAATTCTATAGGAAACTTTATACGCAACAATGGCTACGAACTAGTTCATTTCGATTTTGCTCAAAACAAAGAAGTCCCAGTATTTACTGTAAGAAATCCGGGCAGTTATTTTGAAACAGATTCTCTTCTAGTAAATTCGTCAACTTGGTTTTACATCAATAGTAAAGCTTCTCCCCAGCGGGTTAGTCGCGTAGTTTCTGCAGGAAGTTTTAACTGTTATGAAAGGATAACAACAGTAATTCCAGGGCCAGCACAAACTAATTATCCTTGGGGAACAAGAATAAATTACAGATATTACAATGAAAACGTTGGGGTTGTTTCCAGTCAATTTCATTATATATCATCTCCAGACATATACGAAATGAGGCTTGTTCGTTATCGCGTTAATTAAACGGAATACATTAAGTAACCTATATAAAGGTACAAAAACAAGCCAAAAACATCATTTACTGTGGTAATAAAAGGCCCCGTTGCTAAAGCGGGGTCTATTTTATATTTGTCTAACATTAAAGGAACAAGCGTTCCGAATATTGCAGCAAAAACAATTACAGCAAATAATGATGTACTTACAATAATGCTGAGCGTTAAGTCTTCACTAAAAAAGTAGTTATATGCAAAGATGAGTGATCCTAACACCAGTCCATTTATTAAACCAACCAACAGTTCTTTAAATAGTTTTTTCCAAATACCATCTAATCCTAAAGAGTTATTGGCCAAACCTTGCACCACAATTGCCGATGATTGTACTCCAACATTACCGGCCATGGCGGCAATTAAAGGAATAAAAAAAGCTGTTTCAGGGTGTAGTTGTATTTGTCCTTCATAGGCTTCAATTACTTGAGCGCCCAATATTCCACCAAATAAACCAATTAGTAACCATGGTAGTCTTGCTCTGGTTAGTACCCAAGCACTATCGGAAGATTCTACGTTTTCAGATATACCTGAGGCCATTTGGTAATCTTTGTCAGATTCTTCCCGCATAAAATCTACTACATCATCAATGGTAATTCTTCCTAATAGTCGCCCAATTTCATCAATAACAGGTACAACAACCAAGTTGTATTTATCCATTATTTGAGCTACCTCTTCTCCTTCAGAATCTACTTTAACCAATTTTAGTTCTTTGGTATAAACGTCTTCCACTTTATTATTATCTGGCGCTAACAATAGCTTTTTTAAAGAAATTCTTCCTTGTAAAAGGTCATTATCATCCACCACATAAACCGTAAATATATTTTCTATTTCTTCCGACTGATCTCTAATTTCTTTAATGCAAGTTGCTACATTTGAATTGATGTTTACTTTAACCAATTCCTTGGCCATTAATCCACCGGCTGTATCTTCATCGTAATGTAAAAGGTCAATAATATCAGAAGCATGCTCAATGTCTTCAATGTGAGAAATTACCTCGTCTTGTTGTTCTTCAGAAAGTTCCCCAATAACATCGGCAGCATCATCAGAATCAAGGTTTTCAATAATTTTTTCAGCAATATCTGCAGAAGAGGTTTCTTTTAAAAAGCGCTCTCTTGTGTCTTCATCTAGTTCAACTAAAGCATCAGCAGCTAATTCTTCAGGTAATACTAAGTAAAAAGCTTTTGCTTCATCTTTAGTTTGTTCTTCTAAAATTTCAGCAATATCAACTGCATGGAGACCATCAATCAATATATCTAACTCAGCTTGTTGTCCATTTTCAACAGCTCCGTTTAGATGCTCGAGATATTCTTTGGTTAATTCAAATTGCATTGCTTTTGCTTTTAAGGCGCTGCTAAGCTACAAATTTATTATTGAGACACTATATAATAAGGTGTTGCTCTCTTATTAACAACTTATTTTGTCAACTCTTGCTTGGTGTCTTCCTCCTTCAAAATCAGTACTTATAAATAGGTCAACACAATTTAATGCCGTTTCTTCAGATATGTATCGAGCAGGTAGTGCAATAATATTAGCATTATTATGTAATCTAGCCATTTCTGCAATGTCTTCTTGCCAACATAAAGCCGATCTTATTTCTTGGTGTTTATTGGCAGTCATATTTATTCCATTTCCGCTTCCACAAATTAAAATTCCTAAATCAACTTCTTTATTTTCTATCGATTTTGCAACTGGGTGAGCATAATCTGGATAATCAGCTCTTTCTTCAGAAAAAGGACCAAAATCTGTTACTTTAATACCTTTTGATTCCAAAAAACTTACAATGGTTGTTTTTAACTCAAAACCCGCATGATCACTGCCTATTGATACATTTTTTACTTCCATAATACCCTTTAAAATTGATTGTTAATTAAATTTATAAATACCTGTCTTATAAGCACATAAAATTAACCATATTCATGTTCATAAAAATAAATAGTATTGATAAATTCTCAAAAATATTTCTTGCTTATATGATATATTATAACAAGGCAAAGTAAGAGTTTAAAAACCAAATTATTTAGCACTTATTAAAATCATATTTATTCACACTCTTTATTGGTTAAATGTTAATTAAAAAATAAAATAGTTATTATCAATTGATATATGAACAAATGGTTAACAACTAAATTAAATAGTGGTTTATCAATTACTTATATAAATAATAAGACTAAATTTAGACTCATAAGTTTTTACAAATCATAAAAACAAGTAAACTAATTATTAATTTTAAACCGTTTAAACAGCATAATAGTAATAGTAATATTTATTTAATTTTTATTTTAAGAAAAGATACTATATGTATAAGGTGTTCATAATAATTTCAGTTTTAATTTTATTTTCTTCGCCATTTTATGCTCAAAAAAAGTTACCCGATGGATTGCAAAAATTTTATTATTCAAATGGACAAGTTTCCAGTGAAGGATTAATTAAAAATGGATTACCAGAAGGATATTGGATTTCTTATTATGCCAACGGAATAATAAAATCTGAAGGAAACAGAAAAGGCAGTCTATTAGATAGTACCTGGATATTTTATAGTGAATTAGGTAATTTACAATCTAAAATAAATTACAAAGCCAATTTAAAGTTTGGTGTTAAAAGTACGTATAGCGACAGTTGTCATTTAATTAAAGAAACTTACTTTGAAAATGACATTAAACAAAATAAAACCATTTTTTATTATAATGATAGTTCCAACTTAAAGTGGAAAGAAATTCCTTTTGTAGATAATGTTAAAGAAGGAAAAGGATTTGAATATGATAAAGAAGATGGTAGGTTAATTACTGTTATTATATATAAAAAAGGAACTTTAATTGGTAAGGAAAAAATAAATAGAAAGGATAAAAGAAAATATAAAAAAGGAATTTGGAAAGAGTTTTATGAAAATGGAAAATTAAAAATGGAATCGCGTTATAAAAACGATTTACTAAATGGTTATTTAAAAGAATACGATAGAAAAGGAAAATTAATTAATGCAACTTTATATATAAAAGGGGTTGCTCAGAGTTATGCATCAGAAATTTCATCATTAGATATTAGAAAAGAATATTATGAAGATGGAACAGTAAAAAAAGAAGGAATTTATGATGTAATTGGAAAGGAAAATGGTGTTTTTAAATACTTTGATAAAAATGGAATTGTTACAAAAACAGAATTATATAAACATGGAGTGTTATATGCTATTGGATTAATAGATGCAGAAGGAAAAAGACAAGGATATTGGGAAGAATTTTATATAGAACCAATTGGTCAACTTAAGGAAAAAGGAAAATATAAAGACGGTAATAAAATTGAAGATTGGGAATATTATTTTGAAAACAATCAGTTACGTCAAAAAGGAAAATACTTAAAAGATGGAAAACCAACAGGAGTTTGGAAATGGTATTATGAAAGTGGTGTTTTATTAAGAGATGAACAATATAGAAAAGGATTGGAAGATGGTATGATGCATGAATATTTAGAAGATGAAAGTGTAATAATAGAAGGTGAATATATTGATGGATTAAAAGAAGGCGAATGGTTTTACCAACATGGTGATCATAAAGAAATAGGAAAATATAAAGATGGAGTTAGAAGTGGTACTTGGAATTATTTTTATTTAACCAATAATAGTTTAAGTTTTGAAGGGAGTTATTTTGATGGAGAACCTGATGGAAAACATAAGTATTATTATGAAAATGGAAAATTACAAAGAGAAGAAATTTATACTGTTGGAACAAAAGTAGATAATTGGAAATATTTTAATGAATTAGGAGAAATTTCATTAACAGTATATTATAAAAATGGTAAAGAATATAAATTAGACGGAACAAAATTAACAGGTATCAAATAATTTGGATTACTCAAAAAAATCAAGAGAAGAATTAATTGAAGAAATAGAACTTCTTAAAAAGGAAGAAGCTAATATTTCTAATATTTTAGATAACATTAATGAAATGTTTTATAAAATATCTTTTGATGAAGATGGAAATAAAAAAATAGAATATATAAGTAAACAAGTTGAAATAGTTTTAGGATTAACCACTAAAGAATATATAAATAATAGAAAAATTTTATTTGAACATTTTCATCCTGAAGAAATAGATGAATTAAAAAAAGTTGCAAAAAAAATTGATAAGGAAAAAAAACAGTGGTCGTATATATATAGATTTTACCATAAAAAACATAAAAAATATGTTTGGATTCAAGAAACTATAATTCCATATTTTGATGAGAATGGAAAAAAACACATCTTTTAGGAACAGCAAAAGACATTACAGATAGTAAGAAGAAAGAAAATCAACTTTCTTTTATATTAGAAAATATTAATGAATGTATTTACAATGTAAAGTTTGAAAATGGTAAAAAAAGGCTTAATTATATTAGTAAAACGGTTACTAAACTAACTGGATTAACAAAAGAAGAATTTAATAAAGAAGGAATATCAGGTAAGCTGGCTAGAAGAATACATTCTGATGATGCTAAAATGATTAATAATCATATAGAAGAGGGATTGTATAAAAAGAAAAAAAAACAGCTCAAAACAGAATTTAGATTCAAACCAAAAGGGAGTAAAGAGTATTTATGGTTAGAAGAAACTGTACATACAACTTATAATAAAAAAGGTGATATTACAGAAACCACAACTGTTTTAAGAGATGTAACTAAAAATAAAAAGATAGAATTACACCTTAAAGAAAACGAAGAAAAATACAGGAATATATTTACTCAAAATTTAGCTGGAGTTTTTATAACAGAAAAGGGAAAAATAATAGAATGTAATAATTCTTTTGCTAAAATATTTGGTTATACATCTAGAGTTCAATTAATAGGAAAAGATGCTGAAGTACTTTATTTTACTAAAAAATCAAGACAATTATATTTAAAAGATTTAGAGCAAAATAAAAAACTAACCAACTATAAAATAAAGCACAAAAAAAAGGATGGAACAGAACTTTGGATATTAACAAATGTTACAAAAAAAGGAATAAGGGTAGAAGGAACATTAATAGAAATTACTGAAGAGGTTAGAAAAGAAGAATTAGAAAATGAAAAAATTAAAGCTTTAGCTGCTGAAAAATCCAATAAAAAATTACAAAAAGAAATTGAAGAAAGAAAAAATATTGAATACAAACTTATTGAAAACCAAAAGTATACAAAAAGTATAATAGAAAGTTCTATAGATATTATTTGTGCATCTGATGTTAAAGGAAATATCATAGAATTTAATAAATCAGGATTAGAAATATTTGGATATGATAACGAAGAATTAAAAAAAATAAAAGCACAGGCATTATATGCTAATAGAGCTGATTTTTATACCGTAGGAAAAGAGTTAAAAAACAAAGGAATTTTTATTGGAGAAGTAAAGAATAAAAGAAAAAATGGAGAAATATTTACTTCATTTTTATCAGCTTCAGTTTTATATGATCAACAAGGAAATCATATTGGATCAATGGGTGTATCTAGAGATATAACCGAACAAAAAATAGCAACAGAAAGACTTGCAGATTCATTAAAAGAAAAAGAAGTTTTATTAAAAGAAGTACACCATAGAGTAAAAAATAATTTACAAGTAATATCAAGTATTTTAAATCTACAATCTTCTTATGTAAAAGAAGAAAGCATCCTAAACATTTTAAGAGAAAGTCAAAACAGAATAAAATCCATGTCATTTATTCATGAGAGTCTTTATCAGTCAAATGACTTTTCACAAATAAATTTTTCAGAATATGTAATAAGTTTATCTAAAAACTTAGTGCATTCTTACGGTGTTTTTGATAACTTTGTAAAATTGGAATTACAGGTAGAAAACGTATCTTTAAACCTTGACCAATCGATACCATGTGGGTTATTGATAAATGAATTGGTATCAAATGCTTTAAAATATGGGTTTCCCGATAAAAAAAAGGGTACCATAACGATAGAATTATTTGAAAAGAATGAATATTTGCATTTAATGGTTAAAGATGATGGAGTAGGAATGCCATCAACCATTAATTATAAAGAAACTGATACTTTGGGATTACAATTGGTAATGACACTTGTAGAACAAATTGGAGGGACAATAAAATTGGAGAATGTGGCAGGGACGGAATACACACTAATTTTTAAAAAAGAACAAAATGTCGAAAAATAACATTCTCGTAGTAGAAGATGAAGCTATCGTATCAAAAGACATACAACAAAGCTTAAAAAAGTTAGGTTACAATATTGTAGGAGCTGCAGCTACAGGAGAAAAAGCCATTGAATTAGCTATGAAACATAAGCCAGATTTAGTATTAATGGACATTATGCTAAAAGGTGATATGAGCGGAATAGAAGCTGCTGAAAAGATTAAAGAAAACATTAAAATTCCAGTAATTTACCTTACTGCTTATGCTGATGAAAACACCTTAGCAAAAGCAAAAGTAACAGAACCTTACGGTTATATTATTAAGCCTTTTAAAGAAATAGATTTACACACATCTATAGAAATGGCTCTTTACAAACACACCAAAGAAAGAGAAGTAATAAAAGAAAGAGATTTTTTATATGCACTTGTTGAAAACAAGGATGATGAAGGTGTAATTTTTGTAAAATCAAATTCTAAATTAGTAAAAGTAAATTCAGCTGACATTCTTTTTGTTGAAGCCCTAAAAGATTATGTGGTTATAAATACTATTGCGGCAAAATATACCATTCATTCTACCATGAAGGATATTCAAAAAAAGTTACCCGCTAAAGAATTTCAGAGAGTTCACCGATCTTACATTGTAAGACTAGATAAAATTATAACAATAGAACAACCAAACCTTGTTATTGAAGGAGGTAAAAAACTATTGCCAATTGGAGGATCATACAAAGAGGAGTTGTTTAAAAGAATAAACCTTTTTTAAGAACATTAAAAAGATAAAAAAATAATGAGGCAGACCACAAGGCTGCCTCTTTTTTGTAGAAAAAAATGAGTGCATTAGGACGTCATATTTTAGTTGAATTTTTTGGATGTTCATCCGAAAAATTAAACGATGTTTCTACTACTGAATCAGGTATGGTAAATGCCGCAGAAAAAGCTGGAGCCACTGTAATAAATTCAACCTTTCATCATTTTTCACCCTACGGAGTTTCTGGAGTTGTAGTGATACAAGAAAGTCATTTAGCCATACATACCTGGCCAGAATACCAGTATGCCGCAGTTGATTTATTTACCTGTGGAGATTCAGTAAATCCTTGGGTATCTTTCGATTTTTTAAAAGAAGTATTTGGTGCTCAAAACTATTCTGCTCTTGAAATGAGGAGAGGGTCGTTAGATCAATTAGAGCGGATAGATTTTGATTTGTCTTCAATGCGTGCTCAATCTGAAGAAAGAAATAATCCAGAAAAGTTTACACGAAACGTTTGGTTTACAGACAAAGACGATCATCAGGCAGTTTCATTAAGATATACCGGAGAAGTATTGCACAAAAAACAATCTCCTTATCAAAAAGTGTCAATATTAGAAACAACAGCTTATGGCAAAATGCTGGCACTAGATAACATGGTGATGTGTACTGAAAAAGATGAAATGCATTACCACGAAATGATTGCTCATCCAGCAATATTAGCACACAAAGCAGTAAAAAAAGTATTGGTAATTGGTGGTGGAGATGGAGGAACCATTCGTGAAGTGTTGAAGCACAAAAGTGTTGAGGAGGTTACTATGGTAGAAATAGACGAAGAAGTTGTAAACGCCTGTAAAGAGTTCTTGCCATCCATTTCATCACAATTTGGACACCCAAAACTAACGTTAAAAATTGAAGATGGCATTCAGTTTATGGCCAATGCACAACCTAACGAATATGACTTAATAATTGTAGATGGATCAGATCCTGTTGGACCAGCAGAAGGACTGTTTACCAAGGAATTTTATAAAAACTGTTACAACGCTTTAAATCCAAACGGAATATTGGTAGCACAAGGCGAATCGCCAATGTTTAACAGCAAAGTTTTTGTTGAACTAAACCACTGTTTAGCCAATGAATTTGGAGAAAACAAAGTAAAAACGCTATTGTTTTATGTGCCAACTTATCCTACAGGAATGTGGAGCTTTCAAATTGCGACTAAAGGAAATGTAAATGTTTCTAGCGGATTAGATGAGGAGTTGATTGCAAATTTTACCAACCAAAATGAATTAAATTATTACAACATTCACATCCACAAAGCGGCATTTGCGTTGCCCAATTTTGTTACCAAACTTTTAGCAAAAAAAGAATATGTTTAATCCAAATGAGGTTGGAATTAAGAATGGAAACATTTTTGGATTTTCATGTTCAGAAGAAGAAGCTGAAATAGTTATAATTCCAGTTTGCTCAGACATTACATGCTCTTATAAAAAAGGAACGGCCAATGCTCCAGAAAAGATTTTAGAAGCATCTACTCAGCTCGACTTTTATAGTCCTTATTTAGAAGAAGCCTGGGAACAGAAATTGTATTTATTGTCAATAGATTATAATGCTAAAGATGAGAATAAAGTAATAGGAACTCTTGCTTCTAAAGTTATTAAAAAGCAAGAGAGGGGAGAAGGCCTAAACAAAGACGATTGCAAAATACTTGAACAAGTTAATAAACATAGTAAACAACAAGCAGTCTCTATAAAGCAGCTAAGTACAGCAGTATTAAATAAAAAAAAGATACCACTTCTTCTTGGCGGAGACCATGGCGTTGCGTTGGGAAACATACAGGCTATTGCTGAAAAATATACTAATTTTGGAATTCTTCAAATAGATGCACATGCAGATTTAAGAGACCGTTACGAAGGCTTTGAAACATCACACGCATCAATTATGTTTAACGCGCTTAAATGCACCCAAATTAGCAAACTGGTGCAAGTTGGCGTAAGAGATGTTTGTCCAGATGAGATAGCTATTATAAATGGCTCCAATGGCCGAGTAAAAACCTTTTTTGATTGGGATTTAAAATCGGCTCAATATAGTGGAAAAACATGGCAAGAACAATGTGATAAGGTAATAAGGGAATTGCCAAAAAAGGTATATGTTAGTTTTGATATAGACGGACTAAAACCAAGCTTATGTCCAAACACGGGAACACCTGTTCCGGGAGGATTAGAATATGAACAAGCGGCTTATTTATTGAATAAAGTGGTAGAAAATGGGTGTCAAATTATTGGTGCAGATTTATGCGAAGTAGGTAATAATGATTGGGACGCGAATGTTGGTGCAAGAATTCTTTATGTACTAACCACATTAATAACAAAGGCTGTATATAGTTTATAAATGGATTGTTTAACCTGCGGCAAGGTAATAATCTAGTATCAAGCTAGTTTCTCCTTGAGAGAAATAGAGGTAAATTCCACTTTCATATTCATTTCCATCACCATCAGATCCAGAAATTTCTGCTGAAAAAACTAAATAAATGAACTCTCCTTGAGTTTCACTGGTTAATTCACTATAAGTAGTCGATTCAAGCTTTTTAAGAATGTCAGGATCTGATAAAGATTGTAATAAAGCTTCAGAATCTATCTCATCAGAACCCGCAAAAGCCGCCACTCCCTTTATATCTTTAGTCAATACTGCAGTTTTAAATATTTCCCAATCCTGGTCGAAATGATACCTGCTTTCAACCTCTTCGGGTTGAATAGTCTTTGAGCCAATTGTAGTTGAGTCAATTGTAGTTAAAACAGTTGGTGTTGTTTTGTCAGTTACCGGAACATCATTATTACAAGAAAGCAAGGCTACTATTGACAAAAGCAACACTACTGTAGTCGTTTGGCGGTTTAGTCTGTAGGAATAAAATTTCATAATCAATTTATTTTAGTCAAAATTAAAGGTTCTTTTTTAGTTTAGAAAGCATTTTTTAGAAAACAAGACTGCATAAAACTTGCACAAAAACCAATTTTATGGCACAAAACAGAGAAATGTCGCTTTTTAACTAAACAGCTTTAGTAATTCCGGCATAAGAAATAAGCTTAAACACAAGGGAAAAACTACAAAGCCCCACGCTTAATTTCTTCTACAACAGCAGGATCTAATAAGGTTGATGTATCGCCAAGACTTGAGGTATCTCCTTCCGCTATTTTTCGTAAAATTCTACGCATAATTTTGCCAGACCTTGTTTTAGGTAATCCATTTACTACTTGAATTTTGTCGGGCTTGGCAATAGGCCCAATTTCTTGCGTAATTTGTGCCAACAGTTCTTTTTTGAGAATAGCTTCATCAATATTTCCGGAACAAATAGTATATGCATAAATACCCTGGCCTTTAATGGCGTGATGAAAGCCAACAACTGCCGATTCAACTACCGCAGGGTGTGTATTTAGTGCATCTTCTACCTCTGCTGTTCCTATTCTATGTCCCGAAACATTAATTACATCATCAACCCTACCAGTAATTCGATACATTCCATTTTCATCTCGTTTACAACCATCGCCAGTAAAATATTTACCAGGATAAGTAGAAAAGTACACTTCTTTACAGCGGTTATGGTCGCCATAAGTTGTTCTTAAAATAGATGGCCAAGGAAACTTAATACACAGGTTTCCCTCAACATTATTCCCTTCAATTTCGTTTCCTTCAGCATCAACTAAGCAAGGCTGTATTCCTGGTAAAGGATAGGTAGCAAAAGTTGGCTTTAAAGGAGTAAGACCAGCAATTGGCGAGATCATAATTCCACCTGTTTCGGTTTGCCACCAAGTATCTACAATTGGGCAAATTCCTTTTCCAATATACTTATGGTACCATTCCCAAGCCTCTTCGTTAATGGGCTCCCCAACACTCCCTAACACCTTTAACGAACTTAACTTATATTTATTTACAAAATTTATGTCGCAGGCTTGCAAAGCCCTTATTGCTGTTGGAGCAGTATAAAAAATATTAACCTGATGTTTGTCTACAATTTCCCAAAAGCGACCAGCATCTGGCCATGTTGGAACGCCCTCAAACATTACGGTTGTTGCTCCTGCCAAAAGGGGGCCATAAACAATATAAGAATGACCAGTTATCCAACCAATGTCGGCAGTACACCAATACACATCGCCTTCATTGTATTGAAATACATTTTGAAAGCTGTAATTGGTATAAACCATATAGCCGCCAGTTGTATGCACAACTCCTTTTGGTTGTCCGGTTGACCCAGAAGTGTATAAAACGAACAATTCATCTTCCGCATCCATTTCCTCTGCTTCGCATGCAGGCCCTACTTTTGTTAATTCTTCATGCCACCAAACATCCCTTTCAGATTGCATATTAACAATTGCTCCAGTTCTTTTTAAAACAATGCTTTTTTTAATACTAGGCGTATTGTTTAACGCTTCGTCCACAACCTTTTTTATAGGAATAATTTTTGCTCCACGATAAGCTTCATCTGAACACAATACAATGTTGCAGGTGGCATCATTAATTCTGTCGGCCAAGGCTTTTGCTGAAAAACCCGCAAAAACAACAGAATGAATTGCTCCAATTCTGGCACAAGCCAAAACAGCAATAGCTAACTCCGGAACCATGGGCATGTACAAACAAATTCGATCTCCTTTTTTTGCCCCATTGTTTTTAAGCACATTGGCAAACTCGCACACTTTTTGGTGCAATTGAGTATAGGTTAATTTAATGGTTTCGTCTTTTGGATTATTTGGCTCCCACAAAATTGCTGTTTGATTGCCTCGCGTTTCTAAATGACGGTCTAAACAATTTTCAGTAATGTTTAATTTTCCTCCTTCAAACCATTTTACAGCTGGCTTTTCAAAATTCCAATCAAGCGCTTTGTCCCACTTTTTTTTCCAAGTAAAAGTATTGGCAATTTCCTCCCAAAATTGTTCGGGCTGCTCAACGCTTTGCTTATATTTTTTCTGATAATCTTGAAAAGAATTTATTTTTAATGACATGCTGTTTGCTTTAGGATTCTAAAAGTAGGAGAATTTTATGAAGATAAAAAAGAGGATTGTTTCCAAGAGTGGCTCTGGCAAAATAAAAGAACTTTTAAGCCCTAAATAATATTATGTTTAAAGGGCTTGTCTTAATTGTTTTTCGTTCAATTTTTTTGAGAAAATTAAAAAGAGACTTCAACAGGAAATAGAGTAGAACTTAAATTAACAGAAAATTTACAAGAATAAAGGGCTGTGTTTGATTTATTGGGTAAATTAGTCCAATAAAACTAAGCATAGAATAACGCGCTTAGTGAAATAAACTTATGCATCGACTACTACTACTTCTATTGTCTTTTATTTTGTTTTTGAGTTCAGAAACAAATGCTCAATACGATATAAAAGAAACAAACGCTTCTACATTGCAACAAAAGTGTGGAGATTGTTTGTCTGTTATAGGAAACTTACCTCCAGAAGTAACCTATGGGTTTTATTTAGAAGGAGGAATTATTTATTTTGTGATTACCGACAAAAACTATTTTGACTTATTGTTTAAAAAGCCTTTAGATGGTATTGCTGTTGACATTATAACCAAAACTCAATTTCCTTGTGGTAGCGAAAACAAATTTTCGCAATCTACCTATAGAATGGGACAACTACTGAAACCAGTATATTTTAAAGATTTTAAGAAAGAAATTATAGTAGATAAAAGCGGCCAGGTTGCTTTTAAGGTTGCCAAACTTCCTGAAAAGTATGTTGGAACTGAATTTGAGACCAACATTTTAATTTTGAAAAACAATTATGCGTGTTATTACAACAACTTTTTTGATATCCCTCAAGCAAGATGGGGCTTATTAGAAATGGGCCTATATCGAGAGGCATTGCCTTCAGATTCAGAAACTCAAGGAACAGAAACTCAGCAAGGAGGAGCTTACGAAACCCTGAGTAAAACATTAAAGTTTGTAGTGCCTTTTGAAAAAGGAAAATCAGAATACTCTCCTGAAGACATGAAGCCTATTTACGATTCGTTGAAACTAACGGATTACAACATTGCAAAAATTTCAGTAAAAGCATACTCTTCTGTTGAAGGGACTTTAGAAGGAAACATTAAACTCCAAAATAAAAGAGCAAAAAGTATTGTGGATGCCTTACAGAGTTATCAAAAACAAGAAATGGTGATAGATATTACTGCCTCTGAAAATTGGGTAGATTTTTTATTAGATTCTAAAGGCGCAGGATATGGCTACCTTACAGAGCTATCAAAAAGAGAGATTAAAGAAGAATTAAACCAAAAAGGAATGGCAAAAAAAATGGAGCCAATTTTAAAAAACCACCGCAAGGCCATTATTGTGCTAAACTTAGAGAAAAAAACGAGGTATGCCAATGAATCAAACACCACCATTCAATCCTTTTTTGAAGAAGCCGTAACAAACAAATCGATAGACAGAGCCGTTGAACTGCAGAAAGAAATATTTTTTAGAATTAGAAATCAAAAAATGCCCGAAGAAGCGCTTAATAACCCAATAATACCAAAGGAAATACAATACGGAACACTTCTAAAAAATAAGGCTGCTTTTCAGTTTGAGCAAAACGAAGACGACATATATGCCGCACTTGTTGCCTTTAAAGAGTTAGAAGCTTTACTTCCTAAAGACAAGCAAATAAAGTATAACATTTGTGTGCTTCAATTAAAATCTTGGGTATTTGGAGAGTTGTTAATTGAGCCGGATCAACTAATTAGAGACATTAAAGTGCTAACTGCAAAAGGAATTAATAGTAAAATGGTGAAGCGGTTGGCACTAAACTATCACATTATTAATAGTGAGTATATGATGTTTAAAAGAGACTATAAAGCAAAGGACGTTTCTTTAGGTTATATCAACAAAAACTATCGGTACATTAAAATGTCTAATAAAGACTACCTACAGTTGGCAAAATACTTTTCAAGCTATGCAAAATATGATTGGGCTCAAAAAGTATTAAAACCACACATTAAAAAAATTGATGTTGATGAGGAGTTGTTGTTTTATTACCTAAACCTTACCATTGTTGACCCAAATAACACGAAAAGCGAAGCGTATAGAACAACAATGTTAAACGCCATTAACTTAAACAAGAGTAGGTTTTGTAAGTTGTTTGATCCTTTTGGACAAGGAGGAATTAATTTTCAATTGTTAAATGATAAATACCTAAAGTCTACTTATTGTGAAAACTGTAATTAAATGTACGTAGATTACAACTTATTCGTATTTTCACACGTCTTTTTAAACCATAAACTATTTCATTAAATTGAATATTTACTCAAAAAAACAACGATGGAAACTATTGCTAGCAGGGGCTGCTATTTTAATAATAGCCTCGTCATTGTGGTACACCAATGTTTTGGTAAATCAAATAGCTAAAGAAGAAAGAAATAAAGTTCAGCTTTGGGCAGAAGCCATACAAAACAAGGCTTCTTTAGTAAGCTATACAGGAGATCTTTTTCAAAAAATAGCCCATGAGGAGAGAAACAAAATAGAGCTATGGGCGCAAGCAAACCATAGGGCGGCTACTTCCGAAAACAAAAACGACCTTACTTTTTTTATTTCCATACTTACCAGCAATACCACAATTCCTGTTTTGGTAGTAGACAAAGATGGAAATATAGTTAACACTAGAAACTTTGAGTTAGAACCAGGCATTGATACTGCGCAGTTTTTCTTAGACGAATTGGAGAAAATGAAGGTGAGTGACAATGCGCCTATAGATTTAAATTATCACGTTAAAGGAACCGTTACAAAGCAAACATTTTACTATAAAGACTCTAAAATATTTTCAGAATTAAAACTTGTTTTAGACGACTTAATAGAATCTTTTATCTCTGAAATTGTTATTAATTCGGCTGCGGTTCCTGTGGTTTATACAGACAGTACGCAAACCAACGTTATAGAGTTTGGAAATCTAGAAGGAGGAAGCGCTGGAGTTGGCCAAGATTATTTATTGGCAACAATTGATGAAATGCGCCTTGAAAACGATCCAATTGAAGTTACAATAAATAACCAATCGGTACATTATATTTTTTATAAAGATTCTAAGTTATTGCAGCAACTTAAGTACTATCCTTATTTTCAAATTTTAATAATAACCCTCTTTTTACTAATCTCCTATTACTTATTTAGCACTTCTCGAAAAGTAGAGCAAAACCAGGTTTGGGTGGGAATGGCAAAAGAAACAGCTCACCAACTCGGAACCCCTTTATCATCACTAATAGCATGGGTAGAATACTTAAAACTTAAAGGCGTTGAAGACAATATTATTACAGAGCTAACCAAAGACATTTCTAGGCTTGAAACCATTACAGAACGGTTTTCTAAAATAGGATCTATACCAAAATTAGACTTAGAAAATGTAAACGAGGTAATTAACCATACTGTTGGCTACTTAAAAGTGAGGATTTCTAAAAAAGTAGTGGTAGAGTTGGAAAGTAAAGGTAATGTTGATGTTTCGGCAAAATTAAACCCATCATTATTTAGTTGGGTATTGGAAAATGTGATTAAAAATGCGGTTGACGCAATGAAGGGGGAAGGAAAAATTTCCATTTGCATTACAGATCAATCGCAATTTGTTTATATAGACATTACAGATACAGGAACAGGAATTGCAAAAGGACAACAAAAAACGATTTTTGAGCCAGGTTTTACTACAAAACAAAGAGGTTGGGGACTTGGTTTGTCATTGGTTAAGCGAATAATTGAAAACTACCATGAAGGTAAAATATTTGTGAAACAGTCGGATAAAAACGGAACTACGTTTAGAATTGTGTTGAACAAATAACATGGCTGGACTTTACTTGCACATCCCTTTTTGCAAACAAAAATGCAGCTACTGCGATTTTCATTTTTCCACATCCATTAACAATAAACCGAACTTAGTTGAAGCTTTAATTAAGGAAATAAAGCAAAAAAAGGAGTTGCTTAAAGACGAAATTTCTACTATATATTTTGGCGGAGGAACACCAAGTTTATTGAACATTAAAGAACTCAACGACATTCTTAATGCAATTCATCAGAACTACAATGTTAGTAAAACTGCAGAGTTTACTTTTGAGTGCAATCCAGATGATTTAACTCAACAAAAACTCTCTGATTTAAGAGGTGCAGGAGTAAATAGGCTGAGCATTGGAACCCAATCATTTTTTGATGAAGACTTACTCTTTTTTAATAGAGCACACAATTCAGAACAGGCCGAAAGAAGCATAAAACTTAGTCAAGACTTAGGGTTTGACAACATTACCATAGACTTAATTTACAATACGCCAACTCTTACAATGGATAAGTGGGAGCAGAATTTAAATAAAATGATAGCACTTAATGTGCCTCATTTATCAGCATACACTTTAACTGTAGAACCAAATACCTTGTTGCATCATCAAGTAAAAACGCAACAAACAAGTTTGCCTTCTGATGAAGAAGCAATTGCTCAATTTAAATTGTTAATGCAGCTGACCAAAGAAAGTGGATTAACTCAATACGAGGTCTCTAATTTTGGCAAAGAAGGTTATTACTCCAAACACAATAGCAATTATTGGAAAGGCATAGAATATCTCGGAATTGGACCTTCTGCACACTCTTTTTATGACAACAAAAGGAGTTGGAACGTATCTAACAATACAAAATACATTAAGGCATTGCAAAATGATGATCCCTTTTGTGAAGAAGAAACTATTGACTCAAAAACGGCTTACAATGAATATGTTTTAACTCGCTTAAGAACCATTTGGGGTATAGATTTGAATTTTGTAAGCGCAAATTTTGATGAGAAAATTAATAAGCACTTTAATAAAGAGTTAACAAAATATTTAAAAACACCTTATCTTAAGGTCAGTAAAAATATAATAACATTAACCCAGGAAGGAATTTTTATAGCCGATAAAATCTCGTCCGATTTGTTTTACATCACATGAAAACAACAATAAAATACAGAAACACGATTTTTAAAATAGACCTGTCTAAGCCTTTAGACATTTCTATCCCGCTAAAAGCTTCAGATAAAAATGTTACAGCATGGTATGTAAATCCTCCAGAATTTACGCCCGTAATGGAAAATGGATTTGTAGGAGATGTTAACTTGGGTGGAGCTGTTAACTTTAGAAACATTTTTTTTAATCCTCATGGACACGGAACTCATACCGAGTGCGTTGGACACATTAGCAAGGAACCATACACGATAAACCAATGCATGAAGCAGTTTACTTTTTTAGCGAAACTAGTAACGGTTACACCTAAAAATGTGGACGGTGATCAGGTAATTATGCTGGATCAAATGGAAGCTTGCTGGAAAAAAAATGAGGCCGATGCAATAATAATAAGAACAACACCAAACGGAACCGATAAATTAGAAATGCAATATTCTAGCACAAACCCTCCTTTTATTGAAGCAAAAGCTATGCGGTTTTTGGTAGACAATGGGGTGAAGCACCTCTTAATTGATACGCCATCAGTAGATAAAGAGGAAGATGGTGGGGCTTTGATTAGCCATCATATCTTTTGGAATTATCCTGAAAACCCGCAAACCGAACGAACAATTTCAGAATTAATTTATGTGCCAAACGCTATTAAAGACGGCAACTACATCTTGCAGTTTCAAATAGCAAGTTTTGAAAATGATGCATCCCCTAGCAAACCAACCCTTTATGAATTAGAGGCTTAAATTTTAATTAAAAAGAAAATATTCCAATTATTATTTCGTTATTTTTGATTTAATAAAAGTTTATTTTAAAACAAGCACATGAAATTAGACGAACTAGATTTAAAAATCTTAAAAAGACTCCAAGAAAACGGAAAAGTAACAAATCTTCAATTGTCTAAAGACATCGGTCTTTCGCCAGCGCCAACATTAGAGCGTGTAAAAAAACTAGAGAACAGTAATTTAATACAAAGTTACCATGCTTTGGTAGATGAGTCGAAACTAGACCTTGGTCTTTCTGCTTTTATGCAAGTTTCATTAATTAGACAAAGAGATAACGCCATTAATAATTTTATTGAACAGATAGAAAAAATTGATGAGGTAATGGAATGTTTTAATGTAACTGGTCAAGCCGATTATCTTTTAAAAATTATTGTAAAAGATATTGCTGCTTTTGATGCGCTAGTAAAAGATAAACTATCTCCAATTGAAGAAATTAGAAACATGCATTCTATGGTTGTAATTTCAAAAGATAAATATTCTAAAATACTTCCTTATAAATATAAGTAAAGCAGCAACAATTTCTGCTACCTTTACACTATGAAAAAACTGTTTGGGTATTTTTTACAAGGTTTATTATTTACAGTTCCATTGGCCGCAACGCTCTATTTGGTTTATAAAGCAATTGTGCTTATAGATGGAATAATCCCTTTTAAATTTCCTGGTTTAGGAATACTTATTATAGTTGTTAGCATGACTCTCATAGGTTTATTAGGAAGCACATTAATTGTTAATCAGTTTTTAAGTTTAGACAAAATTTTAGACAGGATACCTCTCCTAAAAATTATTTATACCTCAGTAAAAGATTTGCTGTCGGCCTTTGTAGGTAAAAAGAAACGGTTTACTCAGCCTGTATTGGTAAAAATGGAAGGGAATGTGGAGCGTTTTGGATTTATTACTCAAAATGACTTAACCGAGTTAGGTGTTTCGGCAGACAAAATAGGGGTATATATTCCTTTTTCTTATGCTGTAACCGGAAACTTAATAGTTGTTCCTAAAGACTGTGTAACACCTGTTGATGCGAATTCTGCAGATATTATGAAGTTAATTATTTCGGGAGGTGTTACCGAAATAGAAGAGGAGAATTAAGCTTATTCGTTTGCCTGAATGGTAAATATAATTTCACCTTTTTGGATGTTTTTATAATCTAATTCTATTCTAACAGATTCATCTTCTTTTATCCACCTAAGCAGTTCGTTATCTTCTGTTGGAGTAGTAAATGCGTTGGATTTCAACTCAACTTTAATGTTTTCGATAGCTTGGAGTGCCTCGCTTTTGTTGGAGTAAAAAGCAGAAACCCCTAAATGGTAACAGCCCTTTTCATCAAATAAATATTCCGTTTTATAATTTTTTTTGTTTACAAAGCTTAATAGTGTCGCATTGTTGTCAATCAACTCACCATTCTCAAGGGTTTTAATTTGACTAACACTTTTGTTTAAATAACTAATATTAGTAAAAAAAGGAATTTCGGAAGGTTGGGATACTGTTGGTTTTTCAGGATCATTACAAGCAAATAGTAATGTGGCAAAAAGAAGAAGAAGTGCACGATTCATACCGTATAATTAAAATTCAAAATTAGTATTTTATTGGGGCAATAATTAATTAAAAGGAAATGCTTTTTGTATTTGTTTTTGACATACATTTGGCGCGATGTTATCAAAGTACAAATATCATATTTGGCTGCACATAACCGTATTAATTTTCGGTTTAACTGGCATATTAGGGAAGCTAATAAGCATAGACTCCTATATGTTGGTATGGTACAGGTTGCTAATTGCGTTAATTGCATTGTTGGGCTATTGTGTTGTAACAAAGTTTTCGTTGAAAATTTCAAAAAAACAATTGCTTAAAACTTTAGGAGTAGGAGTTATAATAGCGGTGCATTGGGTAACTTTTTTTGAAGCGATAAAGCAATCTAATGTTTCAATTGCATTGGTTTGCTTTTCTAGTAGCACTTTATTTACCTCTATTATTGAGCCTTTCTATTTTAAACGAAAAATTAAGGCCTATGAGCTAATATTTGGGCTAGCTATTATCTTGGGCTTGTCATTTATATTTACAATAGAATTTAAGTATTTAGTTGGTATGGTGCTGAGTGTTTTTTCGGCCGCTTTAGCATCATGGTTTACAGTATTAAACGGAATTCTAATTAAAGAAACAAAGTCTAAAGTCATTTCTTTTTATGAGTTGCTGGGAGCGTTAATTGTTGTTTCTATATACCTGTTATTTTCAACAGCAGGAGATTTTAGTCAGTTTGCTATTTCAATGGAAGATTTAAAATGGTTAATTATCTTGGGAACACTCTGTACGGCATTTGCATTTATTATTAGTGTGGAAGTAATGAAAAAAATATCGCCTTATACCGTTACTATGTCTATTAATTTAGAACCTATTTACTCCATTGTATTAGCGCTTTATTTTTGGCCAGAATCAGAAACAATGTCTTCTGGGTTTTATATCGGAGCGGTTATCGTAATTGCAACAATTTTTTTAAATGCGTGGTTTAAAAAGAAAGCTTAGAGTTTACCACTATATATTTCTCGAATAATTACTTTTTGAAGTTCTCTTTTTAGAATTAGGTCAGTAATTACTTCATCAGTATCAGCATTTGGAGTTTCCTTTAACTTTTTATTTAAAAAGTCTTCGCCAATGTCTATTCTATAAAGCACACTCATTAGCTTGGGATAATCATCATTTAGCATTTCTTCAATAAGAGGCAATATTTCTTGATACAATTTTTGATAAGGCGTTTGTTCTTCATCCTCTGAAAAGACAATCTTAAAATTAAACCAATCAAAATCTTTTTGAATTTGAGCGACTACTTTTTCTAGTAAATCGGTTCTGTTATAGTAGGCTTGTAACTCGTTTAGTGTAGGTATTGGGGCGTTCATTTTTTTAAAGAATTCAACACCAAGTGTTCTACTGGTTTGTGGTTGAGTATGTGCTGGTTAAAGATTAACTCCACGTCTTTAATTGAAACGTTTCCATAAATTGTTCCTTCGGGGTAAATGGAAATAATAGGACCTTGTTCGCACCAATCAAAACAACTTGCTCGTTGTGCTCTAACGGTAGTTTTTAGTCTTTTTTCGGCAATTAGGCGTTTAAATTTTGCTGCAATTTCATTGCCTGTTTCTTCGCCACAGCAAATTCTTGGAGCACCTTCAGCTCGCTGGTTGTTGCAAATAAAAATATGTTTGGCGTAAGGCTTAATCATTGCTCTCTATGCATTATGCTTTTTGCAAAATCTTCAAATGGTTTCTTTTTTTCTAGGTCTATATCAATACTGTCTAAATGAGAAAGAGCCGAATTGTAAAAAAGATTCATTTCGTCAGTAGCTAATTTTTTAATGTTGAGTTGATCAAAAATAGCTTTAACCTTTTCTACTTTTGCTTCGTTTTTAAGCGCAGTAGAACCCAAACAAAACTCTAGTTCTTTTTTTAATGAACCAGTTGCTAGCTCTTGTGCTTTTAACAATAAGTAGGTTTTTTTATTGGCTAAAATATCTCCACCAACTTGTTTTCCAAACTTTTCTGGGTCGCCATACAAATCCAAAATGTCATCCATTAATTGAAATGAAATGCCAAGATTTTTTCCAAATTCGTAAAGATGATTAGCATCGTCTTCACTGGTGCCGCCTATTAATGCGCCCATTTTAAGACTTGCTGCTAACAGCACGGCCGTTTTTAACTCAATCATGTTCAGGTAATCATCAATAGATACATCCGATTGTTGCTCAAAGTTCATGTCGTACTGTTGTCCTTCGCACACCTGAACGGCAGTTGCGTTAAACAAAGTTAAAACGTTAGAAAGTTGGTTTGTAGGTGTTTTGGTAAGTAATTGAAGAGAATTAACAAACATAACATCGCCTGCTAAAATTGCAATATTTCCTCCCCATTTTTTATAAACTGTTTTTTGCCCTCTTCTTAATGGAGCATCATCCATAATATCATCATGTAGCAAAGTAAAATTGTGAAAAATTTCGACTGCTAAAGCTGCGTGAATGGCATTTTCATCTTTACCACCAAAGAGATTGTTAGAAAGTAAGAGTAAAGCTGGCCTTATTCGTTTCCCGCCAAGAGCGAGCATATACGAAATGGGTTGATAGAGCTCTTTTGGCTCTTGAGTTGGCGAAATTTTTGCCAATTCCTCCTCAATAAGGGCAATGTACTCGATAATTTTTTTCATTAAGCTAAAATGTATGAAGTATCTTCTAAAACACGCTTAAGCCCTTCTTCTAAGGTTAAAGTTGGAGAAGATAATAATTGCTTCATTTTTGTAATGTCTGGACGTCTTCTTGTCATATCACCTTCCGGTAATGGTGGTAAATGAACTATACTTGAAGAAGAATTGGTTAACTCAATAATGAGATTGGCCAACTCTAGAACGGTTGTTTCTAAATCATTTCCAATGTTTATAGTTTCGTTGATGTGTTTTTCTGAAAATGCAGCATTTATACAGGCTTCAACATTGTTTTTTACAAAGCAAAAAGTTCTTGTTTGTTTACCATCACCATAAATTGTAATGTCTTTATTGTTAAGTGCTGCATTAATAAATTTAGAAATAACAAAATCTTTACTTTGCTTAGGACCATACGTATTAAAAAATCGATAAACGGTAAAGTCTAAACCATACTCTTGTTGGTAAGACTTTAAAAAAGCTTCACCTACATTTTTCACAATTGCGTAAGGCAATCTAGAATTTAGCGGAGTGGTGTCTTCATTTTGAGGATACTCTACAGGCTCACCATATACTTCAGATGATGAAGCATACATTATTCGTTTTACACCAGTATTTTTTGAGAGGTTTAATATGTTTTTAATTCCAGTAATATCGTCTAAAACACTAACGGGATGTTGAAGTGTTCGTTGAACCCCAACCAAAGCCGCATAATGAAAAACGTAGCTAAATGAAAAAGTATGAAATACACTTGTAATTTCTCCTACGTTGTTAACGTTACACTGAATAAATTTTAAGTTGTTGTTAGGTGCTTCAGGAAGCTTTTCTTTTGCTCCTGTTTGCAAATTGTCAACCACTACCACATAATTATTAGGGTCTTCAATTAAAGCCTCAACCAATGCACTTCCCACAAAACCAGCTCCGCCAGTAACCAATATATTCGTTTTTTTATTCATTTATTATAGCCATTAAATAGTTTCCATAACCACTCTTTAATAGTGGTTTTGCCAATGCTTTAAGTTGCACTTTATCTATAAATCCTTTTCGGTAAGCGATTTCTTCTAAACAACCAATCTTTAACCCTTGTCTTTCTTCAATTACTTGCACATATTGTCCTGCCTGCATTAACGAGGTGTGCGTCCCAGTATCTAACCAGGCTGTTCCTCTATCCAGTATACCAACATCAAGCAATCCTTTCTCTAAGTAAATTTTATTAATATCAGTAATTTCATATTCACCACGACTACTTGGAGATAGGTTTTTTGCAATTTCAACTACATCGTTGTTGTAAAAATAAAGACCAGGAACTGCAAAATTAGATTTTGGGTTATCGGGTTTTTCTTCAATAGAAATGGCTTTTTGGTTTTCATCAAATTCAACAACACCATATCTTTCAGGATCAGACACATGGTAGGCGAAAACAACACCACCATCTAATTTGGTTTTTTCTACAAGCAGATCATCTAGGCCAGTTCCGTAAAAAATGTTGTCTCCTAAAATTAATGCTACTTTTTCGTTACCAATAAACTTTTCTCCCAAAACAAATGCTTGAGCAAGGCCGTTTGGCACTTCTTGGATAACATATTCAAAGTTACAACCAAATTGAGAACCATCTCCTAACAACATTTTAAAACTAGTATGATCGTTTGGAGTGGTTATAATTAATATTTCACGAATTCCTGCTTTCATTAATACAGAAATAGGATAGTAAATCATAGGCTTATCATATATAGGCATAAGCTGTTTACTAACAGCAAGTGTTAGTGGGTGCAAACGGGTACCAGATCCTCCGGCTAATACTATTCCTTTCATAATACTAAGTTAAATCTTTATGTTCTATTGGTTTTACTTCTAACTCATCTAAATTAATGTCTTCCTCTTCATCTAGTAGTTGAATAAGAGGTTCTCTTTTAAAGGCTTTAGTCGTTAGCGCCTTATCTAAAGAAAGCAATAAAGAAGGTAAAAGAACTAGATCGGCTAACATAGCAAATAGCAAAGTAACTGACACTAAAATACCTAGAGCAACAGTTCCTCCAAAGCTAGAAACAGTAAAAACGCCAAAACCAAAAAATAATACAATAGAGGTGTAGATCATACTTACACCAGTTTCTTTAAGTGCTAAATGAACAGACTCCTTAATGTTCCATTTTCTGTGTTTTAATTCTTGTCTATATTTTGCTAAAAAGTGAATGGTGTCATCCACCGAGATACCAAAAGCTATACTAAAAATTAAGATGGTAGAAGGTTTAATAGGAATACCGAAAAAGCCCATAAGTCCGGCTGTAGTAATTAGAGGCAACAAGTTAGGCAATAAAGATACCAGTACCATTCGCACAGAAGAAAACAATACAGACATTAACGAGGCAATTAATATAATGGCCAAAATAAGACTAGTTAAAAGGTTTTCTACCAAATAATTGGTTCCTTTTAGAAAGGTAACGCTTGTTCCTGTTAACGTAACTTTATAGTCTTTAGGAGAAAAAATAGAATCAATTTTTGGTTGAATATCATTAATTAGAGCATCCATTTCTTTAGTACCAACATCGGCAATTTGAAAGCTTATTCTTGTAATTTGATTTTCAGGATCTATAAAAGAAGAAAATTTGTTTTTCCGCTGATCATTCTGAACATATTTTTTCAGCTTTTTTAGCTCTGTTGCTGGAGGCAGGATGTAATACTTTGGTTTTCCACCTTTATAAGCTTGATAACTAAATTTAATAGCTTCAACAATAGAAAGGGGTTTGGAAAACTCACTATACTTATCAAGTTCTTTTTGTAGTTTTTGAATTTTATAAAGTGTCTTTCCGTTGTTGGCAAAAATTCCATTTTTTTGCTTGGTATCAATCACTACTTCAAAAGGCATTACTCCGTTAAAGCTTTTTTCAAAAAAGATTAAATCTTCTACAATAGGATCATTTTTTGGTAAATCATCTATCATGTTACCAGTAGTGCTTATTAGCGAAATACCATAAATACTGCTAACGAGAACAATTGCAGTAACTATGTAAACATACTTTCTTTTGTATTTTACAATAAACTCAAGGTAGCCTACAATTTTTTCCATTAACTTATTTTCCAAGTGTTTGGTATGCCTATCTTTTGGTGGAGCCAAGAAACTAAACACGATAGGAATAATAAGAATTGAAAGAATAAAAACCACGAAAATAGCAATGGAAGCTAGCACTCCGAATTCTATTAAAATAGCACTTTTAGTAAAAATAAAAGTAGCAAAACCAAGAGCTGTTGTCGTGTTGGTTAAAAATATGGCATTTCCAATTTTTTGAATTACTCGGCTCAATGCTTTCATTTGATTGCCGTGCATTTTGTATTCTGAGTGGTATTTGTTGAGCAAGAAAACGCAGTTAGGAATACCGATAACAACCATTAAAGGAGGAATTAAGCCAGTAAGAATTGTTATTTCGTAGCCAAACATAGATTGAATACCAACAGACCAAACTACCCCTACACAAACCACCATCATGGAGTAAAGCGTTGCTTTAAAGGACCTAAAAAACAAGTACAGTATAAGCGAAGTAATGAGGATGGATAGAAAAAGGAAAATTTGTATTTCTCTTTTTACTTTAGTGGTAGAGTTGGCTCTAATGTAGGGCAAACCAGACTTGTGCACTGGTATTCCTGTTTTGTCATGAAACGCGGCAACCTCCTTATCAATTTTTGCAAAAAGAATATCTCTAAACTTCGAATCCAATACCATAGGATCTATGGTAACCGCAATTAATGTTGAAGATGAAGAATCTTTAAACAAGTATCCATTGTAAAAATTTTGACTCGTTAAAACCTCTTTTAGGCTATCAAGTTCTAGTTGACTGCTGGGCTTGTTTTCAATGATTTGTTCAAAGTCAAAACGTTTTTCGGCTTTGTTGCGTTTAAGCGTATACATATTTGCCAAAGAAAGTGCTTCTGTAATCCCATTAACTAAGGTATCTTTTCCGTCTTTAACAAAATCTACCTGTAAGTTTTTAATGTTTTGGGTAAGATCATACCACGCATTAAAGTTTTCTATTTCGAAAAGACTTTCATCATCAATTCCAACAACAATGATGTTACCATCTTTTCCGAAAGTTTTCTTAAAGCTTTGGTATTCTATGAAGGTACTATCTGTTTCAGGGAGCATCTGAGCCAAATGATAGCTCATATTTACAAACTGGGTTTGGTAACCCATAAATACAGTAGTTAATCCTAATAGTATTAGAATGACAACTCTGTTTCTTAATATTGATCTGGAAAATTTAATCCACATATACCTATACGCTCCTTCAATTTTGAAAGGTACAAATATCGTTTAATAATCTCTAAATAGGAAATGATTAATTAGCGATAAAAAGGTTTAGCTAAATGCAGCTCTTTAAAGGGTTGCTTAATGCGCTTTCGTTTCAACTGAAGGAGCAGTAACCAACTTAACATTTGTTAAATATTGAATGTCTAATGCATTTGGTTGGTAGCCTTTAACAGAAGATTGAATTAAATGATAATTTTCATGATACCAAAGCGGAATACAAGGCACTTGTGTTGCTACAATTTGATCAGCCTGTAAACATAGCTCATATCTTTGTTGCTGATTCAATGTTCCTAAGGCCTCTTCATATAATTTGTCGAACTCTTTATTTTTAAATCGTGAAGTATTAGGGTAAGATTTTGCTGTTATATCTGAAGGAACGTTTTTACCATAAAACAATGATAAAAACCCAGTAGGGTCTGGTAATTCAATCAACCAGCCGTTCATGGACATGTCAAAATCAGCATGATAATTCGATTTATTTTTATCCTTAAGTGATAAAGATGAAATTTCAACATTAATATTTAATTGAGCCAAGAGTTGTTTTTGAATTTCCAAAGCAATTCTAACACTTGTATTTCCTTTTCCAGAAATTAGTTCAATAGAAGGGAAACCCTTGCCTTCAGGGTAGCCAGCTTCTGCTAAAAGGGCTTTAGCTTTATCAATATTGTGCTCAGTACCAATTACAGACGAATAATCATATTTATTTATAGAGGTTGCAACTATGCCATAGTTTCCTGGATCAGCTGCTTCTCCATTTAAAATGTTGTTAACTATCTTTTCTTTATCAATTGCATGGGCAATTGCTTGGCGGACTTTAATATTATCAAAAGGAGCTTTTGCTGTGTTTAAATTTAGATAGTTTGTTGATGCTTCAGGATATCTTCCTAAAACATATTTTACAGGATTATTTTGGAAGTCGGCAATTCTATTTTCAACAATCTCTTTAACTGCTTCTGAAGGGAGGCCAGCAATTATATCAATTTCATTGGCCATAAATAAGTCCAACTGTTTTTCTCCAGGCTGTAAATAACGGTAAGATACACAAGATAAATATGGTAAAGGAACACCTTTTTTATCTTTCATATGATAGTTTTTATTTCGTTGAAGTTTTATTGATTTTTCTGTGTCGTCAGTTTTGCTGTAAACAAAAGGGCCAGAACCTATAAATACATTACTCTCTATTGCTTCTTTCGAAACAATAGAAGTAGATATTGTTGCTAAAATGCTCATAAAACTTGCCGAAGGTTTAACCAAGGTAAATTTTACGGTATAATCATCTGCCACAGTAACACCAGAAAGATTGTCATTTTCAAAACCAGCAATTTTATCTTTTAAAGAGCTATAGGCATAAGAGCTTTTCTCATTTAAAATTCGTTGAAAAGTATAAAGAACATCATTAGCCTTAATTTCTCGTCCTTTTCCTCCAGCAAAACAAGCATTGTCATGGAAATATGCTCCTTTTTTTAATAAAACTGTAATGTTAATGTTGTCCTCACTTACTTCAAACGATTCTGCTAAAAGTGGTCTTAACGATAGGTTTTTTTCGTCAAAACGAAACAGTGGTTCAAAAATTTGACTTGCCACATGAAACGAAGGCACATCTGTAATGTTTATAGGGTCTAACGTTTGATATCTTTCGCTCATAGAAAAATCCAAGCAATTGTCTACAGTTGCATTTGTATTTTCAGAGGTTGCGTTATCTTTTTCTTTATTTCCACCACAAGCTGATAATAATAGAGTAGTGGCAATTGAGAGACTTAGTAATGTTTTATTCATAGTAGTATTTATATTCACACGAAAGTTGCAAAATAGCGGTTTTTATTTCTATTTATCAATAAAAAAACACTAATATTTCGTTACCATCAACGATTAATTTCGCAATTAAATATTCTGCTTTACGGTAATTATTATTTTAAGTTACTTATATTTGTACACTTATTTTCTGCTAGTAAAAAGTATGACAAATCCACACAGTTTTCACATTCCGGTAATGGGAGTTGGCTTTACAGTTGATTCGCCTATTAAGATTGCTCATTTAGGCGTTACATCTGTTATGTCTATTGGTGATGACTTGCTGTGTGAAAGACTTAGAGCATATTATTCTAAAGAATTAAATTTAGAATATACCGAAATTGATAGAAAGGCTGAAGATTGTAGAGCTGTTAGAATTACTGCTTATTTAGATTTAGTTTATGATATTGTTCAGAGTAACTTTGATAAATTAAAGCAACTTCCTTTTAAGGTAGGAAATGATTTATACAAGTACTTTGATTTATTGCCAGATAGTTCTCCATTAAAAGCCGCTTTTGAAAAGTTGAAAGAAGGAGATTTATTGCCAGAGGAATTAAAGCATAATATGGCTCCAGGTGAAATTGAGGTGAATATTATGACCAAGTTGGATAGGCAACATTATGATAAGGAAGGGAACGAGTTGCCAACCATTTATAATGACGCTCATGCTGGTTTAAGAGGTTATGCCAACAGTAAATTAAATTCAGGAATTGTATTGTCGGCAGGGTTAAGCCCTAGGCTTTATAGTTACATTTCTCATTTCGATAATTTTTATCCAGACAATAACGCCTATTTAGACAAACAAGTTATTTTAAAAGTAAGTGATTATCGCTCTGCTTTAATACAAGGAAAATTTTTAGCTAAAAAAGGAATTTGGGTAAGCGAATACAGAATAGAATCTGGCTTGAACTGCGGAGGACATGCTTTTGCTACCGATGGAATTTTACTTGGCCCAATCTTAGAAGACTTTAAAAATTTAAAACAAGAATTGATTGATGATGTTCATGCAGTTTTGGTAAACAGCTTAACAGATTTAAGCAAACCAGTTCCAACTAAGCCACTTGAAATGAAAATTACTGTTCAGGGTGGAGTGGGAACAGCTAAAGAACACCAGTTTTTATTAAACAATTATGGCGTAGATTCAATAGGTTGGGCTACACCTTTTTTATTGGTTCCCGAAGCAGTAAATGTAGATCCAGAAACAAGAGACTTACTTTCTAAAGCGGAAGAAAAAGACCTTTATTTAAGTGGAACATCTCCAATTGGAGTGCCATTTAATACCTTAAGAGGAAATACCAAGGATTTATTGAAAGATGAAGAAACAAAGTCAGGAAAACCTGGAAGTACTTGTCCGAGAGAATTCTTAAAATTATACAATACTGAATTTACCAAACAGCCAATTTGCTTGTCTTCTAAAAAATATCAAAAGCTTAAAATTCAGGAGCTAGATGAGAAAAATTTACCGGAAGAACAATATAGAATAGCTTACAATAAAATTACCGAAAAAACATGTTTATGTACAGGCTTGGTAATTACTGCTTACAAAGCTTACGACTTGGTAACTAGACCAGATGGTGAAGGTGTTGCCGTTTGTCCTGGACCAAACTTGGCTTACTTTTCAAAAATTTCTAGCTTACAAGATATGGTTGGTCATATTTATGGTAAAACCAATATTTTAAATGATACTTACCGTCCTAACATGTTTGTAAAAGAACTAGGAATGTACATTGACTACTTTCAAAATGAATTGAGCGAGGTTACCGAAGAAGTTAATGCTAAAGCCTTAAAAAGGTTAAATGCTTTTAAATCTAATTTATTAGGAGGAATAGAATATTACCAAAGCTTATTTAATGAGGCTATTGCTAATTCTGAAACTGCATTGAATGAATTAAAGGAGTATCAAAGCAGAGTATTAGACATTCAATTACCGGAACTTTCTAAAGTATAAATAGAGCAACCTTTATTTATAAAATCACCCATTTTAAAATCAAATTAATAACTGCAATGCGGTAGGGATTTTCTATTTTTGTGAAAATTTTTACCCATGAATGTATTAGTATTAGGATCAGGAGGAAGAGAACATGCTTTTGCATGGAAACTCGCTCAAAGTAGCAACTTAGACAACCTGTTTATTGCACCAGGAAATGCTGGAACCGCGCAAGTAGGCACCAACGTTGAAATAGGCGTAAACGACTTTGAGGCCATCAAAGACTTTGTATTAAACAACCAAATAGAAATGGTTGTAGTAGGCCCAGAAGATCCTTTAGTAAATGGCATACACGATTACTTTTTAGCTGACGATTTATTAAAAAATGTTGGTGTTATTGGTCCAAAAAAGGATGGAGCAGAATTAGAGGGAAGTAAAGAATTCTCCAAAAAATTTATGCAAAAACATGGCGTTCCAACAGCAGCTTATCAAAGTTTTACTGCTGATAACTTAGAAGATGGGTATGCATTTTTAGCAACCCTTCAACCTCCATTTGTTTTAAAAGCAGATGGCTTAGCAGCAGGAAAAGGAGTGTTAATTTTAAACGACTTAGCAGAAGCTAAAACAGAGTTAGCTAATATGACAAATGGGAAATTTGGAAATGCTTCAGCTACTGTTGTTATTGAAGAATTTTTACATGGAATTGAACTGTCGGTATTTGTTTTAACCGATGGAGAAAGCTATAAAATATTGCCATCGGCAAAAGATTACAAAAGAATAGGCGAAGGAGATGTTGGATTAAATACTGGAGGAATGGGAGCAATTTCACCTGTACCTTTTGCAGATGAAGCATTTATCAATAAAGTAGAAGAACAAGTAGTAAAACCAACCATAGCTGGCCTTAAAGCGGATGGAATAGATTACAAAGGGTTTATATTTATTGGCTTAATGAACGACAATGGAAACCCATCTGTAGTAGAATACAATGTAAGAATGGGTGATCCAGAAACGGAAGTAGTAATACCAAGAATAAAATCGGACTTGTTGGATTTATTTGAAGGAGTTGCCAACCAAACACTTGGAGAAAAAACATTTGAGGTTGATGAAAGAACTGCAACTACAGTTATGCTCGTTTCGGGAGGCTATCCTGAAGGCTATGAAAAAGGAAAAATAATGACAGGTTTTGAAGCCATAGAAAACAGCATTCCTTTTCATGCGGGCACTAAACAAGATGGAAGTAACGTTATAACAAGTGGAGGAAGAGTTTTGGCATTAACCTCTTTTGGAGCAGACATTAAAGAAGCGCTGAGTCATTCTTTTGCCAACGCAGAAAAAATAACCTTCGAAAAGAAAAACTACCGAACTGATATTGGTTTCGATTTGGTTTAAACCTAACCTTAAAACACAAATGAGAATACTGTCTTTAATATTACTAATGTTTTTTTCATTAGGAATTAAGGCACAACTCACTATCACAGAATTTAAAAGTTTTACCTGTCCAGAAATTCTTGCTGCAGGTGACATTGCCAACTCATTAGAAGTAGGTGCAACAAAAAAAGTTACTTTAAAATGTTCGCCTGTTGGGGCTGGAGATGCTGTTGAGGTGGCTTCTGGTAGAAGTAAGGATAAAAATTACTTTCAAAAAGAACACAACATTGTTTGGGTAAAATTTAGAGCTGGGAAAAGCGGGAATTTAAACTTTACCCTTAGACCTCTTTCTGGCGATGATGATTATGATTTTTTGTTGTTTAAAGCCGAAGGAGAAAATACCGAAGAGTTAATTAAATCAAAAAAACTGGCTCCAATACGAACTAATATTTCTAGAAGCAACGTTCAAAACCTTGGGTTAACCGGCCTTTCTATAACCGCAAAAGAAACACATAATATTTCAGGAAAGAATAGTGCATACAGTAAGTACATTGTTGTTAAAAAAGGAGAAACCTATTATTTGGCTATAGACAATGTTTACGATGGGGGAAAAGGTGTAATGATCTACTTTAACTACTTTTTAACTAAAACGATAAGGGGAATAATTAAAAATGAAAAGAACGAAATTGTAAAGAATGTAGTGGTTTCATGGGAAGATGGAAGAACAGGTGAAACGCTAGTTGAAACAAAAGCTGATGCGGAAACCGGAGAATTTGAAATGAAAGTGCCTATTGACGAGGCCAAACCCAAGCAAAAATATGTGCTCTCTGCCTATTCAGAAAAACATTTTTTTAGCGAACAATCATTCACTAGCACTGATGTAAAAGACTTTAATGACGAGCCTATTAATTTAGTACTAAATGTCCTTAAAAAGGGAAACAAAAACCGATTAGAGAATATTAATTTTCATGGAGACAAAGCCATTTTTCTTAAAGGAGCTTACCCAAGTTTAAAAAGGCTATTTAAGTTAATGAAAAAGAATAAGACCTTAACTATTGTTATAGAAGGCCATACCAACGGTTGTTCGGGAGGAGTTGCCAAAACCCAATTATTGTCGGTAAACAGAGCAAAAGCGTTAAAAAATTATTTAATAGAGAACGGCATTAACGCGCAACGAATGCAAGTAAAAGGATTTAACTGCAAGTTTATGTTATATCCAAATCCAGCGAACGAAGAAGAATCTTCATTAAACAGAAGAGTTGAAATTTTGGTAACTGATCTTTAAGCTTTTTTGAAGCTTACTTTATTTCTTAATAAGCTTTCCAGTGAGTCTATTGCAACCCGTTCTTGCTCCATTGTGTCTCTATCTCTTACAGTAACGGTATTGTCTTCTAATGTTTGATGATCTACCATAATACAAAACGGAGTACCAATGGCATCTTGTCTTCTGTATCGTTTCCCTGGAGAATCTTTCTCATCGTATTGACAGTTAAAATCGTACTTCAATACATCCAATATTTCTCTAGCCTTTTCTGGTAACCCATCCTTTTTAGTTAATGGCATTACCGCAGCCTTTACAGGAGCTAAAATTGCAGGAACCTTTAATACCACTCTTTCAGTTCCATTCTCTAGTTTTTCTTCGGTATATGCAGAAGATAAAATGGCCAAGAAAGTTCTGTCCAATCCAACCGAAGTTTCTACCACATAAGGCACATAACTTTCGTTAATTTCAGGATCAAAATACTGTAACTTCTTTCCAGAATGTTCTTCGTGCTGCTTTAAATCAAAATCTGTTCTAGAGTGAATTCCTTCTAACTCCTTAAAACCCATAGGGAAATCGAACTCAATATCGCAAGCAGCATTGGCATAATGTGCCAGTTTTATATGGTCGTGAAAACGGTAATACTTCTCAGCTATCCCCAAAGACTTGTGCCAATTAACACGTTCTGTTTTCCAGTACTCGTACCATTTCATTTCTTCACCAGGTCGAACAAAAAATTGCATCTCCATTTGTTCAAACTCCCGCATTCTAAAAATAAACTGACGGGCAACAATTTCATTTCTAAACGCTTTACCGATTTGTGCAATTCCAAAAGGAATTTTCATTCTTCCTGTTTTTTGCACATTTAAATAATTCACAAATATTCCTTGAGCTGTTTCAGGTCTTAAATAAATTGTACTTGCTGCATCAGCAACCGAACCAATTTCGGTGCTAAACATTAAATTAAACTGCTTCACATCGGTCCAGTTTTTAGAACCACTTACTGCACAGGCAATGCCTAAATCTTCAATTAAAGTTTTAACACCAGCCAAATCATCATTGTCCATTGCCAACTTAAAACGGGCATTAATATCATCCATCTTTGCCTGATTTCTTAGCACATTTGGATTGGTAGCTCTAAACTGTTCCTCATCAAAATCATCCCCAAAACGCTTAATACCTTTAGCAACATCTTTTTCTGTTTTCAATCGAATCTTTTCTACATGCTCTTCAATTAGCACATCAGCTCTATATCTTTTATTCGAATCTTTGTTATCAATCAATGGATCACTAAATGCATCAACATGTCCTGATGCTTTCCAAGTGGTAGGATGCATAAAAATGGCCGAATCTATTCCAACAATATTATCATGCATGTTCACCATCGACTTCCACCAGTAGTCTTTAATGTTCTTTTTTAACTCACTTCCCATCTGCCCATAGTCATATACAGCCGATAGTCCATCGTAAATTTCACTCGATTGAAATACAAACCCATACTCTTTGGCATGGGATATGATTGTCTTTAAATTGTCTTCATTTGTTGCCATGCGACAAAAGTAACATTCATTTTTATAACTTTGACCATCTTTAACAAAATTGACCTATGAGATATCTATTGATTTTAATTGCATTCGGTTTTACATTAAACGGAACGGCACAACAAAAAGACTTAACCCTAGAAGAAGCTGTTTTGAGCTATAGTAAAGGATTAACACCAGAAAACCTAAAAGGGATAAAATGGTTTGACGACAGCAACAAATACCTGGAACGAATTAATGATTACTATACCATTAACTTTGCTGAAGTGGCGTCAAAACCAGGGCGGTTAAGCTTAATAGAGTTTCATCAAGCTTATCCAGAGCTAGAAAAAACGCCAAACGTTGTTAGCATTAACAGTAAAGAGCTCGTATTTAAAAACGAAAACCAGTACGAACACTTTGACTACATTAATAAAAAAGCAGTAAGCACAACTCCTTTTAATTCCAATGCAAAAAACTTAGACTACAATACAACAAACAAAACACTGGCATATACTATAAAGAACAACCTATACATTGCCAAACCATTAATTAGTGGAAAAGAGCACGAGGGGCAAACCATGCAGGTGACCAGTAGTGATGACCCTAATGTAATTTCAGGACAAGCCATTCATCGCTACGAATTTGGCATAGTTAAAGGAACATTTTGGAGCCCAAAGGGGAATTATTTGGCTTTTTATCAAAAAGATGAAATCGATGTTAGCAATTATCCATTGGTAGATGTTACTACTTACCCGGCCTCTTTAAATAACATTAAATATCCAATGGCTGGACAAAAAAGCGAGCAAGCCAAAATAGGTGTTTACAATCTTAAAATGCACCAAGTAGTTTACTTAGAAATAGACACAAAAGATGAACACTACTTGACTAATCTATCGTGGTCGCCAGACGAAAAACTAGTATTTGTTGCTGAAGTAAACAGAGCTCAAAATCACATGACTTATAATAGTTATGATGCTGAAACAGGAAAGAAGGTAAATACGCTTTTTGAAGAAAAAAATGACCGTTGGGTAGAGCCAGAATATGACGCAGTGTTTTTACCAAACAGTAATACCGAATTTTTATGGATGAGTGAACGTGACGGTTTCATGAACCTTTACCATTATAATACAAGTGGTAAATTAATTAAGCAGCTCACTAAATTTAAATTTGTTGTTAACTCAATTTTAGGTTTTGATAAAGCTGGAGGAAATGTGTTTGTTTCGGCTCGAGGAAAGGACGCTAGAAATAGCCATGTGTTTAAAGTGAGTTTAAAAAATGGCAAGAAAACCAACATAACTCCCGAAAGTGGTGTGCACCATGCTCAATTGAGCGCTACCGGAGATTATTTAATTGACAATTACAGCAGCTTAACCATACCTAGAAAGATAGATATGGTGATTACAAAAACGGGAAAATCGAGAAACCTATTTACAGCAGAAAACCCTTTAAAAGAATACAACTTAGGAACAACCGAAATGGTAACGTTAAAGGCAAAAGACAAAGCAGATCTTTACGGACGCTTAATTAAACCCAATGATTTTGATGTCAACAAAAAATATCCTGTATTAATTTACATGTATGGCGGAACACATGCACAATTGGTAACCAACAGATGGTTAGGAGGAGCAAGTCTTTGGATGCACTGGTTGGCCACACAAAAGGACTACATTGTGTTTACGTTAGACAATAGGGGTTCTGAAAACAGAGGCTTTGAGTTTGAAAGTGTGGTGCACAGAACTTTAGGTGACCATGCGATGGAAGATCAATTGCAAGGAGCGGAATACTTAAAAGGCTTGCCTTATGTTGATGCCAACAGAATTGCCATTAAAGGATGGAGTTACGGTGGATTTATGGTAAGTTCATTAATGATGCGTCACCCAGATGTATTTACAGTTGGAGCAGCAGGAGGTCCAGTAACCGATTGGAAATATTATGAAGTGATGTATGGAGAACGCTACATGGATACTCCTCAAGAAAATCCTGAAGGATATGAAAATGCTAGAGTTGGAAAGTACGTTGAGGGTTTAAAGGGGAAACTACTTATTATTCATGGTAGTGTTGATCCAACAGTTGTTCCTCAACACAGCATGACCTTATTAAAAGAAGCGGTAGAGAAAGAAGTTCAAATAGACTTTTTTACCTACCCGATGCACCCGCATAATGTTGGTGGAAAAGATAGGGTTCACCTTATGACTAAGATGTTAGATTACATAGTGGAATACAATCAATAGCTTATTGATTTTCGTACTTTCCGCTGTACTTTCGGTATAGTTTCTTTTGATGGTTGTCTACATCCATTTCACGACCTTGAATGTAAGCACTTGTTACATTATTTGTACGCATGTCTAAGGCATCACCAGTAGAGATAAAAAAGGTAGCATCTTTACCAGACTCTATACTTCCTACTGTTTTATCTATACCTAAAATAGTGGCTGTATTTAATGTAATCAGTTTTAACGCCTCTTCTTTATCAATTCCATAAGCAGCAGCAGTACCAGCATAAAAAGGAAGGTTACGAGTCCCCATTGCTTCCATATCTCCTGAATTTTCTAAGCAAAAGAAAACACCTGCATCCAATAATTTTTTTGGAAGCTTGTAAGGCAAGTAAACATCATCTTCTTGTCTTTCTGGTAATGAATGCACTCTTTTTAACATTACCGAAACCTTGTTTTCTTTTAGCATATCGGCTACCATCCATGCATCATAACCTCCAACAATAACCAGTTTTTTAACAGCATATTTTTTCGAAAGAAGAATAGCTTCAGTAATTTCTTTAATAAAATTGGCATGAACGAAAAGGGTTTGTTCACCATTAAAAACACCACGCATGGCTTCAAAACGGAAATTCTTTTCGGCATTGTCAGTCACTTTACTGTAAGCTAATGCATTGGCAAAAAAGTCATTTAACTGCGCAACTTCCTTGTCAAATTTCTCGTTCTTTTTTCCTGTCCATTGGTGTCTTGTTTTTGGCCATCCCATGTGCACACCATCGTTTTCTTTGTAAACAGCATCTTCCCAATTCCAAGCATCAAACTCTACTACTGAAGAAGTTCCTGCAATTTGACCTCCTCTTGGAGTAATTTGACCTAACAATACGCCATTAGACCTTACAGTAGTGGTAATTTTTGACTCTGTGTTGTAAGCAATGATAGACCTTACATGTGGATTAAACATTCCGTATTCTGCGTAATCACTGGTCATTCTTACGGCACCAATTTCGGTTAAGCCTAGTGTAGAGTTTGGTGCAATTATGCCTGGATAAACATGTTGACCTCTTAACTCTATTACCGTATCAAATTGTTTAAAATCTATTTTAATGGTTGCAGCATTGGCCACTATTTCAAATTTGCCATCAATTATAGATATGGCTGAGTTTTTTATGACTTCACCATTTCCTAAATGAGCAATACCGTTTAGCAACATTATTTTTTTTGTTTGCTTTGGCCCAGGCGTTTCTATTTGAGCACTTGCTGTAATAAATGCACCAATAAATAAAATTAAGAAAGCGTTTTTCATGTTATCAATTGTTTATTCTCCAACCGTATCACAGTGATACAGTTTAGGTTTTTTACTAGTAGCTTTTTGTGTTTTTGCTCCACCTTTTTTAGCAACAATCATTTTTTCTACAATCCTTGCTTTTTCAGTGGCATTTGCTTTTTGTTTGGCTGCTTCAGTTTCAATGTCAAAATACACCTTTCCATCTATAATGGTTTTTTCAACTGTTGCATAAATCGATAAAGGATTGTCAGACCATAAAACTACATCTGCGTCTTTGCCAATTTTAATGCTTCCCATACGGTTGTCTAAATGTAGCAACTTGGCCGGATTTAGCGTAACAAACTTCCATGCTTCTTCCTCACTCACTCCACCATATTTTACCGCTTTAGCAGCCTCTTGGTTTAATCGTCTTCCCATTTCTGCATCATCCGAATTAAAAGCCGTTACAACACCTTGTTTGTGCATAATTGCTCCATTGTAAGGAATGGCATCGTTTACTTCAAACTTATACGCCCACCAATCAGAAAAAGTAGAACCGCCTGCTCCGTGTTTTTTCATTTTATCAGCAACTTTATATCCTTCTAAAATATGCGTAAATGTATTTACTGTAAAGCCCATAGAATCGGCAACATGCATGAGCATATTAATTTCTCCTTGTTGGTAAGAATGACATGAAATAAAGCGTTCTTTATTCATAATCTCATTCATAGTTTCTAGTTCCAAATCAATTCTTGGTGCAGGCACGTTTGCTCTTTCTTTTTCAGACAGTGCAGCAAAAGCATCCCATTTTGCTTGGTACTCTTTAGCTCTAACAAAGGCATCGTAATAAACTTGTTCTACTCCCATTCTTGTTTGTGGAAAACGACTTGTTCCGCCTGCGCGTTTTACGTTTTCTCCTAAGGCAAACTTTATGAATCCTGGAGTATTTTTTATTTTCATTTCTTCTGGACTGCTTCCCCATCTTAGTTTAATTATGGCCGATTGTCCACCAACTGGATTACACGATCCGTGCAATAAGTGACAGGCTGTTACACCACCAGCCAATTGGCGGTAAATGTTAATGTCGTCAGAGTTTATTACATCAGAAATACTTACTTCGGCAGTTACTGCTTGTGTACATTCATTAACTCCACGACTAATGGCAATGTGCGAATGTTCATCAATTATACCTGTTGTTAAATGTTTGTTAGTCCCATCTATAATTTGAGCACCTTCTGCAGCCAAACCTTTCCCAATTAAAGCAATTTTGCCATTTTTTAAGAGTACATCGGTATTGGTTAGTATCCCTTCAGCTTCGTTGGTCCATACAGTAGCACCTTTAATAATAGTGGTTTTAGCCGTTGTAATAGAATCTAAACCATAGGCCATATTCGGATATTGTGTTTTTGGAACAACCAAAGAATCTGTTTTTGCAACAACTGCTTTTTTCTCTTTTTTAGCTTCTTTTTTTCCTTTAATTGCTGACCACTTAATCCATTCTCCATTCGATAAATGACCGTTTCCATCCCAAATTCCACCATTGCTGCTAATGTTTCCTGCCAAACGAACTGTTCCTTTTTGAAATGTGTCATTTGGGTTAAAGTTTACATTAATGGCTTTTCCTTTTACAACAATGTCTACTTTAATTTTAGTGGTATCTTTTCCAGTAATTAACGCTATGTTTCCAACGGGCTTTTCTGGACTTCCAGTTACTGCTAGCTGGTATATTGTTCCCGCAATGTTGAGGTCGTAATTTCCAGTAACATTAGTTAATCTATAATTGCTAATAACGTGTTGTTTTCCTCTCACCCAGTTTTCATGAATTTTACTTTTTTCATTAAAAATATTATCGGAAGTAATAATGAAATTGGCCATTTTCCCTTTTTCCAAACTTCCAATTTTGTCATATTTTCCAATAAACTGAGCAGGATTATAAGTCAATGCTTTTAATGCGGCAGATTCACTTAAACCAGATTTTACTGCTTTTCTTAAGTTCTTCAAAAACATTTTTTTGTCTTTAAGGTCGGAAGCAGTAATCGCAAAATCAATTTCGTTTTGTGCAACAATGCCTAAATTGTAAGGAGCACTCTCCCAATGTTTAAGAGAAGAATAGTTTACTTTTAAGGCATCATAAGGATCTTCTACGTCATAAGCTTTAGGGAAGTTTAATGGAATAATTAGTTTGCCTTCAGTCGCTTTAATTTCTTTAATTCGTTGGTATTCATTTCCGCTTCCTTTAAAAATGTATTGCATTTCAAACTCATCGCCAATTTTGTCGGCTCTTAAAATGCTTAACTTATCATTGGCTTCAAATATTTGCGGTAACTTCCAATTTTCAATAATGGTATTCAATGAAATGTTAAATTCGTCTACTTCTTTATTGTTAAACAACCAATCAACATCATAATAGGTTTGTTTAATTAAGGCTATCATTCCCATTAATGAACCTGGGTAATTGTCTGTAGATGTTCCTTTGTTAAATGCCAACTGATTGGTAACATTTGCTGCCAACAAAACAGCGTTGGCTTGGTCGTCTCCTAAAGTTACCAAAGCAGAAGTTCCTCTCATAATACCATCTTGCTGGTGCGTTAATACCACTCCAAAACCGAGTTTTCTTAATTGGGCTGCTTTCTTTTCGTTTACTAAAAATAGTTGGCTGGCATCTACTTCCGGGCGAATTGCTTTGTTCCAATTGTAAGCTCCTTTTTTTGCAGTTCCTTTTGCAGCATGTGCTCCATGACCAGCACTTCCTTTTTTAACACCAACTGGCATTCCGTAATCAGAATAAATATCTATTAGTGATGGGTATAAATACTTTCCTTCAAGGTTATGGATCACTGTATTTCCAGGAACCTCTACCTTGTTACCAACAGCTTCAATTTTTCCATCTTTAATGAGCAACGTAGCATTTTCTATTTTGGTTTGGTAATCTATAAAAATAGTGGCATTGGTAAATGCATAATAGTTATGGATTTTGTGGTGGGTACCATTAACAATAAACGTTTCTTGTGCTTGAGTTAAATTAAAGCAAAATAAGATAGATAGGATAAGAAGTAATTTCTTCATTCAAATACAATTTTAAAATTGAGGTCTCAAAAATAGTGTTTTAAAGTGAAAAACTTTAGCGGAATATGATGAATGGTAGCGCTTTTAATTACTTTTGTTAGACATTAAAAAACAGAAAGACATGTTACATGCACATTCAGGTTTACGTTGGTTACTCTTATTATTTTTGGTAATTGCTGCTGTTAAAGCTTTGGCAGGATGGTTTGGTAAAAAACCTTATGCAAAATCCGATAATTTAATTGCCATTATATTGGTGAGTTTAACACATATTCAAGCCATTATAGGTATTGTTGTTTATGCAATGAGTGACATTGCTAAGGCAGGAATGGCCAATATGGGTGCCGCAATGAAAGAGCCTGCTTTACGTTTTTGGACAGTGGAACATGTTATTGTAATGATTTTGGCTGTGGTATTTATTACCATAGGACGAGCAAAATCTAAGAAGGCTGCAACCGATGAATTAAAACATAAGAAAGGCGCCATATTTTATGTGTTGGCCTTATTACTTATTCTTTGGGCAGGAGTAATAAAACCTTCCCTTTTGGGTAGAGGAATGATTTAAAGAAACGCACTTGAGTAAAAAATTTCAACACACGTCCGAAAAAAATATTGAAACAGCAGTTTTAGTAGGTGTTACTACCAGAAATCAGGATGACAAAACTACCATAGAATATTTAGATGAATTGGCTTTTTTGGCCGAAACAGCTGGCGTACAAACCTTACATCGGTTTACGCAAAAACTAGATGTACCGCATCCTAAAACCTTTATAGGGAAAGGAAAAATGGAACAGGTATTGGAGTATGTTAACGAACATTGTGTAGACATTGTTATTTTCGATGATGAACTCTCGCCTTCTCAATTGCGAAACATTGAACGTGTATTGGAGGTTAAAATACTCGATCGAAGTAACCTTATTTTAGACATTTTTGCTACTCGAGCACAAACAGCTCATGCTCGTACTCAGGTAGAGTTAGCACAGTATCAATACTTATTGCCACGCTTAACTCGTTTGTGGACACACTTGGACAGGCAAAAGGGTGGTGGTGCAGGAATGCGTGGACCTGGAGAAACGCAAATAGAAACAGATAAGCGAATAATTACCCAAAAAGTTGCGCTTCTTAAGGAGAAGCTAAAGAAGATAGACAAACAAAAACAAACTCAACGGAAGCAACGCATGCAAATGGTTAGAGTGGCGCTGGTAGGATATACCAACGTAGGTAAATCTACCATTATGAACATGCTCAGTAAATCGGATGTATTTGCTGAAAACAAACTTTTTGCAACCTTAGATACTACCATAAGAAAAGTGGTAGTTCAAAATTTACCCTTTTTGTTAACTGACACGGTTGGTTTTATTCGAAAATTACCGCACCACTTGGTTGAGTCGTTTAAATCTACTTTAGATGAAGTAAGAGATGCTGACATTTTGGTGCACGTAGTAGATGTTTCACATAGCAATTTTGAAGATCACATTGCTGTAGTTAATGAAACATTAAAAGATTTAGAAGTGTTGGACAAGCCTACAATAGTTGTTTTTAACAAGGTAGATGCTTTTACTTATGTGAAGCAAGATGAGGATGATTTATTACCAAAAACAAGAGAAAATTATTCTTTAGAAGATTTAAAAAACATGTGGATGTCTAAAACAGATACGCCAACGGTTTACATTTCTGCTGTTAAAAAGCAAAATGTAGAGGAAATGAAACAGCTGATGTATGAAACCATTAAAGCCATGCACCTTAGAATATACCCCAATCAATTGTTGTATTAATAGAGAACCAATTTCTTATAGCATTTCGATGAAGAAATAAAAAAACCCTCAATAAATTTATTGAGGGTTTTTTTATTTAAAGTTTTTATCTATTTAGAAACTAAAAACTTGTTAGAGCCTAAAACTACTCCGTTTTTGTCTAAAATGTTGTAAAAATAAATGCCATTGTTTAATTGGTCAACTGAAATTTTAAGCTGTGTGTTTAAAAAGGCATGCGTACTGATTGCTTTTCCAGTCACATCAAAAATTTGCAATTGTTTGTTTCCAACTAAATCTGTTTTAATGGTAATGTTTGCATTACTAGGGTTTGGATACAACGCTACATTTGCAGGGTTAAAGTTTTCAGCTATAGCTGTTGGTGTAGGGTTAGTGAGCAACCAAGTTACGTTTGTAGCATTTCCTGCCGCATCGTGACGCATTTCCACTACAGGAAAACGAGCATTTACATCATCAGACCACCATCTAGCTGTTTGAGTTGTTTTAGTTTCGAATTCTTTAAGATTCAAAGTAGGAAAGGCATTATTAATTGTCGAAAGAGTAATTGGATCGATTAGTCTCCATTTTCCTGTAGACGCAGGTTTTTCATAAGCGGTATCACTGGTAACTTCCTCATAGAGTTGCCTAAGGGCATTAAAAGAGCCACGAGGAGTAATCACTTCTCCTTCACCATCAATGGTGCTGGTATAACTAACGTTCCGAGTAAGTTTAACCGAATCTATACCCCAAATCAATCCAGCAGTTCTAAAAGAGCCTGCTGTTCCTACAGAAGATCCAGAATAGTTATCTCCCATAGAAGATGAAAACTTAATGAGTTCTGAAGCAGCGTGTAAATCGACTAGACCAATAGGCTGTATGTACAATAAGCTTTGTCCTAACAACTCAACATTTAAATTTGTTTTGTTCAGAAAAATCGAAGTCTTTTCCAAAGAAGAATTAATGATAGCAACATTAGCATTTGGAAAACTAACTGCACCTTGCACCCTAGGGTCTGATATTGCCAAAAAACGAAGTGTATCATAAACGTTAGAATCGAGCATGCTAAAGTCCCAAGGGCCGGAACCATTCGCTCCATAGGTTATACCCGTAGGCATAGTATCATTAGTTTGAATAATGGTTTCGTTTATGCTTGCGACATGCGAACTGTCTAAAACAATTTGAGCTTGAGCGGTTAAAATACCGCATAGGGTAAAAATGGTAATTAGTGTTTTTTTCATCGGAAATTGGGTTAATTAGTAAATTAGTTAAAGAACCAAATTAAGAAATTTTTACGAGACGAAACGGAAAGGCTCGAAAAAAAGGGAAAATGGCAATTGAAACATGGGGTAGTGTATTATTTAATATCTTTGCAATATGAGTTCTATTAGACAACAAAAAGTTGAAAGGTTATTGCAAAAAGAGATTAGCCAAATTTTTCATTTAAATGCTGCCAATTGGTTTCCCAATACTATGGTTACTGTTACAGTGGTTAGAGTAGCTCCCGACTTAAGTTTTGCTAAAGTTTACCTCAGTGTTTTTGGCAAAATGGAGCCAACCGAATGTGTAGAACTAATTTCTGCTCATGCTAAATTGGTGAGAGGATTATTGGGTAAGCAAATTAAAAATCAATTGCGTATTACTCCTGAAGTAGCTTTTTATGTAGACGATTCTTTAGATTATGCCGAAGAAATAGAGCAGTTGCTAAAGGAATAAACTTTTTTACAGAGAATAGTTATTGGCGTTTCGTTTTGGAAAGCCCAATGATTTAGTCTAAAACATGAATGAAATAACCCAAAAAATTTATTATCCAAACACAATCAACTATACACTAAAAAACAAACACCAACTAGTTGAATTTCCCCTTTTACATAGCAAAACGATACTTGGTTTCTAAGAAATCGCACAATGTAATAAACATTATTTCGTGGATTTCTGTTTTAGGAATAACCATTGCTACTGCAGCACTTATTATTGTGCTTTCAGCTTTTAATGGCTTACAGGCTTTAGTAGAAGATTTATATGCCTCTTTTGATCCCGACCTTAAAATTACCTTGGTGGAAGGTAAAACTTTTGATGCTACTGATTTTCCAAAAGACAAGCTGCTTGAACTATCTGATATTCTTTATTATAATGCTGCATTAGAAGAGGTAGCGCTTATTAAATATGGCGATAAACAAACTGTTGCCAACATTAAAGGAGTGGAGCCTAGTTTTTATAAAATGACGGGCATGGACACCTTGTTAATTGAAGGAAGCCTAAGGTTGGAAGCAAACAATATTATTTTAGGTTGGGGTGTTGCCGATCAGTTGGCATTATACATTTCGGATGAAATGTTGGATTACCAAACTAGTATTATTGTTCCCAAGCGAGGCACCAAAAAAGGACTATCTCCCGAGTCGGAATTTCACCGAAAAATGGCCAATGCCAGTGGAGTATTTTCTGTAAACCCCGATTTTGACACCAAGTATGTAATGGCCGATTTGGGCTTTGTACAAAAACTACTCAAACATAAAAATCGCTTGTCATCAGTAGAATTGGGGTTAAAAAAAGATAGCGATTGGCAAGATGTAAAAGTCAAAGTACAAGCAATAGTTGGCGATAAATATGTGGTGAAAACACGCGATGAGTTAAATGAGTTAATGTTTAAAACTAATAAAACCGAGAAGTGGATTACTTCTTTAATTTTGGCTTTTATATTGGTTATTGCTTCGTTTAATATTATTGGTTCCTTAACCATGTTAATTATAGATAAGGATAAAGACATCTGGATTTTAAAAACCATGGGAGCTAACAATTCTGTTATTCGCAAAATATTTTTTGCCGAAGGAATGCTCATTAATTTGTTGGGAGCTTTTATAGGGATGAGTTTAGGCGCAATAGTGTGTTGGCTACAAATACAGTTTGGCTTACTTAAGTTAGAAGGCGGAGTGGTAGAAGCTTATCCTGTGGCACTAAAAAGCATCGACTTTATTTATACCGCTACCATTGTAGTTATTATTGGTTTGCTGGCCAGTTGGTACCCGGTTAAGGTGTTAACTAAGAAGCATCTTTAAGTAATTAAACAAAAATTCGGTGAATCTCATCGAGTGCAGCAAATACCTCTTCAGCTTCATTAGTTGTAACTAACTTCATTCGGTGTTCCTTAAAGTGAGATATTCCTTTAAAATAATTTCCATAATGTCTACGCATTTCTAAAACACCAAGCGTTTCACCTTTCCACTTTACCGACATTTCTAAATGCCTGCGAACAGCAGTAATTCTATCGGCCGTTGTTGGAGGAGCCAAATGCTCACCAGTGGCCATAAAGTGTTTAATTTCATTAAAAATCCAAGGGTAACCAATACTCGCTCGGCCTATCATTACACCATCAACACCGTATTTGTTTTTTACTTCTATCACTTTTTCTGGCGTATCAATATCGCCATTACCAAATACAGGAATGTTCATACGAGGGTTGTTCTTTACCTCACCAATAAGCGTCCAATCTGCCTCGCCCTTATACATTTGCTTTCGGGTTCTACCGTGTATCGATATGGCTTTAATGCCCACATCTTGTAATCGCTCTGCAACATCAACAATGTATTTGGTGTTTTCATCCCATCCTAAGCGCGTTTTTACCGTTACTGGTATATCAGTACTCTCTACAATAGCTTTTGTCATGGCTACCATTTTAGGAATGTCTTGCAAAATGCCAGAACCAGCACCTTTGCACGCTACCTTTTTAACCGGGCAGCCATAATTAATGTCAATAATATCGGGTTTCGTTTTGGCAGTAACCTCAGTAGCCAATTTCATCGATTCAATGTTGTTGCCAAATATTTGAATGCCAACAGGGCGTTCGTATTCATAAATGTCCAATTTCTGAACACTTTTAACAGCATCTCTAATTAATCCTTCGCTCGAAATAAATTCGGTATACATCACGTCCGCACCGTTTTCTTTGCACAAAGCTCTAAACGGAGGATCACTCACATCCTCCATTGGCGCAAGCAACAATGGGAATTCCCCTAATTCTATATTTCCTATCTTTACCAAATCGAAGGACAAAACTAACACTTATATATGTTATCCAGATACGAATTGGACAATAAACCACTTTTACAACTTCTCTTAATATTGAGTTTGGGGGCAACTATGTTGTTAATTTCTGCAGTTATTTCTTTAGTGGTAGTAGCGGTTTCTTTTGATATGGATGCGCACAACCTTACTAATCTTTTGGCCGATTTGTCTCATGCTAGTTCACAAGTAATAGAAGCCAGTAAATTAATGCAGCTAATAATGGCCACCTTTATTTTTGTATTAACGCCAATTATTTATGCGCTTATTTTGTATCCAAAACCATTTTTAGCATTGGGGTTTAAAACAGTAAAAAAACCACTGTTGTTTTTGGCAGTTGCTTTATTTATGATCGTTTGTTCGCCTGTTTTATCTTGGATAGTAGAACTAAATTCTATGTTGGTATTGCCCGATTTTTTAAGTGATTTTGATGTGTGGCTCCTTCAAACCCAAGAAACTTCATTGGCTACTCAGCATGCTTTTTTAACATTTGATGGCATACCAAGTTTGCTCTATGTTTTATTGATTGTTGCAGTAATTCCAGCTTTAGGCGAAGAGCTTTTGTTTAGAGGGGTTCTTCAGAAAATATTTGCCAAATGGACCAATAATCCTCACCTCGGTATTTGGTTGACGGCATTACTGTTTAGCGCTATACATGTTCAAGTATATAATTTTATTGCCATTACGCTAATGGGAGCATTTTTTGGGTATTTGTATCATTGGTCCAAATCTTTATGGCTCCCTATTTTAGGGCATTTTGTAAATAACGGTAGCTTGGTATTAATAAGCTATTATGCCCCTGAGATATTGGTAGAAGGTGACATTTCTATTTTTGATGAAAGTGATTACAGCTTGTTTATTTATTTAGGAAGCTTAGTTGCTTGCATAGGTATCATTTACTTTATTAAACGGAGTACAACTCAAAAAAATAACAAGATTCAGCCCACTCAGGAAGTGCTTTAAACAAATCTTTTGTACCTTTACCTCCATTATAAGCATGGCCTATGGCCAAGCCATAAAAATTAAAAGACATGAACACTATATTTTTATCAGAATTGCCATTACTTTTTATCCAAAAATTTGGAATAGGAGGAGCAGTATTAGTTTTAGTTGTAATACTATTGTTATTTGGTGGAAAAAAAATTCCTCAATTGATGAGAGGCTTAGGTTCCGGAATGAAAGAATTTAAAGACGGAATGAAAGAAGGGGAAAGCAAAGCTGCTGACGATAAAGAAACAGAGAAGATAAAATAGTCTCTTCATTGTATAGAACGCGGGCAACAAAGGGGCCATCGCATTAATTTTCAAGCATTTCTTAATGGAAAAGGTTTATTCATCTCTTAATGAGATAAAAGAAGACATTAGTAATAACGGCTTAAGCTGTGTAAGCCTCGTTGAGAGCTACCTTAACCGAATCGAAGAAAACAAACACCTTAATGCATTTTTAGAAGTATTTACGGACGAAGCACTAGCTTTTGCGAAAGATGTTGATGCAAAAATTGCCAATAACACTGCCGGGAAATTAGCTGGAATGGTGATTGCTATTAAGGACAATATTTGTTATAAAGGCCATAAAGTGTCTGCATCATCAAAAATATTAGAAGGGTTTGAATCACTTTATAGCGCAACTGTTGTAGAGCGATTATTAGCTGAAGATGCTATTGTTATTGGAAGAACCAATTGCGATGAATTTGCCATGGGTAGTTCAAACGAAAACTCGGCTTATGGAAATGTATTGAATGCACTAGACAATACTAAAACTCCTGGAGGGTCTTCTGGAGGATCTGCAGTAGCAGTTCAGGCCAATTTGTGTTTGGCCAGTTTAGGGTCAGATACTGGTGGTTCGGTTAGACAGCCCGCATCGTTTTGTGATGTGTTGGGAATGAAACCAACCTATGGAAGAGTTTCAAGACATGGGTTGATTGCTTATGCTTCTTCTTTTGATCAAATAGGCCCTTTTACACGATCTGTAGGAGACATGGCTTTAATAACTGAGGTAATATCTGGAGGAGATGAGTTCGATACTACTTGCTCTAAACAAGCTGTTCCTAACTTAAGTGAAAACTTGGGCTTTGATAAAAAATTGAAGCTCACTTATTTTAAGAGTTACATTGAAAACGAAGGATTAGATGCTGAGGTAAAAGGTCGTTTTTACGAAATAATAGAAAATTTAAAAGCTGATGGTCACACAGTAGAAGAAACCGAATTTGAGTATTTGGATTATTTGGTGCCAACTTATTATGTGTTAACTACGGCTGAAGCATCATCTAATTTAGCTCGTTTTGATGGAGTACATTTTGGCTATAGAAGTCCAAATGGAACAGATCTAGAATCAACCTATAAGTTTTCCCGAACCGAAGGTTTTGGCAAAGAAGTGAAGCGAAGAATAATGCTAGGAACTTACGTTTTAAGTGCAGGTTTTTATGATGCTTATTATACCAAAGGACAAAAAGTAAGAAGATTAATTAAAGACAAAACAGAGCAAGTTTTAAAGGATTATGATTTTATTTTAACGCCAACATCGCCACACACTCCGTTTGAAATAGGAAAACAAAACGATGATCAAATAAAAATGTACTTAGAAGACATTTACACGGCACAAGCACCAATAGCTGGTGTTCCAGCAATATCACTTCCATTAGGGCAACACTCTAACGGGCTTCCTTTTGGGTTTCAGGTAATGGCAAAAAGTTTTGGAGAACAAGAATTGTTGTCATTTTCTAAATACCTAATGGATAATAATTAAGCAAAACTGCGTTTTAATATGATGAGAATATCCCTAATATCTGTTTTAGTACTTGGCCTGTTTTTAAATGTAGGCGCACAAACTAACAACGATTCTTTGCAACAAATATTAGATAAGGACGACCCTATTTTAGCTGCAATAGATAGTATGATGGCTACGGGTTATTTTGAAAGTTTAGGTTTTAACGACAATAGAGCAATGTTAAATGCAATGGGTTATAGCAAGGACTCAGTTCCTGTTTTTGATAGCTTAACCTACCACAACAGGTTTGAAGCAATAAATGCCAATTCTCCTTTTAGTTTAGTTTACAATAACTATGTAAAAGGCTATGTTAGCATGTATGCTAAAAGAAGAAAAAGAGTAACAGGCAGAATGTTAGGTTTAGCACCAATCTATTTTCCCATTTTTGAGGAGCATTTAGACAAACATAACATGCCCTTAGAATTAAAGTATTTGCCAATAATTGAGTCTGCATTAAATCCCAAAGCAAGATCGAGAGTAGGAGCAACAGGATTGTGGCAGTTTATGTACCCAACAGGAAAAATGTTTGGTTTAGAAGTTACCTCGTATTATGATGAAAGAAGTGACGTATATAAATCTACTGAAGCAGCGTGTAAATATTTGAAGTACCTGTATAAAATGTACGACAATTGGAACTTGGCTTTAGCAGCTTACAATTGCGGCCCAGGAAATGTAAATAAAGCAATACGAAGATCAGGAGGAAAGAAAACCTACTGGGAAATAAGAAATTTTTTACCCAAAGAAACAAGAGGATATGTTCCTGCTTTTATTGCTGTAAACTACATAATGAATTATCCTTCTGAACACAACATTTTTCCTATTACACCAGATATTGCTTGTTTCAAAACAGATACGGTAAATCTGTCAGATCATCTTTCATTTGCACAAATATCTGAAGCTTTAGATATTCCGTTAGAGTACATTGAGTACTTAAACCCGACTTACAAACAAAGCTTCATTCCTAATTCAGGTAAAGCCAATACCCTTTGTTTACCTGCCGATAAAGTAGGCGACTTTTTAATTAATGAGCAAAAAATTTATGCTTTAAAAACCGAAAAAGACATTAAGGATAGCATTGCTTTTGCGCAAAACAAACCAATTGCTCCGTCTTCGGCAAAACATGGTAAAGCAACGGTTTATTCAGTACGTAGTGGAGATGTTTTAGGGTCAATTGCACAACGTTACCATTGTAGAGTTAGTCAAATTAAGGGTTGGAATAACTTGTACAGCGATAGATTAAAAATAGGACAAAAGCTTTACCTCTATCCAAAATCTAGTGTTGCAGCGCAAAACAATAAAAAAGCTAAAGTAGAAGCTCAAAAGGTAGCACTTAAACCAAATGGAAAATACTATTATCATACCATTAAATCGGGTGATAATTTATGGGATATCGCCAATAAATATGAAGGTGTAAGCATAGAACAAATTAAAGAGTTGAACAAGGCAATAGACACTCAAAAGCTAAAACTAGGCACAAAACTTAGAATTAAACCAATAGGATAATGAAGGGATTTTTTAAAATAGCAGTGTTGATCGTTGCTGCGGTTTCTCTGTGGTCGTGCGAAGAAATAAACGAACGTGTTTTACCACATTGTACAGGAAGGTCTGGCGATTTGTTAATTGTTGCAGATACGGCTTATTATAATAATGCGACAGGAGATGCAATAAAACAAGTTTTTGCTCAGCAGCAGGTTGGTTTACCTCAACGAGAGGCCTCTTTTGATTTAATTCATGTTCCACATAGAGCGTTTAGCAGAATATTTCATACTACACGAAACATTGTTATGGTAAATATTGAGCCTGAAAGCAAAATAAAATTAACGGTAACCAAAAATGTTTGGGCAGATAAACAATTGGTTATTACCATTACTGCACCATCGGGAAGTGTTGCAGCAGAAACTGTTGCAAAAAACGAAGAGGTGCTGCTAAATTATTTTAACGATAAAGAGATAGAGCGTTTACAAGAACATGACCGATTAAATTCGAATAGTAAAAATGCACAACACTTAAGAGAAAACTTTAAGCTTGGATTAAATATAGATGAACTTTATGTTGTTGCCGAAGAAGCGGAAGACTTTATTTGGTTGCGAAAAGAAACAGATATTGGCGGGCACCCATTAAGTCAAGGAATATTAATTTATACTTACCCATATATAAGCGATAGTACTTTTGATGTTGGTGAGTTGGTAAAGAAAAGAAACTATTATACAGAGAAATATGTGCATGGAAAGAACGAGGGGTCCTATATGTTGTCATATGAAGAATATGTGCCTAACCAGAAAGAAGTGAGCTTAACAGGCGTTTATTTAAACGAGCTGAGAGGTTTGTGGCACATGAAAAAAGGATTTATGGGCGGACCATTTGTAAATTACTCTATGGTAGATGAAAAAAGGAACCGTGTAATTTGTGTTGATGGTTATGTATACGGTCCAAAATTTGATAAACGAGAATACTTAAGAGAGCAAGAAGCGTTGATTAAGTCTATTACCTATTAGCCTATTTTTCAGCTAAGAGCATCGCAACAAAATCGTTTGTTTGCTCAATGTATCGGGTGTAATAATCGCCTGTTCCAGGACCATAAAAACCAGTTCTAATCTTTCTAATTTTTCCTTTTCTATCTATAAAAATAGAAGTAGGGTACGACATTACATGATTAAGCATTGGCAACGATTTTGAGGCTTCAATCTTATTGGCTTTTCCAGCAATTAAAATTTCGTAATTAATTCCGAAGTGCTCTTTTACCTTTAAAGCAGTGTTTTTGGCAATTTCAAAATCAGATGATTTATCAAATGACAATGCGATTACTTCTAAGCCTTTAGCCTTATTGGAATTATATAGTTCTGCAAGGTAAACGGATTCATCTTTGCAATTTGGGCACCAAGGCCCCATAATGTTAACAATAACAACCTTGTCGTTATAGTTTTCATCACTCAACGAAACAGGATCTCCTTTTAAGTTAGGAAAGGTAAATTCTAAGTTATCGTAACCCTCTTTTAAAAAGGTTAAAGAATCAGGATTGGTTAATTCAAAATTATTGTTTCGGGTAGCGATCCAAGGTTCGTTCCAATGGGTTCCCGACCAAAATTCCCCTTGTAAAGTATCATCTAGAATCGTGGCTTTAAATAAAAATAAATGAGCTCCATCAAAACACGATAAATAGGCGACATCATTATAAACATTACCTTCTAAAAATCGATAGTCACCTGTTTCTGTTAAAAAAGTACCAGTAAGATAAATACCATCCTGAATAAACTTACCAATTGCTTTGTAATGGTCACTAGGGACATCTTTACTAAAGTCAACTTCCCACTTTCCGGAGATATTGGTTTCTGAGAAAGGTAAATTTTCTGGTTTTTTAAATCGTTCTTGAACACCATGATGTGCTTCAAAAGCAATTTTATTTGCGCCATCATTTTTAAACCAGTGGCCTTTAATGGTAGATGAATTTATTATTTCTCCTTCAAACCAAGAATTAAATACGGCATCAGAAATTTTTATTTTTTTGTCCTTAATCTCTACCGATTTTGTAACAATTTTTTCTTCTCCATTAATAAACTCTAGTTGGTAACGACCTCTTACTTGGCTTAGATTAAATGCAACAGGAGCAAGAATTCCTTCACCTAAATTGAAATTTAAAGTCCACGAACCTTCTACTAAGGTTAATGAGTTGTCTTGTTGTGTTTCTTGTGTATTGTTTTCGGTTCCACACGAAACAATAAGTACTGTTAATAAAAGGTATAAAGCATTTTTCATTGGAACGAAAGTAAGGAAAAAATACAAGTGGTGTGACTGATTTTATGAACATTAATCAGGAGATAGTAACCAAGAAGGATATCGTAAATTAATACATTTTAGGAGCGGTTCCTTTTCCGTATCTGTCTTCAACAGGAACAAGGTACTGTAAAGAAATTTCCAATGCATTTCCTCCGTTTAAACCAGAAGAAGTAAGGTCGTAACTTACACCTAAATTAAAGTTCATAATTTCTAACCCTAATTTTGGGACAAGTGCATCTCCTGCTCTATAAAAAATCCCGAGAGAGAGTGCGCTTTCTTTAAACATACCAGTATAACGAGATTCCGCTTTAAGCATAGATCGAAAATAAGTTCCGAAAATTAATTCGCTTGAAGGACCTTGTTTTTGAAACATAAATCCTGGAATAACCGATAAGTTAGTACTCTTTATCCCTATAAAACTTTTCCCGTGTAATGTAACTCTGTTATAAATTGACTCTTTGTAATTGGTGAACTGTATTTTTTGTCTACTTAAATGGCTAACAGAAAGCCCTGCTTGCATACTAAATAAATCGTTAGAGGTAATAGTAGATTCTGATGTTCCATAATTCCAAACTATTCCAGCATTAAAATCTCCTGCAGTAGGATTTGAGTTTAATGTTCCATCTTCACCAGAATTAATAAGGGCATTATATCCATTCCCATCGTATTGATTTCCCCACTGCATATTAGAGTTGATCGAATTTTGCATTATACCACCTTGCAATCCTAAAGATAATTTATTGAGATTATCCAGCTTTATAATTGCACTAGTAGATAATGTAATTGATGTAGTTCCTAGCTCAGTATCACCAGCAACATCTTTATACACTCCTAAGCCAATTCCCATTTTGGCTTTTTTACTATTGTTATTAAAAATTTTGGTGTCGTACGCAAAAGAATATGTTTCGTAAGGAGCAGCAATTGCTCCCCATTGCGTTCTGTAACTCAATAACGCTCGATGGTCGCCATTAATCATTCCTGTTTGTCCTGGGTTGTACAAAAAGGATGAGTTCATGAATTGACTAAAATGGATATCTTGAGCATACCCAAAAAGCCCTTGAACAAGTAAACATATGACAATTAATTTCTTCATTATCTGATAAGGGTTATGTTTCCAGTTTCGTTATACTCAGTGCCATCATACATGGTTACATTTACTTTGTAAACAAATACTCCCTGATTTAGTGTAGCTCCTTCTTTGGTTCCATTCCAACCTTTTGTTATATCATCCGATTCAAATACTTTTTGTCCCCACCTATTATATATTGCTATGTTAAAAAGATCTATACCTTTTCCTCTAACTCTATATACATCGTTCTGTTTATCTCCGTTTGGAGAAAATATATTTGGGATATATAGGTTGGTGGTAGGATCCACTTCTATATAGATACTATCTATTGTTTCACAGCCGTTTTCGTTAGTAGAAGTCACATAATACCACATACTAGTAGGAGGTGTTGCCACTGTTGTAGGGCAAGGTACACAGCTTAATCCTGTTGCGGGAGACCATAAATAAGACGTTCCAGCCTGACCAGTATATGCCTGTAAGCCTGAGCTTTGACCAAGATTAAGAGCCGTAGTTGACGCTAAGATATTAACAGGGAAAGCAGTATCAACAAATAACTCATAAATTACAAGACTATCACATCCTTCAGCACTGGTTAAAGTAAAAGGGTAAGTTCCGCCTATTGAATAATAATTACCATTAATGAGCGCGCTATCACCATTACAAATAGTTTGATAAAAGGTATTTGACACAACAGGATTAACGGTTAAGTTATTAGTAACAATACTGTCACATCCTATTGTAGTAGTTAAACTGTCAATATAAGCCCCTGAAGCTGAATAATAAGTACCACCAATTAGAGCACTATCTCCTTGGCAAATCGATATATTGTTAATACCTGTTACAGCTGGATTAACGGTTATTGTATAAACTGATGGTGCTCCTGGGCAACCATTTGTTGTGGCAACTACCGAAATACTACCAGTAATTGGCACAGCTGATGGATTGGCAGCATTAAATAGTGGAGTATTTCCTGAACCGTTAGCCGCTAAACCAATGTTAATATTTGTATTGGTCCAAGAAAAAGTTCCTCCAGCAGGAACACTAGAAAAAGTTGATGATGGTACAGGGTCTCCGTTACAAACAGTTAAATTTGATCCAACATTAGCCACGGCACCTGGGTTTACAGTGATTGTGTAATTGACAGGAGTTCCTACACAACCATTAACTGTTGGGGTAACTGTAATGGTCGCAACAATTGGTGTTGAAGATACATTTACAGCAGCAAAAGAAGGAAGGTTTCCTGCTCCATTTGCAGCTAAACCTATACCTGGAACAGAATTAGTCCATGTAAAAGTTCCTCCAGCAGGAGTACTAGCGTAGCTAGATGGGGAAATAGTTGTTCCATTACAGACTACAATATCTGTAGGTGTTGCCATGGTTGGAATAGCGTAAATAAATAATTCTACAGTATCCAAGGAAACACAGTTGTTTATGTCTGTTACTTCAAGTACATAAGAAGTTGGAATTGTTGGTGAGACAGCAGGATTAAATACAGTTGAAAAAGCTAAAGGTCCTGGTAACTCATCCCATGAATAAGAATAGGTTGGTCCATTTGGAGTGGCTAATAAATTATAAGAAGCCCCATCACAAATTGTATCGTCAAGACCAGCATTTGCGATAATTACATTTCCAATTGTAACTGTTACAGGAGTTCTAGGTCCTAAACATCCATTTAAGGTTGTTTGTACATAAAACGTTTTTGTAGCGGCTAATGCTGGTGTTGTGTAGCTTGCATTTGCAATAAGAAGATTTCCTCCAACTGCAGCATCAAACCATTCATAATTTCCTCCTGGTGCTGTTGCAGTAAGTGTAGTAATGTTGTTTGGACAGGTTGTTACACTAAGGGCTGTTGGTGCAGCAGGTGTTGGGTCAATGGTTATGGTGTAAGTAACAGGTGCACTTGCACATCCGTTTAATGTTCCAATAACAGTAATTGTTCCTACAATTGCAGTTCCTGAAGGGTTGGCCGATGTAAACGAAGGTGTATTTCCAGCTCCAGCTGCACCCAAACCAATTGCGGGATTAGAATTGGTCCACGAATAGGTTGCTCCTGCCGGATTACTAGTATAAACACTTGCAGGAACTGTTACGCCTGGACAATACGTTAAGTTTGTTGGAACAACAGGTATTGGGCTAGGGTTTACTGTAATTGTATAAGTAATAGGCGTTCCTAAACAAATCCCAACAGTTGGAGTAACAGTAACAGTTCCAACAATAGCAGTGGTAGTGGTGTTAGTAGCAACAAAAGCAGGTATATTTCCTCCTCCATTCGCCCCTAGACCAATTGCTGTATTTGAATTGTCCCAAGCAAATGAGCCTCCAATTGGGTTACTCACGAATGCAGAAAGCGGTACAGTATCTCCTGCACAAACAATAATATTTGTTGGAGTAGTCATAGTTGGTGTTGCATTAACCGTAACATTTAAACAGGTTTGAGGACTTGTAAGAGGACAAGCATCAGTCCAGTCAACACAAATTTGTCCACCAGGAGCTGTAGTCCAATTAACACTTAAGCTTGTTGTATTTTGCCCTGATATAATTGTTGCTCCAGCAGGAACTGTCCAATTGTATGCAGTTGCACCAGTCTGAGCAGGTACAGTATACGTTAAAGTATCCCCTTCACATACTGTTGTTGGACCTGTTATAGCGTTAATTGCTGCCGGAGGAGGACAAGGAGTACAATTGGTATAGAGTGTAACTCTCCCAATGTTACCATTTACTTCACTCCAAATATCATGCATTCCTGGTCCAGCAGCTAAATCAAATTGCATTCCACTTCTTTGTGCAACTGCGGGAAAGCCATTAATCGTTAGACCACAATTTACAGCACCATAACTATTAGTAGAATTAGCCCCTCTTCAACCATAAACACCAATAATATCACCAGCATTTATAACAATATTCGGCACTGCAATCATGTTGTTTGGAGCGTAATTTAAATTTTGGAATAAGGTTACAAAATTGTTCGTTGTTCCAGCAAAGGCAGGAGGGGGTCCTGCAGTAAACCGAACAATGGATACACTTTGAAATAAGGTAGATGCATCATCTGGCACATAAATGCCACAAACGGTAAATGTTGTAGGTGCAGTAAAGTGATATCCTCTTACTGCTGCTGTATATGTACGGATATGAGTACATGGTGCAATTGCTACTTGTGCGGTTGCAAAAGGATTAGATCCAATAGCGATTAATGCAACAACTGTTAATTTTAATAGGTATTTCATGATAGTAGTTTTCAATATTATTATTGCGGTCTAGGACCGTAAAGTATGTCGTGAGCTTTTTTTTGTTCAGATCGAACTTGGTCAATAACAGTAGGGTTATTTTTAAACCAAGTATCGATACTACTGCGCAGCTGAGCGTTAGTAATTGCGCTACTGTTTTTAGGAAAATTAGGCATTGAAGTGAATTGCTTCGCGAACTCATTATATTTTGTTGGCGCCTCGAGTGCGTCTAAACATACAATGGTAGCCTCAAGACGTTTGCCGTCTTGTGTAATGGTAAGTTCAGAATTAGAAACTTGTTGGTCGGATTGCGCGTAAGAAAACACGGATAGAACGACAAATAATGACGTCAAAAGATAACTCTTTTTCATAGCAGATAGGTTAATGAACTAATTAGTAGTACATAAATATACGAAAAGTTTTGAAAAAGGTTGCCTTTGGCGAAAAAAAAGGTCCGTTTATTAGATAAAACGGACCTTTAGTCGAAATAAATGACCAGTTATAGGTCGAACTTTATGCCTTGTGCTAAAGGTAATTCATCAGAATAGTTCACTGTGTTGGTTTGTCTTCTCATATAAACTTTCCATGCATCAGAACCAGATTCTCTTCCTCCACCAGTTTCTTTTTCTCCACCAAATGCGCCACCTATTTCAGCACCAGAAGTACCAATGTTTACATTAGCAATTCCACAATCGGAACCAGCAAATGATAAGAACTTTTCAGCTTCTTTCATTTCATTGGTCATTATGGCTGATGATAAACCTTGTGCAACACCATTTTGTTGTTCAATAGCAGTTTCTACATCACCGGAGTATTTCATTAAATATAAAATTGGAGCAAAAGTTTCTGACTGAACAATTTCATAGCTGTTTTTGGCTTCAATAATAGCTGGCTTAACGTAGCATCCGCTTTCGTAACCTTCGCCTTGTAAAACTCCACCTTCAACTAATATGTTTCCACCTTCAGCTTTCGCTTTTTCAATGGCAGCTAAATAAGTATCTACAGAATCTTGATCGATTAATGGTCCGATGTGATTTTTTTCATCTAATGGGTTACCAATCGTTAATTGTCCGTAAGCACCAACTATTGCATCTTTTACTTTGTCGTAAACAGATTCGTGAATAATTAATCTTCTTGTTGAAGTACATCTTTGTCCACATGTTCCAACAGCACCAAATACTGCTCCAGGAACAACTACTTTTAAGTCAGCAGTTGGAGTAATAATAATTGCATTGTTACCACCTAATTCTAATAAAGACTTACCGAAACGTTGAGCAACAGTTGCTCCAACAATTCTTCCCATTCTTGTAGATCCTGTAGCAGATACTAAAGGAATTCTTTCATCAGTTGTCATCATCTCACCAACTTTGTAATCTCCATTAATGATACAAGAGATACCTTCTGGTAAGTTATTTTCTTTTAAGATGTCAGCAATTATGTTTTGACAAGCTACAGAACACATTGGTGCTTTTTCTGAACCTTTCCAAACGCAAACATCACCACAAATCCAAGCTAAAGCTGTATTCCAAGCCCAAACAGCCACAGGGAAGTTAAAAGCAGAAATAATTCCAACAACACCAATTGAATGCCATTGCTCTCTCATCACGTGACCTGGTCTTTCAGATGGAATAGTTTGCCCGTTTAATTGTCTTGATAAACCAACAGCAAAATCACAGATATCAATCATCTCTTGAACTTCACCGTACCCTTCTTGCAAAGATTTACCCATTTCGTAAGAAACTAATTTCCCTAATGGTTCTTTTAATTCTCTTAATTTGTTTCCAAACTGACGAACGATTTCACCTCTTTGTGGAGCTGGCATTGTTCTGAATTCTAAAAACGCAGAAGTAGCAGAGTCCATTACTTTATTATAATCTTCTCTAGTTGTAGTAGTTACTTTACCAATTAAAGCCCCATCTGTTGGAGAGTAAGAGGATATAGTTTCTCCGCTACCAAAGTTGTTAGAACCAGTAGAGGTTCCTTCATTAATTTCTTTTAATCCAAGCGCTTTTAATGCTGCTTGCATTCCGTATTTGTCTGCTGTTAATGTTTCTGACATTGTTAAATATTTTTAGTTTAAGTCTAAATCGGTTGCAAATTTAATGAAATTAAATGTATTCATGTTTAGAAATTTTTAGCCTAATTTTGAGTTATGGATGAAATAATCAATAGAGTAGAAAATAGCAGTTTGGTTCAGGTTAGTTTAGATGAATTTTACCCTGCAGGAGAACGCGTATTATTTGATATAAAAGACTTTTTAAAGGAAGAGATTATATTGGTGGAAAAGGAATTTAGAGCTGCAGTTAAAGTTACTGATTGGAGTAAATTTGAGGGTAAATATGTTGGAGTTACTTGTTCGGTTGATGCCATTGTTCCATTGTGGGCTTTTATGCTGGTGGCTTCTCAATTGGAGCCTGTTGCAAAAAAAGTAGTTTTTGGTACGAAAGAAGAGTTGGAAAAATCAATTTTTAATGATGTTCTTTCTGAAATTGATTTTAAACAATACCAAGATAAAAGTGTAATTGTAAAGGGTTGTGGGAAATATCCTATACCTGAGGCTTCTTTTGTTGATTTTACGGTAAAACTTCAAGCTTATGCTAAAAATATTATGTTTGGAGAAGCTTGTTCGGCAGTTCCTTTGTTTAAACGGAAATAAAAATGCCCCTGATTTTAGCGGGGGCGTTTTAAATGTTTTATAGTATAAAATTTTGTTAAATCATCACTTCACTAATTTGTATAGTAGGTTCAATATTGGTGTAATTAGGAATGTCGCCCATAATTTGTTCAGCATGTGGGCCAAATGCATTTTGAAAAGATTCTATTGAAGCAAAGTATAAATTACCTATAGCAGCGTAAGTTGCTTCAGATCCAGGAGCTCCTCCCCCTAATCCTTTTTCAACAGCTGAGCTTAAAATAGCATCACCTAATAAGTCATTGAGCATAGTAAAGTGTTTGTTGCAATAGTAATCCATGTCAAATGTTTTGCCCTCTCCATTTGGGTATAATACGCTTACTTTAATTGATCCTTTATTCATACTGATAAGTTTTAGAATTTTTAATTGAATTTTTTCACTTACGAATGTACAAATTTTTAGGTATAAAAAACGCCCCTGTTTTACAACTAGGGACGCTTTCAAAAGAAGGATCTTTATATAGTTAGTGTAGGTTGTTGATCAACCTGAACACATTTCACAATCATCTGGATTATCAATAGAACAAGCTAATGCAGCAGCTTCTGCTTCTTTAATTTGCTGAGCTGTTGGTATTGGAGCTTCTTTTGCTTCGGTGTTTACTGTAAATTTAACAGCATCGCGCGCAGCTTTTGTTCTTAAGTAATACATTCCTGTTTTTAATCCTTGCTTCCAAGCATGGAAATGCATTGATGTTAATTTGGCAAAGTTTGGACTTTCAACAAATAAATTCAACGATTGCGATTGACAGATGTAAGCACCTCTATCAGCAGCCATATCGATGATGGTTCGTTGTTTAATTTCCCAAACCGTTTTGTACAATTCTTTTAAGTTTTGTGGTATTTCAGGAATGTCTTGTATAGATCCATTGGCTAACATGATTTCGTTTTTCAAATCATCGTTCCACAAGCCTAATTTGTTTAAGTCTCTTAATAAGTGCTTGTTAACTACAATAAACTCACCTGAAAGAACTCTTCTGGTATAAACGTTAGAAGTATAAGGCTCAAAACATTCGTTGTTTCCTAATATTTGAGAAGTAGATGCTGTTGGCATAGGCGCTAACAGTAAAGAGTTTCTTACTCCATATTTGGCAACTTCTTCTTTTAATACATCCCATTCCCATCTGTCGCTTGGCGTAACACCCCACATATCGTATTGAAACTCTCCTTGAGATACTGGAGAGCCTTCGTAGCTTTCATAAGCACCATCTTCTTTTGCTAAATCTTTAGAAGCAGTCATAGAAGCATAATAAAGCGTTTCAAAAATTTCTTTGTTTAAGGTTTTTGCTTCTTCCGATTCGAAAGGCATACGCAATAAGATAAATGCATCTGCTAATCCTTGAACACCTAATCCGATTGGACGGTGACGGAAGTTAGAATTTTCTGCTTCTTTTACTGGGTAATAGTTGTTGTCGATAATTTTGTTTAAATTCTTTGTTGCCACATAAGTGATGTCAAACAATTTTTGGTGATCAAATTGACCGTCAATTACAAATTTTGGTAAGGCTAAAGAAGCTAAGTTACATACGGCAACCTCGTCTTTAGACGTATATTCCATTATTTCGGTACATAGGTTTGAAGAACGAATGGTGCCTAAATTCTTTTGGTTAGATTTTTCGTTACATGCATCTTTGTATAACATGTAAGGCGTTCCTGTTTCTATTTGTGATTCTAAAACAGTGTTCCAAAGGTCTCTGGCTTTAATGGTTTTTCTACCTTTTCCTTCAGCTTCATATTTGGTGTAAAGTTTTGTAAATTCTTCACCATAGCTGTCATATAATCCTGGGCATTCATGTGGACACATTAAGGTCCATTCTCCATCTTCTTCTACTCTTTTCATGAATAAATCTGGAGTCCAAAGTGCATAAAACAAGTCTCTTGCTCTTTGCTCTTCTTTACCATGATTCTTTTTTAAATCTAAAAAGTCAAAAATATCAGCATGCCATGGTTCAATGTAAACGGCAAATGAACCTTTTCTTTTTCCACCACCTTGATCTACATAACGTGCAGTATCGTTAAATACTTTTAACATTGGCACAATTCCATTAGATTCTCCGTTGGTTCCTTTTATGTAAGAACCAGTTGCTCTAACGTTGTGAATGCTTAGTCCAATTCCACCGGCAGATTGTGAAATTTTAGCTGTTTGTTTTAATGTGTCGTAAATTCCTTCAATGCTATCGTCTTGCATGCTTAGTAAAAAGCATGATGACATTTGTGGTTTAGGTGTTCCTGCATTAAACAATGTTGGAGTAGCGTGTGTAAACCATTTTTCCGACATTAAGTTGTAGGTTTCTATTGCACCTTCAATGTCTTCTTTATGAATTCCAACAGAAACTCTCATTAACATGTGTTGAGGCCGCTCTGCTATTTCTCCATTTAATCTTAATAGGTAAGCTCTTTCTAAAGTTTTAAATCCAAAAAAGTCGTAGTTAAAATCTCTATCATAAATAATAGCAGAATCTAAAGCTGCAGCATTATCTTTAATAATGTTGTGAACGTCTTCGGCTAATAAAGGAGCTTTTTCGTTTGTTTTTGGATCAACATAGCTGTACAATTTCTCCATGGTAGAAGAAAAGCTTTTGTCGGTTCCTTTGTGTAAGTTAGATACAGCAATTCTTGATGCCAATAAAGCAAAGTCAGGGTGCTGAATGGTCATGGTTGCAGCAACTTCTGCAGCTAAGTTATCCAGTTCAGATGTGGTTACACCATCATACAAACCTTCAATAACTCGCATGGCAACTTTAGTTGGGTCAACTAAATCGTTTAAACCATAACATAGTTTTTTAATTCTAGCCGTAATTTTGTCAAATTGTACTGGCTCTTTTCTTCCGTCTCTTTTTTCTACAAACATAATTGCTGTGGGTTTATTCGTTTAAAAATCTTCGTCTAGGCTAAATCCTTCGTTTAAATCTTGAGTGCTGTTAGATACTCCTGCTTTTTGATATTCAGCAACTCTTTTTTCAAAAAAGTTTGTTTTTCCTTGTAAAGAAATCATATCCATAAAGTCGAAAGGATTGGTTGCGTTGTATACTTTTTCACATCCTAATTGCACCAATAATCTATCGGCAACAAATTGAATGTATTGGTTCATTAAATCAGAGTTCATTCCAATTAATCTTACTGGTAAAGATTCTGTAACAAATTCTTCTTCAATTCTTACTGCATCAGTAATAATGCCTGTAATTTTTTCTTGAGATAGTTTGTTTACCAAGTGGTTGTTGTATAACAATACAGCAAAGTCCATGTGCATACCTTCATCTCTAGAAATTAATTCGTTAGAGAAGGTTAAGCCTGGCATTAAACCTCTTTTCTTTAACCAAAAGATAGAACAGAAACTTCCTGAGAAGAAAATACCTTCTACTGCAGCAAATGCGATTAAACGCTCTGCATAAGATCCATTTTCTATCCAACGCATTGCCCAATCAGCCTTTTTTCTTACTGGAGGGAATGTTTCAATTGCATTGAATAAGTAATCTTTTTCTTTAGAATCAGATATGTAAGTATCAATTAATAAAGAGTATGTTTCTGAATGAACATTTTCCATCATGATTTGAAACCCGTAGAAAAACTTTGCTTCTGTATATTGAACTTCACTTAAAAAGTTTTCTGCTAAATTTTCATTTACAATTCCATCACTTGCAGCAAAAAATGCTAAAACGTGTTTAATGAAATAACGCTCATCGTCATTTAATTTATTATTCCAATCTGCTAAATCTGGAGATAGGTCAATTTCTTCGGCAGTCCAAATACTTGCCTGAGAATCTTTGTAAAATTGCCAAATATCATCGTGCTGAATTGGAAATAAAACAAAACGGTTTGGGTTGTCTACTAGGATAGGTTCTACGTTCGCAATTGATGTGTTTTCTGGCAATACAGCTTCAATTTCGAGCTCTTGTTTTGTTTTAGTTGTTTCTTCCATTTGCTTTAATTTATGTCTTTAGTACGAAGCCATTAATGCCCTTTATATCAAGCGCTTATTAGCTTATATTTTATATTTTGTTCGCCAGAAAGTTCCAGGTGGAATCAAATTGGACTACAAAAATTGACAAAAAAAGGACGCCTGTCAATAGAAATGAATTAACAATTAATTGAAGTTTTCAACAGTCGGTTTTAACACTTAATTGTGTATAAATATTTATTAGGTTACTCAACTAATTGATAGTAAAGAGACTTAGCTCGTAGAAGTATTTTTTTTGTTGGCCGATAAAAAAAAAGAGTTGGTCGATTGGATTATTTTTTTATTTTTCTAATGCTTGTTTTGAAAAGTTGGGTTAGGACTTGTTTAAATGTTCATCTACCAATTCTAATTCTTTAAACCATTTTTCTCCGAATTTTCGGATTAAAGGTTCTTTTAAAAATTGATAGGTTTTAACGCCCAATTTTTCTCCTAAAGTACAAGCATCTTCACAAATGTTCCAATGTGAATAGTTAACAGCTAAAAAGTTTTTGTATTGGGTTAATCTAACTGGAAACAGATGACAAGAAATGGGTTTTTTAAAATTGGTTTTACCATCAAGGTAAGCTTGTTCTATGGAGCATTTGGTAATTCCTTTGTCATCAAAAAAGACAAAAGCACACTCTTTTCCGTTGACCAGTTGGGTCACATATTCGCCATCGCTATCTATCGTGTATAAATCTTCCTCAAGCGCAGCAATGGATTTTTCGGAGAGGTATGGTTTGGTAACTGCAAAAACATCTACCAATTCTTCTAATTCGCTTTCTTCCAATGGTGCTCCGGCATCACCTTCTACACAGCACGCGCCTTTGCAGGCATTTAGGTTGCAAACAAATTGCTTTTCTAACAATACTTCTGATACTATGGTGTCGTCTATTTGAATCATTATATTGATATGGAGGTTAAAATTTTAATGCTCTCGGTTAGCATCTCGTCTGTAAAATTAAGGTGGGTAACCAGCCTAATTTGTTGTGGGCCGAAGGCTACAGCTTTTAGATTTTTAGCAGCCATTAGGTTTAATATTTCATTTAAATCAATGTGATCTTCAACTTCAAAAACAACAATGTTGGTATAAACGGGTAAAACAGCTTTAACATAGGAAAGTCCTTCTAAGGTTTTACCTAATTCTTTGGCCCTTGCGTGGTCTTCGCTTAATCTATTAATGTTGTTTTTTAAGGCATACATTCCTGCTTCAGCAATAAATCCTGCCTGGCGCATTCCACCACCAAAAAGTTTTCTAATTCTTCGTGCTTTTTTTATGTCTTGTTTTGTTCCTAATAATAAAGAACCTACTGGAGCTCCTAAGCCTTTAGACAAGCAAACGGAAATGGTATCGAACTGCTGACCTAAATCGTGAGCAGAATAATTGGCTGCAACAATGGCATTAAAAACGCGTGCACCATCTAAATGGAATGTTAAGTTTTTGTTGGTGCAGAGTTGTCTAATTTTTTTAATTTCTTCTAATTCATAAATGGTTCCACCCCCTTTGTTGCAGGTATTTTCTAAGCTTACGAATTGCGATTCAGGAAAATGGATGTCGTCTGGATTAATTGCTTTTTCAATTTGTTGGGCGGTTAATCTTCCACAATTTCCTTGCAAAAGCTTGGTGGCTAATCCGGAATTAAATCCAATTCCACCACCTTCATATTTATAGACATGAGAAAGTTCATCACAAATTAATTCGCCTGGAGCATTTGAGTTTATTTTAATGGCAATTTGGTTCGTCATTGTCCCTGAAGGACAGTATATTGCGTCTTCCATCCCAAATAGAGAAGCACCGTACGCTTCCAATTGATTTACTGATTGATCATCTCCAAAAACATCGTCTCCAATTTTGGCATTAAACATGGCTTCTTTCATGTTGGCACAAGGTACGGTAACCGTATCGCTTCTTAAATCGATAATCATAGTGGTAATTTTCGATAAAAGTATTAAAATTATTATTAGATTTGCAGACCTTATAAAGGGTTTCGTGGCCGAGTGGCTAGGCAGTGCTCTGCAAAAGCATCTACAGCGGTTCGAATCCGCTCGAAACCTCAATAAAAAAGCCCTGATGATTTTCATTGGGGCTTTTTTAGTTTCTGTAATGTGTGTAATTAAAAATTTATTTTAGTAGTTTGGTAAAACAGGGATGGATAAAATTAGTTTAGACATATTTAACATTTTGAGCATCTTATCCATATTTGCTTCAGTTTTGTTTGTAGTGCAACTCAATGTTTTGAAGAAAAAGACTGCAGCAAACCGTTATTTATCTATTTTTTTAATTGCCATTGCCACCATTGTTGTCTTCTTTCTTATCCTAGATCTTAATTGGAGCAGTGTTGCCATGACAATATTGCCATTGCTTTTATTTGCCGTGCTTTCGCTAGGTCCGTTATTGTGGCTGTCAATAAATAGTGCCGTTGGTGGAGAAAAGGTGCGTGTTATAAAGCACTTTATTTTGCCCATCTGTACAGCAACAATAATTGCCGGTCTACTGGGTGCAGTTTATAATGTTGCAGATAAGCAATTATTAATTTTGCTTAAAAATCTATTAACCTATATAACTATAGCAGCATTATCGGTGTTTTTTATTGGTCAAAATGCATTTTATATTTGGCGCTCATTTGGGCTATATAAAAAGCATTTAGATAGAATTGAACAGTATTTTTCTTATACGGAAAAGGTTGATTTAAAATGGTTAAAACTATTGGTGTTTGGTTACTTAGGATTTGTTGTGTGTTTAATTTTTTCAAATTTATTAGATGATATTTGGTCGGATATTTTGTTTCACGTGATATTGTTCAGTTACATTGTTTATTCGGGATATAATGCTTTTAAGTTCGAACCTGTAGTTTATGATTTTCCTGCAGATGAAAAAGAAGATTTGGAAAATGCTAAAAGTGACTTTTTTAAAGAATTGAATGATCAGTTAATGAATGCGATGAGAACCGATAAATTGTTTTTAGATGAAGCGTTAACGATACATTCATTGGCTACAAAGTTAGGAACGAATAGTAAGTACTTGTCTCAACTAATTAATACGGAGTACAATAAAAGTTTTGTGGTATTTATTAATGAGTATAGAATAGAAAATGCGAAACAATTGTTGTTGGATGGAAGTTCAAACAATTTAACGATTGAAGCGATAGGTTATGAATCTGGCTTTAAGTCAAAGTCGGCTTTTAATGCTGCATTTAAAAAGTTTACGAATAAAACGCCTTCGGCTTTCTTGAAAAATAAACGTTAATTTCCTTTTAGACATAAAAAAAGCCCCGATAAGTCGGGGCTTTTTTTATAAGTGCAAAAAATATTATTTTGCTGCTATTTTAAAGTTAATGATAAAATTGTCTTTAATCATTTTGTCTCCTAAGCCTTCAAAAAATTGACCAGATCCATACTTAATATCATATAAAGTTCGGTCTACATTTAATGTGGCATAAGCAGCCAGTTTATCATCTTTAAATTCAACCGTAGCTGGAAAAGAAATAGGTTTTGTAATTCCTTTAATGGTTAAATCGCCAGAAATAGTATGCTTGTTTCCTTCAATTAGTACAACAGATGTTATGTTAAGAACTGCCGTTTTGTGATTGGCTACATCAAAAAAGTCGGGAGAGTTTAAGTGACCTTCTAGCTTTGATCCTCCTTCATCTTTTTTTAGGTCAGTACAAGCAATAGTAGTCATGTCTATTGTAATACTTCCATTTGTAAAGGTACCGTTGTGTAGGTGAATAGATCCTTCTTTAACCTTAATTGTACCAGTGTGTTTTCCGGCAATTTTTTCTCCTACCCATTCTACAGAACTAATGTCTGCTTGTAATGCTAAATCTTTTTCGTTGTGAAAAATATTAGTAAATGAAGAGAGTGCTATAAAACCAGCTATGCTGGCAAATAAAATTGTTTTTTTCATAATATTAATTTTTAAATTAGAATACAAATATATGTATATACATTTAATGTCACAACATTAAAGTAAAAAAATAAAATGTTATTTCATTTTTTTATTCCAAACCTGGAATTTATAAACCTTTTTTGTAGTGGTGTTAATGTAAAAGATATATTCTGTTTGAATAGTTCTCTTTGGCTTTGTGTTTTCGGTAACTTTTTTTTCGTTTTTGCCAAAATAGGCCTCGTGGGTTATGTAAATAAAAGCTTTGCTATTTTCAAAGTTTCTAATGGCATCGGGACTGCCTTTAGCACCGACTAATTGCGCTGCTGTTTTGCCTACATAATGAGAAGAATATGTTTTGGGGCCTTTGCTCGCACAGCTAAATATGCTTAGGGCAAAAATAAGGGGGACTATGTTTTTTTTAATATTAGTGATATGCATTTATTTGGACAATGAAAAATGCACAGATAATCCTGCGTTACCTAGATACTGTAAACTTTTTCGTTATTAATTTGCCATCTGTTTTAAAAGGAATAAAATATAAACCATTCGGTAAATCTTGAATGTTAATAGTCATTTCAGAGCCATTAAAATTGAATGATTTTACTTTTTGCCCAGCATAATTAAATATGTTGAGCGTAAGATTTTCTTCATATACTTTAGTTGATTTTATTTTAATTTGGTTTGAAGCTGGATTGGGTAAAAGGTTAAATGCAATTTCTTGCCCTAACTCTTCAACATCAGTAGAATTAAAAACCCAAATAGTTACAGAAGAAGTGTCATGACAATTTCCATTGGATGTAATTAACTCAACAGGCCAAGTTCCAGCAGCTAAATAAGTATATGTAGGATTGTCAATGTTGTCTGTTCCTCCATCGCCAAAGTCCCAATCGTAAACCAAAACGTTTGTACTCGTGTTTCCAAAGAATTGAATATCTCCACCGTTAGGTTGAAGTAGGTAAAGCGAATCGTTAGGAACAGGAGTGCTAATAACTGCCGTAGGTGTAACACTTATGGCAATGATAACAGAATCTGACCCTTGACATCCACTAGCATTTGACCCAACCACCCAAAAAGTTGTAGGTGTTGTTGGGTTAACAATAGGGTTAGCAATAGTAGAATCGCTTAAATCAATTTGTGTATTCCATGTATAGGTTGTTGCCCCTGTAGCATTTAACATTAATGAAGCTCCTGCACAAATGTTGGCATCAGATCCAGCAGAAACTGTTGGAATAGTATCAACGGTTATGGTTACTTGCTCAGTGTTTGTACAATTGTTAGAATCGGTTAATAAAACGGTATATGTTCCAGCACTGTATGCCATTATAGATCGCGTATTTAAGTTACCAGGTGTCCATAAATAAGTTTGTGTAGAATCGGCAGTTAACAATACCGAATCGCTAGCACAAAATACAATAGGGCCGTTTGCAGAAATACCATTAGATGGTAGTGGATTAACAGTTACAACTATAGTATCGTAATCTATACAACCTAATGCATTTGATGAAGAAACCGTATAAGTTGTAGTTGCATTAGGGCTTGCTATAGGGTTTGCTATATTTGGATCGCTTAAGCCTGAAGTAGGACTCCAAACAAAATTAGATCCTCCAACTGAGCTGGCAGATAATTGAATACTTGCATTATCACAAATTTCTACATCATTTCCGGCATCGGTAGATAACTGGCACCATTTAATAGTAGAGTAATCTTTAAAGCTAGAACCATCGGTACTTGTTCCGGTTACATAAATGCTTTCGGCTGTATCAATTTCCATAGCAAAAGCTTGATCACTATTGCTTGAAGGCCCATCAAATCTTGCCTCCCACAAAATAGCAGCATTAGCAGTATCGTATTTAAGGGTTAAGTAATCATTGTTGGTTCCAGTTCCTGAGCTATAACCAGTAACGTAAAGACTTCCTGATTTTCCAATTCTCATTTGCTGCGCATCATCGTAGCCACTGTTTGGCCCATTATAAGTATCTTGCCAGAGCACGGCTCCAGAAGAATTATATTTAATGGTAACCATATTTTCAGCAGTTCCACCTAAACCCATGCTTCGTCCAGTTACATATACATCTTGGTTTTGATCGGCAACTATATCAAAAGCTTGATCTTCTAAATTGGCAGGTCCGTCATAGGTTTGAGCCCAGTCTTGTGTTCCAGTATTGTCAATTTTTATTGTTACAAAATCATCTTGAGTAGCTAATCCACCAAATCTTGCTCCAGCAACATAAACGTTATTTGAGTTATCAACATAAAGAGCTTGTGGCAAATCCAATAAGTTTAGTCCACCATCATATCTAGAAACCCAAGATTGAGTTCCTAATGCGTTGTCATACTTTACAGTTGCTATATCTAAATCGGAAGCAACACCATAGCTATGACCACTAACATAAACATCAAATGAAGCATCTAGTTTAATTTGTGTAGCAGCATCAACTAAATTTCCTGGACCGTTGTAAGAACTTGTCCAAACAGGACTTCCGGTATTATCGTATTTAATTGTTACAAAATTAGAGCTTGCTCCTGTAGCATCACTAGATCCTGTAACGTAACAATTCCCGGTAATATCAACAGCAATTCCATAAGCTTCATCATAACCACTAGCAGTTCCATCGTACAAGGTAGCCCATTGTTGAGCACCACTACTGTTGTACATAATGGTAATGTAGTCGTAGTTTGGACCAGTAGAAGCAGCGTACCCAGTAACATAAACATTTCCATTTAGATCTACAGCAATATCTCTTCCCTCATCTAAAGTGTTTCCCGAACCATTATAAGTTGCTAGCCATTGTTGTGCTCCAGAAGCATTATATTTTATAGTAACAATGTCATATCCATTGGTTGCATTAGTATAAGATGTTCCAGTAACGTAAACATTACCAGCAGAATCAATAGCTATTTCTTTACCAGCATCTTCTTGAGAACCAGCACTAGTATAACGAGACTCCCAAAGGACGTTAACTTGTGATTTAACGGTTGTAACCGTAAAAGAAAGCGTAGCAATAATTAAAATATTGAGCAGATAAATTTTAGATAGGAAAATTTTCATGATCGTGATAGGAAAAAATTAAATAATAAACAAAGATAAATAAATTATTAGTGGAATCAAGTTTAATGATGAGTTGATGTAGATAAAGCCTTTGAATTTGTCGATAATTAGTATAATTCTCTAAATTTTTATAGCTTTGCAAATACCAAGACTACTAACACTATCTAACAATGAAACATATTAAAGGGTTAATAGCGATTTTCGCTATTGTTGTGAGTCCATTCCTTGCCAACGCTACACACGTAGTTGGTGGGTCTTTAACTTACGAACATTTAGGAGGAGCTACTTATCGGGTTACTTTTAAAATGTATCGTGATTGCGCTGCAGGTAATGCTACTTTACCACCCAATATACCTATTCAAGTTAGACAGCCTAACGGAACGGCTTTTTCTCCAAGTAGAAATTTTACTTTACCAAGAACTCAGGTAGGTCAACTGGATCCACCTATAGACACTTGTGCTTTTGATCCTGGAATTTGTGTAGAAGAAGCTATTTACACGACCATCGTTAATAATTTGCCTCCTAACCCTGGTGGATATCACTTATATTTTGATTATTGTTGTAGAAATTTTAGTATTACTAATGTTTTGAATCCTGGGGGAAGTGGAGCTTCTTATTATACCTATATTCCTGACAATAGTGTTGTATTAACAAACTCAAGTGCTCAATGGAAAAATTTCCCGCCAGTATTTGTTTGTCAAGGTAATCCTTTGGCTTTCGATCATGGAGCTACAGATAAGGATGGTGATTCATTGGTTTATTCTTTCTACAATCCTTTTGATGATAACAACCCAACCTTTCCTGGAAATGTTTGTACGTTTACTCCTGTAGGTTATAATGGAGGTTACAATGCAAATGATCCTTTAGGAGGAGCAAGTTTAACCGTTGATCCAACTACTGGTGTTATAACTGGTATTCCACCAGCTTTAGGTCAATTCGTAATAGGCGTTAAGGTTGATGAATATAGAAATGGAAACATAATAAACACAGTATATCGAGATTTTCAATTTAACATTATTAATTGCCCTCCAATTCCTAGTCCAGGAATAGCCCCTATAACAGGGTGTTCAGGGTTTAATATTACCTTTACAAACACTAGTACCCCTATTGCAGGAAATTCTTTTTATTGGGATTTTGGTGATTTGGCATCTATAACGGATAATTCAACAGCGACAAACCCGAGCTATCTTTATCCTAACATTGGAAGTTATATAGTAATGCTTGTTGCACAAGCAGGTACGCCATGTGCCGATACTATTTATGATACAATAGTTGTTTCTGGAGTAGTTCCAGATTTTTCTATGCCAGATTCTACCTGTGTTAATGATCCCGTTAATTTTAATGATTTATCGGTTCCTACAGCCAATGCAACTGTTAATAGTTGGGCATGGGAATTTGGAGATGCAGGAACAGCGATAATTCCTACTCCAACACATACTTACTTAACACCTGGAGATTATTCGGTTAAACTTACTGTTGGAACAACTGCTGGTTGTATCGACTCTATTCGAAAAGACATTCATATACAATCGCTGCCTATTGCTATTGCAACAGATACTTTTGCTTGTGTGAGTAATCCGGTTACAGCTCTTAATGGAGCGGTGAGTGGAGCTACAATGGGGCTTTGGTTTGGTGCAGGAGGATTTGCTCCAAATACGGGAGATTTAAATGCTGCCTATACACCAACAGCTACTGAATTAGCGGCAGGTTTTTCTACTTTAATTTTATCTACTACCGACAATGGATTTTGTCCTGCTGGTTCGGATACAATGACGTTAACTTTTTCTACTGGAATTTTAGCAACTGCTGGAAATGATATTTCTGTTTGTAAAGACAGCACAGGGATTCCGTTGTTTGGAACTATTGTAACTGCTTCGGGAGGACAATGGACATCAAGTGGAATGACAGGAACATTTTTACCTAATCGATTTGCACTAAATGCAACTTACCATCCTAGTACTGCAGATACGGCTGCTGGATTTGTTACTATTTACTTAAACTCTACTGGAAACGGAAACTGTTTGCCAGACGTAGATTCTTTACTAATTACTTTTACCAATACGCCTGATGTAGCTATCCTGTCTAACGACACGGCTTGTGCAGGAAGTGTTTTGGTGCCTTTAACAGCGAGTAGTACAACGGGTAGCGGATATTGGGAAAGCTTAGGTTCTGGTACATTTACACCCAATGATAGTTTAATCGTTACTAATTATCTTACCGATTCGTTGGATAACTTTAATGGAATAGTGTCTCTTATTTTTACATCTATTAATAATGGAGGTTGTAAGGCTCAAAAAGATACAGTAGATATTTATTTAATTCCTGCTCCAACTGCAGAGTTCAATTTTGTATCGGGATGTCCAGGAGACACAATTATGTTTACCGATAACTCAACGTTTATTGACCCAATTGTTTCTTGGGATTGGGATTTTGACAATACTTTTATAGACAATAATCAAAATTCATCTTCTGTATTTGCTACAGCAGGAACATACAATGTATTGTTAACTGTAGAATCTACCAATGGATGTATAGATACGGTTTTAAAGCCAGTATTAATTTATGAAGAACCAGAAGCGTTATTTAATGTGAATGGAGTGTGTGTAGGTGGCGGAAGTCTTTTTACAGACTCATCAATTGTTAATGGATCTAACATTAGTAGTTGGTTCTGGGACTTTGGAGATGCTTCAGGAACAGATACGGTTGCTAATCCAACATATACTTATAATAGTAGCGGTGTTTATACGGTTAATTTAATCGTTCAGTCTGCTCAAGGTTGTTGGGATACTATTGCAACGCCAATTAACATTGTTCCTCCACCAACGGCAGGATATTCAAGTACACCACCTTCAGCCAAAGTGAATGAATATTTTAACTTTATCGATTTTTCTGCCTCAAATATTGCAAGCTGGTCTTGGGATTTTGGAGATGCTTCAGGAAGCTCTGTAATGCAACATCCAACTTATAGCTATACAGCTGCTGGAAATTATAGAGTTTGTTTAACCGTTATAGATGGATTTGGATGTGAAGATTCTATTTGTGAAGATGTAATTGTATTTATGCCACCACAAGTACCAAATGCATTCTCTCCAAATGGAGATGGATCGAACAACATTTTTTCAGTGTTAGGAGGACCTTACAAAGAACTAGAATTTAATATTTACAACACCTGGGGAGAATTAATCTTTGAATCTGAACTACAAAGTAATGGTTGGGATGGAACAAAAGATGGCGTTGAACAACCTGTAGGAGTTTATGTTTATACCGTAAAAGCTGTTACCTTAGATGACGAGCAGCATGTTATTAAAGGAGACGTTACACTATTGAGATAATGAATATGATGAAAAAATATTACTTAATTTTAGTAGGAGGTTTGATTTTATTGAGCGGGAGTTCTTTTGCTCAAGACTTTCATTTATCACAGTACGATGCTGCTCCACTTTATTTAAACCCTGCTTTAGCTGGCCAATTTGATGGGAAATATAGAGTTCACGGGCATTACAGAACCCAATGGGGAGCTGTTTCTAGAGAATCATATAAAACTGCAGCAATTTCTTTTGATATTCCAGTTAAGAAATTTGCTTTTGGAGCTCAAGTATTAAATAGAAAAGCAGGATCTGGAAATTACAATGATTTGGGAATTTTGCTAACTGGAGCTTATAGCTTTACGGTAGACAAAAATGAAAAACATAAGTTTTCTGTTGGTCTTCAGGCAGGTGTTGTTCAAAAAAGTGTTGATTTTGATAACCTTTATTTTGAAAGTCAATATACCACTGCTGGTGGAGGATCGTTTGATAGAGGTATAGCAACAGGCGAAAACTTTGGAGCATCTAATTTTTGGATTCCAGATGTAAATGCAGGATTTGTTTACTATTATGGTAAAGATCAAATTAGAATTAACCCTTTTGTTGGAGCATCGGTTTTTCACCTAACTCAGCCTAAAGAAACGTTTTACAACAGCGACAATAAGTTGCCAATGCGATATAAAGCGCATGGTGGAGCCAAGGTTAACCTCTCAGAAAAAATACAATTAATGCCTAAGGTATTGTTTATGAAACAAGGCAATGCGCAAGAAATGAATTATGGGTTAATGGCACATTATCATTTAGGAGCAACAGGAGTTATTATATTGTTTGGACCAACTTATAGAAATGCAGATGCTTTTATATTGGAAGGTGGAGCAAAATTTGGAAACTATGAAGCCAAATTGAGTTACGATTATAATACATCTTCACTAAATGATTTTTCAGATGGGAAAGGTGGATTTGAAATATCATTAACCTACATTCCTAGAATATTTAAACCTAACCCAATAAAAAATTGTCCAAGAATATGAAGTTAAGGTTAAGTGTTATAATACTATTGGTGCTTATTGGGCAGTTGGGGTTTTCGCAAAGTAAAGCGGAAATTATCGAACAAGGCGATAATGCGTATAAAAATGAAAATTATGCTTCTGCAGCTTATTTCTATAAAAAGATTATAGATAAAAAAGGTGTGGCTAGTGGACTGGTGCATCCTTATGAAGCAAGAAGCTGGGTAGCTCCTCCTAAGAAGAGTAAGGCCGAAAGAGATTCTATTTCGAGTAATGATAAAGCGGATACCAATAAGTACAAAGGAGACGAAGTGGTGTTGCATAAATTAGCAAATTCTTACCGCAATAATCACGATTATTTAGAAGCAGAAAAATGGTATGCGATTGCGGTTACTTATCCTATTGATGATATAGATGAAGAACTTCACAATACAAGATTGTGGTATGGTGAAGCTTTAATGAAAAATGGGAAATACGATTCTGCAGTGGTTGAATTGGAAAAGTTTAAGCAAGAAACAGCTAACATGGACTTGTCTAAAAGAGCAGATAAAGACATTGTTGGGTGTTATTTCGCTCAAGATCCAAGCTCACAAAATAATGAAGTAGAGGTTAAATTGTCAGATTCAACAATGAACTTTGGAACCTCTAGTTATGGTGTAAACTTTTATGGCGATGAAACGAGTGTAATATTTTCTGCTGCAGGTCCTGATGGAATTATTGATGATGAAAAAAATCAGAACAGCAATTTCTTAAGTGACTTTTACTTATCGCAAAAAATAATGGATGAAGGGTATAGCGGAGCAACCAACTTTGGAATGCCTATTAATTCTGCCAATAATGAAGGAGCAGGAGTTTTATCTATAGATCGATCTACCTTTTACTTTACCAGAAAATCTGGAGTTAACAATAAAGAGGTTGCTATATGGGTAAGTAAAAACTTTAATACACAATGGTTAGAGCCTTTAAAATTAGATGCTAAAGTAAATGCTGATGGCTATAAGTCTATGCATCCAGCATTGTCTATGGAAGGAGATGTATTGTATTTCTCTTCTGATAGACCTGGAGGTCAAGGTGGAATGGATATTTGGTTTTGTAACATTGATGAATATGGAGGCTTAAGCGATCCTATAAACATGGGTCCTTATGTTAATACTGCTGGAGATGAAGTAACACCATATTTTCATTACTTTACTAAAACACTCTATTTTTCATCAGATGCTTTAGGAGGTTTAGGAGGCTTAGACATATATAAAATAACGCACAATGAAGATGAAGATGTTTGGAGTAATCCAAAAAACATTGGCCAACCTTTTAACTCTTCAAAAGATGATGCTTATTATATTATTGATAGAGCTCAAAAGCAAGGATTCTTATCTTCTGACAGAACAACTTGTGATTGTGGAGAGGAATATGAAGGATCGGTTTATTGTTACAAAATATTTGAATTTGGCCAACCAGAAATGGTTTACACCTTAAGTGGTACTGCTTTTAATGCAGAAACAGACGAAATTATTCCAAACGCTTTAATTACGTTTAAAGATGTAAGAGGTAAAATGGACCCTGTGTTTATTACAACTGATGAACAAGGTAATTATGAGCGTAAATTAGAAGTAGGTTGGGAATTATTTATGAAAGCGCAGAAAGCGAAATACTTTGGTGATGCAGCAAGCTTATCTACAGATGGATTAACTGAATCTAAACACTTCGTTCAAGACTTTTTCTTAACTCCAATTCCGATGGGTGAAATTGAAATTCCTGGAATTGAATACGATTTCGATGCAGCAACACTTCGTCCAAAATCAAAAGAAATATTGGATGAATTAGTGTCTTTCTTAGAATTGAACAACAACTTAGTGATTGAAATTAGATCTCATACAGATGCAAGGGGTAATGATGATTACAACTTAAAGCTATCTGATAAAAGAGCGGCATCAGTTGTTAAATATCTTGTTGCTCATGGAATTTCAAAAGAGCGTTTAAACTCTCTTGGAATGGGAGAAACAGAACCAATAGCAGATTGTTCTACCGACCCATTATGTGGAGACACAAGATATGATGAATGTGAATGTCATCAAAAGAATAGAAGAACAGCATTTAAAACATTAAGTGAAGACTTAAAAGATGTTTTTAAATAAACGAGCTTAAGCTTATATAAAAAATGCGGATTCAATTGAATCCGCATTTTTTTATGAGTATAATTAGTAGAGTTTATTCCTCGGAAAGGTCTTCTAATTTTTCTGTTGCTTTATTGACGACAACCTCTTCTACAGCATTTTCTACCACATTATTAATACTTATGTCAGACAAGCCCGGAATAAGCGTTAAACCAACCGTTTTAACTGGGTCGTAAAGAAAAGAAGAATTTTCCATTTCGGGTTCAATAAATCCAATTGTGGCGTTAATATTAGAAACAATGTTTACAACAATACTAATAATTAATGTAAATTTTAAGATTCCAAAGGCAGCACCAGCGACTTTATTTACGGTACTCAATGCTACCACTTTAACCACCTTTTGTATTAATTTGGCAACAGCAAAAACAGCAATTACAATTAATATAAATGTAAGGGCAAAAGAAATGAGAGGCATTAGTTTTTCAGATATGCTAAACATGTCTCCCAAGTAGTTGGCAGAAATAGAAGAAAACTTAATTCCTCCCCAAACGCCTAATAACAAGGCAACAATAGATGCAACCTCAATAATTAGTCCTTTTTTAAATCCCTTATAACCTCCCCACAAAAGCGGAATAATTATAATAATATCGAAATAATTCATGCACCAAAACTACTTCAATCTAGCGTTGCTGTAAACGCATCTTTTTCCAATTTATTAAAAACGAATTGTTTATTCAGCAGGTATAAGTTGTGTATTTTTGCAACATGACGGAAGAATTAACAGAAAAGTGGGCGCAAGTTGAAAAAATGGTTGAAGAAAGGTTCAACGAAAAGCTAGATGCCCAAACAATACTTTTCGTAATTGGCTTGCAAGAATTAGGGATGGGAATGAAGGTGTATAAAAAGGAAGAGAAACTAGACATTATCCATATTGGAGTTTGTACCGTTTTATCACCTTATGGTTATTATAAGCTCATTGGGAATGATGATGACGGTTGGCCACATTTTAAAATTATAAAAAAACTCCCCAATGATATACAAGGGGAGTCTCAAATAAACCTCTTAAAAGAAGCCATTATTAGTTACTTTAAACTTTAATTACTTCACATCAACAGTAATGTTGTAATTGTTTTCTTTTGATTTTTGTCTTACTTGTTCAATTTTTACTACCTGATGACCAAACATAGTGTCGGTATGATAAATAGTAGGAATTAAAGAATCTTGAACTTGCTTATAATAAATTACATCAACGTCTAAAACCGCAGAGAATTTAAAATCAAAAGTTGCGTCACCAGCATCATCAGCATTAACAGTTTGATCCATTAATACTTCATTTAATAAGCTTCCAGGGCGACCAGCATTATCTCCATACCAAGCATGAACAACAGCACCTGCACCAACAGACCCATCCTCCTCTTGAACATGTACAATAAGTCTTGGTCCTCTATCCTTTTTACAAGAAGTAAATAGACTTGTTCCAATTAAAATAAGGGCTAACGTATATATAAATTTATGTTTCATGATCTTCTAATTTTAAGTGATTCAGCCGCTACTTAAGGCATAAATTCTTAATATTGCAATTAACAAATATAACAAATAAACATGACAAAGAAAATATTTTATATCTTCTTGGCAATGCTAACGCTAACAAACATCAATTGTTTAGCCCAAAAAAAGAAACATAAAAAGCAAACTAAAGTTTTAATCTCAACCATACATGGAGACATTAAAATTGCGCTTTATAACGAAACACCACAACACCGAGATAATTTTATAAAGCTTGTGAAGGAAGGGTTTTATGATAGCACACTTTTCCATAGAGTAATAGAAGGATTTATGATTCAAGGTGGCGACCCAGACTCTAAGGGAGCTGCCGAAGGCGTTGGCTTAGGAGAAGGTGGACCAGGTTATACAGTGCCTGCAGAATTTGACTCTACACTTATTCATAAAAAAGGAGCTTTAGCCGCAGCAAGAATGGGAGACAATGTTAATCCTAAAAAGGAATCTTCAGGTTGTCAGTTTTATATTGTACAAGGAAAAAAATATGAAAGAAAAGCCTTGGATAAAATGGCTAAGAGAAGTGGAATGAAATACAGTGAAGAGCAATATAAAGCTTATGAAGAGATTGGAGGAACTCCTCAATTGGACATGGGTTATACTGTTTTTGGTGAAGTAATAGAAGGAATAGAGGTCATTAACAAAATTGCAGCAGTAGAAAAAGACAAAAGAGACAGGCCAACGGAAGATGTACAAATGACAATGAAAATTGTTAAGAAATAGCGATGAAAGATAAAATTAAAGAATTATTAAGCGAAGTAGAAGGGTTTAAAGCTGAAAGCAAAGAGCAGCTGGAGGATTTTCGTATTAAATTATTAGGGAGCAAAGGACAAATTAAAGACCTTTTTGCTGAGTTTAAAACCGTGCCTAATGAGGATAAAAAGGTTGTTGGTCAAGCCATAAATGAACTAAGAACTAAGGCTCAAGAAAAATTCGATGCCTTTAAAATTTCGTTAGAAGGAAATACTGAAAGTAAAGAAGAAGCCATTGATTTATCTAGAACAGGGGTTCCTTATAAAGTTGGAAGCAGACACCCTATTTCTATTGTTAGAAATGAAATTATTGACATCTTTTCTAGAATAGGTTTTACCGTTTCAGAAGGACCAGAAGTAGAAGATGATTGGCATAACTTTTCGGCATTAAATTTCCCTCCAGAGCATCCTGCAAGAGACATGCAAGACACTTTTTTTGTGGAAAGTGAAGAGGGTGAAATGGCATTAAGAACTCACACTTCTTCGGTTCAGGTGCGTATTATGGAAAATGCGAAACCACCAATTAGAACTCTTTCTCCAGGACGAGTTTACCGGAATGAAGCCATCTCTGCACGAGCACACTGTTTTTTCCACCAAGTGGAAGGATTGTACATTGCAGAAAATGTATCCTTTGCCGATTTAAAACAAACCTTAATGTATTTCGCAAAAGAAATGTTTGGCGAGAAAACAAAGATTCGTTTAAGGCCATCTTATTTTCCATTTACAGAGCCAAGTGCCGAAATGGATGTAAGTTGTTCTGTATGTAACAGCGAAGGCTGTAATGTATGTAAATATACAGGTTACTTAGAAATTATGGGTTGCGGAATGGTAGATCCTAATGTTTTAGAAAACTGTGGTATTGACAGTAAAAAATACACTGGTTTTGCTTTTGGAATGGGAGTAGAACGTATAGCAATGTTAAAATATAAAGTAAACGATTTAAGGTTGTACTCAGAAGGTGATGTAAGATTCTTAGATCAGTTTAAGTCTGCTTTTTAGTCAGCATCAATCCAATCACCATGTTCGGTTATTAAACCTATTAAAGCGTCTACAGCTTCAGCTTCAGGGATGTTTCGTTGTACCACTTCTTTTTCTTTGTAAAGAGTAATTTTACCCAAGCCTGTACCAACATAACCGTAATCGGCATCAGCCATTTCGCCAGGACCATTTACAATACAACCCATAATTCCAATTTTTAAACCTTTAAGGTGAGAAGTTACAGCTCTTATTTTTGCGGTAGTTTCTTGTAAATCAAATAAGGTTCTTCCACAACTTGGACACGAAATATATTCCGTTTTAGAAATACGTGTTCTAGTCGCTTGTAAAATTCCAAAAGCAGTCTCGTTAATCATTTGGTCACTTCCACAGTTTTCTGCTGCAATAAAAATACCATCTCCGAGGCCATCAACTAGCAATGCACCTATATCTGTTGAAGCATGTAACTGCAATTGTTCTTCCGTTAAATTACCATAAGCACGACCAATAATAACCGGAGTTTTACAACCGTTCTTTATTAATTCTACCAACAATTTTCGTTGCTCTGCCATTCCATGATTGTTGTACGTATCAATCATAATAGTAGCTGTTACATCGCCTTTTAGTTTGCTTACTAATGCTTCATTTAATTCAGGTAAAGTTACATAAACCATGTTCATTTTATCCGACAACTCAACATCACTCAAATACTCTTTAACAGATAAAAAAGGATAAACCCTATCCTTATTTTTTTGAGTCAACCATGTTTTATAATTGTAAATAAGGCCTAAAGTTCCGGGAATTTCAAAGTCAATGACTTTGTTTCCTGTAAAAATATAATCGCAAGCCATATCGGTAATGTTCCATTTATCCAATGGAACAGAATAGTTGTATCCTAAAGCAAAAAATGAGGCCGGTGAAATTTTTTCTTTTGCACAAAAATCATGAACGACAACAGGCACGTTTTTACCTCCAATATTTAACACTTTATTGCTTGCTCTTTTTTGGTATTCGAAAGGAGTAACAGGACAATTTGTTATTGCTGGAATAGCATCGTGTTCACTTCTATTTTCGTAACGTTTTATTAATTCTTGCGCTACTGGAATTTCAAATTCAGGTTCTTCGGTTAATGAAACTCTTACGGTATCACCTAAACCATCTTCTAGTAAAGTTCCTATTCCAACAGCCGATTTTATCCGACCATCTTCCGCTTCACCAGCTTCGGTTACACCTAAATGTAAAGGATAATTCATCCCTTCAGCCATCATATGATTTACCAACAAACGGTATGCCTGAACCACCACCAAAGTATTACTTGCTTTCATCGATAAAACAATGTTATGGTAATCAAACTCTCTACAAATACGTAAAAACTCCATGGCCGATTCTACCATTCCCAAAGGAGAATCGCCATAACGGCTCATAATTCTATCGGATAAAGAACCGTGGTTGGTACCAATTCTTAGGGCTGTTCCGTGTTCCTTACAAATCTTTACCAACGGGATAAACCGCTCCCTAATTCTTTCCAATTCTGCTTGATAAGATGCATCGGTATACTCTATTTCTTCAAACTTCTTTTTATCGGCATAGTTGCCGGGGTTTACCCTAACTTTTTCTACTATAGTAGCAGCAATTTCGGCAGCATTGGGAGTAAAATGTATGTCAGCAACTAAAGGAGTATTGTAGCCTCTTTTTATCATTTCGGCTTTAATGTTGGCTAAATTTTCGGCCTCTTTTTTACTCGGAGCCGTAATTCTAACAATCTCACATCCGGCATCAATCATTCTAATGGATTGTTCTACCGTTGCAATGGTATCCATTGTGTCGGTGGTAGTCATAGACTGCACTCGAATGGGATTGTTTCCTCCAATACCAATGGTTCCAACCATTACTTCTCTGGTATTAAAACGCTGGTATTCGGTAAGACTATTGCAGTACATATCTTAAAATTTTAGCAAATATAACCATATGATTGCTTTAGATATTGTGTAAGGTAAGATAGATTCTGACTAAATATCGACTACTTTAAAATCGAGTTGTTTTTTAAGTAAATCAGCTCGCATAACTTTAATGTTCACCTTATCGCCCATTCTATATTCTTTGCCGTATTTTTTACCAACTGCAGCAAAATTTTTCTCATCAAAAGTGTAGTAATCATCTTCCATATCTCTCAGTCGAGCCATTCCTTCACAAAGGCCATTCATAATTTCTACATACAATCCCCATTCGCTAACGCCCGAAATTACACCTTCAAACTCATCACCAATTTTGTCTTGTAAAAACTCTACTTGTTTGTACTTTATAGAAGCTCTTTCAGCTTCAGTGGCTAATACTTCTCTTTTTGAAGAGTGCTTACATTGCATTTCAACTTCTTGCGGATTAACATCCGAACCACCATCTAAATAATGTTGCAATAAACGGTGCACCATTACATCAGGATATCGTCTAATTGGCGAAGTAAAGTGAGAATAGTAGGAAAACCCTAAGCCGTAATGACCTATGTTTTTGCTTGAGTATTCTGCTTTAGCCATTGTTCTTATGGCCAATTGCTCAATTAAATTCTCTTCATTTTTTCCCTGAACTTCAGAAATTAACGAGTTGATGGAAGTGGACATGTCTCCATTGTTAACGTTAAATTCGTAACCAAACTTCTTTACAAAATTAGAGAGTGTCAACAGTTTTTCTTGGTTGGGCTCATCGTGAATTCTATAAACAAATGTTTTTGGTTTTTTAGTTTTGGTAGGTTTCCCTATAAATTCAGCCACTTTTTTATTGGCCAACAGCATAAACTCTTCAATTAGTTTATTAGCGTCTTTACTCTCTTTAAAATAAACTCCAATAGGATTTCCTTTATCATCTAAATTGAATTTTACTTCAATTCTGTCAAAGGCAATCGATCCTTTTTTAAAGCGTTCTTTTCGTAGTTTCTTCGCTAAAGTATCGAGTGTTACAATCTCTTCAGCAAAATCTCCTTCCTTTGTTTCTATTCTTTCTTGCGCTTCCTCATAACTAAATCTTCTATCAGAGAAAATGACTGTTCTACCAAACCATTCGCTCACTAAATTAGCATTGTCGTCTAGCTCAAAAACAGCAGAAAAACATAATTTTGTTTCGTGCGGGCGCAAAGAACATGCTTGGTTAGAAAGAACTTCGGGTAACATAGGCACAACTCTATCGACCAAATAAACAGAGGTTGCTCGTTTAAAAGCTTCCTTATCTAAAATAGTTCCTGGTTGAACGTAATGTGATACATCGGCAATGTGAACTCCAACTTCCCAGTTGCCATTTTTTAGTTTTTTTAAGGATAACGCATCATCAAAATCTTTAGCATCTTCCGGATCAATGGTTAAAGTAGTTACAGTCCTAAAATCTCGTCTTTTTTTAATTTCTTCAGCACTTACTTCTATGGCCAATTTGCTAGCATCTCGCTCCACATTTGGCGGAAACTCAAAAGGCAATCCGTATTCAGCTAAAATGGCGTGCATTTCGGTGTTGTGTTCGCCTGGCTTCCCTAAAACTTGAACTATTTTCCCGTAAGGATTTTTTTTATGTTGAGGCCAGTCGGTCATTTTTGCAATAACCTTATCGCCATCTTGTGCATTTTTTAAATTCTCGTTCGATATAAAAATATCTACCGACATCCGATTACTATCAGGAATAACAAAAGAGAATTTAGCTGATTTTTGAAGAACACCAACAAATTGAGTATTGGCACGCTCTAAAATTTCTACAATTTCACCTTCAATTTTTTGAGATCTTTTGGAAGAAAATACATTTACTTTAACCGTATCTCCATGTAAAGCCGTATTGGTATTTCGGGGAGAAATAAAAATATCCGAATCGCTATCTTCAACTATAATATAGGCTGTTCCACGAGAAGTCATGTCTACCCGGCCTTCAATAAAACTTCCTCCAGCTTTTAATTTATAACTTCCTCGTTGTGTTTCGTACAATTTGTTTTGGTCAACCAACTCATCTAAAATAATTACTACCAACTTTTTGTTGGAGATGTCTTTAAAACCAAAGGCTTTACTAACTTGCTTATAAGTATATCCTCGATCAGGGTTTTTGTCAAAAATTGCAATTATTTGATGGAGTAAGTCGTGTTTAAACGATCCGCTTTTTTTCTTTTTTCTGTTCATTTGTTCACTAAAAGTAGTCATAATTATAGTGTGAAACGAGGCCTTCTAAGAAATGTATCACTCTTTTATTAACGTAGTTTAAGCATTATTAGTAAGTAAAATTAGCAATCTAAATCAGTATATTTTGACATAACCTAGGTATAACTCCCTATTTAAGAGCTAGGATAGACATTTTATCGCAACTATTTTTAAGCTTTAAAGTTCAATTTTAAGAGGGGTTATTCCAACATGGAATCTAAATTTTCGATACTTTTAAAACTGCTAATCTAAAATAACCTACTATGCTAAAAAACACACTACTACTTACTGCAATAATAGCTGCAGGATCGCTTTTTTCACAACAAAAGACATTGTCGGAATTTGTACAAACGAATAAAGCAACGAACCAATTTACTTTCAAATCAAATAATCCGCTTACTGCCAATAGTTTAGTAACTTCTCATAAAACCGATTTGGGTTTAGGAACTTCAGATGAGTTGAACCTAATGAAATCAGAAGAAGATCAATTGGGCTTTACACATTTTCGTTTTCAGCAATTTCACAAAGGAATTGAAGTTTATGGCACACAATATATGGTTCATGAAAAGCAAGGAGCATTGGTTTCTTCTAACGGGAAATTAGTAAAAGCCATTAGTGCTAACAATACTTTTAGTCTTTCTAAAAGCGAAGCCGTTCAAGCTGCAATTAATTATGTAAATGCAAAAAAATACATGTGGGAGAATGAGCAAGAAGAAGCATTACTACAAAAAATAAAAAACGATGTTACTGCTACTTATTTTCCAAAAGCAGAACCAATTTACTTTGACAAATATTTTACTGAAGTAGGATCAAATTATGTTACTGCTTATAAAGTTGAGGTTTATGCTAAAGCACCAGTATCAAAACAAGAGGTATTTATTGATGCCCAAACCGGAAAAGTATTGCATGCCTTTAATAAGCTACATACTGCAGAAGTAACCGGTTCGGCTTCTACAAAATATGCAGGAACTCAAGCCATTCAAACAGATTCACTTTCACCGAGTTCTTTCCGATTAAGAGAATATGCAAGAGGTGGCGGGATTGAAACCTATAATATGCAGGAAGGAACAGATTATACTTTGGCTGTAGATTTTACAGATGCTGATAATGTTTGGAATAATGTTAATACACAACAAGATGAAGCTGCAACAGATGCACATTGGGCAGCAGAAATGACCTATGATTATTTTTTAAGTAAACATGGTAGAGACAGCTATGATGATGCAGGAACAATATTGTTGAGCTATGTGCATTATGATGCGAGCTACTCTAATGCCTTTTGGGATGGAACAAGAATGAGTTATGGTGATGGTGATGGAACACAATACTCAGCGTTAACTTCTTTAGATGTTGGTGGACACGAAATTGCCCATGGAGTTACAGAATACTCTGCCAACTTAATTTACCAAAACGAATCGGGAGCATTAAACGAATCATTCTCTGATATTTTTGGGGCATCAATTGAATTCTATGCAGATTTTGCCAATTTTGATTGGTTTATTGGTGAAGATTTTGACATTGGAGGAAATGGCTTTAGATCTATGTCAGATCCAAATTCAGTAGGTGATCCTGATACTTACTTAGGAGCCAATTGGGAATTTGGTCCTGCAGACAATGGTGGTGTTCATACCAACAGTAGTGTGCAAAACTATTGGTTTTATTTATTGACTGTTGGAGGCTCAGGTACAAATGATAACAATGATGCATATAACGTTACCGGATTAGGAATTGATACCGCTGCGGCAATTGCATATAGAAATTTAACGGTTTACTTAACGCAATCTTCTAACTTTTATGATGCAAGAGATGGAGCCATTCAATCTGCAGCAGATTTATATGGCGCATGTTCAATGGCAGTGATAGAAACCTCTAAAGCATGGGCAGCAGTTGGTGTTGGCTTTGCAATTGAAGACAATGATTTATCCCTACTTTCTTTAGAAAACCCAACTACAGCTTGTGGATTATCCAATACCGAACCAGTAACTATTAAAATTAGAAACAACGGTTGTTTGGTTGACTTGATTGCTGGAAATACTATTCCAGTTGCTTTTCAAGTAGATGCTGGGCCAGTAGTAAATGAAACGATTACTTTAGGTGCTACATTTGCGGCTGGAGATACCTTAACCTATACATTTACTGCTACGGCAGATTTATCGTTAGTTGGAGCGCACACCGTAAGTAGCTGGGTAAAATATGGAGTAGATGCACAAGCTTTAAATGACAGTTTATTAAGTGTTGCTGTTGAGCATAAATTGCAACAAAATTATGATTTAGCTATGGTAGACGTTCTTTCTCCAACTTCAGGGTGTCATTTATCCAATGCGGAAAACGTAGCAATTGCCATTCAGTTTTTAGGGTGTGATTCCTTAATTGCAGGAACAACTATTGATGTTGAATATAAAGTAAATGCTGCACCGGTAGTAAATGAAACCATTACCTTAGCCAATACTATTTATGCTGAAGACACTTTGTATTACACTTTTACTGCTACCGCAGATTTAAGTGCAAATGGAACGCACACGCTAGATGCTTGGTCGGCACATACTACTGATTTATTTAATACCAATGATACCATTACAGGTCTTTCTATAAAACACCCTTACCCATTATTTGATACCGATACCGTAACATTTGAAGACAATGTTGCTGTGTTAGATTCTACCATTTTATGGGATAACATTGAATCTAATGCGAGTGTTTCAAATGCATCTGCTGCAAGCGGAACTTATGCATTGCGTTTAACTGGAGGAGACCCATTAAATGCTGCTACAACACCCGATTTGGATACCGCAAACTTTTGGAACAATAACATAGAGTTTGCAACTACTGCAAAGTTTTGTGTTGATGCTACTGGTTGGACTGGAGTTTGGATGCAGTTTGATTTAAGACAAACTAGTTCTAAAGCGTATGCATTACAATTAGGTCAGCCTGTTCTGCAATCGAGTAGTTTAAGAGTTGTGGTTAATGGAAGCCAAATAGGAGGAACATATAATCCAGCTTCTGAAGTATCAGATCCGTTTACAGCTCAATTTGCAGATTTAAGTGCTTATGCAGGTACACAATTTGAAGTCGTATTTGAATCGAGAATGGGTTTCAGTGAAACTGCAGATCCACTTTCAGGATTTCCTTTTAACAGTGAAGGAGATAACGCTTACATTGACAATATCTTGTTTACTCAAATTCCTTTAAGTGTTGAAGAACAAGAGCAAATTGAAAATATTGCTGTTTATCCTAATCCAACTAACGGTGTATTTAACATGAGGTTTACTGCTAACGATACTCAAGGAGCAAGACTAGAATTATATGATGTTTTAGGAAACACAATTCAAAACAAAAACATTCCTGTAGTTGTTGGATACAATAATTTAACGATTGACATTACGAACCAACCCAATGGAATTTACATTGCAAAATTGGTTTCGGAAAAAGGAAGTTATGTTGCTCGAGTAATTAAAAAATAAGCATTGAATATAATAGAAATGGCCAGCCTTGAAAATTGAGGTTGGCCATTTTTATAGATCAAATTCTGAGAGCTTTTTAAAAACTTCGTTATGAAAATCTACCAACTCTTTTGGAGGATAATATTGTCGACCACCCCATGTAATTTTATTAATGGAGTTTTGACCAATTCTTACATCAATATAGGATGACATGTTTCCTGGAGAATTAATATCGATACCCTCTAAACCTAATTCTTCAATTTTCTCTAAAAAATAATAGAGGTCCACTTTTTCTAAATCTTTGTAATAAACCTCTCTATCGTATTTATAATCGTACTTATAAACCTTCCCATTTTCATTTAAAATATACTCGGTGTAATCGCCAGTAAAACCGCCACCTTTACCAAAAGCATACCGTTTTTCATTATTATTTTCAGTAGTTAAATTTTCTGAAGAGACACAGCTGGCAAGCATCAAAAAAATGGAGGTGTAAAAAAGTAGTTTCATTTTGTGAAATTAAGATAAAAGCTGCATCAATATACTAAAAGGGGATAAACCTAAGTTATAATAATGTACTCACTTAAACTTTAACTGCTATGAACCACTTTAAAAAGAGCAACAAGAAGCTCGAAAAATTACGAGGAATATTTTTTCAAATCGGATTAATTGTAGCCGGTGGATTAACCTTACTTGCTTTTGAATGGCAAAGTTCTTACAAATTAGATGTTCCTGTTGGTTCAGATGGTCCAGAAGAAGCACCAATTGAGTTACCACCTATTACGTATCAACCAAATCCGGTAAAACCAAAAGTTAAAATAGTGCAACCAAAATTTGATCCCGATCATTTTGTAATTGTAAAAAATCTTCCAGAACCTGCCCCAGTTGTTAACCCAGCACCAGTTGTTGAGCCTGAGTTTGTGCCTGAATATACAGAACCAATTACAACACCTGCTCCGCCAGAGATATTTACAATAGTTGAAAAAATGCCAACGTTTGTTGGAGGAAATAAAGCACGCATTAAATACTTGAATGAAGAATTGCATTACCCTAAACCAGAATTACAAGCTGGTATTGGTGGAACAGTTTATTTAAAGTTTTTGGTCAATAAAAAAGGAGAAATTAAAGATGTTGAAGTGATGAGAGGAGTAAGTCCAAGAATAGATAAAGAAGCTGTGCGCGTAGTGCAGGCCATGCCGAATTGGAAACCAGGAAAGCAACGTGGTAAAGCAGTAGATGTAAGCTTCAATTTTAGAATAAAATTTGAATCACATTAATAACCAACTCACTAAAAACACCAAAACATGAACCAGTTTAAAAAAGAAAACAAGAAATTAAACAAACTAAGAGGAATCTTTTTTCAGATAGGATTAATTGTGGCTGGAGGGCTAACATTGGTTGCTTTTGAGTGGACTTCGCCCAATTACATGCCAGTATTATATGGCGAAGTGGTTGACGAAATAGAATGGGACATTGATCCGATTGATCCATTTAAAATTATTGAGGATGAACCTGAGAAAGTAAAAAAAAAGGTAGAAAAACCCGTAGTTAAAACCCACGAGTTTAAACCAGTAGAAAATAATGAGGTTATTCCTGAAGAGAAAGAAGATAAGGAAAAAGAACCTTATTACGACCCTAATGAATGGAAAGAGCCAAAAGAGGAAGTAAAAGAAGAGGAAGCTCCAAGGGGAGATGCAGGAAGAATGCCGCATTATGATGAGTGCGCTGCGATGGATGAATTTGAACGAACAAAATGTACCCAACAAAAAATGTTTAAGCACTTTGCTAAAAAAATAAAAGTTCCGGCTACAATCAAAATGAAAGGAAAAGCGGTTTACAAAGCGTATGTTTATTTTGAAGTGAACAAAAAAGGGGAAATTGTAAACGTTAAATTGCAAGGGCAAGACAAAAACAAAATTCCTAGAGAATTAGAACGACAAGCGTTTAATGCTGTACAAAGTTTGCCTCAATTAAATCCGGCCAAACACAATGGAAGAGTTGTAGCGGTAAAATATACGGTACCCATAAAATTTACAGTCAACTAAAAAAATCCCGAGCAAATAACTCGGGATTTTATTATTATAAACTCTTTGTTCTACCGCCATCAACTGGAACATTAATTCCGTTAATGTATCCTGCAGCAGGAGAAGCTAAAAATGCTACAGCATTGGCTACTTCTTCTGGTTGAGCAATTCTTTTCATTGGCACTTGGTTGGCCATATCTTGTTGAATATTTTCTATAGACCCTCCAGTTTTTGCAGCTTTATTTTCTATAATCGATTTTAATCTAACCGTATCTGTTGCCCCTGGTAATACGTTGTTTACCGTAATGCCAAACTCACCCAATTCATTGGCTAAAGTTTTTGCCCAATTGGCAACAGCGCCTCTAATTGTATTAGATACACCCAATCCATTTAAAGGCTGTTTAACCGATGTAGATATAATGTTGATGATTCTACCATATCCACTTGTTTTCATGCCTTCTTTAACTGCTTGCACTAAAATATGGTTACAAATTAAATGGTTAGAAAAAGTAGAAACAAACTCTTCTGGTTTTGCGTTTTCAATTGGTCCACCTGCAGGTCCACCAGTATTGTTAATCAAAATATTAATGGCAATCTCGTTCAATTCAATAAACTCTTCCACTACTAATTTTAAGTGTGAAGGAATAGAAAAATCTGCTTTAATAAAATTGTGTTTTTGTCCTTTAGAAGTGTCTAAACTATTTCTAGTTTCAACCAACTTTGCTTCGTTTCGCGCTACCAATATAATGTTAGCACCCAATTGCGCCAATTCAGTTGCAATTGCTTTTCCTATTCCCTGTGTACTTCCACAAACAATGGCATTCTTTCCTGTTAAATCTAAGTTCATGTTTTGGATTTTTTGAACAACAAATGTAATTTATTTTGCCAACAATCTAAACCCATTCCCGTGTACATTAATTATTTCTATGGAAGTATCTGCTTTTAAATGCTTACGCAATTTGGTAATAAAAACATCCATACTTCTAGTAGTAAAATAATTATTGTCGCCCCAGATGTTGTTGAGTGCAAGATCTCTAGAAACTACCTCATTCCTATTTTCACAAAGCAACTGAAGGAGTTTGGCTTCTTTAGGAGAGAGCTTTTGTATGACATTTTCTAAACTCAATTCTCGGGTGTCAGCATTAAAATTAAATAAGCCAATAGTATGTTTGCAAGGCTGTTCTACCAAACTGCTTTTTCTTGAAAGTACCGCGTTAATTTTAAGCAATAGGACTTCAGTATCAAACGGTTTGGTAATGTAATCGTCTCCACCTATTTGATAACCTTCTATCATATCGTGCTTCTGTGTTTTTGCCGTTAAAAATAAAATAGGGACATCAGTGTTAAATTTCCTAATCTCTCTGGCCAATGTAAAACCGTCCATCTCAGGCATCATTACATCAAAAATACAGAGGTCGTAGCTTGCTTGTCGGAAAGCGGTTAATCCTAATTTTCCATTAATAGCATGTGTTACCGCATAATTACTTAGCTCTAAGTAGTTTTTTAAAACCGTTCCAAAGTTTTCCTCGTCTTCAACTAATAATATGTGCTTTTTTTGAATCATTTGAGCGGTAAGCTAATGGTCACTTTTGTTCCAACATTCAATTTTGAAGACAGGTATATTTTGCCATGATGGGCGTTAACGATTGCTTTTACATAGCTTAACCCAATTCCAAAACCTTTTACTTTATGGATGTTTCCAGACTGTACGCGGTAAAACTTATCAAACACCTTTTTCTGTGTTTCGCTGTTCATTCCAATTCCTTTATCGGCAATGGTAAAATGAATTAAATTTCCTTCTATGTTAGTTTTTAATTCTACTTGAGCAGGCTCATCCGAATATTTTAATGCATTATCAATTAAGTTACAAATGGCATTTTGTAAATGAGATTCATCTACGGTTAATGTAACATCTTTAGCATGGTTTTGAATTACAAATTTTGCATTTACTGCCTGAACTGGTAGTTTTAAGCGAGATTCAATTTTTGTTAAAAAGGCTGTTAAAGAAACAGCAGTTTTGTTTAGCTCCAATTCATCCTTTTCTGCCAAAGAAGTATTTAAAACACTTTCCACTTGAGTATTCATTCGTTTATTTTCTTTTCGAATAATATCAGCGTAGTAATTAATTTGAATTTTGTCGCCTATAATTTTAGGATGAGTAATGGAGTCTATTGCTAAAGAAATGGTAGAAATGGGCGTTTTAAACTCGTGGGTCATGTTATTAATAAAGTCATTTTTAATTTCGGCTAATTTTTTTTGCTTGTACATATAATGAACAGTAGAAGCAAAGGTTAATATAATAATGAGTGTAAATAAAATAGAGCACAACACCATTAGCCACATTGTTTTTAGAAGGTAATGTTTTGTACCACTAAAGCTAATAGACAATAAAGCAGACTTATCTAAAATATCGTGTTTAAATAAACTCACATCATAAGTATTGTTAGAGGATGTAAAGTTTTTAGAAGAAAATTCTTTGATTATTTTATCATCGTCTAAAATCGCAAAAGAAAACGGGGTAGTTATTCCATTTTCATTTAAACTCGCCTCAATAATAGGCTCAATGTCTATCTCTTTTAGCAAATGGTGCACGGGTTGTTTAATAGATTTAAACTCTTTGGCCATTTTAACCATTACATTGCTAAACCTGTTAGTTAGCACCATTTTTTTATTTCCTAAAACAACCAAAGAATCATTATCAAATAGCTCTTCCAGCTTTTTTAACTTGTCCTCAACATCGATTTCTCGTTCCTCCCCATTCACGCTAATCTTCATTTTCATTTTGCTCTCACCAAAGTCAGAACTCACTTCATAATCGAATGTACTACTGATTTCGGCCGAAGAATCACTTTCAGTAAAATGATTAATCCAGGTATTAATTTTTTGTGAATCGACATCCAAACTATCAGTTTCTATAACAAACTCAGAAGTAACTCCAGCCAATTGGTCGTGCAAAAAATCGATGGATTCGCTTTCGGCAATGTCTATTACCACATTATTTAATGCATCAGTAACCAATTGATCAAACTGGGCTTCTTTTACCTTTAAGCCATTGTTTATCCAATATACTTGTACCCAAATAATTCCTATTAATGAAATACTCATTAAGGCGATTAGGCTATATAACTTGTTCTTTTTCATGGTTACTTGGAACAAATTTAACTTTTAAAGCGCTTCAAACTGAAACTTTAACTTTTCCTTAACTTTCTTTAGGAAGGTGTTAACATGAATACAGCGTTGGTTGAAATAGATTTGCAGTATAGAAAGTTTAACTAAAAACAATAATATGAAAAATTTAAAAGCAGTATTACTTCCAATAGGGTTAATTGCATTTGCCGCAGGAATAGTTTCTTTTACCAACATGAATGATGGGGAAGATGATAAAAAATGCACTATAAAAATTGTGAAAATCGTTAACGGAGTTGAAACCGTAACAGACTCAACATTTGATTGTTCTGAAGACATGAACTGGATTTCTTCTTTGGAAGATATGGCAGGTCCTTTAAAACACATGATGAAAGTAATGGTGATTGATGGCGACTCAAGTGAAATGGACTTTGATTTTGACTTTGATACACATGGTGAAGATGGCGTTAAGGTGATGAAATTTAAGAGTGATGATGGAGAAGAAGTGGAAATGGATTTTGACGTGAAAATGTTAAAAGGTGAAGGTGGCGTAATGAAGATGGTAGTGAATGGGAAAGAGATAGAAATTAACATGGAAGATCTTCATAAGCACATGGGCGCTATGGGTAAAGACATGGAATTTATTCATGAAAATACTGGAAACATTGAAATAAGTATTGATAGCGATGAAGATGGAAAAGAAGCGCACTCGGTAAAAATTATAAAATCGATTGATGATGATGGAAATGTTACGGTAAAGAAAATTGTGAATGGTGTTGAAACTGAACTGGAGGAAGGAGACATGGAGAACATGCACAAAAAACATAAAATGATGTTTATTGGTAATGGAGGAACCATGACTGAAGATCATAATATGACTATAGATGTAAAAGTTGATGGCAAAGAAGAAAAACACATTGTAATTATATCTAGCTTTAATGTTAAAGAGGTTGAAGCCTTAGAAAAAGACTTACCACAAACAGCTACAGGAATAAACAAAAATAAATTAGAGTTAGATGAGTTAACTTTTAGTCCTAACCCTAACGATGGTAGATTTAACTTAAATTTTAGTTCGGCCAACACAAAAAAGCCTGTAACAGTAAAAATATTTGACCTACAAGGAAAAGAAATTTATACTGAAAAAGTAAATAAGTTTTCAGGAAAATACTCTAACCATATTGATATTTCTGAATTTGGTAAAGGAACTTACCTCCTTCAAATTGTACAAGGAAACAAATCTAAATCGAGCAAAGTGTTGATCAAATAGTTTAGTTAGCAAAATAGTCAACATAAAAAGAACCCCTGCAAATTTATTTGCGGGGGTTTTTTCTTTTTAAAATGGCTCAACTTCCCTACCTTTAAAAAAAATTTAATGCTATGAATTTAACCATGCCTTTTAACTTCAACCAATGGATTGAAGACAATAAAGATAAGTTGAAACCACCTGTTGCAAACAAAAGTATGTACCCACTGGGTAAAGATTTTATTGTAATGGTTGTTGGTGGGCCAAATGCACGAAAAGATTATCATTTTAACGAAAGTGAAGAGTTGTTTTACCAAGTTAAAGGAGACATTAATGTACGTGTTCAACTAGATGGAAAAGCGGTTGATGTACCCATAAAAGAAGGTGAAATGTTTTTGTTGCCTAAAAGCATTCCGCACTCGCCATGGCGATCAGAAGGGTCTATTGGATTAGTGATTGAAAGAGTGAGACAAGGTACCGACATGCAAGATGGCCTAATGTGGTTTTGTGATGAATGTAACCACAAACTATACGAAGAGCGATTTCAACTGGTAGACATCGAAAACGATTTTCAAAAAGTATTTAAACGATATTATGGTTCTGAAGAAAATAGAACTTGCGACAATTGTAGCCATGTAATGGAAACTGATCCAAAATTTACGCAAGATTAAATGAGCGCGCATAGAAAAAGAATAAATGGACACGGGCACATTTTGCCAGAGCCAAATCAAATTCCTAAGTTTTTAAAAGATAAAAAGCTTTTTTGGATAGATGATGACAAGAAATTTATGCGCCAAGGAGATTGGGCTCGACCTATTACCGACCCTAGTTTTTTCTTAAAGGAAAAGCTGGAGTGGATGGACAAGTACAACATTGACCATGGCGTAATGTTAAATCTATCTCAAATTTATTGCAACGGTTGGGACAGGCAAGATGCTAAGGATACCATAAAGTGGCAGAATGATTTTAATGCTTCTGTTCAGCACGAAAACCCAGACAAGTTTACATGCGGATTTGTAGTACAGGCGTTGTATTTAGATGATGCTTTAGAAGAAATTGAACGATGTGTTACAGAGCACAAATTAAAGCTGTTGTGTTTGCCTACTCACTTTTTAAATAAAAACAATGAGTGGACTTCTATTGCAAGCATAGAAGTATTTCCCATTTTTGAATTGGCCAATAAATATGGGTTAGCCATAGAAATTCATCCTTACGATGGTGAAAAAATGGTGAACCTAAAAGACCAATATTGGCGTTTTCATTTGGTATGGATGATGGCACAATGTGCCGATACCTTACACCTGTTTACCTTAAACGATATTCCCAATAAATTTCCGAATGTAAGAACTTGTTTTGCGCACGGTTGTATGTTGGGCATTGCCAATTACGGAAGACGTTTACAAGGTTTTGATGGAAGACCAGACTTGTTTGAAGGAACAGAAAACCCTAGAGCATCTTTAGGGCATAAAAACTTATTTTTTGACACCTTAGTACACGATTCTTATACCTTGGAGTTATTGAAAAGAAGAGTAGGTGTTTCTCAAATTGTGGCAGGATTAGATGATCCCTATCCTTTAGGAGAAATGGAAGGGGTAGGAAGTTCTTTTCCGGGTAGAGTAATTGATTTTGCGGTTGAGGTAGATATTTTAACCCAACGCGAAGCTGACGAAATTTGGAGAGACAATGTGTTAAGATGGTTGGGTTAAACTTATTCTTTTATCCATTTTATAATGGCTGCATCATTAGGCAAAACTTGTGGGCCAATAACTTTGGCCAAGTGCCCATCTTCATCGATTAAGTATTTTTGAAAATTCCATTTTACCTCAGAATCCTCAAGGCCATTTTTATTTTTTTGAGTTAAGAACTGGTACAACTCGTGCATGTCATCTCCTTTAACAGAAATTTTGCTCATCATAGAAAAAGATACCCCATAATTTTTGGTGCAAAATGCGGCAATTTCTTTATCCGACCCTGGTTCTTGAGCACCAAAATTATTGGCAGGAAAACCAACAATAGTAAAATCGCTGTCTTTGTATTTCTCATAAACTTCTTGTAATTGCTCGTATTGTGGAGTTAAGCCACATTCGCTAGCCGTATTTACCACCATTACTTTTTTCCCTTTAAGCGAACTAAAATCAAACGCCTCTCCGTATAAATCGGTTACCTTAAATTGATGTATGCTTTGTTTTTCCATGGTTTGAGCAGTTAAAAAAGTTGATGTAACGATAAAGAGAATAAGGATGGATTTCATAAAAACTTGGTTTTGAGGTAAAGATAAAATTTAAATTTCTTTTTGATACCATGACACATCTAAAGCTTTTCCAAACTTAATGCCTACATTTTTTAAAAGAGCAGCTTTAAAATATCCATTTCGTTCAAACAACTTAATGCTGTTGGTATTGTTTGCGGTAATTACACCAATCAAATTTTTAACGGCTAGTTTTTTAGCCTCGGCCTCCATAAAATTAAGCACAGTAGTTCCAATTCCTTTTTGGGTGGCCGTATGTTTAATGTAAAGCGTTACCTCGGCAGTAATATCATAGGCTTGTTTGGGTCTAAATTTGCTGAGGTAGCAAAAACCAATAATTTCTGCACCCGCCTTAATTAAAAAAGAAGGATAGCGGACATTACCTAAGGATAAACTTTGCGCCATTTCAGCTTCAGTAACTTGTGCTAAATGAAAAGTTACCGTAGTATGCTCTACATAATAATTGTAAATGGCCGTTACTTCGGTTAATGTATTTGAGGCAATAGGATGAAAAGTTATTTCCATAAACCAAAGATACTTTTTCTACCTTTGCACCATGAATGAATTGGCTCCTTTTTTTGATAAATTAAGCTCAAGTTTTAGCAATGAAACTTTTGTAAAAATAACCTTAAGTAAACCTGCTTATAAAAGCGATGGCTTGTTAAATGTATATGTGCGCTTGGTAGAAATTAAGGGAGAACCACAATTTTCGTTTACCTACCACTACCAAACCAATGATCAGGTAAAAAACTACACTTTAGAAGAAGCCAAAGTAGAGATAACCGAGCAGTTGAGCGGAAAATTTAGAGTAGGGATCTTGTTTACATTGGAAGAAGATTTTACGGTGCAGCTGTCTAAAAAAGGGAAAGTATCTACCCGAAGTACCTTTCCGAGTTTTAAAAATAAGCCACCACAAGATCACGACAAACCTAAAACAAAGCGTGCTGCTTTAGGTAAATACCTCACTCTTTTAGGGGTTTGTGATGCCGATGGATTGGTTATTCCTAAAATGGCCGATAAGTTTAGACAGATTAACAAGTACTTGGAAATTATTGAAGGACTCATTAAAAATACCAAGTTGCCACATGAAGCACATATTGTAGATATGGGTTCTGGTAAGGGTTATTTAACCTTTGCTTTGTATGATTACTTGGTGAACCAACGAAAAATTGAAGTAAAAATTACTGGAATAGAAGTACGGAAAGAGTTGGTAGACTTTTGCAATGAAACCGCCAAGACTTGTGGTTTTGAAAACCTAAAGTTTGAAGAAAAGCCTATTGAGCAATACAACAAAAAATTAGACGTGCTAATTGCTTTACATGCATGCGATACCGCAACAGATGATGCTATTTTTAAGGGTTTAAGTGCTAAGGCAGCGTTAATTATTACTGCACCATGTTGTCACAAACAAATACGACAGCAAGTTAAAGGAGTGGAACAACAAAGCCCTATGTTAAAGTATGGCATTTTTAAAGAACGTCAGTTTGAAATGATAACCGATACCATTAGAGCCTTAATTATGGAGCAGCACCAATACAGCACCAATATTTTTGAGTTTATAAGTAACGAGCATACCCGCAAAAATGTAATGTTGGTAGGTACAAAATCCAACAAAAAACCAAATAAAGAAACACTCGATTTAAAAATTGCCGAGATCAAAAAAGAATTTGGGGTAGAGCAACATTATTTGGAAAGCGTACTGAATCGAAAGTAGAGTGTTGTCGAATTCACCACTGTGCTATTCACTTTTTTCTTTAGCGTAATACTGCCATAAATTGTGTTCGTGTTCTATAGCATTTAAATCAATTCTTTTTGATGCTTTTGCTATAGTTTGAGGATCTTTATCTTTTAAAAGATTCTCATCGTAAAGATTAGATTCTTTGTATATAGTTCCAGTATAATTACGGAAAAAGAACAAATCGTCTAGTGTTTTTACTTTTTCTGAGGGTTCTTTTGCGTTAATTTTTTCTTGTGCTAAATACTTTCTTACTTCGGGAAAATAGACCCAATATAGATCAACAGTATCGTTAGTTTGTGTATTTATGCCAACAGGACAAATTCCAATAATTCTGGTTTCGGAAACAAACCTTTTATTGTCAAAAAAGCAATCTTCTTTAGTTTTGTATCCAATTATTTCGAGGTGATTTAAAGGGATAACAGTACTGTCTTCTTGTTGGAATTCGTCATTATCTGAGGTATATTTTCTAATGTTTTTGGCGCCAATATTTTTTTCGAGACAGGTAAACAATCGTTCATTTTTAAATAATAAAGGATTCTCATTTACTGCACTATACCTCCAAATTCTCTTGTGCCACACCACCATGCTTTCTTCTACTTTAAAATTTTTAATGTAGCCATCCTTATTGTAGGTGAGTTTATATTGGGTTGTTTCCAGATTGCTAACTTTTGGTACTACTCCTTTAAAAGAAAATGGGCTGGTGTATGTTCGTTCTACACAAATTTCCCCTTCTGCATCCCACATTGTCCATGCCCCAACTCTAAGGTTATTTTCAAATTTCCCTTCAGCCTTTTTTTTCCCATCTTTATAGTAAGAGGTATAAGTACCGTTAAATCTGCCCTCATTTATGTGGTAAGTACATTCAAAATCATCGCCTTCAAAGCTTTTTATGGTAGATTGTCCGAATACAGATATTGAAATAAGAATTATGAGAATTAAAATGGAGTGTTTCATGGTTTTCTGCTAAAAGAGGTTGATGAAAAAACGGATCGAGTTCGAATTTATTGTTTTATTGGGGTTAGGCGGCACAATTGAAGCAACCTTATGTTGGAGGTTTAGTTGTGGCCTCGTATAATATAACATGAGTTGGAATCCTTCCATTTGTAATACTCTAGCTGGGAATATACAGTTGCATGGTTTCGCCTTAGCTTTTACCTTATAAATTTAAAGTTGACCAATCAATGCTGTGTACATTGCTGTTAATTGAGGTTCTGCAATGGCTGCTGCTGCTAAAATTTCATCTAAGCCAACTGGTTTTAAATTGTCAGGATCACACTCATCTGTTAAAACCGAAATGGCACAACACGGTAAGCTCATGTGGTTGGCAACAATTACTTCTGGCACAGTGCTCATTCCTACGGCATCTCCTCCTAGCATTCTTATCATTCTATACTCTGCTCTGGTTTCTAGGTTTGGGCCAGTTACAGGTACATAAACACCCTCATGTAGCTGTATGTCCTTTTCTTTGGCAATGGCTCTTAACTTGTCGTTTAATACATTGGAGTAAGGTTCGCTCATATCAGGAAAACGAGGTCCAAAGTTGTCTAAGTTTTTTCCAATTAACGGATTAGCAGGGTACAAGTTAATGTGGTCGGTAATGAGCATTAATGAGCTTTTTTGAAAAGCTAAATTAACAGCTCCAGCCGCATTAGAAATTAATAGGTTTTGTACGCCAAGTAATTTCATTACTCGAATTGGAAAGGTAATTTCTTGCATGTTATATCCTTCATAATAATGAAACCTTCCCTGCATTACTAACACCTTTTTATTGGCAATGGTTCCATATATTAATTTTCCGTGGTGCGATTCTACTGTAGAAACAGGGAAGTGCGGTATTTTATCGTAGTCAATTTCCTTAATAATGTCTATTTCAGAAACCAGTCCGCCAAGACCTGTTCCTAATACTATTCCAATTGCAGGGGCATCTATTCCTTCTGCTTTTAAAAAATTTACCGTTTCGTTAAATTGATCCATCATAGTTGTATAAAAAATATCCCGTCCTGAAATGTCAGGACGGGATAAAGGTATAAGTTATTTTATAAAGATTTAAGCGACTAGTTTACTTTTCTACCTTTAGCTTTAGTGTTAGTAGACTTGTAATCTTTAATTTTTTTCATTTCAAACTTAAGGTAAGCACTTGCTCCACCAGGCATAATATAGTAGGTTTTACCTCCAAAAGTAATCTTACCTTTTCCGTTGGTCCATTCAGCACCCATTAGGTTATATCGCCCTCTATTGTTAGGATCTCCAAATACTAAATATTGGTCGTCTGTTTCAAAAAAGCTAACAGCAATTTTGTTTCCATCAATTACTTTAACGCAAACACCAGGTGTTTTTCCATCTACCGAAATGTTATCTAAACTTGCTGTAGAAGATACAATTAATTTACCATCTTCATCCAATTCTTGACCTTCAGCACTTCTTTCTCCACGTTGTAAAGAAATATCGCTAGAAATATAAAATTGCATTTTTTTCAATTTCGCTTCATCCAAATTGTATTTGGTTCTAACGGAATTGGTAAATGGCGTTGTACTTTGGCAGGCTGTCATTAAAGTTAATACACCTATTGACAGAATAAATAGTGCTTTGTTTATGTTTTTTGAAATCATAGTGTTTTTTTTAAACTCTTGTAGCAATTATTGTTCCAAACAAAATTATTCATTTTTTTTAACTAATCAGCAAGTTACAACCTCGTAGATCACTATTGTCAAATCGACCCAATACTTCAAATGCTCCAGTTTTATTTTGTTTTCCTAAATCTTGTGTTGCAATAAAGCTGCAGGAATGGATGTTGGCCAAGTCTATTACATTAATTCCACCAGTTTTTGGTTCTTCAATTAAGCTTAAAGGATCATTTACATCTCTAATCAAAACCTTCATCCAAGGCGGGCAATTAAAAACTCCGTTGCCTTTGCTGTATGCTTGAGAGAGGAGTTCGGTCATGCCATATTCCGAATGAATATTTTTAGTATTAAAGTGATAGTTGTATATGGCATGCAGTTCCGATCTAGTTAATTCAGCTCTTCGACCTTTCATTCCACCAGTTTCCATAATAATAACTTCACTTAAGTCAATTTTATGCTGTTCGGCCAAATCTAATAATGCGAAAGAAACACCAATTAATATTGTTTTTTGCTTGTTTTTGATCAATTTTTGCAGTTTTTCGACCAAAACTGCTTCGTTTCTGAGAAAAAACCCACTATTTTCATTTTTACTTTTGGCAATTAAAACTTCGGTCATGTAAATAAGCGAAGACCCTTCTCTTTCCATATATGAGGGCAATAATGCTAAAATGCAATAATCTTCAATGTTGCCGTAAAATGTTTTAAACCCTTGTAAAAAGCTTTTTTCATAAATATTTAAGTCCTTTACATGATGTTTGCTGGTTGTTTGGCCAGTTGTACCGCTGCTCAAAAAAGTTTGTTGAGGTATAAAAGTACCTGTTTTAATGGCGTCAGATTTAAAAAATGAAATGGGTAAAAAGGGTATTTTTTTTATGCTTGTAATTGCTTCGGGCACTACTTTTAGATGCTTACAAAAGGAGTGGTAAAGCGGATTATTGGCATATTGATACTTAAATATTTCTAACGCGATAGTGTTAAACTCTTGTTGGGATTTAATGCTGAATATGGATTCGAAAAGATTCAATTTAATTATTAGTAATTTTAGGTGATGCAATTAAGTGTAAAAATAGCTATTATATTTATCGTTTTTGGGGGTTTATTTGCTTGTAAGAAAAAAGACCCAACACCAGTTGCTCCTGTTATTTCTTTTTTAAATGGAGGTTTTGCTCAGGACAATTCTTATACCGTTGTAAATTTTGAGTTTTACGATGGTGATGGTGATTTGGGGTTAACACAAGATGAAAATACTGGTGAGCAAGAGTTTAATTTATATGTAGATTATTACGAAAAAGTAAATGGCGAATGGAAATTAAAATCGCCTGTAATAACCTACAATACTACTGAAGCTAAGTATGATACTACAGAGCTGCATTTAAGGGTTCCTTTTGTAGAAAACGAAGCAAAACAAGCACTAGAGGGCGAAACTCAAGTGAGTTTGTTTTACGATTTTAATGCCGATACTTTCCGTTATGAAATTACCATGCAAGATAGGGCCTTGCAGTTAAGTAATACTATTACAACCAGTGAGTTTGTAGTAAACTAATTCTTTTTTCTAAGCCTTACTTTTTAAATACTTTGCTTGCTATTGTTTTGGTTTTTACCGCATAAACACCAACACTAAGCTGCTGTAAACTAATCACTACAGAATTTCCATTGTCGGAAATAATGTTAGTAATGCGGGTAACATCTTGCCCAATGCTGTTGTAAACAAAACAGTTATGTCTCTAAGCTCTTCAATGTCTCCACTAATAGTAATTTGATTTTTTGTTGGGTTAGGAAAAATGTTTACGGTAGCAATAGTGTTTTCCTCTTTAATAGAAACTACTGTTGTTTTAGAGTATGAGAAATTACCATTAAAATCGGTTTGTTTTAAACGGTAATACGATCTTCCTGTATATGGGTTAAGGTCAAATGTTTGGTAGCTTTTAGCAACCAAAGATTTTCTTGCACCATCTACTTCACTTTGAATTTCCCAAATTTTTCCGTCTTGCGATTTTTCTATGGTAAAGTAATCGTTGTTCATTTCTGAAGCAGTTATCCAATCTATTTGTACATAATCGTTATTAATGGCTTCTGTTTCAAAACTAATTAACTCAATAGGTAATGGTGTTTGAGATTGATTAATTGTTCCCAGTGTAAATCGATGTGAATCGCCTATTGTAATTCCTGTAAATTGATAAACATTCCCTCCAAGGCTAGTTGCGCCAGAAATTATGGTTCCGCCAGCAACAGTTTCATCAGCAAAACCGTTATTGGTTTCATCAATAAGCAAACGAAGGTCTGTAGTTGTTACTGTACCAATTCCTGTTAAATCAAAACTAATGTCAACTGTTCCAACATCGCCTGTGTGGGTTGCTCTCCAGTCTCTTTCCATTCGTTGCACAATTCCTTCACCAGTTGGAACATCTACCTTGTTACTTCTGGTAATAGTATCGTCATCATGTCCCCAAAGGAGGTAATCTCCTATGTCTAAACTAGATGGATTATTTATTCTAACTATTCCACTTCCTTGTGCATCGGTATGAAATTCGGTAGCATTTTCACGTCCAATTCCCGCAACGTCTGTTTTGTGGGTTGCATCGTAGGTATATTTGTCATTTGCAACGGTTAATGCGTACTTAGCAGCTAAATAACTGTTTACAATGTTTATTTGGGCATTGTTTAAATCGAAACTAAAAGCCATCATCTCTGCAATGTATCCATTCAATCCGTTGTTTGCGGTTGTGGCGTGTCGTCCTATTCGAGGAATAGGAGGTGTTAAATCTCCATCTCCATCTGCAAGAGTTGTTTCTAATGTTCCATTTACAAAAAGGTCGTAAGCTGTTCCTCGGTCTCTACGGTAATTAATTATCTCAAAAGAAGAGGTGTTAATTGCACTAGTTGAAACAGGTCCTCCAAGACCTCCGCCATTATCTGCTCTTTTTTGAAAACCATATTTATTAGTACTAGCAGCTTTTAAGCTAGTTAATTCATTCGTTCCAGTAGTTCTATCCATAATGTAATGGCCATCACCATTAAATGTAGTTCCTGCAGTGTAAGAAGTTGCTTGTAATGCAAAAATAAAAGTGAACCCTCCAGTTCCAGCAATACCTAGGGCAGATCCATCAACAAAAGAGTTTCCAGAAAATTGAAGGGCAGGCATTCCATTTACAATTCCAGTTGCATATGTTGGTTGATTACCAGATGTGGCTTGTGATGCGTTAATGCTATTGCCTGATTGATCATTCCATTGTTCAACTAAATCTCCATTTGTAGCCAATGTTGTTCCGGCATCGTTATAAACGTTGGCATCTGCTTTTAGCCACATTCTGTTAGTGGTAGAATTACCAACACCTCCAGGGCCTGTTTGAGCAAAAGAAGTTAAAGCAAATAATAGCCCAATTGTAGTAAAGATTGAGTTTTTCATGATAGACAAATATTAAGTAGTATCCACAAAATTAGTGATATTAGGGCATTTTTTAAAGACATTTGGTCGAAAAAGCTTTAAAACATTGAGATTTTAACTGTTGAAAATGGATGAAGGCTAGATGCAGCTTAACGCTCAGTAATTGTAAAAAGTTAGGCGCTGTGGGTTTTTATATACGAATTCATTAGCTTTTTGGCCGATTGTTCTCCCAAAAAGTGATTTGTGGCATATTCATACCCAGAATTGATCATTTTTTGCCTCAAATCATCATCATTGACTAAAAGGGTGATTTTTTCTGCTAATTCTTGAGGGTTAGTAGGATCAATATAAAGTGTACTTGGTCCACCAGCTTCTGGTAAAGAAGAAACATTTGAAGTAATAACAGGCGTTTTACACAGCAATGCTTCGGCAACAGGTAACCCAAACCCTTCATATATGGAAGGGTAAATTAATGCAAATGCTAGGTGATACATTGCCTTTAAATCTTGGGTGCTTTTTACGTTATCTATCCAATTAAAATGGGGCTCTAATTTTAGCGATTGAATTAACGCTTTCATTTCGGTTTTATATTCTTTTCCGTTTCCTACAATTACCACCGGAATTCTATTTTCTGGAGCTAAATGGGCATAAGATTCTATGATTACCTTAATGTTTTTTCGTTCAATTATACTTCCAACCGATAAAAGGAATTTTGAAGGGAGTTGGTATTTATTGGCAACCTCAGTTGTGTCTTTTTCTGAAATAGGAGTGAAGTAAATGGGATCGCAGCTTTGGTAAACTACATCTATTTTGTTGGGATTAATGTTGTAATACTTTATAATATCTTGCTTTGTACTTTCACTAATGGCAACAATTCTGTCGGCATTTTCGCAACTGTACTTAAACTTCTTTTCGTAAATTTTCCGGTCTACCGTTTTGTAGGTTTCAGGGTAAATTTTAAAAATTAAATCGTGAATGGTCACCACGCTTTTTATGCCCATTTTTTTAAGCGTAAAAGGAATTTCGTGACTTAATCCATGGTACAAATCAATATTGTCTTTTTGGAGTTGTTTGCTAATCGCATAACTTCTCCACCTCGATTTAAAAATAGCCGTTGAAATGCGTGTAATGAAATTCTTACTGTTACTAAACTGTTCTGTTTCTGGGTCGTTCACCACTTTGGTGGTATACAAATAATAGTCGTTTTCAGGGAATTGGTTTTGGAAATTTTTAACCAATGTTCTACTATAATTACCTAGTCCGGTAAAATTACTGTAGAGTCGTTTGGCGTCATATCCTATTTTCATCAGTACAACTACTGGGGTTAAAAAAAAGCCTCGAATTAACGAGGCTTTTTAATTATAAATTCAATAAAACTTGTTCTGGATCTTTCCCTCCAAATATAATTTTAGAAGGGTTTTCTATCATCTCTTTAATGGCTTTTAAGAAGCCAACAGATTCTTTTCCATCAATTATTCTGTGGTCGTAACTTAATGCTACGTACATTATTGGACGAATGTGAACTTCTCCATTAATGGCTACTGGACGCTCAACAATGTTGTGCATTCCTAAAATAGCGCTTTGTGGAGGGTTAATAATTGGAGTACTAAGCATAGATCCAAAAACACCACCGTTGGTAATGGTAAAAGTACCACCTTCCATGTCTGCAATGTCAATTTTACCATCTCTTGCTTTAATGGCCAATCTTTTAATTTCAGCTTCAATTTCAGCTAAACTCATTTGCTCTGCATTTCTAACTACAGGCACCATTAATCCTTTTGGAGAACTTACCGCAATACCTATATCAGCAAAATCGTGGCTAATCATATAATCGCCATCTAGCATAGAGTTAACAGCCGGATATTGTCTTAATGCTTCTGTAACTGCTTTGGTAAAGAAACTCATGAAACCTAAGTTTACACCATGGTTTTCTTTGAAGCTTTCTTTGTATTTTTTACGTAAATCCATTACAGGCTTCATGTCTACTTCATTAAAAGTAGTTAACATGGCTGTTTCGTTTTTTACGGCTACTAAACGAGATGCTATTTTTCTTCTTAGCATGCTCATTTTTTTGGAGTCTTCGTCTCTAGTTCCTCCCCATCCTGCGGCAGAATCTGCATTTACACCACTGGTTAAGTAGTCTTCTATATCTGCTTTAGTAATCTTACCATTGCTTCCAGATCCGTTTACTTTTGCTGCGTTAATGCTATTTTTAGAAAGCATTTCTTTGGCCACCGGAGTAGCTTTTACATCGGCAGCAGGAGCACTTGCTGGCATAGGGTTAGGTGTAACTTCTACTGGTTTTTCTTCCACAACAGGAGCTTCTATTTCGGCATCTTCTCCCGAAACAAAGTCAGCAGGAGGTTCAGCGCTTGTGTCTATTAAACAAACAACAGCACCAACTTGAACAAGATCACCTTCTTCTGCTTTTAGGGTAATAATACCACCTTCTTCTGCAGGTAACTCTAAGGTTGCTTTATCAGAATCTACTTCTGCAATTGCCTGATCTTTTTCCACATAGTCTCCATCTTCAACTAACCATTGTGCAATTTCTACTTCTGTAATCGATTCTCCCGGTGAGGGAACTTTCATTTCTAAAGCCATAGCTTTTATTTTAATAATGTCTATTTCTTAACTAGTTACTAATGCGTATTTAAAAACGCGGTTTAATATATCATTGTGTCGTACTGCATGTGCTTTTGATGATCCTGTTGCTGGAGCACCACTTTCGGCCAAGGTAATTGGCGTTAAGTTAACTGATGTGTAATGACGCAACATATGACTCCAAGCACCCATGTTTTCTGGCTCTTCTTGAGACCAAATGAAGTTCTTAGCGTTTTTATATTTTGCTGTAATTTGGTCTAATTGTATTTGAGGCAGCGGATAAAGTTGTTCTACTCTAACTATTGCCATGTTATCGGCACCACTTTCTTCTTGTTTTGCTAACAAATCATAGTAAAATTTACCGGAACAAAATACAACGGTATCTACTTCTTTTGGATTAGCAATTGGATCATCTATTACTTCTTGAAAACTACCTTTTGCCATTTCATCAATAGTAGAAACACATTTCGGGAAACGCAATAAACTTTTTGGTGTAAATACTACTAAAGGTTTTCTGAATTTTCTGTGCATTTGTCTTCTCAGTAAATGGAAGTAGTTTGCAGGCGTACTTGCATTTGCTACTTGGATGTTGTTTTCAGCACATTGCTGTAAAAAACGCTCCATTCTTCCGCTTGAATGCTCTGCTCCTTGTCCTTCATAACCGTGAGGAAGTAACATTACCAATCCATTTTGGGTTTTCCATTTTTCTTCGGCAGCAGTTAAAAACTGATCTACTATAATTTGAGCTCCATTAAAGAAATCTCCAAATTGTGCTTCCCAAATAGTTAATGTATTTGGTGTTGCCATGGCATAACCATATTCAAAACCAAGCACCCCATATTCAGATAATAAAGAATTGTAAATATCGAAGTTAGCTTGTTTTTTAGAGATGTTTCGAAGTGGTAAATACTCTTCTTCTGAGTCTTCAACTTTTACCACAGCATGTCTGTGAGAAAATGTTCCTCTTTCTACATCTTGACCAGAAATACGAATAGGATGACCTTCTTCTAATAATGTTCCGTAAGCTAATAATTCTCCAGTGGCCCAATCTAATTTGGTTCCATCGGTAATCATTTTTAAACGATCATCGAACAATCTATTAATTTTTCTAATAAAGGTTTTATCTTCAGGCAATGTTGCTATTGATTTACCAATGGCTAACAATTTCTTTTTGTCAAAACCCGTATTTGGCGATTTATCAAAACCACCTGGCTTGCAATAAGAATAGTCTTCCCAAGTACGTTTTAAGAAATAAGTTACCGTTGCTTTTTCTATTTGCTTGGCATCACTTAAATGTCCTTGTAAATCATTGTCAAAATCTTTTTCTACCGCTTTTGCTTCTGCTTTTGTAATTACTTTTTCACCAATTAATTGGTTCAAGTAAATGTCTCTAGGGTTTAAATGTTTCCCAATAGACTTATATAGCAAAGGTTGTGTAAAACGAGGTTCATCACCTTCGTTATGCCCATATTTTCGGTATCCTAATATATCTATAAATACATCTTTATGGAATCGTTGACGGTATTCTATAGCAAATTGAACTGCTTGAATTACTGCTTCAACATCGTCACCATTAACGTGTAATACTGGCGATAAAGTTACCTTGGCAACATCTGTACAATAAGTACTCGATCTTCCATCTAAATAATTGGTAGTAAATCCTATTTGATTGTTTACAACAATGTGGATTGTTCCACCAGTTCTGTAACCATCTAGCTGAGCCATTTGGATAACTTCGTAAACTAATCCTTGACCAGAAATTGCAGCATCTCCATGTATTAAAATAGGAACAATTTTGTCCTCATCTTTTAGGTAAGTGTCAATTTTTGATCGGGTAATTCCTTCAACAACTGGATCAACAGTTTCAAGGTGAGATGGGTTTGGTGCCAATGTCATATGCACATCATGTCCATTGTCTGTAGTAATATCACAAGAGTATCCTAAGTGATATTTTACATCTCCATCAAAAATATTGTCTTCGTATTCTTTCCCTTCAAACTCACTAAATATGGCTTGGTAGGTTTTGTTAAAGATGTTGGCTAACACATTAAGTCTACCTCTATGCGCCATTCCAACAATAAATTCTTTTACGCCAATTTTTGCACCTAATTCAACCAATGCATCTAATGCAGGAATTAGAGCTTCGTTTCCTTCTAAAGAAAAACGTTTTTGTCCAACAAATTTTTTGTGTAAGAATTGCTCAAAAACTACTGCTTGATTTAATTTATGCAAAACATGCTTTTTGTCAGAATTTTCTAACTGCAACCTGTTTTTAAGCTCAATTTTATGTTTAATCCACTCAACTTCTTCAGGTTTTCTGATGTAAGTGTATTCTATACCTGTAGATTGACAATAAGTTGCTTCTAAATGAGCAATGATGTCTTTCAACTTGGCTGGTCCAATCCCAGTTTCGGTACCTGCTTGAAAAACTGTTTCCAAATCTGCTTTTTCTAAGCCGTAATTTTCTAATTCTAGAGATGGCTGATATTGCCTTCGAGCTCTAACCGGGTTAGTTTTCGTGAACAAATGTCCTCGAGAACGGTAGCCGTTAATTAAATCAATTACTTTAAATTCTTTATCGAAACCTTCTGGCACATCTGTGTCATAGTTCTTTCGAGCGAACTCGAAACCTTCGAAAAATTTTTTCCATCCTTCTTCTACTGAATCAGGGTTTTCTAGATACTGTTGGTAGTAATTTTCAATTACAGAACCATCAGCATTACTCAAGTAGGAATGTTTGTCCATGCCTTATTTTTGATAATACACCACAAAGTAAATAAATATATAGGGATATAAGGAATAATTTTAGTCGATTATTTTATTTGCTAACTTTTGATGTAGTAAATTTGTGTTCAAAATTTAATGGAATGTCCAAAACAATAGAAGAATTAGATGAGGTAGTTATTAAGTTTGCTGGAGATTCTGGAGATGGAATGCAGCTTACTGGAACGCAGTTTAGTAACACCGCAGCGTTTATTGGTAACGACTTGGCAACTTTTCCAGATTTTCCTGCCGAGATTAGAGCTCCGCAAGGAACTGTGGCAGGTGTGAGTGGATTTAAAATTCAGTTTGGTAACAAACAAATTTTTTCGCCAGGAGATGAAGCAGATATTTTAATTGCAATGAACCCTGCTGCCTTAAAAGCAAATTTAGATTGGATTAAGGAGCGAGGAACAATAATTATAGATAGCGACAATTTTAAAGTTAAGGATTTTGAAAAGGCACAGTTTACCTCTAATCCATTAGAAGATGGAACTTTAGATGGGTTTAATGTTATTGAAGCGCCTATTACAAAGTTGACTAAAGATAGTGTAGCAGATTTTGACATTGAAAATAAGAGTAGATCTCGAAGTAAAAACATGTTTGCTTTAGGAATTGTGTATTGGTTGTTTAGTAGACCTTTAGAAATTACCGAGAATTTTTTAGATGCAAAGTTTAAAAGCAAACCAGAAATAGCAAACGCTAATAAAGCAGCTTTAAAAGCTGGCTATAATTATGCCTTAACTGTAGAATTATTGCCGTCAGCATATAAAGTAAAAGCGGCAACTTTACCTAAAGGAAAATACAGAAGCATTACCGGGAATACTGCAACTGCGTGGGGATTAATGGCTGCTTCAGAAAGAGCCGATTTGGATATATTTTTAGGAACATATCCTATAACACCTGCTTCAGACATCTTACACGAACTATCAAAGTATAAGAATTTTAACATAGTTACTTTACAAGCTGAAGATGAAATAGCGGGAATTTGTGCATCAATTGGAGCAAGTTTTGCTGGAAGTTTAGCAGTAACTTCAACATCTGGTCCTGGCTTGGCTTTAAAAGGAGAAGCGATAGGTTTAGCGATGATGACAGAGTTACCAATTGTAATTATTGATGTTCAAAGAGGAGGACCATCTACAGGGTTGCCTACCAAAACTGAACAATCGGATTTATTGCAAGCTGTTTACGGAAGAAATGGCGAAAGTCCTGTAATTGTTATTGCAGCCAGCACACCATCAAATTGTTTTGATTATGCTTACATGGCAGCCAAATTAGCGGTAGAACACATGACGCCAGTTATATTATTGTCGGATGGATTTATTGCTAATGGTGCTGAACCATGGAAAATAAAAAGTGTAGGAGAGATGCCTACAGTTGAACCAGCTTTTGTGAATGAAAACGATACTGATTGGAATGTTTACAAAAGAAATGAAGAGAAGCTAAACAGAAAATGGGCAACTCCTGGAATGAAAGGTTTTGAACATAGAATTGGCGGATTAGAAAAAGAAGCCATTACTGGAAATGTATCTTATGATCCTAACAATCATGAAGAAATGGTAAATGTTAGAGCTGAGAAAGTAAAACGTGTGGCCAACTTCATTCCTGAACTGGAAGTAGAAGGAGATAAAAGTGCTGATGTTTTAGTAGTAGGTTGGGGAGGAACGTATGGAGGTTTACATACTGCAGTGAGTGCTCTAACGGATCAAGGCAAATCAATTGCCAGAGTTCACTTTAACTTTATTAACCCCTTACCGAAAAATACAGCCGAAATTTTTGCAAACTTTAAAACAATTATTGTTTGTGAATTAAATAGCGGTCAGTTTATAAAATTATTGAGAAGCGAATTGCCTCAATTTAATTATTTACAATACAACAAGGTTCAAGGATTACCTTTTTCAAAAGGAGAATTGATGAATAAGTTTGAACAATTAATTGAAGCTTAAACCATGGAACATTTAGTGAAAGAAGAGTTGACATTTAGAGATTTTGAAACAGATCAAGATGTAAGATGGTGTCCAGGTTGTGGAGATTACGCTATTTTAAAAGCGGTTCAAAAAACCTTGCCCGAAATTGGAAAAAAGAAAGAAGACATTGTATTCATTTCTGGAATAGGTTGTTCTTCAAGGTTTCCATATTATATTGAAAGTTATGGTTTTCATACCATACATGGTAGAGCTCCAGCAGTTGCTTCGGGCGTTAAGTTGGCGAACCCTAATTTAAGTGTTTGGCAAGTAACTGGAGATGGTGATGCATTGGCTATTGGAGGGAATCATTACATACATGCTTTAAGACGAAACATAGACATTAATATTTTGTTGTTTAACAACGAAATCTATGGATTAACTAAAGGGCAATTTTCACCAACCTCAAAAACTGGAATTAAAACACAATCTTCTCCACAAGGAACCGTTGACCGCTCTTTTAATCCTGGGAAATTAGCTTTAGGAGCTGAAGCCAGCTTCTTTGCTAGAGTAATAGACATTGAGCCTAAAAAAATGACTGAAGTGTTTGCTCAAGCAGAAAAATTTAAAGGAACATCGTTAATAGAAATTTTACAAAACTGTATTATTTTTAATGACAAGGTTTTTGCCAATGTTACCGCTAAAGATGTAAAACTGGATAGACAAGTTTGGTTAGAACATGGTAAACCGATGATATTTGGTGCTGATCAGAATAAAGGCTTAGTGTTAAACGGTTTTAAATTAGAAGTAGTTACCATTGGAGAAAATGGAATTACCGAAGCAGATATTCTAGTGCATGATGCTTATGAGCAAGACAATACATTACACAACTTGTTAATTTGTATGTCAGCACCAGAATTTCCTGTTGCATTCGGAATTATTAGACAAGTAGAAACCCCTTCTTTTAATGATGCTATTTGGAACCAAATAGATGAATCGAAAAAAGCACCTAAGGTAAACTCTGTAGATGAGTTAATGAATAGTGGTGTGACTTGGGAAATAGATTAGATTTTTACTGATTTAATCATTCGTTCGACAATCCTTCGACAAGCTCAGGATGATAATATTCAAAGTAAGCGACTCGTTTGCTTTATATTCTAACGCCTATGACGCACACATCATCAATTTGTTCCATGTTGCCTCTCCAATCTTCAAAAGCTTTATCTAGCGTTGTTTTTTGATTTTCCATGGGTTCATTTTGCAATGAGGTTAGTAGCTTTTTAAAAGGTTTGTACATAAACTTTTTTCCTTTTGGTCCACCAAACTGATCAGCATAACCATCTGTAAACAAGTAAAGAGCATCACCTTTTTCAACTGATATTTGATGTGTTTTAAAAGGGGTAGGGTTATCTATTTGCCCAATAGGCTGGCGAGTAGCTTTTAGTTCATTAATTTCTGTTCCTTTAATATGGTACAATGAATTATAAGCTCCAGAAAATTGGAGTTCATTGGTTTTTACATTTAACACACAAAGGGCTATATCCATACCGTCTTTAATTGAGGTCATGGAAGGAGAATTTCCTGAGCGTGATTGATTTAAACGCTGAACAACCATTTTTCGAGTTTCATCTAATATTTTACCCGGATCGAGCAATTTAGCATCGTTAATTACACTATTTAATGCATTATCGCAAACCACGCTTACCATTGCTCCTGGAACTCCATGTCCTGTACAATCTGCTACTGCAAATAATAAGTGATCGCCAATTCTGTGCATCCAATAGAAATCTCCAGCAATAATATCTTTAGGCTTATACAATACAAAACTATCGGGGAGTTGTTCTTTTATAAATGCACTTGTTGGCAAAATAGCTTCTTGTATTCTTTTGGCGTAAGTAATCGAGTCAACAATTTCTTGGTTTTGTGTTTCAATTACTATTTTTTGTTTTTTGGCTAATTGTAAGCGATTAAAGACAAATATTAGAAAGACAATTACTAAGGCTAAACCAACACCAATAGCAATGGTAATTATTTGTTGTTTTTCCTTTTCTTCTTGCTTCACCAATAAAATTTTATCATGATTGGCATCGTCAATGGTTTTTTGTTTTTCGTATTCGTATTGAGCCAGTTGTTTGGCGGTGGCTTTTTGAGCAGCAGTATTGTTAATGGTATCTCGCATAGAAATGTAGAGTTTATGCATTTTTAAAGCTTTCATCCCGTCATGTTGAGCTTCATAAATTTGCATAAACGTTGAAGCTGAATTTTGGATGAGCAAAGGCATTTCTATTTCTTTAGCAATATTCATACTGTAATCACAATAATCAAGCGCCTTATCATATTGTTTAAGGCGATGGTATGCTCTAGCTAAGTTGTTTGCCGACCATGCCTGGCCTTGTTTATTTCCGATTTCTTCTTCTAGGGCAAAACTTTTTTCATGGTATTCGATGGCTCTTAGCGTATTTCCTTGTTTATTGTAAATTGCGGCCAAGTTGTTTAAGCTCGTACCTAAACCCTTTTTGTCGCCAATTTCTTCTTGAAGTTTAATTGCTTTATGGCTATACAGAATAGCTTTGTTGAGGTCGTTTTCGTTAAAATATACTAACCCTATATTGCTATAGCTTCGTGCAACTCCGTGTAAATCGTTTACCTCTCTTTGAAGGTCTAAGCAGGTGTGATAATATTTTAAAGCTCCCTCTATTTCTCCTTGGTCGTCAAGAATAATAGCAATGTTATTTAATCCTGTAGCAATGCCTTTTTTGTCGCCAACTTGTTCCTTTATTTTTACGCTTTTGTGGTAATATTCTAAGGCTTTTTCAATGTCTCCTTGGTTTTTGTAGTTGAATCCAATGTTATTTATGGTACCAGCATAAGAGTTTAATAAATACTTTTTTGCTTTTTCGTTGTGTGGTTTTTTAATCTTTTTTTTAAGTAATTCATAAAGCCATAAATTGTATTTAGGCCATACATTGTCGTCCCAGCTTGTTTCTATAATAACAGTAATGGCTTGAATTTTTATTGTATCGTGAGCTGCTTTATGGTAAACTTCCAAGCAACTGTCAATAAGGTGTTTGTCGGAATTGGATACTTTGTCAATTTCTAAACCTTCAATTAAATAATGTGTTGGGTCGGCATATTTTTGAGCATTTACGCTGAAAGAGCTGCTTAGAAAAGTAACTAGGGCTATAGAATATAATAATTTGATAGAATTCAACACTTGCTAAAGGTATATAAAATTAATCTTCGTTTATAATGTGGTGTTCAATATAGAAGTTTGGATCAACTATAATATTATCATCTAAATATTCAAATGTCCATTCGGCTTTAGGAAAAATCCACTTTTCTTTTCCATTACTGAAGAGCCTAATAGGCATGTCAAAGCCTTTAATAATGTTGGTGTATCGAAAACTATGTTTACCGTTCCTTTTCTTAATTTCAAGTTTAGGAATTTTTATAGTTCTTAAGTATTGATTAAAAAATGCACTTAAATCCTTGCCTGTTTTTTCGCTTAAATAATTTTCTATTTGCTGAGTAGTAACAGTTTGGTGGTAAAAGTCTTTGTTTAATCCTATCAAAATTGAACGCCACAAACTATCGTTTTCTACCAATTGTCTGAGGGTGTGTAAAATGTTAGCCCCTTTATAATACATGTCACCAGATCCTTCATGGTGTACATTATAAGTCCCAATAATAGGTCTATCATTTAGTATGTTTTTACGAATACCTTGAACATATTCTTCACATGCGTTTTTACCGAAATGATAATCTAAAAATAAATTTTCAGCATAAGATGTAAAGCCTTCATGTATCCACATATCTGCGACATCTTTATGCGTAATGTTATTGGCAAACCATTCGTGTCCAGATTCGTGAACCAAAATAAAATCGAATTTCATTCCCCAGCCTGTACCACTAACATCTCTACCTAAATAACCGTTTTTAAAACCATTGCCATAGGTAACAGAGCTTTGGTGTTCCATTCCAGCATAAGGCACTTCAACTAGCTTGTATCCGTCTTCATAAAACGGGTAAGGACCAAACCAATGTTCAAATGCTTCCAACATTTTTGGTGCTTCTTTAAATTGTTTTTTGGCTATTTCTAAGTTGTCTTTTAATACATAATAATCACAATCTAATTCACCATTTAACCCTTTGTATTTTTCTGAGAAATGAACGTAATCTCCGATGTTCATATTTACGCCATAATTATTAATGGGGTTGCTAACAAACCAGTTAAATGTTTTCGTTTTACCATTTTTTATAACACTTCTAAGGTTTCCGTTAGAAACATTGGTAAGGTGTTGAGCTATAGTTACACTAATTAACATGCTGTCTGGTTCATCATAAGCATGATCTTTATTTGGCCACCATAAACTTGCACCATCTCCTTGGCAAGTAGTCACAATCCAGTCGTTTCCGTTTCTGTCTTTTTTCCACGTTAAGCCACCACTCCAAGGCGGATTTTTGCTCTCTTGAGGCTTTCCTTCATAGTAAATAGTTAACTCATTTATGGCGCCAATTTCTTGTGGTTTTTGTAGCTCAATAAAGTAAGAGTAACCATCTTTTTTAAAGCTTAACTTTTTATCGTTTTGAATAATTTTGGTAATTTTTAATGGAGCTTGTAACTCTATTTGCAAAGTGTTGTTCGCTTTTAGCACTTTATATTGAATGAGGTTAGTGCCCGTAATGCTTTTCTTTTTAATATTTAAATCAACACTTAAATGATAATAGGTAACATCCCACCAGTTTCGTTCTGGTGTAATATTTCCACGCAACGTATCTTGGTGTGTAAACTTTTGGCCATAAGAAGAAAGGGTTACTAATAGGGTAAAAATTATAGAGAGGAGGGTTTTCATATAGAAAAATGAGCCTTAAATTAATTGAGCATCACTGCTAAAACAAATTCATGTGTTGCCCCAAAATTAGTTCTAATATAGCTGTCAGTATAGAAGTCGTAATTGTAACCTATTCTAAATTTTTTGGCAAAATCAACACCTCCCATAAAGCCAAAAAAAGCATCTTTTCTATAAGAACTTCCTAGCCAAACTATATCGTTATATTTTGCTAAGAGAAGAAAGCTATAGGCAGTTGATGCGTAATCTGTTGCAATTAATGCCTGAGGAATTAGCTTAAGTTTATTTCCCATTTCAAGTTCATAAGAAATTGTTGCATAAGTGTGTCTTGCGTTGGTGTATGGACTAGATCCATTGCTTTCTAATAACCTGGTGGTCCCAACTCCGGCTTTTAATTTTTCGGAAACGTATGATATTCCAACATTTAGATCGAAGTATTGAAAGGTTTGTTGGGTGCTAGGGATTGAAGGATCGCTAGCAGGATTGTCTATCGCAACAAAATTTTGTGTAGTAAACGACTTAGTTGCGAAGGTTGGCGCAATTCCGAACCCAATTTGTTGGTTTTGGGGTAAGTCAATGTGGTAGGAATAGTTGAGTGCCACAAAGTTGGATGTTTCTAATCCTAATTGCTCGTAGGTATAAGATAATCCAAAAGCACTGTTAATTGTGTCAACACGCCACTCTAGAGTAGAGTTAATATTGAAAGGGTTGTTGTTAGTTCCTTGCCATTGATCGCGAGTGTTGTTTGAAAAAAAGTATTTGCTTTGTTCTCCAGTAGTGGCAGGATTAAACACGGTTGTATTGTTCCAAAATACAGAATATATCGCATCTTGTTGAGCTTTAAATGAAAAGCTAATTAAGGTTAAACAGCCTAGAATAAATAGTTTGTTAAGCATTCAAATAATATTTAATGGAGCTTAAATATAGGCTATTTTTCACAAGGTACTTGTTGGAGTGATTTAATAAGCTCTTTTATCAATTCCTTCAATGTAATAAATAAACGCTTTATTAATTACTTTGTTTCCTCCTGGTGTTGGATAGTTACCTGTAAAATACCAATCTCCGGTATGGTCTGGGCAAGCTTCATGCAACCCTTCAATGCTTTGGTAAACAATGTCAACTTCTGCATTCATGTTTTCTGGGGTTAATAATTCAGATATTTTTTTAGAAATTTCTTCAGCAGTAAAAGGCGCATAAATTGCTTTTACATTGTTAATGATCTCTTCTTTAGGCAAGTTTTCTTGAGCCTTACATTTTTCATAGGTCTCATCAATAATGTGCTGTTTACCTTGCTCTTTTAGTAATGCTATTGCTGCTTGAAAAGCAATAAAGTCGCCCATTTTTGCCATATCAATTCCATAACAATCTAAGTAACGAATTTGCGGTGCCGAAGAAACAACCACAATTTTTTTAGGTTTTAGTCGATCTAAAATTCGAAGAATACTTTTCTTTAAGGTGGTCCCTCTAACAATAGAATCATCTATAATTACAAGATTGTCGGTTGGGTAAACACTTCCGTAAGTTATGTCGTAAACATGTGTCACTAAATCATCTCTACTATCATCTTGTGTAATAAAGGTTCTGAGTTTTGCATCTTTAATGGCAATTTTTTCTATTCTGTTTCTAAGGCCTAAAATTTTAGCCATGTCTTCATCAGAAGGATTTTCTCCGAGTGCTTTAATCTTCTTTAATTTAGCCTCATTCAGCTTTTCTTGCATGCCTTTCATTAAGCCGTAAAAAGAAATTTCTGCCGTATTTGGAATAAAGGAAAATACTGAGTTTTTTAAATCATTGTCTATTGATTTTAGTACCAAAGGAACAACGTTTCTACCCAATTGTTTTCTTTCCTTATAGATGTCCTTATCACTTCCTCTTGAAAAATAAATTCGTTCAAATGAGCAGGATGTTTTTTCCAACGGTTCTCTTACCATTTTCTCGCTTACATCACCATTTTTTTTCATGATGAGGGCATGACCTGGCTTAATTTCGTTAACTGATTCAATAGGCACATTAAAGGCTGTTTGAATAACTGGTCTTTCGGAGGCTACCACAACAACTTCATCATCTTGGTAAAAAAATGCTGGTCTAATTCCTGATGGATCTCTTAAAACAAAAGCATCTCCATGCCCAACCAATCCTGCCATTGCATAACCTCCATCCCAATCTAATGCAGATTTTTGTAATATTCTTTGAACGTCTAATTCCTTAGCAATAAGCTTTGAAATTTCTTGACGACTGTGACCCTGAGCTTTGTATTTGTCAAATAATTCTTGATTTTCTTCATCTAAATAATGCCCAATTTTTTCCATTACAGTAACCGTATCCGATTTTTGTTTTGGATGTTGACCGATCTCAACCAAAATATCGAAAAGTTCATCAACATTGGTCAAATTAAAGTTTCCAGCAACAACCAAATTTTTGGTCATCCAATTGTTTTGTCTTAAAAAAGGATGACAATGTTCTATGCTGTTTCCTCCGAATGTTCCATAACGCAAATGCCCTAAAGACAATTCGCCAGTAAAGGCAACATTGCTTTTTAGCCAGTCGGCATTTTTTAAAAGTTTTGGATCATGGTCATAAACTTGTTGAAATTTGTTGTTGATCTTTCCAAAAATGTCTTTTATAGGTTGAGAGTCATTTGAACGGTAACGGCTAATGTATCGCTCTCCCGGATCAACATCAAATTTTATGTTGGCTATTCCAGCTCCATCTTGCCCACGATTGTGTTGCTTTTCCATCATCAAGTACATTTTATCTAGCCCGTAGGTAGCTGTACCGTATTTATCGATATAATATTGTAGTGGTTTTAATAACCTTACTAAAGCAATTCCGCATTCGTGTTTAATAGCGTCACTCATAATTTTATAGCCGTGAAATGAGCCACAAAAGTAGCTCTTTTTTATAGTTTAGATACTATTTTATTGTTTCATTTCCTGCATCTTTCCATGCTGTAATTCCTCCTGATAAGTCGAATATTTTTTGAAAGCCTTTGTCCAATAATATTTCAGCGGCTCCAGCGCTTCTTCCTCCTTTTTTGCAATAAACAAACACCGGTTTACTTTTATCGAGCTGATCTACTTTTTTTGCAAAATCATCAGCATAATAATTTATTTTAACGGCATCCCCAATTGTTCCTTCGGTCCATTCTTTTGGTGTTCTTACATCTAGTATAGTCCCATTACCTGAATCAACAAGCTTTTTAAATTGAGGAACATTGGTTTTGTAAATTTTGCCTTTTATAGCAACTTGCGCATTGTTAGACTGTGCAATTGTTGATTGCGGAACTGCAAATAGTATAGCGCAAATTAAACTGATTTTAAAAAAGATATTTTTCATAATTGATTTTTTACTTGTTTCCAGCCACCACCGTTGTGTATATTTTCGATTCCATTTGCTGCTAAAAATTCAACGGCTTGTCCGCTTCTGTTACCAGATTGACAGCATAGAACTAAAGGCTTTTTCAATGTTTTAAATTTTTCTAAATTATCAGGTACTTTTCCTAAAGGGATATTTATTGCACCTTCAATTTTACCGAGAAGCAATTCTAGAGGTTCTCTAACATCTACAATCGTAGCTTCATTTAAGTTTATGTTTTCCATGTTTTTTTAAGTTTAATGCGGCAACTTATTTTTGAATAAGCCATAAATAAGAACACCCAAAAATGCTCCAATTATTGGTAAAATATAAATGGTATTTCCAGCACCAATTAATGCATATAGTGGCCCTGGACAAGCCCCAATTAATGCCCAACCTAAGCCAAAAATTATTCCGCCAATTAAATTACTTTTTTGAAAAGGTTTTGCGGTTGGATTAATGGTTTCTCCTTTAATGGATTTGATATTTAATTTTTTGATAATTAGGATGCTTATAGCTCCAATGACTACTGCGGAGCCAATTATTCCAAACATATGGAATGATTGAAAACGGAACATTTCTTGAATTCTAAACCATGAAACAACTTCAGATTTAACTAGTATTATGCCAAAAAAGGCTCCGAGTATTAAAAATTTAATGTTTTTCATGTGTTAAAATATATAAGGAAATAAGATATGGGTCATTAAAAGTCCTCCAATAAAGAATCCAATTACTGCTATTAGTGAACCTATGCTTAATAATGATAATCCCATTATTGCATGGCCAGAAGTACAACCATTGGCATACCTTGTTCCAAAACCAACTAAAAAGCCACCACCAATTAATAGGGTGAATGATTTTAATGTTAAGTTATCCCAACTGAAAATATCAGAAGGAATAAAGCCAGAGAAGTTAGAGATGCCTATAGTGGATAGTGCATTTTTGGTTTCTTCACTAATTGCTATATCATAATTTAGGTCTACTAAAAAACCAGTAATTAAGGCTCCAAGTAATACGCCAAATACCAAAACGATATTCCAGCTATAATCTTTCCAATTGTAGTTAAAGAATTCAATCTTTTTAACAGGCAAACAGGCTGCACAAATGTGTTTGAAACTAGAAGATATTCCAAAAGATTTGTTTCCAATAACTAATAACAGCGGTATAAAAAGGCCAATCAATGGCCCGGCAATATACCATGGCCAAGGTTCATTTATTAAATCCATATTTTATAATGTTGATGGGCATACAAATTTGGTGATTGGCAAATTAGCGTCAGTACTAATAGACTGAAACCCTCCAGCTACATCTACAACATTTGAGTACCCTTGTTTTTTTAATATTGATGCTGCAATGATAGACCGGTACCCGCTTTTACAATGAATAAACTTTTCTGTTTCTTTGTCTAAATCAGAAAGATGATTGTTTATATAATCTAAAGGATAATTTAATGCACCCTCTACATGTTCTGCATCGTATTCGCTTGGTTTTCTAACATCAACAATTTGAGTTTTTTCGTTTTCACTTCTTGATTTTAACTCTGTTGCAGGAATTGTTTCAATGGTATCAACAGCATTTCCAGCATTTTGCCAGGTTGCTATTCCACCCTCCAAATACCCATGGCAATTGTCATAACCAACTCGTGCTAATCTTAAAATGGTTTCCTCTTCTTTGCCTTCGTCAGCTAATAGGATAATTTTTTGATGTAAATCGGTAATTAAAGCACCAACCCAAACAGCAAATGAGCCATTAATACCAATAGAAATAGAAGAAGGAATAAATCCTTTTATAAACTCAGTATGTGTTCGAGCATCAAGAATTAGCGCATCTTCCATGTTTAATGTAAACTCATTTAGGTTGAGTCCTTTTACACTGTTGGTCATAATGTCATCTATACTTTTATAACCTGTTTTATTTAGCATTGCATTTTTTGGGAAGTACTGAGGCGGAGGTGCAATACCCGTTAATACTTCTTTAACAAATTCTTCTTTGGTCATGTCCGTTCTCAATGCATAATTGTTTGCTTTTTGGTCTCCTAAAGTGCCAACGGTTTCGCTACTCATGTTTTTTCCACAAGCCGAACCAGCACCATGACCAGGATAAACAGTTAGCTCATTTTCCAATGGCATAATCTTATTTCTAAGCGAGTCGAATAGCATTCCAGCCAAATCTTTTTCTGTAACATCAGATTTTATGGCTAAATCAGGTCTTCCAACATCTCCTAAAAACAAGGTGTCTCCAGTAAAAATTGCATGATTTTTTCCATTTTCATCTATCAGTAAAAAAGTAGAAGATTCAGGAGTGTGCCCAGGTGTATGCAGCAATTTAACAGTAACACTCCCAATTTTAAAGGTTTCATTATCTTCACCTATGTGCGCTTTATAAGAAGTGTTTGCTGTTGGACCATACACAATTGTTGCATTGGTTTTATTGGCTAAATCTACATGCCCAGACACAAAGTCGGCATGGAAATGCGTTTCAAAAATGTACTTTATTTTTGCTCCTCGAGAGGTTGCTAATTCCGTGTAAGGACTTGTTTCTCTAACAGGATCTATTATTGCTGCTTCTCCATCAGATTCTATGTAATAAGCCGCCTCGGCTAAACATTTGGTGTATAATTGCTCTACGTACATATCTTTAATTTATTACTGTTTCTTTAACTATTATTAGTATTCCCATGATTAAAACGAACCAACCAAATCCTTTTTTTAGTTTGCTTCCATCTATTTTATGAGATAATTTGTTTCCTATAAAAATTCCTGACACTGCTAAACCACTAAAGCCTAACAGTAATTTCCAATCAATAGAAATTACGGAGAGGTCTCCTAAAAAACCCAATAAGGATTTTGCAGCAATAATAGCTAGCGATGTTCCAATAGCCATTTTCATTGGTAAGTTACTCAACATTACAAGCGCTGGAATTATAATAAAACCTCCACCAGCGCCAACCAACCCTGTTAAAACACCTACTACCAATCCCTCAATCAAAATTAAAGGATAATTAAATTTTTGTTCACCAGTTTTCTCATTATTTTTCCTGCCTTTTATCATAGATACAGAAGCTAAAATCATTAAAATTGAAAAAAGCCCCATTACTAAAATTCTTTTGGTAAGGATAAAATCATTAATAGAGAATAGCTCTTCAGGAATTGCGGGAACTAAAAATCTTCGGGTGAGGTAAACAGCCGCTATGGCAGGCAGCCCAAATATAGTTGCCGTTTTTAGGTCTACAAAACCTTGTTTATATTTAATAATTGCGCCAATTAAACTAGCTGTACCAACCACAAAAAGAGAGTAGGCTGGAGCAGTATTTGCTGCTTCAACACCTAACAAATAAACCAAAATTGGCACGGTTAATATTGATCCACCACCACCTATTAAGCCTAAAGAAAGTCCAATTAATATTGCCGATACATAACCTAAAATTTCCATTGTTAGTTCTTAGTGTTTTGACAGGTTTTTATGCAGTTTAATACTTGAGTAAGTTGAGGATGTTTTAAACGATATACACAGTTTTTTCCTATCCTGTTGGAAATCAATACATTTTTGTTTTTAAGTATACTAAGGTGATGAGAAGCAACAGCTTGTTCAATGTTTAAGGTTTGATGTATTTCGGTTACATTGAGCTCTGTGCCATTGTCTAAAAGCTCAATAATAGAAATTCGTATTGGGTGAGCAATGGCTTTAAGCGTGTCAGAGGCATGTTCTAAATCAGCTGTATTTATACTCATATTTAAATATCTATATATTTAGATGCAAATATATGTAACTTATTAGATATGTTCTGCTTTTTTGTCATTTTTATTTAAAAAACTATACTTTTACTGCTATGGAAAAGATTCAAAACTATATAAACGGAGAGATGGTGGCACCTACTTCAGGGAACTACATGGACAACGTTAATCCTTCAACAGGGCAAGTATATTCCTTAATTCCCGATTCTGATAAAGAAGATGTGGTTAGGGCAACTTTAGCGGCAAAAGCAGCTTTTCCTGAATGGAGTTCTACGTCAAAAGAGAAGAGGTCGAGAATCTTGCAAAAATTAGCTGCTTTAATTGAAGAAAATCTAGACCGTTTGGCTTTGGCTGAATCTAAAGACAATGGGAAGCCATTAAAGTTGGCTAAAACAGTTGATATTCCTAGAGCTGCTAGTAACTTTAATTTTTATGCAACAGGAATTTTGCATTATGCTTCGCAAGCTCATTCTATGGAAGGAACGGCTATTAATTATACCTTAAGAGAACCCATTGGTGTTTGTGGATGTATTTCACCATGGAACTTACCTTTATATTTATTTAGTTGGAAAATTGCTCCGGCTTTAGCAGCAGGAAATACTGTTGTTGCAAAACCCTCTGAAGTAACACCTTTTACAGCTTATTTGCTTTCTGAACTTTGTATAGAAGCAGGCTTGCCAAAAGGCGTTTTAAATATTGTACATGGTTTAGGGCACAAGGTTGGTGCAGCAATTACAGAACACATCGATATTCCAGTAATATCATTTACAGGAGGAACTGTAACAGGAAAACAAATTATTGCTACGGCTGGGCCAATGTTTAAGAAATTGTCATTAGAGCTTGGAGGTAAAAATCCAAACATAATTTTTGACGATTGTGATTTTGATAAGGCCTTAAAAACAACGGTGCATTCGTCTTTTGCCAATCAAGGACAAATTTGTTTGTGTGGCTCTCGAATTTTTGTGCAGCGTGGTATTTACAATAAATTTAGAGATGCTTTTGTAGAAAAGGTAAAACGATTAAAAGTGGGCAATCCATTAGAAGAAGATAGCAATTTGGGAGCAGTTGTTTCTAAGCCACACATGGAAAAAGTACTGTCGTATGTAGATTTGGCTAAAGAAGAAGGTGGGACGGTTTTATGTGGCGGACATCAAGTAAACTTAGATGGCGATTTTGCTGAAGGCTATTACATTGCGCCAACTATAATTGAAGGCTTATCTCACGATTGTAGAACTAACCAAGAAGAAATTTTTGGGCCTGTGGTTACCATTATGCCTTTTGACACAGAAGAAGAGGTTTTGATGATGGCTAACTCTACGGTGTATGGCTTAGCATCTACAGTATGGACGCAAGACATTACAAAAGCGCACAATATGGCGGCTAAAATTCATGCAGGTATAGTTTGGATAAACTGCTGGTTATTGCGCGATTTAAGAACGCCATTTGGAGGAGTTAAAAATTCAGGAATAGGTCGTGAAGGAGGTTTTGAAGCCTTAGACTTTTTTACAGAGCCAAAAAATGTTTGTGTTAAACTTTAAGTTTCTCACTTTGTTTTCTGCCATTCATAAAAAACCAACCGAAATACTTGTTGAACCACAATTCAAACTGTTCTATTTTAATGGTTATTGTTTTCATTCCTCTATAACGCAATTTATGAAGGATATATTATAAAAAAAGGAAGCTAAATTTTAGCTTCCTTTTTTTATTGTCTTTAAAATGTATTAAACGAATAGCAGTTATTGAATAACTAACTTCTTTGCAACAGAAGATCCATTCATAAAAACATTTACAAAATAAATACCTGAAGATAAATCTGCAGTACTTATGTTAATGTTGTTTGTTCCGTTTATACCTTCTCCAGAATATGCAGCTCTAACAAATTGACCTAATTTGTTTCGTAGTTCAATTCTTACAGTTGATTTTTCTTTTAACACTAAGCTTAATGTTACTTGCTCTTTGTTGGTTGGATTTGGATATAAATTCATATCAACTAAGTTGTTGTGTAATTCTTTTACACCAACAGTAGTAAGCGGATATTGAGAAATAAACGTTTTATTAGAATCTAATACTGCAGCATTTTGAGTAATAGATCCAGCCAAATAAGACAACAATGGGAATTTACTCAAACTAGGTTTTAAGTAATTAATGTATTCCGCATTTATACTAACTGGTAAAATTGTAAGTGGAACAGGAGATGTTAGAAAAATAGTGTCTGTAAGAACAGCTTCTACTGATCTTACTCTTAAAACAGAATCAATAACTACTCCATTTGGCAATTGTAGTTGTCCCCAAGCATCTGCAGTAACAGCAACATTACTATTTCCAACAGTGTTTTGAGCCAGTAAAGTAAAAGTTCCGCTATAATTATCTACATAACTGTCACCATAATCAAATGGAAATTTCATTAATATTTCTGGGTTGGTATTGTATCGAGCAATAAGGTCACCATAACCTTGGATATTGGCGACAAAGCCCAAGTTAATCAGACTATCTGTACCCATCACTTCAGAATATCGTGTGTTGGTAGACAGAGCATTGCTAGTATCAGCATAATTAGCTGAAGCAAAATCAGAAGGACCATAAGTTGTAGTAGTAGGATCTATAATAAACTGATTTTGTGACATACCATAGCCGCGTAATCCATTGTAATTAAAAATAACATTAGCGCCAACAGTAGGGTCAATTACAGAGTTAGTATCTGCAATATAATAAAGCTGATTGTCACCAATAGCATAAGTGTAATTGGTAGAGTTTAATGTTGGTTGAGCAATAGCAATAACAGAAAGTAGAAGTGTTACTACAATAAAAGTAGATAGTTTTTTCATGATAGTTTTTTAATAAGAATTTAAAGATACGAAATACAACCTTATGTGTAGTACTCTTCTTTTAAGAATTCGGTATAAGGAGAAAGGTTAGCCTTTACTTGAATTTTAGTATAGTTCTGATGAAAAGCAGTATCATCAGATGTTTTGGTTAAAATAGTTAGTCTGTAACGATCAAAGTTTTTTAATGCAAGCCTTTCATTTGGGTTAAGGGTTTCATCTTTAAAATCTCTTTCACGGAGATCGTTAATGGATACAAATCCTTTAATCGAATCTTGTTGGGCTTGTTCGCTTATATTTGATCGTTGCGGCTTCATATATAACTACAAAACTAGGGTTAATTAGTCCTTCAGCTTTCAGTATTAAAGTTAAGTATCAACAATAGTATGTTGATGAGCATTAAATTTACATTGCTGTTACTAAGACTCCTATTTGAGTCGAAAAGTTGTATTTACTGAAACTTCTAGATGAAAAAAAGCCTTTGAGTTTTAACTCAAAGGCTTTCAATTTTTGTATCGAAAAAGTTATCGAATTACATTAACCTTTCCAGTTTCTTTATGAAGATGTCCATTTGTATCCATAAACTCAATTCTCCAAACATAAGTTCCTAGAGGCACAAGATTTCCTTTATAATCTCCAAACCAAGCAGTTTCAATTTTATTTGATTCAAAGACTTGTTCTCCCCATCGGTTAAAGATTAAGAAAGAGTAGCCCGTTGGCAATATTCCAAAGCCATAAGGTCTAAACCCATCATTTTGACCATCAAAATCTGGAGTAAAGGCATTCGGAACAAAAATAGCATGTTCACCTTTTACTTTTACAGTATAGTTCACTGTGTTTGTACATCCATGATTATCAACAACCGTTAAGGTAATGTTATGGGAGGCTGTGTCGTCAGGGAAAGTAAAACTAGGGTGCTGTAATGAACTAGTTCCCAAATTGTTAAAGTCCCAATTCCATGAAACAATATTGTAATACGATAAATCATTGAAGTCGAATGTTGGGTCAAATACAGTTACATCTCCTTGTGTTGTACTGAAGTGAGCAACAGGATCTTCATATACTGTTACAAAAGCAACTTCTTCTAGCACACCTACACATCCAATTGCATTGGTAATAGTCAATTTAACATTATAGTCTCCTGGAGCTGTAAAAGTCGTAGTTGCAGGATCTATAGTAGATGTTTCTCCGTTTCCAAACTCCCAAAGAATGCTAGTAAATAATGTAGGATTAGTTGTATTGCTAAAGTTTACCTGAAGTGGAGAACATCCTGCAAGAGTATCGCCAGTAAACGAAACCAAATTTAACGAAGCAGGTTCACCAACAATAAATGTAGAGTCTAGTACACATCCATTGGCATCTGTTACTGTAACAGTAACAGGTCCTGCAGGTAAATTATTGGAAACAGCAGAACTTCCTCCAAAAACAGAAGACCATGCATAGCTATATGGTGGCAACCCTCCTTGAGGAGCAACAACAACTTGACCATCATTATATCCAAAGCAGGTTGCATCGGTTACTACTCCAGGGATACTCATGGAGATTGGTTCAGTAATATTTACTACTATAGAATCTGTACAAGCACCATTGGTAGCATACAGCTGATATTGTCCAATACATAAATTGCTAAAAATGTTTCCTGGCACCCAGTTTATTCCATCAATACTGTAAGAAGTAGCGCCTCCAATTGCTATTAGTTCGATGGAACCATCACAAGCACCAAAACAATTTACATTGCTTACTATAGTATCCAAACTTAACGAACCTGAAATACCTATGGTAAATGTTGAATCTAAGAAACATCCATTTGCATCGGTTACAGTAACGGTTACAGGGCCTGCTGATAAATTGCTGTCAACCGGTAGGTTTCCTGCTGAACCTACGGTCCATGCATAGCTATATGGTGGCGTTCCTCCTTGTGGAGTAACAACAACTTTTCCATCTCCGTTTCCAGAACAAGAAGCATCTGTTATTACTGCAGGAATACTTAAGGTTGCTGGTTCGGTTATGTTAACTACTACCGAATCGGTACAAGCGCCATCTGAAGCGTAAACGGTGTATTGTCCTTGACATAATCCGTTAAAAATATTTCCTGGCACCCAGTTAATGCCATCAATACTGTAAGAAGTAGCGCCTCCAATTGCTATTAGTTCGATGGAACCATCACAAGCACCAAAACAAGTAGCATTAACCATGTTGGTATCTGTAATTCTAACTGGGCAGCAAATAATTGTGGTAACATCAATTGTATCTACTCCGGTACATTGAGGAGATGTAACTTGAACAATATATTGAGTTACTCCAGCAGCTGTTGGAGTAAAGACAGGGTTTGCTATAGCAGGGTTGCTTAAACCAGTTGTTGGAGTCCAGCTATAAGTAAATGGCCCAGTTCCTATTGCTGTAGGATTTCCTCCTAAAGTAACTGTGCTCCCTAAGCAAATAGTAGTATCTCTACCAGAATTGGTTTGAAGTTGGGAAGGGTAAACAGTAATTGGAATCACATTGTAACTAATACAGTTAAGTCCAGTATCTCCAATAATTACCGATAAAGTATAAGTGGTTGTTATGCTTGGAGAAGCTATTGGGTAAGGGCATGTGTCACAACTAAAGTTGACACCTACATTAATAGGTTCTCCACTTACCATTGACCATTTATAAGTAGTGTCATTACTACAGCCTATAACATTACATGCTGGATTTCCTGTAAAATTCCATCCAAGTTGTGTTGACCCACAAAAATATTGAGGGTTTGCTGTTAAGGTTATTGTCCCTCCTCCAGGGTTAGTAAGAGGAGTACACGCTAATGCTGGAAGTAAGTCAGCAATTAAATCAATAACTGCAAAATCATTTGGAGTACCTAAAAATCCTGGACTTGTACATGTCCCTGCTGTTGGAAAAATGTTGAAATCACCAGTTACAGCAAGTGCTCCTTCTCCAGTAATCATGTCACATGCCGAGAATTTTACACCAACAACAACTCCAGGACCTACAGTCCCGCCACATACTGCGTTGGCTTCATAAAGAACGTGTTTTTGTGTTGCACCTTGAAATGGCCGAACGGCTGCGCCATGACCAATAATAGGGGTACAACTTAATGGTCTGTAGGCATTGTATTGGTAGAATCCATTGTTTGTTGTTGTATGTGTTATAGATCCTCCAACAATTACTGTAGCATCAATTAGTTGATCAGCCAACATTGCAGGGTTGTTACAGCACACTATTTCAGACTGAATATAAACAGCTCCACCTGTGTTCATGTAATTAACTAGCGGATTTAATGTTGCTGGACCAGGAATTCCTGGGTTACCAAACACCCAAACTTGGTCGTATTGTGCTTTTGTAATTACGGCAGGAATTGCTGCGACTCTAACAGCAGAAGTTTGTGTCGCTAATAATCTGTTATAGATTATACTGTTGTTGCTTTGTTGATCACTAGAAAATCCATTGTTATAGTCTACAACAAGAACATTGGATTGTGAAAATGATATAGCACAGAAGGCTATATTTAATAGTAGTAGGATAGAATATTTTTTCATAATAGGTTTGATAGTTACAACGAATATAATAGGATTAGGTTGATAAATTATTCTAAAGACGGTTAATTAACCGTATAGTTGCCACGTGTTAAAAAAAAACATGCCCCAACTTTTGTTGGGGCTTGTTTTGTAAAATCTTTTAGGTGTGCTGCGATCTTTATCGAATCACATTCACTCGCCCTACTTCATTGTGGTTGCTTCCGTTAATATCAGTAAACTCTAGCCTCCAAACATACACCCCATTTTGTACTAGTTTTCCTTTGTATGATCCATCCCAAGGTTCAAACTTAGCATGAGATTCGAAGATGAGTTCTCCCCAACGGTTAAAAATATAGAAGTTGTAATTCTGATCTCCAATACCAAATCCTAATGGAAAAAAGCCATCGTTTACTCCATCAGCATCTGGTGTAAATGCATTGGGAACAAATAATCCATATTCTCCTTTTACAATTACACTGTTAGATGTTGATCCTACACAACCATTAATATCT
>CAJQON010000017.1 GCA_905479995.1 uncultured Flavobacteriales bacterium | reverse complement strand
TAGAGTCCCCGACATTACTCGCTGGCAACTAAGGATAGGGGTTGCGCTCGTTATGGGACTTAACCCGACACCTCACAGCACGAGCTGACGACAACCATGCAGCACCTTGTAAATTGTCCGAAGAAGGACTGATTTCTCAGTCTGTCAAAATACATTTAAGCCCAGGTAAGGTTCCTCGCGTATCATCGAATTAAACCACATGCTCCACCGCTTGTGCGGGCCCCCGTCAATTCCTTTGAGTTTCAATCTTGCGACCGTACTCCCCAGGTGGATTACTTATCGCTTTCGCTTAGGCACTAACAGTATATCGCTAGCACCGAGTAATCATCGTTTACGGCGTGGACTACCAGGGTATCTAATCCTGTTCGCTCCCCACGCTTTCGTCCCTCAGCGTCAGTAATAGTTTAGTGAGCTGCCTTCGCAATCGGTGTTCTGTGTCATATCTATGCATTTCACCGCTACATGACACATTCCGCCCACTTCATCTTTACTCAAGAAAAACAGTTTCAATGGCAGTTCTACAGTTGAGCTGCAGGATTTCACCACTGACTTATTTTCCCGCCTACGGACCCTTTAAACCCAATGAATCCGGATAACGCTTGGACCCTCCGTATTACCGCGGCTGCTGGCACGGAGTTAGCCGGTCCTTATTCGTATAGTACCGTCAGCCCCGAACACGTTCGGGGGTTTCTTCCTATATAAAAGCAGTTTACAACCCGTAGGGCATTCATCCTGCACGCGGCATGGCTGGTTCAGACTTTCGTCCATTGACCAATATTCCTCACTGCTGCCTCCCGTAGGAGTCTGGTCCGTGTCTCAGTACCAGTGTGGGGGATAACCCTCTCAGGCCCCCTACCTATCGTAGTCTTGGTAAGCCGTTACCTTACCAACAAACTAATAGGACGCATGCCCATCCCTAACCGCCGAAGCTTTAAAACCAAGAAGATGCCTTCTTGGAGTACTATGGAGTATTATTCTTCATTTCTAAAGGCTATTCTCCAGTTAGGGGTAAGTTGCATACGCGTTACGCACCCGTGCGCCACTCGTCAGCCAGAGCAAGCTCTGCTGTTACCGTTCGACTTGCATGTGTTAAGCCTGCCGCTAGCGTTCATCCTGAGCCAGGATCAAACTCTCCGTTGTAATTAATCTTAAATGTTGTGAAAGATTGTTTTACTCTAGAAAGAAATCAAATTTCTTTTCTCAAGGATACTTTTTTAATTTTTATCTATCTTCAATATTTTCAAAGAACACTATAAAACAATTATAGAGAACTATAAATCTTTTAATTTTTCTCAAACATTTTCAAGGACATTTCCTTGTTTGAGGGATGCAAAAGTACAACTAAATTTTAAACCACCAAATAAATTTCAATTTATTTTTAAAGTTTTTTTCTAACCTTATTTCTAAGGGTTGAAAATCGACAATATGGAAGCTTAATTTTAAAACCGTTGTTTCTAAAGCGGATGCAAAAGTACAACTAATTATTTAACGACCAAATAAATTTCAATTTATTTTAAAGTTTTTTTCTGACCTCATTTCTGAGGGCTGGAAATCGACAATAAAGGTTTGCTTAAAATTTGAAACCGTTGTTTCTAAAGCGGCTGCAAATGTAGCTCAATTTATGAGATTGACAAACTAATGAGAAATAAAATGCAAGTTATTTTACTATCTGTTTGATATACAGCGAGAATAATTTTTTGCTATGGTGTTGAATTTGATACGGGAATGATTTTCCCATTGATATAAACTGGGTTTTGCAAACTGAACTGAACGATATATTCTGCCATTTGTAATGGTGTTAATTGAGCTTTATATCCAGGAAAAGCATTATTTAGCATTTCTGTTTGGACAGATCCTAGTGCTAAACAATTAATTGTAATGGCAGATTCTTTAAATTCTTCGGCTAAACATTCTGTTAAATTTGCTAATGCTGATTTAGAAGATGAGTAAATTGATAACCCAGGAAATTTAGCACTTCCCTGAAAACCTCCCATACTTCCTATATTTATTATGTGGCATTTATGTTCTTTAGCAAATGTGCTGGTGAATTGTTTTATGATTTCTATAGGGGCAAAAACATTTACTTTATAAGTATCCGTTACTTCTTTAATTGAACATTCTTTGAATGGTTTGTTAATGAGCATTCCTGCGTTATTAATTATTACATCAAATGCAATATTTAATTCTGAGTGAATTAAAGCAATGTCATCTTGAAAAGTATCTGATAGAAAATCTACCTTATATATATGAATGCTATTTTTAAATTTGTTACCACAATAGGATTTTAATTCTTCCAATTGGCTATAATCTCTTGCAATTGCAACAATATTATGTTCTGGATTTTCGGCAAAACGAATAACCACTTCTTTTCCGATTCCTTTATTTGCTCCGGTAATTAGAATATTCATTTTATTCCACCTCCTTTGTTGTATGCTTTTTTGTAATATGGATTTGATAAGCTTGAGATTATAACTCCTTTACTAGAACTAGCATGAACAAAATAGCCATTTGCAAGATAAAGGCCGACATGCGAGTTCTTTTTTCCTGCGATATTAAAAACAACCAAATCGCCTTGTTGCAACTTATCTTGAGCGGTCTTATTTACTCTTTGCGCAATATCTTTAGAAGTTCTAGGTAGCTCTTTATTATATACACTACTATATAGTACGTTGCAAAATCCAGAGCAATCTACTCCCGCTTTAGTCATTCCCCCGTATTTATACTTTACCCCATACCAACTATCTATAAAATTATAGAGTTTTACATCTGTTAGTTGATTGCTTTGTACTTTTAATATATCCGCATACTTATCGAATACCTGATTGGATTTTACTGATGAAACAACTTCATTATTACTGTGGCAAGAAGCGACAATTAGTAACACACCTATGTATATGAACTTTTTCACATTTCAAAAGTAAGGCGTATAAACAAAAAAAGGCCTAAGTAAACTTAGACCTTTTCAACATCAATATTTTAATAAGCCTATATTACATCAAAATCGACCACTAGTTTTGCCGAAGCAGGTCGGGACTGACAAGTCAATATAAAGCCTTCTGCAACCTCTTCATCTGATAGCGCATAATTCATGTCCATTGTTGCTTTACCTTCAATAACCTGAGCTTTACAAGTGCAACAAACGGCTCCTTTGCATGAAAATGGAGCATCTACCCCTTTACTCATTGCTGCATCTAGAATAAAGTCACCTTTTGAGTTTAATTCAAATTCAAATTCGTCTCCATCCATTATAACGGTTAACTGGCTATCTCCATCAAAAGCACCTTCTTCCAATTCTTGAACTTTTGCCGTTGCAAAAAACAATTCAAAATTTACTTTGTCTTTATCTACACCCAAATAAGACAATCCATCAGAAACATCATTTATCATGTCTTCTGGGCCACATAAATAAAATGCATCTGCTTTAAGCATTTCAGGGTTATCTTTAACCAAAGCATCAAACTTTTCTCTGTTGATTCTTCCTTCAAATAATGAATCTGTTTCTTTTTGTTGTGTAAACAAATACTTAATTGTTAATCGATCTTCATAAGAACGTACTAACTCATCTAATTCTGTTTTAAATATGGTTGAATCAGTTGTTCTGTTACCATAGTATAAGGTAAATTTACTATTAGACTTTTCTAACACTGTTTTTACCATTGATAAGATTGGAGTAATTCCAGATCCTACTCCAAAAGCAACATAGTTTTTACCATCTTCTGGTTCTAACAAAAAGTTCCCCATCGGCAGCATCACTTCTAAGTTATCTCCTGCTGAAATGCTATCATTTAAAAAAGTAGACATCTTACCGCCTTCAATTTTCTTTACAGCAACTCTAAAATCACTTTCATGGGGTGCGCTACATAATGAATAAGACCTCCTTACTTCTTCACCAGCAATATCATGCTTTATTGTAATATACTGACCAGCTTGGTAAGCTATATTTTCAGTTAAATCAAAAGCTACTGAAACTGAATCGGCTGTTTCCTTTTTAACTTCTTTAACTTTTAGTTGTTTAAATTGATTCATTATCTATATACTTTAATAAGAGTGCAAAAGTAAAATTATTAATTGAACTTTTTAGTGCCTTTAAATTTATCACATCTTGAAACTATTCTTTTTTATTTTTAACAAGTGATGTTTATCATAGTATGATTTAGTTAAATTGATTAAACTTGTAGCATAAACTAAATTGCCTATTAATGGAAGATGTTAAAAAACTAGAGGCGTTTCAAGCCAAGATTGATGCTGAGATTAAAATTGAGCCTAAGGATTGGATGCCTGAAGATTATAGAAAACATTTGCAACGACAAATTTCGCAGCATGCTCATTCTGAAATTATTGGGATGCAACCTGAAGGAAATTGGCTGTTAAGAGCGCCAAGCTTACGAGCAAAGGTGGTATTGTTGGCTAAAATTCAAGATGAAGCTGGTCATGGATTGTATTTGTACTCAGCTGCAGAAACTTTAGGGAAAAGCAGAACTGAATATTTGGAAGAACTAAGAACTGCAAAAGCTAAGTACTCAAGTATTTTTAATTACCCTACTTTAACTTGGGCAGATATGGGAGCTGTAGGCTGGCTAGTTGATGGAGCCGCCATAGTCAATCAGGTATCTTTACAAAGAACTTCTTATGGCCCTTATGCAAGAGGAATGGTTAAGATATGTAAGGAAGAAAGTTTTCACCAAAGACAGGGATATGAAATTATTGCAGATATGGCAAGAGGTTCTGAAGCTCAAAAAGAGATGGCACAAGATGCTTTGAATAGGTTTTGGTGGCCATCGATAATGATGTTTGGCCCTCATGATTCTGATTCTCCAAATACTGGAAATGCCGTAAAATGGAAAATTAAGAGAGCAACTAACGATGAATTACGTCAAAGTTTTATTGACAAAACAGTTCATCAAGCAGAGATTATCGGTTTAACTATACCTGATCCAGATTTAAAGTGGAATGAGGCAAAAGGTCATTATGACTTTGGCAAGATGGATTGGGATGAGTTTTGGAGAGTAGTAAAAGGTGGTGGCCCTTGTAGTAAGCAAAGACTTAAACATTATAATGATGCCCATGAGAATGGAAAATGGGTAAGGGAAGCAGCAAAAGCTTATTCCGACAAGCAATTAACAAAAGAAAAAGTAGCATAAAATTTAATTCTATTAAAGATGTCAGAAATTACAGATAGTCAAGGCCCAATTTGGGAGGTATTTATACAAAGTAAACCAGGTTTAGCACATAAGCATGTGGGGAATTTACATGCAACAGATGAAGAAATGGCTTTACAAAATGCAAGAGATTTATATACAAGAAGACAAGAAGGAACTTGTATTTGGGTCGTTCCATTTGAAGCAATAACATCATCTACACCTGAAGATGATGAATCGTTTTTTGAACCAAACAACGATAAAGCTTACAGAACTCCAACTCATTATGTAATGCCTGAAGGCGCTAAACACATTTAAGATGACAACAAACGAAGCACTTGTAAAGTATTGTTTAAGACTGGGGGATTCAAGCCTGATTTTAGGACAACGGATGGCTGCATGGTGTAGCAATGGACCGGTATTAGAAGAAGATATTGCTCTATCTAACATTGGGCTAGATTTATTTGGTCAGGCCAGAACCATGCTAACTTATGTTGGCGAAATTGAGGGGAAAGGACGAACTGAAAACGATTTGGCTTTTAAACGATTAGAACGTGAGTTTTACAACACCCTCTTATCTGAAAGACCAAATGGCCATTTTGGAGATACCGTTGTGAGAAATTTATTGCATTCTGCATATACCTATCACTTATATACTGCTTTAAAAGATAGCTCTAACGAAACAATTGCTGCTTTTGCTTCAAAATCGCTAAAAGAGATTACCTACCATTTAAGACATAGTGCTGAATGGGTAGTTAGATTAGGAGACGGAACAGAAGAAAGTCACAACAAAGCTCAAGTTTCGTTAAATGAAATTTGGGAATATACTGACGACTTGTTTACCATGAATGAAGTGGACGATTTACTTATTAAAGAAAATGTTGCTGTTGATTTAAACAACATTAAATCACTTTGGAGCAACACCATTAATGAAATATTAGAGCGCGCTACTTTATCTAGACCAGAAGACAGCTTTATGCAAGCAGGAAGTTTAAACGGAATGCACTCTGAAGTTTTAGGTCATTTATTAGCCGAAATGCAATTTTTACCAAGAGCTTATCCGGACGCCAATTGGTAGAGCGGAATTTGCACTGACAATATTGAGCACTTAATGTCAAAAACGCCACAATATAATACAGACAAAATCTGGAATTTCTTAAGTGAGATTCCAGATCCAGAAATTCCGGTTATTACCATTGCTGAATTAGGTGTTTTACGAAACGTGGAGCTGTTAGATAATACCATAATTGTAACCATTACACCAACTTACTCTGGCTGTCCAGCCATGAAAGCATTTGAAGATGATATCAAATCTGCACTTCAACATCATAATATAGAATCTTTTGAAGTTAAAACTGTACACTCTCCGGCATGGACTACCGATTGGATGACAGAAAAAGCTAGAACTAAATTAAAAAATTTTGGAATAGCTCCTCCCATTAAAGGGACTCAGGATAAGGGCGTTTTATTTGAACAAGGCCCCAAAGAAGTCCAATGTCCACAATGCGGATCTAACTCTACCAAACTGGTTAGTCAATTTGGCTCTACTGCCTGCAAGGCGCTTTACAACTGCGAAACATGTAAAGAACCATTTGATTATTTTAAGTGCATTTAAAATAAAACTAAAGCTCCAAACTGCTTTCTAAAAACTCTTGTTATAAAGTCCTAACTGAAACAGAAGCAACTATTTCAGTATTTTTACGTTTTGTAGACTGAACCCTTTATGCTTTATTTAAGCATTACCCTAATATCCTAACATATGAAATACCTAATTATCCTAGCATTTGCTTTCTTTCTATTTTTACCTAGCGCTCACCCTACCCACATACCTGGCGGAAATTTAACCTACCAATGTACTGGCAACCCAAATGAATACATTTTTACTTTAACATTGTTTGTTAGTTGTCCGAGTAACTTGTCAACAAGCTACAATATAACTGCCGCAAATAACTGCGGATTGACAAACCCAACAATTCAGCTCCCTCAAGTAGGACTTGAGCAAGAAGTAAGTCAAATTTGTGTTCCCCAAATAGGGCAAAGTGAATGCGCTAATCCGCCTGGAACAATTCCTGGAGTTATGATGCACACCTATCAATCAACCATTATACTTCCAGCCGGTTGCAACAGCTGGGTATTTAATTTTGAAAGCTGCTGTAGAGACATCTCTACTAATACAAATCTTAGCAGCTCAGGCAACTACATGTATTTTGAAACAGTAATGAATTCGATGACAGCTCCTTGCGATGCTTCACCCTATGTAACTGCTCAGCCAATACCTTATGTATGTGCTGGACAGCCACAATCGTATTGTCCTGGGGCAATTGACCCAGATGGAGATAGTTTATACTTCTCTTTAATTAACCCCTATGGACAAAATGCCAGCTTAATTACACATCCAAGCCCTTATTCGCCAACTGCTCCTTTACAAGGTTTAATTTTAGACCCATTTACTGGATGCCTCAGTTTTAATCAGCCGACTACTGGAAACTTTGTAGTTACCTATTTAATTGAGGCTTTTGATGCCAATGGCAACTTAACCGGATCTGTTGTTCACGATTTTCAGTTTGAAGTAATTGCATGCTCCAATATTACTCCAATGCCTCCAGCTGCAGGAATTAATCTAATAAGTGGTAATGCCACTCAAATTGGACCAGCTATAATTGAACTTTGCGAAGGAGGTACTACTTGTTTTAATATGACATTTACAGATGCAAACCCAACAGACATTCTAACCATAGACGCCACATTTAGTAACATCTTCACTGCATTCCCCGGTGCCATTGTTACCACTTCTGGCACCAATCCATTTACAGTAAACGTTTGCTGGACTGTACCCAACAACCCTCCAACAAAAATTATCGCCACAACAATGGTATCAGATGGATCATGTCCAATAGAAGGAAAAGCTACTCAAGTTGTATTGGTTAACATTACTCCAAGTACAAAAGCACTTTCCGACACTACAATATGCGGTGCTCAAGCTGCTCAATTATCAGCAACTAGTGGCTCTATTTTTAATTGGGCCACTATTTCTGGCGATGCCATAAATGTACCCTTCAACTTTTCTTGCAACCCTTGTGCTAATCCAACTGCAAAACCTACAGTTACTACAAGATATGAAGTAACCAGCAATTTACTTGGTGGGTGCGTAAATAAAGATACCGTTACTGTTACTGTTGTGGATGATTTTACTCCTACGGCAATACTCGACACTCTTTTATGTGGTTTCACCACTAGAAATTTGAACGTGACTTCTACTCCTCCCGGACCCGGATACAGTTACGCATGGACTCCCATCTCAACACTAACAAACCCTAACATTGCTAATCCTATTGCCTCACCAATTCAAACTACTACCTATACAGCAATGGTAACTTCCCCAGAGGGTTGTGTTAAATTTGATTCCACTAAAGTTACAGTCAATCTACCACCAAGTGTCACTTTAATTCCTGGAAACACCACTACATGTCCTGGAGAAGTAGTGCAATTCGATGTTAATTTTAGCCCATTTAACGCAAATTTTGATCCAATGGACCCAAGTTTATGGTCTAGCATTAAAGGAGAAAGTTTAACAAAATTTAGTGGTTGTGGCGCGATAAATGCTACGGGAAATGCATTATGGTTTACCGGAACAGGCGTTAGAGAAATCGTCACCAACTCTCTTGCGGTTTCCAGCTGTAGTTCTCTTGATTTTTGCCTTTGGATAGGAAATTCTCTTTCTAATTCGCAAGGAACAGGATGCGAAAACGCTGATCCCGGTGAGGACATTACCCTTAATTATTCTATTGATGGAGGTGTTACGTGGCTTCCTATTCAAACTTACTTACAGTCAGACTGGGATGCTGGTGGAACTTACCCCAACACTTGGGCTTGTTTTAGTGTTCCTATTCCTGCTCCAGCATTAACACCAAACACCATGTTTAAATGGGATCAGCCCATCCATGGCAGCTTTATTGACAACTGGGCCATAGATAACATTAGCTTAAGTTGTGGTGGCGGAAGCAATTATACTTATTCATGGTCGCCAGCAACAGACTTAAGTGATCCAGTTATTCGTAATCCAATATATACTCCTACAAACACCGAGACATATACTGTTAGAATAACTGACAATGATGACTGTTTTACAGATTTTAGTCAAACCATAACTGTAGCCGACTATAATGTTACATTGAGTGCGAATGACTCCACCATATGCCTAGGTGATCCTGTATTATTTAATGCAACGACCAGTCTTCCTGGTAGCTATGATTATACTTGGACCTATGCAACTGTAATGAATGATTCAACGATAGCAAATCCTATAGGTAATTTCACTAGCAGTGGAACAAAAAATGTAACTGTTACTACTAGTTATGCTGGAAGATGTTTTAGAAATGATAATGTTTCTATAACAGTTACAGAACCTCTCATGCCTCAAGTCCTATTAACTCATCCTACCTGCAAAAATGTCGCAAATGGTAAAATTATTATTACCCCAACTTTTAATACCGGAAGTGGTCTACAACATTTTGAATGGAAAGACAGCATTACCGTAAATGTCTTACAGAATACCAATTCATTAATTATGGGGATGCAAGATTCATTAGTTAACATCCTTGCTGGGTCTTATACCATCACAATGACGGATTCCAGTGGATGTTCGATTGACACAACAGTTACGCTTATAAGTCCAGACTCTGTAACCATAAATATGTTGACTCCTAACAATACTATATGTATAGATGGCAGCACTTCAATTAACGCCACAGCAATTGGAGGGAATGGAGCTCCCTATACCTACAATTGGTTTGATTTATCGACACTTACCCCTATTTTAGGAAATGGACCACACACAGTAAGTCCTATTGTTTCGCCTACTTGTTATGCGGTATTTGTATTAGATCCGATAGGCTGTACTTCAGATACTCAACTAGTATGTATGACTTTATACCCTAACCTTACTGCAAACACTTCGGAGGATTCTATTTCAATTTGTCCGAATTTAAGCACTAGAATTGACATGAACGTTATTGGTGGCTCAGGTGTTGGTTATAAGTACGATTGGTACGAAAACAATGTTTTGATTGGAAATGGTGCTTTAATTAATGTTACACCAACTTTTTCACCTACTACATATATAGGTGTTGCTACTGACAACTGTACAACTCCTTCGGATAGTGTAACTGTTTATGTAGACTGGTTTGATTTACCAACAATAGATTTTGCTAAAAACAAACCCGACAGTTGTTATCCTGTTACTGTTGAATTCTCAAACACCTCGACTCCAACTAATTTAATTGGCACATCCTCTTGGAACATTAGTGATGGTGCTGTATTAAATGGAAATACAGTTAACCATACTTTTCTAACCCCAGTTTGTCATGATGTTACTTTAACCTTAACAACAGTGGATGGATGTATATTAGATACAACAAAATATGATTTGGTCTGTCCGTTTGATCATCCAAGTGCTAAATTTATAATGACACCACCCGTTACGTCTTTACTGAATCCAAATGTGCTTTTCGAAAACTTATCCTATCCCGCTCCTCTATCCTATCAATGGGAATTTAATAGTGGTATTGATCCTGATACTTCAACAGAAATGAATCCTAGCAAAACATACTCAGCCAATAATCCTGGTAATTATAATGTTGAATTAATAGTTACCGACCTCAATGGTTGCCAAGACACAGTAGTAGGAACATTAATTGTAAATGGAATATATCTTTTTTATGCTCCAAATACCTTTACACCAGATGGAGATGGGATAAATGACACTTGGAAAATATATGGAGAAAGTATTGATATGACTCAATACACCTTAAAGATATTTGACCGTTGGGGAGGTTTAATTTATAGTTCGGTAAATGCTGGACTAGGTTGGGATGGGACACAATACGGAAAACCTGTTCCTCAAGGAACCTATGTTTGGAAAGTTGTTGCTAAAGAGAAATACTCTACCATTATTCACGACAATTATGGCCATGTAAATGTAATTCGGTAATAAAATAGTTGAGCACAATAACTCATTTTATATTCAATAGGTTATTATGCTCATTCTTGATTTGTTTTTTGACTAAAACGTAATTTTAAGACAAAAAAGATATCGTCTAATCAAATTATTTTAATGACTAACAACCTAATTTACACGTCAAATTACTTTGCTTGTTAAATTTATAACAAAATATTGATTTTTAAACAGAGTGTTAATTACGAGCTATAATTTGTTTAACATAAAAAATACCCACACAATATTTTTGTCATAAGTCCTTGCCGCAAAAGTATCATCTTAATTTAAAAATAAACGAATTTAAACCTGCTGCAAGGCAACCATATAAAGCAAACCTCGTCTGTGTAATTAAACCTATTATATCTACTTTTACAAAAAGTAAACAAAACCTATCGTAATGAAAAAGATTTTAACTATCGCCTTCACCCTATTAATTAGTCTATCTAGTTCATATGCTTCGCATATACCTGGGGGAAACTTAACTTATCAATGTACGGGTAATCCGAATGAATACATTATTACTATGACAATGTTTGTTAGTTGTCCTAGTTCTTTAGGAACAACCTACAACATTACTGCATCCAACAACTGTGGATTAACTAATCCAACAATTCAATTGCCACAATTAGGTGTTATGCAAGAAGTTAGTCAAATTTGTGATGCACAAATAGCAAATAGTGCTTGTGCAACACCAGCAGGAACAATTCCTGGAGTTAGAATGTACACTTACCAAGCTACAATAACATTGCCAGCAGGTTGTGATAGCTGGACTTTTGATTTTGACATTTGCTGTAGAGATGCTTCTACTAATACAAATGGAGGTAGTGGTAATTCAATGTATTTTCAAACCGTTATGAATTCGGTTACTGCTCCTTGTGATGCTTCGCCTTATGTAACTGCTCAACCAATACCTTATGTATGTGCTGGTCAGCCACAATCTTATTGTCCTGGTGCTGTTGATCCTGACGGAGATAGTTTGTATTATTCTTTAATTAACCCTTATGGAGCTAATGCTGTGTTAATTACGCACCCTGCACCGTACAATCCGACTAACCCTCTACAAAACTTTACTTTAGATCCTAATACAGGTTGTATTACATTTAATCAACCTACTATTGGAAACTTTGTTGTTACTTATTTAATAGAAGCTTTTGATGCCAATGGAAATTTAACGGGATCAATTGTGCATGATTTTCAATTTGAGGTAATTAGTTGTACTAACATTACTCCTTCACCACCAGCTAATGGTATTGTGTTGACTAGTGGTAATGCCAACCAAATTGCTCCAACTGTAATTGAATTATGTGAAGGAGCTACAGCTTGTTTTGACATTACTTTTACAGATCCTGATGCAAATGATACTTTAACAATTGATACAGCTATTAGTAATGTTTTTACTGCTTTTCCTGGAGCTATTGTAACAGTTTCAGGTACAAACCCTTTAACTGTTAATGTATGTTGGACCGTCCCTGGAAACTCTCCATCTCAAATTATTACAACAATAACGGTATCTGATGGAGCTTGTCCTATTGAAGGAACGGCTACCCAAGTTGCAATATTCGACATTGTAAATAGTACGGTTGCTTATTCAGATACTACAATATGTGGTCCTCAAGCCGCTCAATTAAGTGTAAGTGGAGGCTCTAACTTTAACTGGACTGCTATTTCAGGACCAGCTATAAATATTGGAACCAACTTCTCATGTAGTCCGTGTAGTAACCCAGTTGCTACACCAACAGCCACAACGGTATACCAAGTATCGAGTACATTAACTGGTGGATGTAAAAGCATTGATACTGTTACAGTAACAGTTGTGCCAGACTTTACACCAACAGCTACAGGAGATACACTTTTATGTGATTTCTTAACAAAAGAATTAGGCGTTAATCTTGCTCCGGCCGGACCTGGCTATACTTACTCATGGACTCCAGCAGCAACATTATCGAATCCTAATATTATTAACCCTATTGCTTCACCAACACAAACTACCACATATGGCGTAATGGTAACTTCTGGTAATGGTTGTGTTAAATTTGATTCTACAACAGTAACTGTTACTCCACCGCCAAATGTTACATTGGTGCCTGGAGACACTACAATATGTTCTGGTGGAATAATTCAATTTGATGTTTCTCTTACAGCTCTTGAAGATGATTTTGATCCTATGGATCCAAGTCTTTGGTCAAGTGTTCAAGGACAAGATTTAACCAAAACAAGTGGTTGTGGAGCACTTAATGCTACAGGTAATGCTTTATGGTTTACAGGAAGCGGATTAAGGGAACTCGTTACTAACTCTGTTGCAGTTTCGAGCTGTACTTCAATTGATTTTTGCCTTTGGATTGGGAACTCACTTTCTTCTTCTCAAGGAACAGGATGTGAAAACGCTGATAGAGGCGAGGATGTAGATTTAAACTACTCTATTAATGGTGGAGCAACATGGGTTCCAATTGTAAAATACTTGCAAGATGATTGGGATGCAGGTGGAACTTACCCAAACACTTGGGCTTGTTTTTCTGTACTTATACCTGCAGCAGCAAAAACGCCAAACACTATGTTCCAATGGACACAACCAAACCATAGTGGTACTATTGATAACTGGGCAATTGACAACATTAGCTTAAGTTGTGGTGGAAATAGCAACTACACTTATTCATGGTCGCCAGCTACAGGCTTAAGCAATCCAAACATTAATGACCCACTAGCAACAGCAAATGCAACAACTGTTTACACTGTAACTCTTACAGATACAGGTGGCTGTTCTGTTGATAGAACTCAAACAATAACTGTAACAAACTACAGCCTTGCAACTTCTCCTAACGATACTAGTGTATGTGTTGGAGATCCTGTAGCGTTTAATGTTGTACCTAGTGTTCCTGGTGGTTATAGCTATTCTTGGACATACCCAACGGCTATGAATGATTCAACTATTGCAAACCCAGTAGCTACTTTTACTAGTGCTGGAGTAAAACAAGTTATTGTTTCTGTTGATTTAGGTGGTGGATGTCTTAAATATGATACGGTAGACGTCACAGTTACACAACCCCTCTTACCAACTGTTGCTCTTACCAACCCTAGTTGTAAAGATGTAGCGAATGGATCAATTATTATTACACCTACTTTCGGTGTTGGAAGTGAAGTGCAAAATTTTGTTTGGACAGATAGTATTACTGGAAACATATTGCAAACAACCAATGCTTTAACTGCAGGTATGCAAGATTCGTTAGTAAACATTACCCCTGGAACTTATGTTATTACAATGACAGATTCTAGTGGCTGTTCAGTAGACACTACTGTAACATTAACTAGTGTAGATTCTGTTGTAATTAACACAATAACTCCTGACAACATTATATGTATTGGAGGTGTTACTCCAATTAATGCTACGGCAATCGGAGGTAATGGTGCTCCTTACACTTATAACTGGATTGACCTTTCTACAGTTACTCCTATTGCAGGAAATGGACCACACAATGTGAGCCCTATAATTTCTCCTACTTGTTATTCAGTTTATGTACTAGATCCTTTGGGTTGTACTTCTGACACTCAACAAGTATGTATGAGTTTATACCCTAATCTTATCGCAAGCACTTTAGATGATTCAATTACAATTTGTCCGGGCTTAAGTACCAATATTGACATGAGTGTTATTGGCGGTTCTGGTGTTGGTTACAACTACAACTGGTATGAGAACAATGTATTAATTGGTAATGGTGCGGTAATTAACGTAACTCCTACATCTTCTCCAACTGCTTATGTTGGTGTTGCTACAGATAACTGTACAACTCCAGCTGATAGTGTTACAGTTTATGTAGACTGGTTTAACGTTCCAACATTAGATTTTGCTAGAAACAAACCTGATAGTTGCTACCCAATAACTATTGAATTAGACAATACTAGTATTCCTAACGCTTTAATTGGTGCATCTACATGGGACATTAGTGACGGATCAATTTTAAATGGAAATACTGTTAACCATACTTTCCTAAGTCCAGTTTGTCATGATATTACACTAACTGTTACTACAGTTGACGGATGTATCCTTGACACGACTAAAACTGATTTTGTTTGTCCGCATGATTACCCTAATGCAAACTTTTCAATGACACCTCCAATTACTAATTTAATGAATACGGAGATTGATTTTGAAAATTTATCATCACCAACACCATTAACGTATGAATGGCAGTTTAACAGTGGAATAGCACCAGATGTTTCAACAGAAATGCATCCAACTAAGAGCTACCCTAATGGAGAGCCTGGCAACTATGAAATTGAATTGGTTGTTACCAACGAGAATGGATGTCAAGATACGGCTGTAGGAACATTAATTATAAACGGAATATATGTGTTTTATGCTCCAAACACTTTTACACCAGATGGAGATGGAGTAAATGATATTTGGAGACCTTATGGAGAAGGAATTGACTTTACGCAATATACACTTCAAATATTTGACCGATGGGGAGCTTTACTCTATGAAAATGATAACGCTGAGTTAGGATGGGATGGTTCTTACAAAGGAAAAATTGTTCAACAAGACACTTATGTTTGGAAGATTATTGCGAAAGAGAAATACTCTACAATAATTCACGATAATTTTGGACATGTGAATGTGATTAAATAAGACGAATTAACTTATTTTTTAAAAACGGCTCTAGTGAATACTAGAGCCGTTTTTTTATTCTACCAAATAAGGCAACTATAATACTTTGTTCTGCGTCATTTGAAAATGACGGTATTATTTATAAATTTACCGACAAGCATAACAAAACCTATCAAACCTATCGCATGAAAAAGATTTTAGCTGTATTATTCACTCTTTTTATTGGTCTATCTAGCACTTATGCATCGCATATACCAGGAGGAAACATAACTTATCAATGTACTGGTAATCCAAATGAGTACGTCATTACGATGACACAATTTGTTAGTTGCCCTAGTACCCTAGGAACAACCGTTAACATTACCGCATCTAATACTTGTGGATTAGCTAATCCAGCAATTCAATTGGCTCAACTAGGGGTTATGGAAGAAGTAAGTCAAATTTGCGATGCTCAAATAGCAAATAGTGCTTGTGCTACACCGGCAGGAACAATTCCTGGTGTTAGAATGTACACCTACCAAGCAACCATTATCCTCCCGGCAGGTTGTAATAGTTGGACTTTTGATTTTGACCTTTGTTGTAGAGATGCATCTACTAATACGAATGGAGCAGGTGGTAATTCTTTATATGTTCAAACAGTAATGAACTCAATTACAGCTCCTTGTGACGCTTCGCCTTTTGTAACCGCTCAACCAATACCTTATGTATGTGCTGGTCAGGCACAATCTTATTGCCCTGGAGCTGTAGACCCAGATGGAGATAGCTTGTTCTACTCTTTAGTTAATCCTTATGGAGCAAACGCTGTACTAATTACTCACCCATTCCCTTATACACCTCAAATGCCATTGCAGGGTTTAATACTTGACCCTCTAACTGGGTGTATAACTTTTAATCAGCCAACTATAGGGAACTTTGTTGTTACTTACTTAATAGAGGCTTTTGATGCTAATGGTAATTTAACAGGTTCAATTATACACGATTTTCAATTTGAAGTAATTAACTGTACTAATGTTACGCCTGTTCCTCCTGCTGCAGGGATAGTTTTAACAAGTGGTAACGCACTACAAACAAGTCCTACTACTTTAGAATTATGTGAAGGCTCTACTGCTTGTTTTAGCATGGTATTTAGCGATCCAGATCCAACCGACACATTAACTATAGATACAGCTATTAGTAATATTTTTACTGCATTTCCTGGAGCCGTAATTACAGTAACAGGTACTAACCCAGTTACTATAGGTATTTGCTGGACAGTTCCTGCAGGCTCACCATCTCAAATTGTAACAACGGTTACCGTTACAGATAATGCCTGTCCTATTGAAGGTACTGCTACCCAAGTAGCCATATTTGATGTTATTACCAGTACAGTTGCAAGTGCAGATGTTACCATCTGTGGTACTCAAACAGCACCATTAACTGCTTCTGGAGGAACAATTTTTAACTGGGCAGCCATTACTGGTCCAGCAATTAATGTTGGAACTAACTTTTCTTGTAATCCATGTGCCAATCCAGTAGCTAAACCTATAGCAACTACAACATACGAAGTAACAAGTAACTTATCTGGTGGATGTAAAAACATTGATACAGTTACGGTAACTGTGGTACCAGACTTTACAGCTACTGCAACTCAAAGCTCTACATCATCGTGTTTACTGGATCCAGTTGATCTAGATGTAATTGTTACACCAGCAGTTGCTGGATATACTTATTTATGGGATCCTGCTACGTACTTATCTGCAACTAACATTGCAAACCCAATAGCAAACATTACTGCTCCTGGGGTTTACCAATATACCGTAGAGGTTACTGATCCAAACGGATGTATTAAACTAGATACTATTGACATTACAATTATTGCTGCTGTTTCACCAGTAATAGATATTTTAACTCCAGATTCATTAATGGCCTGTGGAGATTCTATTTTAATTGATTTAGATTTAGGAAATGGTATTCCTGCCGTTTGTGGACCAAGCGCAAGCAATGTTTGTTCGATGCCTACTACACAATCTGTTGTGGGTAATGGAACGACAAACATTAATGCCGATCCAACTCCATATGATGGAGGTTGGGAAGATGGTAGAGTTCAAATGATCTATACTGCTGCAGAATTAAATGCTTTAGGGTTTATTGGAGGAAAGATTACCGAAATTGCTTTTAATGTAGATAATGCTGGTAACAAATCATATACTGGTTTAACGATTAGTATGATGTGTACTCCATTGAATGATTTTGCTACCAACACATTTGTTGCTGGAGCATCTCAAGTATACAATGTTGGTGCTTTCCCTGCTACTTACACTCCAGTAATTGGTTGGAATACGCACACGCTTAATACGGCTTACGACTGGGATGGTTTCTCTAATCTATTGATCGAGGTTTGTTTTGACAACTCTTCATGGAGTCAATCGGCAACGGTTACGCAAACTGCTACACCTACAAACAGAGTATTGTATGACTTTACAGATAGAGCAAGTGGGTGTACTTTAGCTACTCCAACGGGATCGGTAAACAGACCTGACATACGTTTAACACATTGTCCTACTCCGCCAGACCCTAATGACTATTCATTTTTATGGACACCAAACACTACTATTATTACTTCGGTAATGCAAAACCCAACAGTATTCCCATCAAGCCCAACAACATATTATGTTACGGTAACGGATACAGCTGGAGGATGTTTTGATACAGATTCTATTGTGATTGATGTAGTTTGTGGTCAATGTTACCCTCCAAACCCTACTACAACGGATATTACTTGTAAAGATGGTAGTGATGGAAAGATAATTCTTGACCCAGTATTTGTTCTAGGTAGTGAAGTACAGAACTTCCAATGGAAAGACAGTATTACTGGCGGAATTTTACAAGTAACTAACAACATTACTGTTGGTATGAAAGATTCTTTAGTTGGTCTACCAGCAGGAACATACATTATTACAATGACTGATTCTGCAGGTTGTTCATCCGATACTACTGTTACTTTATATGAACCAGACTCTGTTGTTATTAATACAATTACTCCAGACAACATAATATGTATAGGTGGTGTCACTCCAATTAGCGCTACTGCAATTGGAGGTAACGGAGCCCCTTATATGTATAATTGGATTGATTTATCTACAGTTACTCCAATAGCTGGTAATGGACCACACAATGTGAGCCCTATTATTTCACCAACTTGTTATTCGGTATATGTATTAGATCCGCTAGGGTGTACATCGGATACACAACAAGTGTGTATGAGTTTATATCCTAATCTTATTGCTAGTACTTCTGACGATTCTATAACGATTTGTCCAGGTTTAAGCACTAACATAGACATAACTACTGTTGGCGGTTCGGGTGTTGGATACAACTACGATTGGTATGAAAACAATGTATTAATTGGTAATGGTACAGTTATAAATGTAACACCTACTTCATCGCCAACTAGCTACATTGGTGTTGCTACCGACAATTGTACAACTCCTTCGGATAGTGTTACAATATATGTTGATTGGTTTGATTTACCAACTCCTGACTTTACACGAAATAAGCCAGACAGTTGTTACCCAATTACAATAGAGTTTACCAACACGTCTACTCCTACAGCATTAATTGGCTCATCTATGTGGAGCATTAGTGATGGATCTGTATTAAATGGTGATCCAGTAAATCATAACTTCTTAACTCCGGTTTGTCATGATGTAACGTTAACTGTTACTACTATTGACGGATGTATCGTGGATACTACATTCTTCGATTATGTTTGTCCGCACGATTATCCAAATGCTAACTTCTCTATGGATCCACCTATAACGGATGTATTGAATACGATAATTGAGTTTACCAGCTTATCAACTCAACTACCGTTAACATACCTATGGGAGTTTAATAGTGGAATTTCACCGGATAGTAGTACGGCAATGCATCCAACACATACATTCCCGAATGATGAGCCAGGAACTTACCCTGTTGTTTTAACTGTAACCAACCTAAATGGTTGTCAGGATACAGCTAGGGGAACTGTAATTGTAAATGGAATTTACATTTTCTATGCTCCTAACACATTCTCACCAGATGGTGATGGTGTAAATGATATTTGGGCTCCTGTTGGAGAGGGTATTGACTTTACTCAATATACTTTACAAATATTTGATAGATGGGGTGCTCTTTTACATACTGGTCCTGCTAGTTTAGGATGGGATGGAACTTACAGCGGTAAGCAAGTTCAGGTTGGTACTTATGTATGGAAGGTTGTTGCCAAAGAAGAATACAGCCCAATTATCCATGACAACTATGGGCACGTGAATTTAATAAGATAACAAAGCTACTACTACACTACTTTTAAAGCGGCTATAGAGAGTTCTATAGCCGCTTTTTAGTGTCATAAAGAGTTCTCCCTTCACCTTTTGTTTTACATACAAGTGCACTACTACAGAACTTATAACTATTAAAGCTTTCTTTCCTTTAGAATAAATGCACCTTATTTATAAGAAGATGTTAACAGCAAGAATCTAGAAACAGTAGGAACACATATTGAAAGTATATGTCAACTATTAAAAACGCACTCAATAAGATTGATTAAAGACAGTGTTTTGAAAAATTGAATGAGTTTAAGGTTACTCAATAATAAGTTTGGATGAGGAAATGATTTGATTTTGAGTTACAACCTGAACTAAATACATACCAGGTACAAACTTTTCTAAGTTAACATTAGAACTACCTGATTTAATTGACACAGTCATTAACTCTTCTCCTAAAATATTAAGTAAGCGAAAGGAGTAATTTGCATTTGCTTGGTTTGGCATTTCAAGCACAACTGATGACGATGCTGGATTAGGATATATTTTAATTTTTAACCCATCATTTAATGTTGGTATATTTAAGGGAATAGGATTTACAACTGTATCTATAGTACTTGGCTGCCCTGAATAAACTGTATCCAAACAAATAAGCAATGCATCTTCCAATCCATTGCCTAATCCATCACTAAAGCCTGCAACTGCAAATGAAAACGTATTTTTTTTCGCTATTGCTATACTCTTTCCTTTTTCATTTCCCCAATAGCCATAAGTTGCCGAACGCCACAACCACCAGCCGGCTATATCAACTACAAAAACATGTACATCATTTTTTCCATTTCCAAATCCATCTGTATACCCTGCACATACTAAATTAGAATATGGATCCTCTATAATACTATAAATTTCTTCTTCTCCATTTGAGTTGTAGTATTTTCCAAAAATAGTGTTACCATTATTATCTGTTCTTAATATATAGTTAGATAAATCGCTTCCTAAACTTGTACTAGATCCACCAACAACATAATCACCATTGCTTGCCTCCAATACACAGTGTGCTGTTTCATACAAGCTATCTCCATAAAGACTATCCCACAATAGGGTTCCATCATTTTTAAGCTTTATTAAATAAATTTGAGTCGAATCGGTAGAAGTGTTTCGCATAGCAGCAACAACTAAATTGGAGTCTGAAGTTTCAATAATTGCATTTCCTTTATCTACAAGGGTTCCCCCCATGGTTTTGGTCCAAACAGTGTCTCCAGCATTATTCGTTTTTACAATATACACATCAGAAAATCCTGCTGAATTGCTGTAGGTTTCACCACAAAAGACATACCCACTATCATAGGTTTGTACAACAGAATAAGCAAAATCCCAATCATTACCGCCATAGGTTTTAGTCCATTCAAAATTACCAAGGCTATCTCTTTTCATTAAACAAGCATCATACCCGCCTTTCCCATAACTATTGGTAGACAAGGCTACAATATATCCTTTATCAAAGGTTTGCTTTACTGAGTATCCCCAATCATTATTTGCACCGCCTATGGCTTTACTCCACTGATGATTACAGTTGGAATCCACTTTTATTAAGTAGGCATCTGTATTTCCCCAGCTACTACTAGAGGTCGATCCCACCAACATAAAACCACCATCTGAGGTTGCAGATATTTCTTCAGCAACATCATTACTTCCTCCTCCAAATAATTGCATATGACCTACTGTATCTATTTGAGCATACGCTCCTAAAGAGAGAAAAAGGAATACTATTTGAAAAAAAGTTTTCATTAAATGGCTTTTCTAATTTTTATCAATTTCACCAATAAGTCTTCAAGCAAATCTAATTTAAGCATATTAGCGCCATCACTTTTGGCGTTTGCCGGATCGGGATGAGTTTCAATAAAAATGCCATCTACTCCAACAGCAATCCCAGCTTTAGCAACAGTTTCTATTAATTCTGGTTTTCCGCCAGTAACTCCCGAACTTTGGTTGGGTTGCTGTAAAGAATGAGTAATATCTAAAACTGCAGGAGCATATTGTTGCAAAACAGGTATTGCTCTGTAATCTACTACTAAATCTTGGTAGCCAAAAGTTGTTCCTCTTTCGGTTAACCAAACTCTATCGTTTCCAGATTCTTTAACTTTGTTTACTGCAAATTGCATGGCATCAGCCGAAAGAAATTGTCCTTTTTTAATGTTTACTATTTTCCCAGTATTGGCAGCAGCTACTAACAAGTCAGTTTGTCGACACAAAAAAGCTGGTATTTGTAATACGTCTACATATTGAGCTGCAATGGCACATTCTTCTGCTTTATGTACATCGGTTAATACAGGAACTCCCAATTTATCTTTTACGCTTTTTATAATATTTAAAGCCTTCTCATCTCCAATTCCAGTAAAAGAATCTAAACGCGATCGATTTGCTTTTCGGTATGATGCTTTAAAAATAAATGGAATTTCTAATTTGTCGGTTATGGCTTTAATGGTGCAGGCTATTTCAAAAACATTTTCTTCGCTTTCTACAGCGCAAGGTCCTGCAATTAAAAAAAAGTTACCCGATTCTGTATGTTTTATGTCAATTAAACTTTTCATGTTTTATGCTATTGTATTGTTGTTAAAAGTACTTTTTCAGTCCTATAAACCCACTACTTGAGTAAAATTTACTAGGCACGACAAAAGCATCTATATTATTTGTTCCTATAAATATATTGAATGAATTTTTAAACGATTTGGCTAATGATATACCCGTATTTATTTTTCCATAACCTCCATAAGCCAATTGTGCTTTAACAGCAATGGTTGGGTTAAAATAATGATAGGCATTAAGGTATAAATAAGGACTATAATTTGACAAGATTTTGGCATATACTCCAGCATTCATTTTCCATTTAGCATTAAACACTTTGGTATAGGTTAAGTGTACTGCGGTAGGCAAGGCCATAGAATAATCACCTTTTTTACTGGAATTAGAAATGCTATTTATAATAGAGTCTTTGGATAGGTTATTTACCAAGCTATCATTTAAATCAAAAATATTGTCAATGAAAACACCTTCATAGTGGTAAAGGCTATCTGTTCTTATTTCTAATGAGTGCTTGTTCCAATAAACAAAACCTAAATCCTCAATTCCCATGTAAAGCTTATCTCCATTTTTTAGGAAAAACTCTGTAAACAAATCTGTTGAAACCCCAAGTCCGTTTATGGCAGCAATACCTGTATTACCTGTGTCTGATGAATTATAGATGTAGTTTATATCCAAATCTATGGCTCTTCCATTTTGCTCTGTAAACAAAGATGCCTCCGGCACTGTTATGGCTTTATGTTCTTGCCCTTTTATAATGGAAATCTTAATTCCTTCTTTGGCTATTTTCCCATCTATATTTTTGTAATTAACAAACCCCACATTTATTCGTTGGTATTTATAATAGTTGTAGTTTATTCCGTTTAAAACCATGGATTCTCCAGCAAATTGCTTGTTTCCCTGAAAGGTGAAACGAAATAAATCTTGACTAAACAAGCCATCTATATGTTCGTTAAACTCTACTCCTATTTGCATAGAAATATGCGGTTTGCCAAAAATAGTATCAAAAGGTATTTCTGCGGTAAACTGATAATTTAAATCACCTCCCAATCTATTGTGCGTACCCAATTGATTGTATGCAGCATCTTTTAAATCTTGTTCTATTTTTCCACCAAACAAAAACTTATTTAAAAACTCATTATTCATAACATTAGAACCATAGGTATAATCTGTACCAAAAGAAAAACTAACTCGCTGAATAGAATCTCTAAAAAAGTCGTTTTGATTTTGAGCTTCCATTTTTGATCCGTACATGAAGCACATCATTTGGATTGCAATAACTAATATGTAGGTAGTAGTTTTCAAATTTTTCTTAAATCGATTTAATTAAAACTTAAATTATAAGAAAAATCACCCACTACTTGAATGTCAATATCGTAGCCTTCGTATAGTTTTACAAACTGTGACTGTGGTTGTGTCGTAAAACCAATTTTAAACACCATTTTATTAGCCAAGTAAAGGTTGTCGGCAGTTGCAGTAGAAACCGGAATAGACAGCACACTTTGTTTGGGAGAAAGAACACGCAAATTCCCATCTACTGGTGCAGCTAAAATTTTAGTGGACACATTTAGTGTTTGAAGAAAATTATTTGATTCATCAAACAAGCTCAACTCAATAGCAGCATCAAAAGGAAATCCATTATCTGCATACAAAAACAAGGTTCCGTCAATAATTCTTCCTGTTTGAGTTTCATTCGGCAATGAAAAAGAAAGTGTATCGGATAAGGCTAAATTATTGGCAATTAATGACAAGGGAAATTCAACATTTAAGTTGGTTTCTAGCAGATGCTTTTTGTAAACAAAATCATTTCCTCCAGATATATTCCCTAACGGATTTATGTTAATGTCGATGTCGTAGATAATGCTATTTGGTAAGGTTTCAATCAGTTGATCGATATTAGAATTAATTGTATTCATTGGTATGTTATAGGCTGAATAATTAACCTCGGGAATACTGTAGGTCAATAGTCCTCTGTTTAAATTTATTGGCGACCCAATACTAGAGTGTAGTAAGTTTACATTGTTAGTTGTATTGGTATTTAAAGCACCAAATTGATTCAATAAAATTTGGGCATCAGCTCCTATTCCATTTTTAAATTCAATATTTACATCAACTTCATCTAAATCTATTGTTCCTGCAATTTTGTTTAATACATTCACTTCTGCAGTATCTTTATAACTCAACAACTGATTTCCAAAGTAGCCTCTTACAAAGTAGGGTTCAACACCTAATAATGTGGTATTAAAAGTAATTGTCTCACCAAAAATAAGGGTTACTGAACTTGAAGCCATAGGATCTACCGTAGCCACTGCTCTTGTAACCAAAGTATTTATTTCGGAATGGTTTACTCCTGTTAAATCTAAATCATAACCACTAATGTCAATTTTACGTTTAAAATGAGCCGGGTTACCTGGTGTTGCCGCATTAATAGTTTCAACCAGCTCAAGCGTATCTCCATTTTTTATTGCACTAGGAACCGTATAAGTAATGATAATTTTTTCTTTTATTTCACTATAAATTTCTATTTCAATAAACCCTGATTCTATCATTGCCAAATTCAACCCTACGCCATTATTTACATTTAAAGAATACTCTTCTGGTTCGCTATAAAAAACACTTCCTGGAGCTGCAATAGAAGATACAGCGATAGAATGAACATCTGTAATAGTAGTATCGGGTATTTGAAATAAAGAGTCTATTCCAATATCAAAAATACTGGTTTGATACACTACTTTTAAAGAGGTATCTGGATTGGTAACCAATACAGTATCGGGCAATAAATCTTCTAGGTTTAAGGACGTTTTAATAAGCGGAGCCAATAGTTCAACATCCCAATTAGGGCGTTCAAAATCTTTCCTACAAGAGAAAAGAGAAGCGATAAGCAACAAAAAGGTTGTTATTTTTAAGTACCGAAGCATGAGTAGCAAAGGTAATCATTTAAAAAGGATAAAAAGGACTATTTGTTTAACGGCTAAACCCTTACCCCTATTAGACACACATCATCCAATTGTTCCAACTCTCCTCTCCAATCTTCAAAGTAATTTTCTAAAATCACTTTTTGTTCTTCTACGGATAAATGTGCGTTTTCAGTCAATAGTTTTTTAAAAACTGAATACTTTAATTTTTTGCCTTTTGGTCCACCAAACTGATCAGGATAGCCATCTGAAGAAACATAAACCATATCTCCTTTTTCTAGTTGATATTCATTGTCGGTAAAAGGTGTTTCCGATTGATAAGAGCCAATTGGCTTTTTGTCGCCTTTTATTTCGTGTAACTCATTTTTTCTAACAATATAAACAGGGTTGTTTGCTCCAGCAAAATGCAATGTAAGCGAAGTAAAATTGATGGCACATAAGGCAACATCCATTCCATCTCTAATCACATTATCTCCATCAGAATGTAAATTAACGGTATTGAATACTTCTGCATTTAAGTAATCCAATGCTTGAGCAGGTGTGTTAACTGTGGGTTGCTTTACCGATTGATTGAACAATTTTAATCCAATAACACTCATAAACGCACCAGGAACGCCATGCCCTGTGCAATCGGCAGCACTAAACAACACCAAGCCATCTTTATCCTTTTGGGTATTTGTGGTTGTGTGCAACTCTTGCGCCCAATAAAAATCACCACTAACAATATCTTTAGGTTTAAAAATTACAAACGAATCGGGCAACATTTTTTTCATTACCTCAGCAGGAGGAATTAATGCATCTTGTATTCGCTTGGCATAATTAATACTGTCTACAATTTCTCTATTTTTTTCTTCCACTTCATGTTTAGACTTTTCAAGCTCAAAGCGTGCAACAATTTCTCTTTTGGTTAATCGATAACGCATTCGGATTAAGAGTATGGAAAAAACTGCAACAGAACCGACCAACAATCCTCCGTTCAATAAAATTTCATCAGCGGTAAGTGGACTATTTAAGTTTAAAAAGATGATGTTAGCTACCAAATTGGCTACTACAATAAATACTGAAAAATAAACATGGTAGAAAACAAACATGCCCGAACCAATAAACAAAGCCATATAAGCTAAGGTGTGCTTTTGCAAATGCTCGGCATCCATAACGCTCCACATGTAAGCATTTTGAATGGAAATCAATAATACAGGAATAACACCCACTATTTCGATGGGTATTTTTAGTTTTTTATAGAACAACACAGTAAACAAACACACCAAAGAAACAGCTGTTCTAAACGTTAAAAACTCTTGCCAATAATCGAAAATATTTAAGTAATCGGTAACAAAAAATAAGAGATTAAAAACTACGGCAACCCAACATGTTATAACATGGTATTTTTGAACCGTTTTATTTAATTCGGTCTTCCAGTTGTTTTCTTGCAAAGTAGCTCCCTCCATACTAGACCACAAATTACAAAAAATTACTTTGCTCGAGGATGGAAATCTAAAATTGCTTGTCGGAGGTATTCTCTATCCAAATGAGTATAAATTTCTGTGGTGGTAATAGACTCATGTCCGAGCATTTCCTGAATGGCTCTTAAATCTGCGCCACCCTCCACTAAGTGTGTAGCAAACGAGTGCCGAAACGTATGCGGACTTACCGTTTTTGACAATTGAATTTTTTCGGCCAATTGTTTTATTATGGTAAAAATCATCACACGTGTCAATTGCTTACCACGTCTATTTAGAAACAAAATATCTTCACTTTCTTTATCAATATTACTCATGTGATTTCGTGTTGCACTCACATAAATATTAATGTGTTTAATCGCCACACTTCCAATTGGAACAATTCGTTCTTTATCTCCTTTTCCAACTACTCTAATAAAACCATCATCCATTAATAAATTAGAAAGTTGTAATCCCACCAATTCTGAAACCCGCAAACCACAACTGTAAAGAGTCTCTAACATAGCTTTGTTTCTCTCTCCTTCAGCTTTACTTAAATCTATAGCATTAATCAATTCATTAACTTCATCAATACTTAACACCTCTGGTAATTTCCTGCCAATCTTGGGCGATTCCAACAATTCCGTTGGAGCCATATCAATAATGTCTTCCATCAACAAATATTTATAAAAGGCTTTTAAACCAGATAAAATTCTGGCCTGACTCCTTGCATTAAGTCCTAACTCGCTAATTCGTTGTAAAAAATCTTCAATAGTTTGTTGTTCCACTTTTTCGGGCTGAACATCAATCTCTTCCAATTCGAGGTATTCCACAAATTTCTCTACATCTCTTAAATAGGCATCTATGGAGTTGCCCGACAAAGAACGTTCAAGCTGGAGATAAGATTTAAATCCTTTTATGGTTGGAGTCCAATTCATTGTGGTGCCATTTAAGGCAATTATTGAGTTACTTAATTCAAATAAGTCTTAATACAAATATATATCTTTGCTGCTCACATTTTTATTATGCAATTATTAATTATTAACGGTCCTAACTTAAATTTGTTGGGAAAACGCGAGAAATCGATATATGGAGATGCTTCTTTTGAAGAGTTCTTTAAAACGCTCAAAAGCACTTTTGAGACGATTGATTTTAAATATTATCAAAGTAATATTGAAGGGGAATTAATTGATAAATTACACGAAACTGGTTTTAGTTATGATGGCATTATTATGAATGCTGGAGCTTACACACACACTTCTATTGGTATTGGCGATGCCATTGCAGGAATTGAAACTCCTGTTATTGAAGTACATATTTCTAATGTTTATGCTCGAGAAGAATACCGTCATCTATCTTTAATGGCCAAAAATTGCATTGGCGTAATTGCCGGAATGGGATTAAATTCTTATCACTTGGCAGTTCAACATTTTTTATCGCTAAAATAAATCTTGAGCATCGCTTCAAATATTTGGAAACTGTATGTGATTAAAGCATCTAAATGGATGATGCTTTTTATGCCCACAATTGTATTGTTTTTTCAAGAAAATGGCTTAGCGCTTTTCGACATTATGTTGTTACAAGCCATCTACTCGGTGACCATTGCCTTATTAGAAATTCCATCTGGCTATGTTGCCGATGTTTTAGGAAGAAAAAACTCGATGGTAATCGGTACTTTTTTTGGCTTATTGGGCATCATTGTTTATGCTTTTAGTTTTGGATTTTGGGGTTTCTTACCTGCTGCCCTTTGCTTAGGAATAGGCCAAAGTTTTGTGTCAGGATCAGACACTGCATTAATGTATGATTCCTTACTTGAACTAAAACGTGAAAAAGAATTCATCAAACTTGAAGGAAGAACCATTTCAATGGGAAATTTTGCCGAAGCTGTTGCATTTATTATTGGTGGATTTTTAGCAGAAATAACCTTAAGAACTCCTTTTTACTATCAAATTGCCATTGCCGCTGCAGGGTTTATTACTGCATTATCCCTCACCGAACCCAAAGTGCACCGTTTAGCTGATGGAAAAACAAAACCTTGGAAAAACATTAAAAATATTATTCGATTTTCGTTGCATGAGAACAAAACCTTGCGCTATTTTATTTTGTATTCAGCTATAATTGGCTGCACAACGTTAACCATGGCTTGGTTTGTTCAGCCTTACTACAAACTCCTTAACATTAAAGTTGTTTACTTCGGAATTATTGGCGCAATTTTAAATTTAGCAGTAGCAATTCCATCTTACTATGCGCATGTTATTGAGCAAAAAGTAAAAACAAAAACTTTACTCATTGCATTTTTAATTTTACTCATGTCTTGTTCCGTTTTTATAAGTTTATACATTAGCCTTTGGAGCTTATTCATTTTACTATTGTTTTATGTCGTTAGAGGAGTTGCCACTCCAGTCTTGCGAGACTACATGAACCGTCACATTCCATCAGAAATGAGAGCAACAGTAATGTCTATTAGAAGCTTTATTATCCGATTACTATTTGCAATTACCTCTCCAATTTTAGGTTATGTTGCCGACATCTATTCGTTAGAACAAGCTCTTTTATTATCAGCAATCTTGTTTTTTGTTCTTGGAGGAATTACACTAATTCTGTTACTCAACAACAGAAAAAATTCCTATTAACGAAGCGTTGTTAATTGTTTCATTAATCGAGCTTCCAATCTTTTCAATAAGCCAGTATTTTTACATTATAAAACAAAGGCGTTAAGTTTATTATGACTAAAAAAATACTGTTAGGATTATTTGTCTTATTACTTGTGGCCATCAGTTTTGTGGCCTACAACTTTTATAAAAATGTAAAGGAACCTGTAAGTCAAACTGCATTTGAAGCTATTCCCCAAAATGCAGCCTTAATCATTAAAGAAAATAACTTTGGTGCATTGTTTCAAAAAATATCAACCACCAACATCATCTGGGAAGAGCTAAGCACTCAAACTTCTTCGGCAAAAAAGCTAAATAATAAAATGCATTTTTTAGATTCACTATTAAATGGTCCATTTAAAGCAATGGTTGCAAGTAAAGAGGTCTTGAGTTCTTTACACCTTTCTGGAGCAAATAATTATGATTTTATTTTTTACGTTTCTATTCCAGAATCAGGAAACAATGATGTGCTGCAAAAACTAAAAGTAGCAACTAAAAAGAATCCAACCTCAAGAGATTATGATGGCGTTGCCATACATACCTTTCCTTACGGAGAAGGCAAAAAAATTGCGCTTACTCATTACAAAAACACTTTGGCATTTAGTTTTAGCACTGTTTTAATAGAAGATGTTATTCGTCAATTAAACAGCACCAACAGCTTACTTACCGATAGTACATTTGCCAAAGTAATTAGAACTTCTGGGCATTCTGATGATGGAAACATCTACCTAAACAACACCAATTTCACCAAAATAATTACCCAATTTTTAAATAAATCGACTAAAAGTAAAACTCAAAAACTAGGAGATGTAGCCAAATGGACTGAGCTAGATTTAACCATTAAGCCAAACTCTATAGCTTTAAATGGATTTAGTTTTGCAGATGACAAAAACATGTTAGCTCTTTTCAAAAACCAACAGCCGCAAGATTTAAACATGCTTGAAGTTATTCCACATAACGCAGCATACATTTACCATTATGGGCTAAGTAGCACAAAAATGTTTATTGAAAACAGAACCGCGTTATTAAAAAGCAACAATGAATATTTTCGTTATCAAAAGTTTTTAGATCAAAAAACTACTGAATATGGAATTGATTTAGAAGTTGAATTCCTCGGAAATATAACTCAAGAAGCTGCGCTAATTATTACCGAATCGCAAAGTGAAGATTTTACCAACAACAAGTTTGTGGTGTTTAAAGTAAATGACAAAGCTAAAGCTAAAGCGAACTTAAACAGCATTGCTGCAAAAACAAATGACGAACCTTCTGAACCAATCCTTTTCAATGAATTGGAAATTAAACAGCTTAATCTATCTAATTTATTCCCTAACTTATTAGGGAATCCCTTCCCAAATTTTGAGCAACATTATTATGCATTTATTGATGACTATGCTGTTTTTACCAACACAGAAAGTGCCCTAAAATCATTTATTACAGCCAACAAAAACAATAAAACACTTGAAAATAACGAAAATTTCAACTCATTTAATGAGCACTTATCCTCAGGAAGTAATGTTTTTATTTACAGCAGCATTGCCCGATCCGTTAACCTATACAAAACATTAATTAATGAAGAAAACAAGTCAGTTTTTGATGATCAACTAGATGTTTTTAGGAAATTTGAGGCTGTGGCTTACCAAATGACCACCGAAAAAAACAACCTGTATTACAACAATGTTTATTTAAAATACAACCCTGTTTACAAACAAGAAACAGGGTCGTTATGGGAATTAGCTTTAGACTCTACTATTGGTAACGAGCCTCAAATTGTAAAAAACCATAAAACCAACGCTAAAGAAATTATTGTTCAAGACAATGCTAACAAATTGTACCTTATTAGCAATACAGGAAAAATAATTTGGACCAAACAATTGGCAGAAAAAGTGAGGAGTAAATTTCACCAAATTGACGTTTACAAAAACAATAAATTACAATTATTGTTTAACACAAAATCGAAAATATACTTATTGGATCGCAACGGAAATAATGTTGAGAAATTTCCAGTAAAATTACCTGCTGAAGCAAAAAATGAAGTTATCCCAATGGATTACAGTAAAAACAGAAACTACCGAATTTTAATAGGTTGCAACGACAATATGGTTTACAACTACACTGTTACTGGAGAAAAAGTTAAAGGCTGGGAATACACTTCTACAAATAGTCCGGCAAAGGGAAAAATGTGGCATTTTGCACTAGCTGGAAAAGACTACATTGTTATTCCTTTAGCCAATGGAGCAATTAAAATTATTCAACGTTCTGGAAAAGACAGATTGAAATTGGATAAATTATTGCCAGTAGGAAACACCTGTTATTTGCAAACAGGAAGCAGTTTAGCCAAAACGTATATAATTACTGCAGACACAAATGGAACAGTGGTAAAACTATTTTTAAACGACAAAAAAGAGGCCTTAAAATTTGACAACGTTACACCTAATTCTTCTTTTAGTTTCTTTGATTTTAATGGTGATAACTCAATGGATTATGCCTTTACTTCTGGCAACAGTATTTTTGTGTCAGACAATGCTAAAAAGACTCTTTTTAAGAATGAATATGAAACCAACATAACACATAAGCCACTGTCGTTTAAATTAGCCGACCATAAAAACGGTGTCGTTACTGAAAATCAAATTTACTTAATTGACCACCAAGGAGTTGTTGAAGACGGATTTCCTTTACCAGGCTCAAATGTTTTTCATATTGCTGACATTAACAACGATCAAACAATGAATTTGGTAGTAGCACACGAAAACATGTTGTACACTTACAATATAAAATAAATTATACTTCTTTAACAATTTTGTTTTTGAGGATGCTGTTATCAAAGTAAATATTCCTTTTTTTTGTTAAATATTCTTACTACTAAATGACTCCTTTATTGCCTTTCAAAAAGACACTCTTAATGCTCGCAATTTTATTTTGTGGACATTGTCTTTTTGGGCAAATTAAAAAAGAAAACAAACTCTTAATTGGCAGACTAGAGTTGTCTGAAAAAGAATACAAAAGTGCTATAGAGAAATTTAATTATGTAATTAAAAATGACCCTCCCAACTATGAGCCTTTTTATTATAGAGGAATTGCTAAACTTGAATTAGGCGATTATATTGGAGCGGAATACGACTTTGGCGAAGCCATTAAACTAAAACCAAAATTCGTAGACATCTATATTATTCGAGCATCAGTAAGAGACCGACTACTTCAGCATGAACTATCTTTTAAAGATTTTGAAACTGCTATAAGCTTAGACTCTACCAATGCCGATATTTACGTAAACCGTTCCATTACTTACAATTATCTACAGGATTTTACCAATGCACTTGCCGATTGCGAAAAAGCACTTCGTTTTGGAAGTAAAAAAGAACTGGTTTACATTATTCGAGGTATGTCAAAATTAGGAGACAAGCAATTTAATAGTGCTATTTCAGATTTTAACATTCTTATTAAAAACAACCCCAGAAAAGCCAATTCCTTCGTAAGAAGAGCCTCTGCCTACTACCAATTACTGAGTTATGACTCTGCTTTAACAGACCTTAATCATGCACTAAGATTGGATTCAGAAAGTGAATATGCTTATTTTCAAAGAGCCATGGTTTACAATAAAATTGATCACCCTGAGGAAGCATTGACCGACCTTAACAAGGTTATTCTGCTTTCTCCTAATTCTGCTTCAGCATATTACAACAGAGCTTTATTGTTTTCAAAAAAGAAAGAAATAGACAAAGCAATGGCCGATTACAATAAGGTTATTTTATTAAACCCGAAAAACATTTTAGCCTATTACAATAGAGCCTTATTACTACAACAAACAAAAAAGTATAAACTGGCATTAAAAGACGTTGAAAAAGCAATAAACCTTTACCCCGATTTTGTTGATGCCTATAAATTAAGAGCCAACTTAAGGCAACGATTTGGCAATTATAAAGGAGCAGAACTTGACAAACAAACTGCTGCAATTATATTTAAAAGCAAAGAAAACATTAGTGATAGCCTCAAATATTTTGAAGAAATGGATTTAGCCAAAGTCACTTCTTTTAGTACAAGTAGTCGCAACAAAAATGTAGAAGAAATTAGCACAAATGAAGTGGCACTTATAAGCCCTTATTATATTAGTCTAGTAGCATCAACTAAGCACAAACGAATTATTGACAGCTGGAACAAGAAAAACCAAGCCTTTTCGGCTTATTTTTTATTGAATGAAGCTGACGATGACGTGAGTGATGCGTTAAAAACAACAAAACTGAACAATTTAAACGCCAACATTGAAACTGATTTTAGAAATGGGGAATTGTATTTAAAACGAGCAATTGTTCATGCATCTTTAGGCACACTAGATAAAGCGCTGCTCGATTTTAATAAGTCACTACACTTAGATGAAGATAATTACATGGCTTATTTTGGCAAGGCAAACATGCTATTTAAAACCATTAACAAATTAGACAATAGCAACCTATATTCTATTAACCAGGTAATTAAAGATTATGATAAGTGTATTGAATTAAATCCCAATTTTGCTTACGCTTATTTTAATAGAGCTTATTTAAAGTTTCAAAACGAAAACTACATTGGTGCAATTGAAGACTATAGTGAATCCTTAAAACTATCACCAACGTTTGCTGAAGCCTACCTTAATAGAGCGCTTATTTTATTGATTTTAGAAAACAATGAACAGGCGTGTAAAGATTTAAGCAAAACAGGTGAGTTGGGATTAATACAAGGGTATTCATTAATTAGTAAATACTGCAACAAGTAATTTTATAGCACAAAAAGACAATAAAAAAAACCGCTAGAAAATTCTAGCGGTTTTTTAATATAACGTTTAAAAGAAATTAAGCTTCAACTTTTTTCTTTCTTGTTGTTCTTTTCTTAGGCTTTTCCTCTTCAACAGGCTCCTTATAGTTAGGATCTAATGCAGCATCAACCAAAACTCTTCCACAATGCTCACAAACCAATACTTTTTTATGGTTTTTAATGTCCATCTGTCTTTGTGGTGGAATTTTATTAAAACATCCTCCACAAGAATCTCTTTGTACAGTTACTACAGCTAATCCGTTTCTAGCATTACCTCTAATTCTTGTATAAGCAGTTAATAATCTATCGTCAATTATTTTTGCTGCTTTCTCAGATTTCTTTGTAAGCTTCTCTTCCTCAGAAGATGTTTCAGAAGTAATTTCTTCTAATTCTTTCTTCTTATTTTCTAAATCAATCTTCCTTCCTGCAATGTATTCTTTAGCTTCAGTTAATTTTTCATTTTTTGAAGTCAATAGAAATTCACCTTCTTTAATTCTTTTTTCTGATAATTGAATTTCTAAATTCTGAAACTCTATTTCTTTTGTAATTGCATCAAACTCTCTGTTATTTCTAACTTTCTCTTGTTGAGTTTCGTATTTCTTAATCAAGTTATTAGCATCAGTAATACCGTTCTTCTTATTGGAAAGCTCAGTTGAAAGATCTTCTGTTTCAAGAGATAGTTTATCTAGTCTCAATCCCAGTCCTTCAACCTCATCCTCTAAATCTTGCACCTCTAAAGGAAGCTCACCTCTAACTGTACGTATCTTATCAATAGTAGAATCTATTACTTGTAGTTCATACAATGCTCTTAATCTATCTTCTATCGTTGCTTCTTTTTTAGCCATTTTAAAGGTAATTTATTGGGTTTGTATTTTCTTTTGATATACGAACTGCGAAATTAGGAATTTTTTTATTAAGAATCTCATAAATAAGCTCACTAGTGTATTGCTCACTTTCATAATGACCTACATCCGCAATAATAATTTTGTCTTCTGCATCAAAAAATTGATGGTATTTAAAGTCACCTGTTATAAAAACATCGGCTTGATGAGCAATGGCATTATTTAATAAAAAGCTTCCCGAACCTCCACAAACGGCAACTGTTTTAACTTTTTTATTACGAAAAGAAGTATGCCTTATACAGTCTGTTTGCAACTGATTTTTTAAATTCGTTAAAAACTCCAACTCTTCATTTTCATCTTCAAGTTCGCCAATTACTCCACTTCCAACATTTAATAATTTATTTTCTAATGCAACAATATCGTAAGCAACTTCTTCATAAGGATGATTTTCTGTCATTGCATTTAAAACCTCAGTCAATTTAAAATTTGGAACAATCACTTCAATTTTAGTTTCATTTTCTTGGTGAGATTGACCTACAGTTCCTAAGTAAGGATTTGTTCCTGAGGCTGCTTTAAAAGTTCCAACACCCTCGGTATTAAAACTACATTCCGAATAATTGCTTATATCGCCAGCTCCAGCATTAAAAAGCGCTTGCCTTAATTCAGTTGAATTTGCTCTTGGACAGTAAGTAATTAGTTTACTTAGCAAGTTTTTTTTGGGAGCTAAAACCTTACAGTTTTTTAACCCAATTTTTTCTGCCATTTTAAAACTAACCCCATTAAAGGTGTTGTCTAAATTAGTATGAGCAGCATAAATTGCAATATTATTTTTAATGGCCTTAATTACCACTTTTTCAATATAGTTTTTACCGTTTAGCTTTTTTATTCCTTCAAATACAATTGGATGATGGGCAATAATCATATTACAATTTAATGCAATAGCCTCTTCCAAAACAGCATCAACACAGTCCAAACAAATCAACACTCCATTTACCTCATCGGTAGTTGAGCCAACAATTAAACCCGAATTATCATAACTTTCCTGATAGGATAATGAGGCAAATTCTTCTATTATAGTTGTTATATCTTTTACTTGCATGGGCTAAAAATAATAAAACTTTACAAAGTCAAAATAATAACCACTTCAGTTCCAGCAACTTTATTAGTTGCACTATATACTTGATACGGTCCTTTTATTGCACAATCTTTATTAGAAATTTTACTAATCAGCTTTATTCTTCCTTTAGTTAACTCCATTCCTTTAGAATCATGATGTTGTGTTTTGCCTCTTTTTTGCTCTATGCTTACATCAATTCCAACACCATCATCGGTAACATTTATATACAACTTATCTCTTTCTAGCTTTACATTTACCACAATGTTTCCAGGAGTATTAGAGGGCAATATTCCATGCCATATTGAATTTTCTATAAAAGGTTGCAACAGCATAGATGGAATCATAATTGATTGCGTATCAATATTGGAATCAATGTTTATGTCATAATTAAATTTATTTTGAAACCTCATTTGTTCCAAATTCAAATAAAGTTTTATCCGCTCTATTTCATCTTCTAATGCAATTTCAGCTACCAATGAACTATCTAAATTTTTTCTTACCAACTTGGCAAAACTAGACAGGTATTTGTTGGCTGATATTTTATCTTGTCGGTTAATGTAAAACTGAATTGAGTTTAGTGCATTAAAAATAAAATGCCTATTCATACTAGCATTAAGAGCCTGTTGCTCTAGTGATAGCATTTTGGTTTTATCTTGCAAAAGTTGAGTAGCCTGCTTGGCCAATTTTGTTCTTTTAATCCTTAAAAAGATAAGGAAAACTAATCCCGATACAAACAACAGACTTAACATAAAAAACCACCAAGTAAACCAAAATGGAGGATCAATAATAAAAGTAAACTCCTGAGGTGTCGACCAATTTTCTCTATCTGTACTCGCAATAAGTTTAAAAGTAAATGAACCTGAAGGGATATTCGAGTAAGTTACAAATCGAGAAGCAGTTATTGGATGCCAATCCTCATCAAATCCTTCCAATTTAAATCGGTAAGTTACTTTATCTGGATTGGTTAAATAAATCCCTACAAAATCAAAGGTAAGGTGGTTTTTATTGTATTTAAGTTGGAGATTATTTGGCAATTCAGTATTACCAATATATCCATCTGAGTACTTTGAAAAATCAAAATCCTCAAAAAACAATCGCACTCCCTTTAATTGAACTTTTGGGTAAGAAATCTTTTCTTTATCAGGTTTCAATCTATGTTTCATTAAACCATAACTGGTTCCAAACCATAAATTGTTCTGATTATCTATATAAGATGCATTTTGATTGCACTCTAAACTTTTTAACCCATCTAAATTAGAGTACCGAATAAAGTCTGTCGCAACAAACTTCGTTTTATCCTTAATATTTAATTGATACAGCCCAAAATTAGTTCCTATCCATAAGTTGTTAAAATCATCTAATTGTAAAAAATTAATGTTATTCGCAGAAAAATTACCAGGCACATCAATCGCAGTAATTTCCCCATCTTTCATTACAGCCAACCCATTGGTAGTCCCTATCCAATAAACCCCATTATCGTCCTTAACAATATTCATTACACTTTCACTTGGCAAGCCATCACCAGAAGAATATAGCTTGTAGTTTTGTGTTTGAACATTGTATTTAAATAGTCCATCTGAAGAACAAAACCAAAAGTAATTGTCCGTATCTTTAAAGATGGTTCTAACATTCCTTCCAACTCCTAAATTGCTAATTTTAGCTGTCTTAGGATCTATTAAGGAAACACCCTCTTTTGTACCAATCCAAATTTTACCAGTTTCATCTTCAGCCAAAGACCAAACTTTTTTACCTTCTAAGCCGTGTTTCTGATTGTAGGTTTTAAACGATGTTCCATTAAATACCGATACCCCATTGGAGGTTCCAACCCATAAATTTAAATCTGAAGAGACCAGGCTGCACCACACGGTATTATTCCCTAATCCGTTTGCTGTAGTAAATCTTGAATACCCTTTGCTTGTAAAAACGCCTATTCCTTCACCATAGGTAGAAACCCATATATTTGTATTTTGATCTTGCAAAACCGACATTACCACGTTACTTCCAACAACATCATTTTCTGTATAGCTCACAAAATCTTCACTCGTAAATTTTATTAATCCGCCACCATCTGTTCCTAAAAACAAATTGCCTTCACAATCTTCAGTAGTACATTTAACATTATGGTCTTTTAAACCATCGGCAGTAGTAAAGTTTTTAAATTTTCCATTAAAGTATTTCGAAATTCCATTTTTAGAAACAAACCATATAGAACCATCTGACCTCTTAACAAATCCTCTAATGTGATTACTAATTAAACCCGAATCGACATTTAAAATCATTTGTTCGCCATCTACAACCTTTACTATTCCATCACCAAATGTAGAGCACCAAATTTCTTCATTATCCAAACAAACTTGTGTAGCATTAATATCCTCTACAATATTTTTAACATTAAAGTTTAGGTCAATAGTGGTTATTCCATTTCGAGTTGCCAGCCACACACTACCTTTATCATCGGAAATAATGTTTCTTACGTAATTATTATCAGTACCATTTTTAAGTGTTATATAATTAAACTCTTCTTGATTAAAATAAACAACTCCTCCTCCATCTGTAGCAAACCAAATATTACCTATCCTATCCTCAACAATAGATAGCACGGTATTTTCAGCCAATTCTTCCTTAAACTGATAGCTTTTAAATTTATTGCCATCATAAAACGACACACCACCTAAGGTTCCTAACCATAAATTTCCTTTGCTATCCTTATAAATAGAATTAATTTGATTGGTTAGTAGGCCATCTTTTACAGAGAAATTTTCAAAATTTATTCCGTCAAATTTTGATAAGCCTCCTAAAGTTCCCACCCAAATATATCCTGAATTATCTTGGCAAATAGCTCTAACTTGAGATTGCGCTAAGCCCTCTTCAATAGAATAGTCAATAAAATTATACTGCTGGGCAAAAACACTTACACTTATGAAAAGCGCTAACAATACCCCTACTATTTTTTGCATTAATATTCCTTAAAACGTTTTTATCTTATTAATAAATCCTGAAAGTTTTCTTCTTGCTACAGGAATAGCTTCCCCGTTATCCATAATAGCCATATTGCCATCATGTCGGTTAAACTCTTTTAAATGGTGACGTGTATTAATAATATGCGATTTATGTACTCGATAAAATACATTATCGTTTAATACCTTTTCATACTTAGCAATAGTCATACTACTCGTACATTTTTTCCCATTGGTTAAAAATATCTTAGTGTAACTCTCATCTGCAACCAAATGAATAATATCTTCAATTTTTATTATCTCATAACCACTCAATGTCGGAACTGCAATAATATCAGATTTATCGTCATTTTTATGTTCATTAATAATATTTCGAATCATATTATAATCAACATTTCCATCACCACCATCCTTAACTTTTACCTTTTTTACAGCAGCTTGTAAATCTTCTATGTCAATTGGTTTTTCAATATAATCAATTGCTCCAGCTTTTAAAGCTTTTATGGCAAACTGATTGTGGGCGGTAATAAATATTACTGAAAAGTTTTTATTCTCTAATGAATCTAACAATTCAAATCCATCCTCATTGGGCATATTAATATCTAAAAACAATAAATCTGGTTCTTCTTCAGCTATTAATTGTCTTGCATCATCAGCAGACCCTGCTTCTGCAACAACATTTATAGAAGGACAATACTCTTCTAATATTAATTTAAGATTACTTCTAGCATTTTCTTCATCGTCAATAATTAAGGTATTAATAGTCATAAGAATTAGTTTTAGTTAGTGTGCGATTTAAATTTACGAAAATGCATTGGTAATGTTCCGTAAAAATACTCACTCGTAGGTCTGAGCTATTAAACGGTAGTTCTTAGCAACTAACCCGCACAAAACTATAATGATTTTATAGTTTTGATAAACTCAGATACTCGAGCTCGAGCAACAGGCAACAGCTCTCCCGATTGCATTTTAGCATAATAACCGTCATCGCTCAAATAATCGGTAAGGTGAATTAAGTTAATAATGTATTTTTTATGGATACGGTAAAATTTATCTCCATTTAAAATTTCGTCATAAACTCGAAGTGTTCGGGTATCAAAAAATGTAGACCCATCCTTAAAATGAATATTAGTACAATTTCCATCTCCTTCTAAAAATAAGATATCATTATCATCAATAATTTTAATACCCTTACTATGCGCTATAGTAATCTTATTAGATTCGGTTTGATAATGAATGTTTTCCGAAAAATTTTTAATGGACTCTAGGTACATTTCAATGTTGGTTGAATCTTGCGAAAAAAGCGTTTTGTAAGAGATTAATTTTTCTACTGCATCTTTTAAGTCTTCTATATCAATAGGTTTTAAAATGTAGTGAATAGAGTTTACATTAAACGCTTTAACAGCATAATCTTTAAAAGCTGTTACAAATACGATCTGAAAATTATTGGTTTTAACATCCTCTAATAATTCCAAGCCTTCCTCTCCACTTGGCATTCTTATATCTAAAAAAACAGCTTCGGGTTTTTTTTCAGCAATCAATTGCCTGGCTTGCTCAACATTCTCTCCCTTCCCTACAATTTCTACCTCTGGACAAAATTCATTTAAAAGCAACGCAAGATTCTCTCTTGCAAGTAATTCATCATCAACAATTATCGCCCTTATTTTGGTCATTTACTTCCCTCCAAAAATTCGAGCAAAAAAAGATTTCTTTTTCCCAGACCTTTTTCTGTTAAGTGCTGTGGACTTTTTTTGCTGTTTTTTCATTCTTTTCTTTACAGCTTTTGTCTGAATATTTCTGTGCCGCTTTTTACCGTCTTCTATGGCTTTTTCCTTTGCCTTCTCTTTAGAAACTTCCTGCTTTGCGAGCATTTTTTTTCGATTCTTTAATTGTTTTGATTCTTGTCCAAAAACACTCAGTGAGCAAACAATTAATAGTAGCGGTATGATATACTTAATCCCTTTCATTGACGTTATTCCTATTTAATAAATCGAATTTACTAATTTTATACTGAATTTAAGAGCATGCATAAAATTTGGTTCCCTATATTTTTACTCCCGTTACTTCTTTTTCTTAGTTGTAATAAAGATGAGAACTCCAACATTCCGTTGGTTTCTGTTAATTACTACATTAACATGAGTAATCCTGCTTACATTAAAGTATCTGTGCCTGGAGGATGGATGTATTTAAATGGAGGATCTAGAGGCCTTATTTTATATCGAGCATCCAATGATGCTTTTAAAGTTTACGACAGGCATTGCACTTACACACCAACAAACTCGTGTGCAGTTGTATCTGTTGATGCCAGTAACATTACAGCGGTAGACGATTGTTGCGGCTCCAACTTTTTAATTGTTGATGGCTCTGTAACTAAAAACCCAGCAAACCTTCCTCTTAAGCAGTACCAAACTTCATTTGATGGTAGTGTTTTACACATTTTTAATTAATTTTTTCTTTAGGGTGTAATAAACCATCTACCCAAGACACTAACTAAGAAAAAAAGAATAATGAGTATCGATTTCTATAACGCTCAAATTTTACCATATGCTGGTATAATTGTCAAAATCTGCAGAGCCTATACCAACTCTCAAGAAGATTTTGAAGATTATTATCAGGAGGTTTGCCTCCAAATATGGAAAAGTAAAGAAAACTTTAATCAAGAATCAGAATGGTCGACCTGGATCTATAGATTAAGTTTAAACGTATGCTTAACTCTTTTGAAAAAAAGTAAAACCTCAGAAAAATTAAAGTCTGAAATCCAACAACCTGAATTAAGTGAAGAAAGTAAGGTATTCGAAGACGAATCCATTAACCAACTATATGTTGCAATTAAACAACTTACTGAAATTGACAGAGCTGTTATCTTACTTTATTTAGAAGAAAAAACATACGAAGAAATTGCTAACATTATTGGTACCAACCCCAACAACATTGGGGTTAGAATTAAACGAATTAAAGAACGCTTAAAAAAATTATTAGATGGAAAAATCAATTGAAACAATATGGAAATCAGGATTTATAGGACAAGAAGACCTAGTTGTACCTCGTCTTAACAATCTTTACAATCAAAAATCTATTCACATTATAGATAAGTTTAAAAGAATGTTCAAGTACAATCACTTTTATATTTATGGCTTGGCACTGGCACATCTAATGATTGGGGTTTCTATGGGAGCTTATTTCGCTGGAACTGGAATGTGCATACTTCTAGGGACACTTACTATTATATCAAGAAAGAACATGAAATTAATTGATAAAATAGACTGGAGCGCGAGCAGCTATGCTTACCTAAAAAGTTTTGACAATTATTTAAAAGGATTTATCACAAAACTTGGCCAGTTCTATCAGGTATTCTACCCTTTGTATTTCAGTTTTATGGTTATTGGCTTTTTAGAAACCGAAGATGGACAACAAGCCCTGCATAAAATAATGAACAATCCAGATACACTCCTATTTCATGGTTTACCTATAGTGTGGTTATCTTCGGTAATTGTACTACTAATCATAGTTACTATTTTTTCAAAACCTTTATACCGACTCGACCTTAAAGCTGTTTATGGTGGCATCATGAAAAAACTTGATGAGCTCCTTAAAGATATGGAAGAGTTAAGACAATAAAAAAAGCCCCAACTTAAGTTGGGGCTTTTTCATATCTAAAAAATTACTTTCTAGTATCTGTAGTGATCTACTTTGTAAGGTCCTTCAACTTTCACATCAATATAATCAGCTTGTTCTTGTGTTAATGTTTCTAATTCAACACCAATTTTAGACAAGTGTAATCTTGCTACTTTTTCATCTAAATGTTTTGGTAACATGTACACTTCATTTTTGTAAGCATCAGTGTTATTCCACAACTCTAATTGAGCTAAAGTTTGGTTTGTAAATGAGTTACTCATTACAAAAGAAGGATGTCCAGTTGCACAACCTAAGTTTACCAATCTACCTTCGGCCAATACAAAAATTACGTTTCCGTTAATGTTGTATTGATCAACTTGTGGCTTAATCGTATCTTTAGTATTACCATACTTACCATTTAACCAAGCCATGTCAATTTCATTATCAAAGTGTCCAATGTTACAAACAATCGTTTGATCTTTCATTGATTCAAAATGCTTTCCTTGGATAATATTAAAGTTACCAGTTGTAGTAACAATAATGTTTGCTTCTTTACAAGCATCATCCATTTTCTTTACTTCAAAACCATCCATTGCAGCTTGTAAAGCACAAATTGGATCAATTTCAGTAACAATTACTCTTGCTCCAGCTCCTTGCAAAGATGCAGCAGAACCTTTTCCAACATCGCCATACCCAGCAACAACAGCAACTTTTCCAGCCATCATTACATCAGTAGCTCTTCTAATAGCATCTACTAAAGATTCTTTACATCCGTATTTGTTATCAAACTTAGATTTAGTAACTGAATCATTTACATTGATTGCAGGCATTACTAAAGTTCCATTCTTCATTCTATCGTATAATCTGTGAACTCCAGTAGTCGTTTCTTCAGACAATCCTTTAATATCAGCACATAATTCAGGATATTTATCGAAAACCATGTTCGTTAAATCTCCACCATCATCTAGTATCATATTTAAAGGTTTTCCACCTTCAAACCCTTTAATTGTCTGATCAATACACCAATCAAATTCTTCATCGCTTAATCCTTTCCAAGCATAAACAGGAACTCCCGTTGCAGCAATTGCAGCAGCAGCCTGATCTTGAGTTGAAAATATATTACAAGACGACCAAGTAACCTCTGCACCAAGTGCAGTTAATGTTTCTATTAAAACAGCTGTTTGAATAGTCATGTGTAAACAACCAGCAATTCTAGCTCCAGCTAAAGGTTTAGAATCTCCAAACTCTTTTCTTAAGCTCATTAAACCTGGCATTTCTGCCTCAGCAATAGTTATTTCTTTTCTTCCCCATTCTGCTAGGGACATGTCTTTAACTTTATAAGGTAATTTTTCCACTTCTGTACTCATTTCGTTATAGTTTTTATAATTTTAAGGACTACAAATTTAAGCAATAACCCAATACAAATTTATTAATGCCTGTATATCAACATAAAAAAATAAGCGAAACTAATTTCTTAGGCGTTTGGAACATTACCGAAACAAAAGAAATGCTAATAACAACGGCTAAAAATGCTAAGATTGACCTTTCCAAAATTCCTCGAGTTAAAAATGAGAACCGAACTAAACAGTGGGTCTCAACACGCTTATTGGTAAATCATTTTTTTACAAAAACAACAATTAGTTACGATCATTTAGGAAAACCCTTTTTAAGTAACGGCTGGAACATTTCCATATCGCATTCTGGCAATTATGTAGCTATAGTTTTAAATAAAACCGAAAATTGCGGAGTAGACATAGAAAAAATAGCCACTAAGGTAGATCGAATTAAACACAAGTTTTTAAATGCAACTGATCTCCAAAACCTTCAAACAACCGAAGAATTAACCATTTATTGGGGAGCAAAAGAGGCACTATATAAGTACTATGGAAAAAAAGAAGTTTTATTTATCGAACATTTGTTCATTGAAGACTTCTCCTTGCAATCAGATGAGTTTAAAGGAACAATCAAAATGCCATCTTTCGAAAAAAAAATAGCCATGAATTGGGAAAAAATTGATGATTACACACTTGTTTACACCTTGTAATCCTTAAGTTTGTATTCCATGCAAGACAATCAGGTTTACCATAAAATTTTAAACAACAGCAACAACGGCATCAAAATGTTTGGTGTATTAATTGATCCTGACAAACAAAATGTTGGCGAATTAATCCAAACCATTCAAGTATGCAATGCTGCTGATGTAGATTTTTTCTTTGTAGGTGGTAGCATTATTACCAAAGGAGACTTTAACCAAACTTGTCGATTAATAAAAGGAAATACGACCAAACCGGTTATTATATTTCCTGGTAGTCCTGATCAAATCTCAAAATATGCTGATGCCATTTTGTTTCTTTCAGTCATTTCTGGTAGAAACCCTGAATTATTGATTGGACATCATGTTGCTGCAGTACCAACACTACAAAAATCTAACTTAGAAGTTATTCCTACTGGATATTTATTAGTGGATTGCGGCACACAAACTACCGCAATTTATGTAAGCGACACTAATCCTATTCCTCACAACAATGCTGATATTGCAGCTACAACAGCACTAGCTGGAGAGTATTTGGGCTTAAAATTAACGTATATAGATGGTGGAAGCGGTGCTAAAAAATGCATTTCTACCGAAATGATTAATAAGACAAGAAAAAACTTAAATGGGCCTTTAATTATTGGTGGAGGAATTAGAACTCCTGAAGCAGCCAAAGAAATTTACATGTCTGGTGCCGACATTATTATAGTTGGTAATGCCGCTGAAAAAAACAGAGATCTTATTTCTCAAATTGCTAAAATGAAAACAGATTTTAACACTTCGTTGGAAAAAATTAAGGTTTAGCTTGTTAAATTAATTGTGAATAGGGTAAAACCTGTTAACAAAATCACCTTCTTTTATTACCTTCTTTTATTACCTTTGCTTCCCTTTTAACTAAACATAAACTTATTATTATGGTTACAGATAAATTTTCGAGCAGACACATAGGTCCAAGAGACAAAGACATTAACGACATGCTATCAGTTTGTGGTGCAACTTCTATGAATCAATTAATTGAAGAAACCATTCCTAACAAAATTAGGTTAGCGAATGAACTAGAATTAGCACCTGCTCTTACAGAATTTGAATACTTAAACCATATAAAAGATTTAGCAAAAAAAAATAAAGTGTTTAAATCTCACATTGGTTTAGGGTACAACAATACCATTACACCTTCTGTAATTAAACGAAACATATTAGAAAACCCAGGATGGTACACTGCCTACACTCCTTATCAAGCCGAAATTTCGCAAGGAAGATTAGAAGCTTTATTGAATTACCAAACTATGGTAATCGATTTAACAGGAATGGAAATGGCCAATTCATCTTTATTAGATGAAGGTACTTCTGCTGGAGAAGCCATGATTTTAGCCTACAACAGTAGAACTAGAGCGGCAAAAAAAGCAGGAGCCAATCAATTTTTCATTTCTGAAAAATGTCTTCCTCAAACAATCGACATCTTAAAAACAAGGTCTAATCCACTAGGAATAGAACTCATTATTGGAGACCATTCTTCTTTCGAATTTAACGAAAACGTATTTGGTGCAATTGTTCAATATCCAGATGTAACAGGACAAATAAATAACTACAAAGAATTTGCAGAAAAAGCACATGCTAATGAAAGTATAGTAATTGCTGCTGCCGACATATTAAGCTTAACGCAATTAGAATCGCCAGGAAGTTGGGGAGCTGATGTTGTTGTTGGTACTACTCAAAGAATGGGTGTGCCAATGGGATATGGTGGCCCACACGCTGCATTTTTTGCAACAAAAGAAGCGTACAAAAGATCTATTCCTGGAAGGATAATTGGCGTTTCTGTTGATGCTCAAGGAAACAGAGCATTAAGAATGGCTTTACAAACAAGAGAACAACATATTAAAAGAGACAAAGCAACCTCTAACATTTGTACTGCACAAGTACTTTTGGCCGTTATGGCAGGGATGTATGCTGTTTATCATGGTGCTGACGGATTAAAAAATATTTCTGGAAACATTAATGAGCTAACAGGAAAGTTAGCAGGATCTATAGATGCTTTGGGTTACAAAAGAGTAAACGAGACATTCTTTGATACGGTAACTTATAAAGTTGAAGCGGATGTAAAAGCAAAGATTAACCAGTTAGCTTTAGCCAAAGAAATCAATTTTAATTACACGGACGACAGCGTCTCAATTAGTATTGGTGAAACTGAAAACGTCCAAGACATTGCAACCATTGTTTCTATTTTTGCTGAAGCAATTGGATCTTCTTCAACCGATTTAAAAGATGCAATTGGTTTGCCAGAAGAATTAAAAAGAACTACTGCATTTTTAGAATTTGAAATCTTTAACAAGTACCGTTCTGAATCAGAAATGATGCGCTACATTAAAAGATTAGAAAATAAAGACCTTTCTTTAACTCACTCTATGATTTCATTAGGTTCTTGTACCATGAAATTAAATGCTGCCTCAGAATTGATTCCTTTAGGGTGGGACGAATGGGCTAACATACACCCTTTTGCACCAATTAATCAAGCTCAAGGATATCAGGAAATGCTAAAAGGATTAGAAGATGATTTATCCGAAATTACAGGTTTCGATGCCGTTTCTTTACAACCAAACTCTGGAGCACAAGGAGAATATGCAGGCCTTTTAGTAATTAAAGCATACCATGATAGCAGAGGAGATCAGCACAGAAACATAGCTTTAATTCCATCCTCAGCACACGGAACAAATCCAGCAAGTGCAGTTATGGCAGGAATGAAAATTGTGGTAACTAAATGTGATGAATACGGAAACATTGATGTTGCTGATTTAAAAGAAAAAGCTGAATTACACAAAGACAACCTTTCATGTACTATGATTACTTACCCTTCAACTCACGGAGTTTATGAAGAAAGCATCATGGAAATTACAGATATTATACACCAAAATGGTGGGCAAGTATATATGGATGGTGCTAACATGAATGCTCAAGTTGGATTAACCAACCCCGCAAATATTGGTGCAGATGTTTGTCACTTAAACTTACACAAAACATTTGCTATACCGCATGGTGGAGGTGGTCCAGGAGTTGGACCAATTGGTGTTGCTAAACAATTAACACCATTTTTACCTTCTAACCCTTTAATTAAAACTGGTGGCGAACACGCAATTTCCGCAGTCTCTTCAGCTCCTTGGGGAAGTGCATATGTTTGTTTAATTTCTTATGCCTATATTAAAATGCTAGGAACTGAAGGATTAAAAAAATCTACAGAAACAGCCATCTTAAATGCCAACTATTTAAAAACGAAATTAGCCGATAGTTATGGTATCCTTTACAGTAATAATAACGGAAGAGTTGCCCACGAGATGATATTAGAATGTAGAGATTTTAAAGCTGAATCGGGTATTGCAGCAGGCGACATAGCCAAACGACTAATGGATTATGGATTCCATGCTCCAACAGTTTCTTTCCCGGTAGCTGGAACTTTAATGGTAGAACCTACAGAAAGCGAGAGCAAAGAAGAACTAGATCGATTTATCGAAGTAATGGTTTCGATAAGAAAAGAAGTGCAAGACATTATTGATGGAAAATCTGACATAGACAACAATCCTATTAAAAATGCGCCTCACACTTTAAAAGTAGCACTTTCTGACGCGTACAACTATCCATATTCTAGAGAAAAAGCAGCATTCCCAGCAGAATGGATCAAAGAATCTAAATACTGGCCAACTGTTGGCAAGGCAGATGATGCCTATGGCGATAGAAACTTAATTTGCAGCTGTGCTGGAATAGAAGAGTATGTGGAGGAAATAGCATAAAAATAGCTAAACATTTTAAAGAGAGCGGCCCAATAGAAATTCTATTTGGGCCATTCTTTTTTTTACAATTCAACAACCGTTAATTCAAATAATTAACCTTTAAATCGATCAGGTTTTTTCTTTAAGAAAAAAGTGTTATTTTTGAGTTCTTATTTAATCACAAATTAAAAACTATACTATGAAAAAAATTTACATGCTAGCTGCTGCAGCTATAGTTACAACAACGGCTTTTGCTCAAGTTAAAAGCACTGTTCCTAACAAAGTAGAGGAGACAACTGCTAAAGAGCAAATCTTACTTAACGATTTTGCAGCGAAAAAATTAAACACTATTAAAGCCCAAAACAACAATAAAGCGGGAGCAATAAGCGGAAGAGCTGATTACCCTGCTGAGTTATTAAACTTATTAGGAGCTTCAACTGTAGAGTATACATTTGCTAATCCAATAATGCCAGATTCTACTACATGGATTGGGTATACTAGTACTTACAATGTAACTACAACTCATGCTGTAGGTATGGTTTATGACCCAACAGAAACTTTCTTTAGAGCAATGCAATTTACTGCTAACGATGTTGTAACTGTTGATTCTTTACACATGGATTTAGCTTACTGGATTAACAATGGTGCTCACACTAATGATAGTGTTATTTTTAGAGTATTAATTGGTGCTTCAAACACTAGCTCTGGACCATTTGAATACCTTTCATTTACTGGTCTTGCAGGACACGCAGGAACAGTGCCAATTCCTTACCTTGATTACGTAGGAAGCACAGCTCATGGTACTTATGATGGACTTACAGGAACTGTAACTGCAGAATATGGTCACCTTTTAACACAAGCTGATAGTGCTGGAATAGCTACTGTTTCAGTACAAACTCCTGGTTTAAGTATTCCTGCTGGATCAATTATGGGTGTTTATATTGAGTATGTTCCAACTTCATTTAATGCTGGAGATACAACTTCATTAGTAAATGATGCTGGTGCTTTTAATGTTATTAGACCTCTTGCTGTTGGTAATGCTAACTCTGGACAAGATTATAACAACTTTTTTGGTTTAGCTAATGGATCTTCTCAACACAATTCAATATTCTTAAGCAACCGTACTAGATACCTTCCTGCTGCAACAAACACATCTGATGTTGGTGGAGGAACTAGTTCTCTTTGGACTTTAAGTAACTCAATTTACGCTACAGTATCAGGTAATACTAGTGTTGGTGTTGAAGAAGTAGCTAACACTGCTAACTTTAATGTTTACCCTAACCCAAGTACTGGTTTATTTAACGTAAACGTTACTTCTAATGACAATGTAACTTTAACTGTTAGAGATATCGTTGGAAAGACAATCATTAACAAAACTGTTGCTGGTGGAACTAAAGAAACTATTTCTTTAGCTAACTACAGTAAAGGAGTTTACTTCTTAACAGTTGGAACACAAACAGAAAAATTAATTGTTGAGTAAGCTTAACAATCAATAAATATAAAAACCCGCTTAGTTTTACTAAGCGGGTTTTTTATTGCATTAAAAATTAAAGGATAAAATTATACTTCCCTAAACTTTCGCATAATTTTAGAAGCATATACAAAATCACAAAGCTCCTTATTATCCTCCTTTAAAATCTCTTCCTTATTTCCTTGCCACCACTTTTCTCCTTTATAAATAAAGGTAATGTTCTCTCCAGTTTCCATAACAGAGTTCATGTCGTGCGTAATAACAATTGTAGTAATGTTGTACTCGTGTGTAATCTCTTTAATAAGGTTATCTATAACAATACCTGTTTGAGGATCTAAACCCGAATTAGGCTCATCACAAAACAAGTATTTAGGGTTTAATGCAATTGCTCGAGCTATTCCCACTCGTTTTTGCATCCCTCCACTTAACTCTGCAGGATATAAATGATTAACATTATCTAATTGAACTCGGTTTAAACAAAAGTTAACCCGTTCCAAAATTTCCGCATCACTCTTTTTAGTATACATTTCTAATGGAAAACGAACATTCTCTTCAACAGTAAGTGAATCGAATAAAGCAGAGCCCTGAAACAACATTCCAATCTCTTTTCTTACTTCCTTTCTTTGTGAAAAATTCATTCCACCAAACTCTCTACCATCGTAAGAAACATTACCAGAATCCACCTCATGAAGCCCAACAATACACTTTGTTAACACCGATTTCCCTGAACCACTGGCACCAATAATTAAATTAATTTTCCCTCTTATAAACGAAATTGAAACATCTTTTAAAATTTGTTTCTCGCCAAAGGATTTATTTATATTTTTTACCTCTATCATAACAACAATAATTGAGTTAAAATATAATTAACCACTAAAATAGTAATACTACTATACACCACAGACTTTGTACTTGACTTTCCAATTTCTAACGCTCCTCCTCTAGTATAATAACCATGGTAAGAAGGAATACTTGTAATGATAAATGCAAAAAATAAGGTTTTAAACAAAGCATAAATCACATGAAAGGTTTTAAAATCCCAACGAAGACCATACAAGTAATCTTCAGCCGACAAAGAACTTGAATAAGCTCCAACAAGCCAGCCTCCAAAAACCCCAAGAAACATACTGTAAATAACTATTATAGGAATAGTAACTAAAGCAGCAGTTATTTTTGGAGATATTAAATAGGAAGCAGAATTTACTCCCATAATTTCCAGAGCATCAATTTGCTCAGTAATTCGCATGGTACCAATTTCCGAAGAAATATTTGAACCAATTTTACCAGCCAAAATTAAACACATTATAGTTGGGGCTAACTCTAATATAAAAGATTGTCGTGTAGCATAACCAACAGTATATAAAGGAATAAGAGGGCTATCTATAGCGGCAACTGTTTGAATTGTTACAACAGCACCCATAAACAAAGAAATAATGGAAATTAATCCTAACGAACCTAAACCAAGACTCGCCATTTCATTTATAATTTGGCGACCGTACAATTTAAAATTGTCTGGCTTCTTAAACACCCTTCCGAGTAGAATAAAGTATTTTCCGATATGATGTAAAGCCTTTAGCATTAATTGCAATTAAAACATAAAAGTAAATATTTATTGCCGAAGTTCTAAAGTATAAGTCATTCCCATTTTTTATATTTACAATATGATTAGAAGAGTTAAATTATTTATACTTATTGCAAGTGGAACATTACTATTGACTTCGTGTTTTTTACGAAAAAAAAATAAATGCAATAGTTGCCCACACTGGGGCAAGCAAACGATTGAAATCAACATCAAATCCGCTTAACAATTTACCTATTTAATGCCAAACATCATTGTATTAACGTAAAATTAATTCTACTTTTGCGCTCTATTTAGATTTATTCTAAATAACAAACTTATGACTTTAGATCTCCTCAAAGAAAACGAAACAGGCATTATTCACTCCATTGAAGATGAAGCTTTAGCATTGCAACTTTTGTCAATGGGTTTTTTAATTGGAGAACAACTTAAAGTGGAACGAATTGCACCATTTAATGATCCTATGATTATTAAATCGAAAAACAACTGTATTAGTATTCGAAAAAAAGATGCTAAAAAAATTAAACTTCAAACCAACTAAGTACTATCAACACATCCATTAAAAATATCGTATTAGTTGGAAATCCAAATACTGGAAAAAGTACGTTGTTCAATATTCTTACTGGATTAAACCAAAAAGTAGGAAATTTTCCTGGTGTTACCGTTGACAAAAAAACAGGCTCATTAAGTATCGATAACAATACACTAAATGTTATTGATCTACCAGGTACTTACAGCCTAAACCCAAACTCTGAAGATGAAAAAATAACCAACGAATACCTGAAGCATACAACAGATAGTGATGTAACAATTGTAGTAATGGATGCTACAAACTTGAGGCGAAATTTACTTTTATGCACTCAAATTATAGATGAAGGCAAACAAGTTATTATTGCTTTAAACATGATGGACCTTCTTCAAGCTAATAAGCAGGAGATTAACATCGAGGAATTATCTAACAAACTGAATTGCTCCGTAGTTCCAATTAATGCACGACTCAATAAGGGAATTCAAGAACTTAAAGAAGCCATAGCTAGCTATCAACTAGTTCAAACATCTTTCTCTAAAACTAATACCTCCAACAACATTGATGACACATTAATTCGCTACAAACAAATAGACAGTTTGCTAACCACTGTTTTTAGTGCAGATGGAGAAAACATAACAGACCTCAAAACAAAGAAAATTGACAATATTTTAACCCATAAAATTTATGGTTATTTAATTTTCTTAAGCCTCCTTTTAGTCATTTTTCAGGCAGTATTTTCATGGGCTAGCTATCCGATGGATTTGATTGAAGGTGGTTTTGTTTGGCTCAGCGAATTTGTTGCCAACACCCTACCTAAAGGAGTTTTAAACGACTTACTGGTAAATGGTATTATTGCGGGATTAGGCGGAGTTGTCATTTTCATACCTCAAATTGCAATACTATTTACATTTATGGCCATTTTAGAAGAAACAGGCTACATGGCTAGAGTGAGTTTTCTAATGGACAGAATATTAAGAATATTTGGGTTAAACGGGAAATCAATCATACCACTTCTAAGCAGTACTGCCTGTGCAGTTCCAGCCATTATGAGTGCCAGAACAATTGGCAATCCAAAAGAAAGATTAATAACCATTATGGTTGCTCCACTAATGAGCTGCTCTGCAAGAATACCTGTTTATACCATACTAATCGCCTTAATTATTCCAGCAGAAAGAAGCATTGGATTTTTTAATGTACAAGGACTATTAGTGCTGGGATTATACCTTCTCGGTTTTGTAGCAGCCTTATTTTCTGCTTGGGTAATGAAACTTATTATAAAGGCCAAACAAGAAAATGCCTTTATGCTAGAAATGCCTATATATAGAGCTCCAAGATGGAAAAATGTTGCTTTAGAAGTACTCAGTAAGGTAAAGGTATTTTTAGTTGATGCTGGTAAAATCATCATCGCTATCTCAATTCTCTTGTGGGTATTATCTTCCTATGGTCCTGGAGATCGCTTCGAGCAAATTGAAAATAAATACAGTGAAACAACAATAAAACTCTCTCCTAAAGAAATACAAACCAGAATAGCCTCAGAAAAACTAGAGGCTTCTTATGCAGGTGTTATTGGAAAGTTTATTGAACCAGCAATAGAGCCTTTAGGCTACGATTGGAAAATTGGTATTTCGTTGGTAACCTCATTTGCTGCCAGAGAGGTTTTTGTAGGTACGATGGCAACACTATATAGTGTTGGCGATGAAGACAATACAAAATCTATACGTGAAAAAATGATGGCTGCTACCAATCCAAAAACAGGAGCAAAATTATACACCACAGCCACTACATTGTCTCTCTTAATTTTTTATGTTTTTGCCATGCAATGTATGGCTACTTTAGCAGTAGTTTACAGAGAAACCAACTCTATTAAATGGCCCATCATTCAATTAATATACATGGGCGCATTGGCTTACATCGGTAGCTTTATAGTTTACACCATATTTTCATGATACTTTCTCAATTTGAAACATTAAAAAACTACATTCCCGAAAGTAGCTGGCCAATCTTACTCAAGTGGTTTGAACAACGTCCTTTTAAATTGAAAATTGCAAAAAAAAGAACCACCAAATTTGGAGATTTTCGAGCTTCTTTAAAAAATGAAACGCCAGCAATTAGCGTAAACTCTAACTTAAACCAATATGCATTTTTAATTACCTTAACGCATGAGTTTGCACATTTACTAGTATGGCATAACCACAAAAACAATGTTAAAGCTCACGGCATAGAATGGAAAACAGAGTTTAGCAAATTAATGTCCATCTTACTGAGTAAAAATATTTTCCCAGGTCAGTTAAAAGTAGTTTTAGAGCAACACATGATAAATCCAGCAGCATCTTCTGCTCGAGATCCACTGTTAATTGCTGAATTAAAAAAATACGATGCTCCCTCAGATTTAAAAATGCTTTCAGAAATTCCAGAAGGGGCAAAATTTAGCTTAAACGGCAAACGTGTTTTTATTAAAGGAAAAAAGCAAAGGACACGTTATATGTGTACAGAAATTGGCTCTAAAAAAGCATACTTAATTAATGGTGTTGCCGAAATAATTGAATTAACACAATCTCAAGCAACTAGGTTTTAAACCAAATCAGCTTTCTGTTAATAACTAATCTTCTTGTATTTCAAATGTTCAATAGCTGTTTTCCCTAACTTCGCAATTAGCTTTAAACGTATAGAAAATGAATACATCATTATTAGATCCAATCGTTAATCAAAAAGTATCCGAAATGGCTGAAAACCTAGTCGGATCTGAAATTATTAAACTAGCTGGAGAAGTAAAAGAAAAGATAAAAAATGGAGAAAAAATTTACAATTTAACTATTGGTGATTTCAATCCAAGTATTTTTCCAATTCCAACCGAATTGAAAGAGGAGATAATTAAAGCGTATCAAAACAACGAAACAAATTATCCTCCAGCAAACGGAATCATAGAACTTAGAGAAGCAGTTTCACACTTCCTACACATTAATGAAGGCTTAGAATATAGTGCTGATCAGATTTTGATTTCTGGTGGTGCTCGACCACTTATTTACGCAGCATTTCAAACCATTTTAGATCCAGGAGATACTGTAGTTTTTCCTGTCCCATCATGGAATAACAATCACTACTCGCATTTAACGCGATGTAAACAGGTTTTAATTGAAGCTACGCCCGAAAACAACTTTATGCCTACTGCTGCTGACATAAAGCCACACATTTCTGACGCCAATATAATCGCATTGTGTTCTCCTCTTAATCCAACAGGAACTGTTTTTACCGAAAATGGTTTAGCAGAAATTTGCGATTTAATATTAGAAGAAAACAAAAAAAGAGGTGACTCAAAAAAACCAGTTTATTTATTGTTCGATCAAATTTATTGGACGTTAACACATGGTGAAACCAGACATTTTGATCCTGTTTCTATCAATTCCGACATGAAACGATACACCATTTACATCGATGGAATGTCTAAAGCATTTGCGGCAACAGGAGTTAGAGTTGGATGGTCATTTGGCCCAGAAAAACTAATGAACAAAATGAAAGCCATTTTGAGTCATGTAGGAGCATGGTCGCCTAAAGCTGAGCAAGTTGCATCTGCAAAATACCTTAGCAATAACGACCAGTTAGACGATTATTTATTCTCTTTTAAAAATGACATCAACAAAAGATTAGTGGCATTTTATGAAGGGATGACAGCACTTAAAGAGAAAGGTTTTTGTGTGGAAGCAATTCCTCCTCAAGCTGCAATATATTTAACTGTAAAGTTCGACTTAACCAAGCATCAAACTGAAGATGGGACGTTTTTAGATACCACAGCAGATGTTACAAAGTATTTACTCGATGAAGCAGGATTAGCTATTGTACCTTTCTATGCTTTTGGAGCATCAAAAAAATCTCCTTGGTACAGACTTTCAGTTGGAACATCGGTTTTTGAAGAAATTGATGAACTTTTCGCAAAATTAGAAGCTGCATTGTCTAAATTAAAACAAGCCTAAACTTTTCAAACATGAATTCAAACAACTTTTGCGTAATAATGGCTGGTGGTATTGGTAGCCGATTTTGGCCAATGAGTAGAACTCAACAGCCCAAGCAATTTTTAGACATTTTAGGAACCGGAGAAACATTAATTCAACAAACCTACAATAGGTTAAAACGAATTTGTCCTGAAGAAAACATATACATTGTAACCAACGAAATATACAAAGAGCTTACCTTCAGTCAACTCCCAAATTTAAACGAAGACCAAGTAATTTGTGAACCCAGCAGAAGAAACACTGCTCCTTGCATTGCTTATGCTAACTATAAAATTGCTTCAAAAAATCCAAATGCAAACATTGTCGTTGCTCCAGCAGACCATCTGATTTTAAAGGAGGATGAATTTGTACGCGTAGTGAAGCAAGCCTTAGAATATACCGCAAATAATGATGCATTATTTACCTTAGGAATTACACCAACACGACCTGACACAGGCTACGGATACATTCAGTTTGAGGATATAGACGAAGACATTAAACAGGTGAAAACGTTTACTGAAAAACCCAATCTAGAATTGGCCAACCAATTTATTGCAAGTGGCGATTTCTGCTGGAATTCAGGAATGTTTGTATGGAGCTTAAACAGCATTCAAAAAGCTTTTGAAACACTTTTACCTACTATTAATGAAGCTTTTGCCGCAGGAATTGGAAAATACAACACTCCAGAAGAACACCTTTTTATAAAAGAGGCTTATGCTACTTGTAAAAATATTTCTATCGATTACGGCATCATGGAAAAATCTAAAAATGTATTTGTAATTAGTGCAGATATTGGCTGGAGTGACTTAGGAACTTGGGGATCTATCTACACCCACTTACCATTAGATGAAGCTGAAAATGCTGTAGTTGGTAAAAACGTAATGCTATATGAATCTAAAGGAAACATTATTAATGTTCCTCAAGACAAACTAGTAGTGCTCCAAGGCTTGGAAAACTATATTGTGGTAGAATCTGACGACATTTTGTTGGTGTGCAAAAAAGAAGATGAACAGAACATCAAACAATTTGTGAGTGACATTAAACTCCAAAAAGACGAACGTTTTTATTAAACTAAATCATTGTCAGTTCGAGTGGCTTTTTTTTTACAAAAAACTGTATCGAGAACCTATGATTTTAGTCAAAGAAAAGCCCTAAACAACCTTCAAATAATTACCTTTACTGCTTAATGAGCGAAGAAAAAAATAAAGCAGAAATGTCTTTTCTAGATCACCTAGAAGTACTTCGTTGGCATTTAGTGCGTTCGAGCGCTGTTGTTTTAGTTCTTACCGTTGTCGCTTTCGTTTTTAAAGACATCCTTTTTGATGACATTATTCTCGCTCAAAAGAGTTCTAAATTTTGGACTTATCAGCTTTTCTGTAAATTTTCTCATCTTATAGGACGAGGAGATGCGCTTTGTATGGAAGAAATTAAATTTAGCTTAATTAACATTACCATGAGTGGTCAATTTTCCATTCACATTGTTACTTCAATTATTGCTGGTGTAGTAATGGGCTTTCCCTATATTTTATTTGAAATATGGAGATTTATTAGACCTGCTCTTCAAAACAAAGAAAAAAAACACGCTGCAGCTTTAGTATTTTCAGGTTCCATTTTATTTATGATTGGAATATTATTTGGCTACTTTTTTGTTTCGCCACTTTCTGTTCAGTTTTTAGGAAACTACCAAGTAAGTGAAATCGTTACAAATCAAATTACAATCAACTCATTTATTAGTACTGTTACCACCATTACATTGGCTTGTGGATTGGTTTTCGAATTACCTTTAATCGTGTTTTTCTTATCTAAAACTGGACTATTAACACCAGAGTTTATGAAAAAATACAGAAAACACGCCATTGTGGTCACCCTAATATTGTCAGCTGTAATTACACCTCCAGATGTATCGAGCCAAGTATTACTAACCATCCCATTGCTCATTTTATACGAGTTTAGTATTTATATTTCTAAATTGGTAGTTAAAAAAGCCGACAAGAAATAACAATAATAGCCTACAGAAAAGGTTATTTTATTTTCATGAAACAATCGCTACCTTTAGCTTATGATTTTAAGAGCAGAAAACATCAGTAAAAAATACGGAAAACGAACCGTTGTTAAAGGAGTTTCTATTGAGGTAAAACAAGGTGAAATTGTAGGTTTATTAGGACCAAATGGTGCTGGAAAAACCACTTCTTTTTACATGATTGTTGGCCTCGTGAAGCCCAACGGAGGAAAAGTATTTTTAGATGAAAAAGAAATTACCAGCTCACCTATGTACAAAAGAGCACAAATGGGCATTGGTTACTTACCTCAAGAAGTATCGGTTTTTAGAAAGCTAAGCGTAGAAGACAACATCACTGCTATCTTGGAAATGATGCCATACACCAAACAAGAACAACAACAAAAACTAGAAGAATTATTAGAAGAATTTAGCTTAACTCATGTTCGAAAAAACTTAGGGCACAACTTAAGTGGTGGGGAAAAAAGAAGAACAGAAATTGCTCGAGCATTGGCTTCAAACCCTAACTTTATTTTGCTGGATGAACCTTTTGCAGGTGTTGATCCAATTGCAGTAGAAGACATTCAGACCATTGTAGCCAAACTCAAAGAAAAGAACATTGGCATACTCATTACCGACCATAACGTTCAAGAAACTTTAAGCATTACCGACAGAGCCTACCTCTTATTTGAAGGAAACATTTTAAAGGCCGGAACAGCCGAAGAATTAGCAGCAGATGAACAAGTAAGAAGAGTTTACCTCGGACAAAATTTTGAACTCAGAAGAAAAGTATAAGATCACTTAAATGTCTGGAGAAACAAATACAGCCAAACTGATAAAAGGGTTAAATCCTTTATTGAATGAAGGAAAATATATTTTTTCTACACTAAAAGATTTCAGCAAAATTGACCGGAAACACACCCTTTTTGAATTTAAAGAAAAGGAAGGAACAACTGTTGTGTTAGAACAACATAAGGCAGATGAACTAAACCTTGATTACGAATATGTTGCGGCATGGATAACACTAACAATCCATTCATCATTAAGTGCAGTTGGTTTAACTGCAATTTTCTCTACAGAATTAGCTAAAAATGACATCAGCTGTAATGTTGTTTCAGGGTTTTACCACGATCACATTTTTGTGAATATTAATGATGCAACAAAAGCCATTCGAGTTTTAACCTTGCTATCTGAAAGCTACCAATAAAGGTAATTTACCTAAAAAATAGCCTCCTCTTAACGAATCAAACGCAACCTTCTAAAAAACAACAACTTACTTGTTCTGTGCAATATTTGTGAATCGAACAAATACAAAAAAATGAAGTTCTCCCGTTAACTTTACGAGATTAACCCAAGACACAAACGTCCGAAACCCCTTTGTAATATACAAGGAAATATAGCTAAGACCAAAAATTAGCTACAACTCAATAACCAAGAATACTTAGTAAGTATTTAGCAACTAAAAATGAAGCTAACCAACAAAACAATAATTATTCTAATCCTCATAATTGCCACAATTTTAAGGTTTTTTAATTATTTTGAAATCCCGTTACCCATGATGAATTTAGTGCCTTATTTCGCTTAAATTTTGATTCTTTTTCTGAGCTAATAGAGCAAGGTGTTAAAGGTGATGGCCACCCTGCTGGAATTCATGTATTTGAATACTATTGGACCAAATTATTTGGTACAAAAGAATGGGTAGTAAAATTTCCATTTACTGTTTTCGGAATAGTAGCTGTTTATCTAATTTTTCTCATTGGAAAGCAGTGGTTCAATGAAACTGTTGGTTTAATATCAGCTGCTTTTTTGGCAAGCATTCAATTTACGGTAATGTATAGTCAAATTGCTAGGCCATACATAAGTGGTCTTTTCTTTACATTACTAATGGTTCACTATTGGAGTAAATTAATGCAAAACCCAACTAATCGTTTTTGTAAAAACAGTGTACTGTTTATTATTTTCACTTCGCTTTGCACCTACAACCATCACTTTAGTCTTTTATTTGCTGCAATTGTAGGCCTAAGTGGGCTATTCATCATTCAACGAAAATATTTGATCAACTATATCATTTTAGGCATCTTGGTTTTCATGCTGTATATCCCTCATTTAGGCATCTTTTTTGATCAGTTAAACAGCAATGGCTTAACATGGCTAAAAAAACCGAACAATGACTTTTTATTTGAGTTCATCCATTATATTTTTAATTACTCAACGCTAACTATTGTATTTTCCATTTCCCTAAGTGTTTTAGGGTTAAAAAGTATTAAGCAGAATAAGATAAACAGTAAATTCATACTACTGGCATTCATTTGGTTTCTACTTCCATTTTTAATCGGATTTTACTATTCAAAACACATTAATGCTGTACTTCAATTTTCTGTATTAATTTTTAGTTTCCCCTTTCTGTTTTTTATCTTTTTCGGACACCTTAAAGCATATACTCCAAAAACCAACCTAATATTGGTTACTGTAATTTTAACTGCCAATATTTTTACATTAATCAACAACAGGCAACATTACGAGCTCTTCTACAAGTCTATTTATCAACAAATTCTGACAGATTATACTAAAGTCAAAAAAAACAATAACAAAACAATATTCATCATAGATTCACATGAAAAAATATCACAATACTACATTTCAAAACTAAATATAGATACCAACTTTATTTACTGTTCAAAATCATTAAGAGATGTTACAGAGTTAAAAACATATCTTGAAAAAGAAAGTAAAAATCACACCAAATTATTCTTTGGATGCATATCCGCTGTAACACCAAATGTTGTCCCATTAATTCAAGATTATTATCCAACTATTGAAATTCAAAACAATTATTTTGGTGGGACAGTATACCTTTTTAATAAAACGGAAAACAACGAAGAAAATTTAATAAGTGATTTAGACTTTGACGTTGAGACAACAACAAATTGGTCTTCGATTGACGCTAAAAACCTCATCTCTATCAATAATAATTTCAGTTACAAACTTGACAGTAATAATGAATGGGGGCCAACATTTTCAATGCATCTTGCTGAGATTATAGAAAATGAAAATAATTTTATAGACCTTTCTTTAAAGGTTCACACAAAAGAAAGTTTTGAAGATGGAATGCTAGTTGGTGCATTAGAGTCAAACGGCAAAGAAATTTATTGGGGAGGAACTAATTTCAAGAAATTTAACGTATCGAAAAAGGGAAAAGATGGCTGGATAAGAATTCATCATTCCATAAAGCTATCTGACATCAACCAGAAACACGATCATATAACGTTAAAAGTTTACGTATGGAACAAGAACAAAGAAAACTTTATTATAGATGACTTTAAAATTAAGTTACGAAAAGGCAACCCCATTATTTATGGAACTTTTGAAAGAATATAAACTTCCCTACCTAAAAGACATCAACAATTCCAATCACAAACATTCGTTCAATCCACTTAACACCCTGATCGCAACTAACTAACAGTTAACATTCTAGTTGTTCTGTGCAATTTTTGTGCAACGCTTAAAACAAATTAAAACGCCCTTTAAACTGATCTTATCTAAATAAAAAAAACAGATAAAACAGATACAGATGATGACGAAAACGACAAACTATAGAGACATAACTATATTAGTGCTTAAGAGTTGGTAAATTAAACTGCTAGACTGGTTGTCCATTCCAATGATTTTTGCAACTACACCCCAAAGCTAAAAAACAACTTTAGTAAATACAACTTAGTTAGCTCGTAAAACTGGCTATATGAAGCTTTTGCTTTAACATCACTATTCTAAGAACATTATCACACAGCCCTTAAGAATTAAAAACACTCTGACCAATTCTAACTATACACTTCTCCTTATGAACAAATCATTATATCACCACAAATATATAAGTCTCTATTTACTCCTTATTTTTAGTTTTATAATAATTGGATGCAAAAAGGACCCCATTGTAAATGAAAATACAAACAAAATAAATGGATATACAGACAAAACATCTTATTTCCCCAAAGAAGAGTGTAGCTTATATTTAAATTCCATTTCAGTAAAAAATATAAAGCTAACTATTTCTGATATCTATGGTAATACGATAAAAGAAATACGGGCATATGTATACCCCCAGTCTATCAATAATGTAGAGCCTTGGAAAAATGGATTTGGGTATAAATATCCAATAAAATTTACTATTCCAGATCTCAAATCAGGTTTTTACTTTATTAATAATACAATTCCTTTTGTAGTTAGATCAAGAGAAAAAAAATTAATGACATTAGTCTATCCATCAAACACCATTAATGCATATAACAATTCTGGAGGAAAAAGTTTGTATAGTTATAACTCAACAAATGATAAAGAATCAAATTCTGCTTCGTTTATGAGACCTACTCCTTTCAGTGATGAGTATGCTTCTCCAGAGTTTTATAAATGGATTCACTCCAAATATGGAGAAAACATCAATTATATTTGCGACAAAGACTTAGATAATCTCAATAACTTTAACCATTCAGAAATACTACTTCTACCTGGACACAATGAATATTGGACTAGAAAAGCTCGGGTAAACTTTGACAATTACATTGACAATGGAGGCCATAGTATTATTATGTCAGGAAACACGATGTGGTGGCAAATTAGATATGACAGCACAGATAATCAAATGATCTGTTATAGAGATTTTGACAAAGACAAAACCACTAACATTCTTCTTAAAACAATTAGATGGAATGATTCAAGATTAAACTACTCAATAACATCAAGTATTGGAGCTGATTTTAGCAATGGCGGATATGGCACAAAAGAAGACAATGGGTTTGATGGATATAAAATTATAGAACCGAACTCTCCTTTACTTGAAGGAACTAACCTAAAATTTGGTGACATATTACCTTTACCAACTAAAGAATACGATGGAGCACCCATTATTGGATTTACGAATAATAACATCCCAAAATTAGATGTTTCATTATTGAATTTTTACAAAATAAATCTTTTAGGTTATGACTTTGGATTCAGAGCAGAACAAACTGTTGGAACATTTATTGTTTTTCAAAGAAAAGAAAATTCAGGAATAATAATCAATACCTGCTCTACAGATTGGTGTTCTAAAAAAAGCATGATGGGAAAAGAGTCAGAAAAAATAAAAAAGATAACAACTAATATGATTCAAAAACTTATAGACAATGACAATGTATTCATTTAGCTTTTCATAAAAAAGCAATCACTTCAACCTAAATTAAAACTTCAAATCACAAATATTTAACTGCAAAGTAGTTCGCCCATTCCAGTGATTTTCTTCTATATTAAAAGCTAAACTGAAAGGCACGCCTTCATCAATTTCATCTAACACATAACCTAAGCCAAAGCCAATACAATTAAACTTTTTGTTAGGATTTTCTGCTTGAAAAACCTCTAATCGTAAATGACTTTTATCAGCTCCAATTTTTTTAGAATTGCTTGTTAAAAAAACATTGTCAGCACTAAAAACTGGCCGCATATTATAAGGCCCAAAAGGAGCAAATTGTTTGAGTAAGCGGTTAAATTTATCATCTATTTGAGCCAAGTTTAAAGGCGCATCTATTTCTATTTGAGGAATGAGTAATTCATCATCTATTTGCTCATTCACCACTTTTTCAAATTTTTCGGTAAACGCTTCAATGTTTTCCAATTTCATGGTTAATCCAGCAGCAGCAGTGTGTCCTCCAAACTGTTCCAACAAATCTTTGCAGGCATCTATCGCATTATACACGTCAAATCCCTCTACAGTCCTTGCAGAACCTGTAGCCATTCCTTTCGATTCGGTTAAAATAATTGTTGGTTTGTAATGCGTTTCAATTAAGCGAGAAGCAACAATTCCAATAACTCCTTTGTGCCAATTACTACCAAACAATACCGTAGATTTTTTCTTTTGCAAGGCTTTATCTTTATCAATAATCGCTAAAGCTTCAGTGGTAATCTCCTTATCTAAGCCTCTTCTTTCTAGGTTATAGTTGTTAATCTTTTTCCCAACTTCTTCAACAGCTGCTTTATCCTCAGCCACCAACATTTCTACTGCCTTGTTCCCAGAACTAATTCTTCCAGCAGCATTTATACGAGGAGCAAAAGTAAAAACTACATCCATTACCGTTAATTCCGGTTTTTTAAGATCGGCCAACTCCAAGAGTGTTCGGATGCTTTGTCGTGGATTTTCATTAATTAACTTTAACCCATAATGCACAAATATTCTGTTCTCATCTACTACCGGAACAATATCGGCACAAGTACTAATGGCCAATAAATCTAAATATCCAAGCAATTTCTCTTCACTCTTACCAGTTGATTTAGTCCAAGCTTGCATTAGCTTAAATCCTACTCCACAACCCGACAATCCATCAAAAGGATAATTACAATCTATTCTTTTAGGATCTAAAACGGCTACTGCCTTTGGAATATCATCTCCAGGTCTGTGGTGATCGCAAATAATAAAATCGACTCCTTTTTCTTTTGCGTAGTCAATTTTCTCAATGGCCTTAATTCCACAATCTAACGCTATTATTAATGTAAATCCATTGTCAGCAGCATAGTCAATACCTTTAAAAGAAATACCATAACCTTCCCCATATCGATCTGGAATATAATATTCTAACCCATATTCACTTTCATCCTTCTTTATTGCTTCCCGATCTATGGTTGGATAGTAATTACTTAAGTAAGAATAAACTAAGGCAACTGAAGTAGTTCCATCAACATCGTAATCTCCATATATTAAAACACGCTCCTTTTGTTCAAAAGCCAATTGCAATCGAGCAACAGCTTTATCCATATCCTTCATCAAAAAAGGATCATATATTCCTGAAATTTGAGGCCTAAAAAAATCCTTAGCACCTGTATAAGAATTAACCCCACGCTGCAAAAGAATGTTCGTTAGAGTTTGGTCTAAGTTGTTAAGTTTTTCTGATAATTCTTTAACCTCTTTATCATCTGACTGAGGTTTTAACTTCCATCTTTTATTCATTTTACTCGTTCATTACTTTTGTTTGCAATCGAATAGACTCTTGATGGATCAAGTCTAACAACTTTTTTATAAACCCAGCACTTAACCCTGATTTTTGGCCAATTTCTGTTCTGTTTTTTAAGATATATTCCCAACGTTCGAGTTGTAAAATTATTACCTCATTGTCTTTTTTATACGCTCCTATTTTCTCCACAACATCCATACGCGAAGAAAACTTATGTATCAAATCTTCATCTATCTCATCAATAATAGAACGCAAACGCTCCAAATTATTGGCAAAATCTTGATTATTGCTTTGAGAACTTCTTACTTGCAGCTCCTCAATTATTTTGCTTAACTCATCTGGAGAAACTTGCTGTTCAGCATCGCTCTTGGCAACTGTAGGGTTTACATGACTCTCTATCATTAAGCCATCCATCTCTAAATCTAAAGCCTTTTGAGCAACACCTGCAATCAATTCGTGGTTTCCACTAATGTGACTTGGATCGCAAATAATGGGCAAATCTGGACAAAGCATTTTAAGTTCTATTGGTAATTCCCACATAGGTGTGTTGCGATAAACTGATTTCTCATGCGTTGCAAAACCTCTATGAATAGCTCCCAACCTAGTAATTCCTACAGCATTAATACGCTCTAATGCACCAATCCATAAATTTAAGTCGGGCGTAATTGGATTTTTTACAAATACAGGAATATCGACACCTTTTAATGCGTCTGCAATTTCTTGCACAGAAAATGGATTCACCGTTGTTCTAGCACCAATCCACAACACATCAATATCGTGTTTTAAACAAGCTTCAACATGCTCGGCTTTTGCCACTTCTGTTGCCACTGGTAAACCAACTATATTACCAGCTGCTTTTAACCAAGGCAATCCAACCTCTCCAATTCCTTCAAATGAATTCGGCCGTGTTCTAGGCTTCCAAATTCCTCCTCTTAAAACACTAACTTGTTTTGCACTAGCTATTTGTTTCGCTGTTTCTAATACTTGTTGTTCAGATTCTACACTACAAGGTCCAGAAATTACGTAAGGAACTTTAGGATTTAACCATTTTGCCTTATTGGTAATATTTAGGTTTATTTTCAAGGAAATAATTATGCTATGGCCTGATTTTCATCAGAATCCATTAATGATTTTACTGTTTTAATGATGGCCTCTTCATTAAAGAAACATTCATTGTACAATTCGTTTTGAGTTCCATGTTCAATAAATTCATCAGGAATACCTAATCGCTTTACTTGAGCGTGATAGTTGTGGTCAGCCATAAACTCAAGCACGGCACTTCCCATTCCGCCTACTATTGTTCCATTTTCTAAGGTAATTACTTTTTTAAATTTAGAAAAAACTTCGTGTAATAAAATTTCATCTATAGGCTTCACAAAACGCATGTCATAATGCGCTATTTCAATTCCTTCTTTATTCAATTTTTCAGCAGCGTTAACGGCAAAGTTACCTATATGGCCTATACTTAAAATGGCAATATTTTCTCCGTTTTTCACTCTTCTTCCTGTTCCTATTTTTATTTTCTTAAATGGTGTTTTCCATTCAGTCATTACACCTGTACCTCTCGGATAACGAATAGAAAATGGGCCATTGTTTTCTACTTGCGCTGTATACATTAAGTTTCGCAACTCTTCTTCATTCATTGGTGCAGAAACAATCATATTTGGAATACATCTAAAGTAAGCCAAATCAAATGCGCCATGGTGTGTTGGACCATCAGCACCAACTAAACCACCTCTATCTAAACAAAATACAACTGGAAGTTTTTGTAACGCTACATCATGTATGACCTGGTCGTAAGCACGTTGCATAAATGAAGAGTATATGTTACAAAAAGGAATTAATCCTTGAGCAGCCATTCCTGCCGAAAATGTAACCGCATGTTGTTCAGCGATACCAACATCAAAAGCTCTATCTGGCATGGCCTTCATCATAATATTTAATGAACAACCAGAAGGCATAGCTGGAGTAACACCAACAATTTTGTCATTTTTTTCTGCTAATTCTACAATAGAATGTCCAAATACATCCTGGTATTTTGGTGGCTCAGGATTCTTTGGTGCAATCTTTATAATTTCACCAGTATCTTTATTAAAAATCCCTGGAGCGTGCCATTGGGTAGTATCACCTGATTCTGCGGGTTCATATCCTTTCCCTTTTTCGGTAATACAATGTAATATTTTAGGTCCAGGAATGTCTTTTAAATCATTCATTACCTTGGTCATATAATTAACATCATGACCATCTATAGGGCCAAAGTACCTAAAGTTTAATGACTCAAAAAGATTACTCTGCTTTAATAAAGTAGATTTTATTCCGTTTTCAATTTTTTGAACGATAGTTTGAGCATTTGGACCAAATTTGCTCATTTTCCCTAACAAGTCCCACACCTCATCTTTTACCTTATTGTAGGTATGAGAAGTAGTAATATCAGTTAAATAATCCTTTAAAGCACCAACGTTTGGATCAATTGCCATGCAATTGTCGTTGAGCACAATTAAAAGGTTAGTATTTTCTACTCCACCATGATTCATTCCTTCAAAGGCTAAACCAGCAGTCATAGATCCATCACCAATAATAGCTACATGTTGCCTTTCTACTTCTTTTAAATATCGAGAAGCAACTGCCATTCCTAAAGCTGCCGAAATTGAAGTGGAGGAATGTCCTACTGCAAAAGAATCGTATTCGCTTTCTGTAGGTTTTGGAAACCCACTAATTCCTTTATAAACACGATTGGTATGAAACTGCTCTCTTCTACCTGTAAGAATCTTATGGCCATAAGCTTGATGACCAACATCCCAAACTAACTTATCGTAAGGTGTGTTAAAAGCATAATGCAATGCTACAGTTAACTCTACAACACCTAAACTTGCTCCAAAATGTCCTCCTTTTTGAGAAACGACATCAACAATAAAGTCTCGAAGTTCTTCACATAACTGTGGAAGTTGATCTTCAGAAATTTTCTCTCTTAAATCACTTGGTAAATTAATTTGCTTTAACAGTTCTCCCGTTGTATAGTTAGCCATTACAGTTAGTTATAAGGTTACAAATATACTTATTTCTGTTTGCTAAAAAACTCATCTACTTATAACTTATTGTATTTTTTTAAAAGCTTTGAGGCATCTTTTAGCAATTTTTAACGTTTTAGAATTAAACCTTTATTAACTTTATCCATCTAATCTATTAAACATCAATAAAATTTAAGCATATGAAAAATTTAAAAATAGTACTTATCACTATGTCGTTTATGGCTTTTACTTCTTTATGTACTGCCCAAAAAGCTGCAAGTAAATCGAAAAAAGACAGATATGAAGCATTAAAAATAAAGCTTGATTTAAATGATAGTCAGATTAGTGAAATGAAGGCAATTGACGCAAACTATGCTGCCAAGCATAAAGAATTGAAAGCTAAAATTGACCCTAAAAGAGATCAGCTTGAGGTATTAAAACTAGAAAAGAAAGAAAACAAGAAGTCACAAATTCAAGAAATTGAAGGTGTTTTAACCCCTGAACAATTGACAAAATATAGAGCTATGAAACAAGCGCATAAAGAAAAGAAAGATGCTAAAGCAGCAGACAGAAAAGCGCATTTAGATAGCAGGAAATAAAAACTATACGTTTGAAAAAGGAATATTCATCTTTCTGAAATTCCTTGAAATAAAATAATAAAAGCCCCACAATTTGTGGGGCTTTTTGCACTAACTAAACAGGTGGGTAATAAAGGAAGTAAATTCTTAAAACCCTAATAGGGCAACACCAACGGTAAAGGGGTAGAGTTCTGGACCTCTTCCATTTTCAAACAAAGGTGTTAATGCATATGTTGCAAATACTGTAAACCAACTGTAACCTACACGAGCAGTTAAACTTGCCCGAAACGGATTGGTATTAAAGCTGTCTTTATCTTTTTCTTTTCTTTTATCTCCATTTTCATTAAAAACGTATTTCATTTTTGTTTGCAGGTTGTATCCTAATATTGCTCCAGCTGACAAATGGAAAGACCTTCTTTTATCTTGCCCAGTATTTAACTCCAATAAAAAAGGAGCATTAATAAACCATGTTTTAAATCTATTTTTAGAATACGAAAGTGTCGTATCTATTTCACCCCAAGTATAGCGCTCTTCGTATGCATTTGCGCTACTAAACACCTCAGACCCACCAAAAGGAGTTAACCTCACGTTGTGTTTCAATTCATAGTTATTCCACTCGGTTCCTAAACCTGTAACAAATCCAAAATGATGCTCTTTAATAGGAATAAAAAACTCTAAAAAATTGACACTAAAAGTCCATGACTTGCTATAGTTTAGCTCCATAAACTGCGTTACACTTTGCGGATTAGTTTGTTCAAAGTGAGCTGGGTTACTTAAGTCAAAACTCCCTCCAGAGGTCATAAAACCATTTATACCTAGATCTAATCCTGCCCAATGGTTTCTTCGTTTTTTCGGCTTTTTATAAACATGTATAGAATCGTCAATAAATGTAATATACGTACCTCCAAGTTTAACCCTTGTTGTATCATCATGCACATGAACTTCTTTGTTCTTAGTACTTAAATCGACATGCTCATCATTCACATTTACCGCAGTTTCCCCCAGATTAATGGAAACATTATCGTTTCCAATGTAATAGGTATCGGTACTCGAAGAGCTGTTAATTGCTCTATGTATTGGATTACCTTTCACATTGATATGAGAAGCACCTTTTGCTCGACCTGAAATAGATTCTGAAGCAAATACTTTTACATCCGATGCTCCAGAAACATCAATTACCACATTTTTTGCTTTAAAATCAGACGCTTTTAAATCTGAAGACCCACTCAATTCTAGATTAAATTTATTTGCTGAACCTTTTAATTTGATATCACTTGCGCCAGAAGCGCGAATATCAAGTGTTTGGGCGTCAATGTTAATATCTGCTTGAACTGCACCACTACCAACAACTTTAAATTTTTCTGTGCGAATCTTATTTAAAGTACTAATTCTAGAAGCACCACTTTGATTAATCTCAGTTAGATTTTTAAACGTTAAAACCACTACAGCATTCTCTCTAGATTTAATTTTCCCATCGGTATAAATAGTAAGTTCACCACCTACCAACTCTGTAATTACATGATCTAGTTGGTCTTCAGGAGAACCTGGTACTGAAATCAAAGCTTCATTTTTTTCTCCTTGCACCAACCTAACTTCTAAAGTGTTTTTTAAATTTAACGTTGTGAATTCTCCAAGTGACCTAACCGTAGTTTGAGCAGTTAAATTTACTATCAGAATTAACATTAATGGAAGTGAAACTATTTTTTTCATTGTTCTAAATTTTAATTGAATTACACCCAATTGCTGGTGTTTGATTGTAGGACGGACAACTACTTAATTTTGTTACAGCTATTTTTTATTTTTCTTGCTTTTTCGAATAGAGATAGGCGATTCAGCGCTATAAGCCAGTACCACTTCTGTGTTTTTTTTGTTTAAAAATTTTTCTCTAACCTGTTGTTTTATAGCCGCTCTAACGGCATCAAATTTGGTAAGTTTCTTTCCAGGCTTATCAACTGCCTCATTTTTCCCTACTGGCTCATCTTCATAAACTATTTTTACATTATTGGCATACAACACCTCTTCTTTAACTGGAACTACTTTTTGAGGAAGTAGCTTATTCATTTCTATAGTATCCTTTAATTCAACCTCTTTAATTTGCTTATTGGCAAAAATCACTTCGTCTATCTCCTCCTCCGCATTCTTTTGAACTCCATTTTTTACTGCAACTTTATTTACTGTTGTTTGTTTTACTAAATCAATAACAGGTTTTTCCAATTCTTCGTTTATCTCTTGTTCCTCTTCAACAGCAATTAAAATTGCTTTATTAACCTGTTGCTCTTCTTTAATAGTTTTGGTATTTTCAATTTCATTAGCAACGAATGGCGAACTCACCTCATTATTACTATAAATCCCTTTTAATAAAAACACCGCCAAAATAATTGCAGCAGCAGATGAATACCACCAATACAATGGTATCACTTTTGTATCTTTTTGTTTAAGGCCTTTTTTATCTGTAAAAACGATAGCTGGAGCGTCCAATATCGTTTTCTGATAGGCAACTAATTCGTGTTTTTTACTCGGATTCTCTTTTAAAAACAAGAACAATGCTGCCGATTGCTCTGCAGTATTTTCGTCTTCTATTTCTGCAATAATAGCATCTTCAAAAGTTGCTAAAGAAACAATACTCTCTTCTATCTTTAGTTCTTCCTTATCCATTTCCAATGCTGGTGGCGTTAAGGTTAAGATCTCAAAATCATCTAAATCTTCTTTTAAACTAGGATTATTTTCAAAAAACAACATGAGTTCTGCAGTATGTTCAGGAGATAAATTCCCCTCAACATAATCTAGCAAAAATGCCTCGTAGTTATTTTTTGTAATCAAATTCATAATACTGCCTCTACACTTCCTAAATAGTTTTTTAAAAATTTTCTTCCTCTAAAAATATACACTTTCACCTTAGATTCTGTCATACCGGTTATTTCTGCAATTTCATTATAAGCGTACCCTTCATAATCTCTTAAAAGTATTACTGCTTTTTGATCTTCAGGTAATTGCTCAATGGCTGCTAATAAAACTTCTTGTAAATCCGTATAACCATCATTTGTAGTTAAGTTTTCTTCTTTAACAACATCAAACGAAGCTTGCTTCTTATCTCTTCTCACTACATCTATTAGGGTATGATAAGCCGTTGTAAATAAATAAGATTTGATTTTGTTAACGTCAACATTGTCTCTCTTTTCCCAAAATTTAACGTAAGTATCCTGAACGATATCTTTCGCCTTCTCTTCATCTTTTATGTTTTTTAACACAAACCGAAAAAGATTATCCGAATACGAATCTACACTTTGGTTATACTCCTTTACCGTCATTTAACGCTACTGTTTAATAATGGGACGAACTGATGGTTTAAAAAGTTACAGTTAAATTTAAAATATTCCAAAAACAGCCGAACCGCTACCAGTCATTGAAGCAAACCTCGCTCCATCTTCATACATTTTAGCTTTCAATTCTTCTATTTGAGGATGGTTTGGAACTACTGATTGTTCAAAATCGTTTTTAATGCTTTTGCTCCAATTTTCTATTGGCTCGGTGATCAAGGCTTTTAAATCTGTCTTACTTTCAATTGGAACAACTCCCTGATAAGCCTCTTTTGTAGAAACATGAATATTAGGATAGTCAATTTTAATGGTGTAGCTACTTAAATCTATAGAAACACCCTCAAATTCATCGCCTTTATTAAAAGCATAAACTGGTTTATTTTCAATAAAAAAGGCACAATCACTTCCTAACTGTTTGGCATAATTTACGAGTTGCTCCAATGTTAAATCCAGCTCAAACAATTCATTTAATGCTTTTAACATAAAAGCAGCATCGGCAGAACCGCCACCTAAACCAGCACCAATTGGTATGTTTTTTTGAAGGTGAATTTTTACTCCGCTCAACTTATGTTCCTCCCTTAGTAAATCATAAGCTTTTAAACATAAATTTTTGTTCGAATTATCAGTTGGAATAGCTATCCCACTAGAAGAAAATAACACTTCATCACCTGGAATTAAAACAAGTTCTAAGGCATCACAAAGGTCTAAAACGGGATGAAAAATGCTTTCAATATTATGAAAACCATCCGCTCGTTTAGCGACAACATTTAGCCCAATATTTATTTTTGCATTAGGAAAAACAACCATATTTGAAGTAAAGTATCAATTAAGCACTCAAAAATACGAAATAGAAAATGCTGATTAAACAAATTTAGTAATTTAGCCATCTGTTTTTTAAGAAAAGACTATGGCTATATATTTAGATTTTGAAGAACCAATTAAAGAATTGGTAGAGCAACTTGAAAAGAACATCAAGACTCAAGAGGAGAAGGGCATAGATATGTCTAAAATTATTACTGAAATAGAAAAGAAGCTAGTAGAGACCCGAAAGGGAATCTACAGCAACTTATCTGCTTGGCAAAAAGTTCAGGTTTCTCGTCATCCAGAAAGACCATATACCTTAAGTTATATTAACGCCATTACTGATGGTGAATTTATTGAATTGCATGGCGATCGTACTGTAAAAGACGATAAAGCTATGGTTGGGGGAATAGGAAGCATTGATGGCCAAAGCATTATGTTTATTGGACAGCAAAAAGGTATAAACACCAAAATGCGTCAGTACCGTAATTTTGGAATGGCCAACCCAGAAGGATATAGAAAAGCATTAAGGCTAATGAAAATGGCCGAAAAATTTAACAAACCCGTTGTTTGTTTAGTGGATACACCTGGAGCTTTCCCTGGATTAGAAGCAGAAGAAAGAGGCCAAGGAGAAGCTATAGCACGTAATTTATTAGAAATGGCTCAATTGTCAGTTCCAATTATTGTAATTGTAATTGGTGAAGGCGCTTCTGGTGGTGCTTTAGGAATTGGTATCGGAGATCAGGTTTTAATGCTAGAAAACACGTGGTACTCTGTAATCTCACCTGAGTCTTGTTCTTCTATTTTATGGAGAAGCTGGGAATTTAAAGAGCGTGCTGCCGAAGCTTTGAAGTTAACAGCAAAAGACATGTTTTCGAATAATTTAGTAGATGGAATTATTAAAGAACCTATTGGTGGTGCTCATTCCAATCCTGAAGAAATGTTTGCTATCGTAAAAAAAGAGATTAAAAAGCACCTAACAAAGTTGAATAAAATCGACAAAGAAAAACTAGTAGATAGTAGAATTGAAAAATTTTGCGCTATGGGTGAAATTGTAGAATAGTCTACTTATTATACCAGTAAGCTACACCATCAATTGCTGCGGCATGTGCGTAGTTAGCAACTACTAATTTTGTTGTATAATCATACACTGTAAGTTGATTCCCATTTACTACAAAAAGCTCATTGCTTAGCGCATCGTACTTTAATAAGTTGGCAGGTACTCCAGACAAATAACCCAATGTAGAGAAATTATTGACATCAACAATAGTTAAGTTTCCTCCTTCTGCAACTAAGTAAACTCCATTAGAAATTTCTATACAAGACTCAATTTTAGCTAAACTAACACTAAAAGGAGAGCCAATTAATCCGGTTGAATAGTAGTAAAAAACAACATTACCCAATTGAGCAGAAGTATTGGTAATTAATACCATTTCTGTACTAGTGTAATCGTAAATACCTAAAACATCTTCATTAAGCGCAACCTGTCGAGCAAAAGCTCCGGAATTTTCCCAATACAACACTAAATTCACTGTTCCTGGTACAATAGATTTTTGTGCTGTAACATGATAATTGTTAATTACAGCAGATTCTTCTACATAATATCCAACGTTAGCATTGGCATTAACATTTGCTCCTCCCGAAGCCGTAAATCGCTTAATATTACCATTGTAGTAACCCACATAAAACTCCTGATTATGTAACATGAGATTGGTAAAATATGGAGCTGGAGGAGAAGAAATAGCCGAAGAACTCCATAGAGAATTTCCTGTTAGCGGATCTAAAATACTTAGGTCGCCAGTTGCAGATGCGCAATGAAAAAATTGCTGGGTAACAGAATTTACCTCCATGGCTAAAAAATCGCCCGAAAAAGAAGCAAACGGGGAGGCCAAATAAGCATTATCCAACTTTACAATATCGGAAGTTGAACCATTATTGCTTACAATAAAAACTCCTTCTCGAGTGGTTGCTGCTGCATTAAACATTACTTGCACATATTTATGCGCAACATTCTCACCATCATCGGCAGAAATATCAAAATAGTATTGCCCTCCTGGCAAAGAAATATCATTAACAAAATACTCCATATCGAGCACATAATCTGAATTGTTCGGCCTCACAGACCTTGAATTCAAAACCAAGTCACCATTAGCATTCTTAACCGATACAGTTACAGAAATTATATTTTGATTGTCACTAATAGTTGCATAAATAGGTACTGTATCTATAGCGTTAATTGATTGATAATTTACAGGAGCTGTTACTACAATAACAGGTTTGGAGTTATCTTTTTCTTTTTGACAAGAATACAATAAAGTAAGTGCAACAAGAGTTAAAATAAACCGGATCATAGCTTAAAATTAAGTTTTTTTTTGAAAGCATAACTCCGTATTAACAACGTGTTAATAAACGGTTAGTAAAGCTGTTAATTACCTAAACTTTAGCACTTTATTTTCGTTTAAAAGAAAAGGTATTATTCTTACTACTTATCACCCAAAGAACAACTTCAGTTTTGTAATTTTGATTTATGGCAGAAGCAAACAATTTACCGGCAAGAAAAAGAACTAGACAAGCTACTCCGCTTGCCAATGGAATTGAACATGGAAAACTTCCGCCACAAGCAATGGACTTAGAAGAGGCTGTACTTGGAGCCTTAATGTTGGAAAAAGAAGCTGTAAATGCAGCCATAGATATTTTACAACCCAAGAGTTTTTACAAAGAAGCCCACCAAAAAATATTTGCTGTAATACAAAGTTTGTTTCAAGGTTCGGAGCCAGTAGATATACTTACTGTAACCCACGAATTAAAACAACGAGGTGAATTAGAAATTGTTGGAGGACCTTATTACATTACCCAACTTACAAATAGAGTAGCTTCTGCTGCAAACATTGAATACCACTCCAGAATAATTGCACAAAAGTACATTCAACGTGAATTAATTCGGATTTCTTCTGATATAATTACGGATGCTTACGATGAAACTACGGATGTTTTTGCACTATTAGATAAAGCTGAATCAAGCTTATTTTCTGTTGCTGAAGGGAACATTAGAAAAAACTACGAATCAATGTCAGAATTGATTCGAGAATCGATGAAACAAATTGAAGAAGCTAAAGGGCAAGGAACAGGTGTTACTGGAGTACCTTCAGGATTTACCGCTTTAGATCGTGTTACTTCGGGCTGGCAACAATCCGATTTAGTTATTATTGCAGCAAGACCAGCAATGGGAAAAACATCTTATGAACTTTCTTTAGCCAGAAATGCAGCCGTTAACTTTGGGCATGCTGTTGCTTTCTTTTCTTTAGAGATGTCGTCTGTTCAATTGGTAACCAGGTTAGTTTCTGCAGAATCAGAAATTTCATCTGAGAAATTAAGAAGTGGAAATTTAAGAGCTGATGAACTCCATCAAATTAATTCTAAAATAACAGACTTAGCTGAAGCAAAGATATTTATTGATGATACTCCTGGTTTATCTGTATTTGAATTAAGAGCAAAAGCAAGAAGACTAAAAGCACAACATGACATCCAATTACTAATTATTGATTATTTGCAATTAATGACTGGTGGCGGAGATAACAAAGGAAATCGTGAACAAGAAATTAGTATGATTTCAAGATCATTAAAAAGTATTGCAAAAGAATTGAGTATTCCAGTTTTAGCACTTTCACAATTGAGTAGAGCTGTTGAAACAAGAGGTGGCGACAAACGTCCTCAACTATCAGATTTAAGAGAATCTGGATCGATAGAGCAGGATGCAGATATGGTACAATTTATTCACCGTCCAGAATATTATGGCTTAGTTGAAGACGAAGAAGGAAACCCAACAAATGGTGTTGCAAACATTATAATTGCAAAGCATCGTAACGGATCTATTGGAGATGTGCAGCTGAAATTTATTAATCAATTGGCTAAATTCCAAGATTTAGATCCTGGTGCAAATGATTTCAATGACTTTGACAATGACAATGCACCAATGCCAATCGGAGAGGGATTTGATGATGAAGGACACGTAACAAAATCATCAAAAATGAACGATTTCGAGGATGACGGATTCAATTATGGTGGAAATGATGACGATGATGATGCTCCTTTTTAAGCTTTAATCCAATTCCATTTTATTGCTCCACCAAAAAAAACTTAATTTTAGGTTTATGAAAAAGCTATTTTTCCTTTTATTAATCACCCTATTCTCTTTTAAGGCAAGTGCAACTTACTTGCTTATACCAATGGACAATACCCAGAAAAATCATTTAAAAGCCTATGGAATTGCTTATTGGGTTTTAGAAAACAACCTTGAGATAGACTGGCTATTAAATTATCGTGGCGGTAGTTTTATGATAAAACATGTGAAAGCTTTAGAGGAAGAACTAATTATTAGAGGTGTTTCATTTGAAGTAATTGCCAACGCAAAATCTACTGCTATTTTACACGAAATTTCAGATCCCGAGGTAAACATGGACATGGTAAAATTGTTTAAATCACCTAAAATTGCTGTATACTCTCCAAAGAATAAGCAGCCTTGGGACGATGCAGTTACCTTGGTGCTGACCTATGCCGAAATTCCTTATGACGTGGTTTATGATGACGAAATTATTGAAGGCCTTTTACCAAAATACGATTGGCTTCATTTGCACCACGAAGATTTTACTGGCCAATACGGTAAATTTTACAGCCATTATAGAAATGCGGCTTGGTACAAAGAGCAGGTTCGATACAATGAAGAAACAGCTACACGCTTAGGCTTTACAAAAGTTTCTCAATTAAAGTTAGCGGTTGCAAAAAACATTAAAAATTATACTGTTGGCGGTGGATTTTTGTTTGCTATGTGCTCTGGAACAGATGCACTAGACATTGCTTTGGCCGCAGAAGGCATAGACATTTGTGAAGCAATGTTTGATGGAGATGGAACAACACCAAACTATAATACTCAACTCGATTTCTCCAAAACTTTTGCCTTCAAAGATTTTCAATTGAAAACAAATCCATTGGAGTATGAATTTTCGGTAATAGACGCCACTCCAACACACATTAAAACGCCTCAAAAAATAGACAACTTTACCTTGTTTGATTTTTCTGCAAAATGGGATATTGTTCCGACTATGCTTTGCCAAAACCACACCAGCATTGTTAATGGTTTTTACGGTCAAACAACCGGATTTAACAAACAATACTTAAAGTCTAATGTGTTAGTTATGGGCGAAAACAAATCGTTAAATTCAGCGAAATACATTCATGGTGAATTGGGAAAAGGAACTTGGACTTTTTATGGTGGGCACGACCCAGGTGATTACCAACACATGGTTGGAGATCCACCAACAGATTTAAATTTACATCCTAACTCTGCTGGTTACCGTTTGATCTTGAACAACATTTTGTTTCCGGCAGCCAAAAAGAAAAAACAAAAAACCTAATACACTAACACCCAATTTGTTCTCCCTCTTTTTAAATTTACTACAAACTTAGCAGGCTTCCCTTTCATATTCTTTTCGTCTTTAGAGGAAATTAAACCCTATTCATGAAAAAAATCATCTTCCTTTTGCTAGCATTTATAGCTATAACCTCACTAAACGCACAAGTAAAAAAAGTATTATTTATAGGCAATAGCTACACTTACGTAAATGACTTACCAAAACTTTTAAAAGACATTGGAACAAGTTATGGAGATTCAATTTATACCGACCAAAACACACCTGGTGGACATCAATTGATTCAACATGCTACCAATGCTACAACCTTAGCAAAAATTAAACAAGATCAATGGGATTATGTTGTCATTCAAGAACAAAGCCAAAAACCCTCATTTAACCCAACTCAAGTTGCCAATGATGTTTATCCTTATGCTAAACTGTTATGTGATTCAATCAAATCAAATTGGTCGTGTTCAGAGCCTGTTTTTTACATGACTTGGGGAAGAGAAAATGGAGATGCGTCAAATTGCGCATCTTACCCTCCAATATGTACCTATGCTGGAATGCAGCAACGTTTAAGAGAGAGCTACATGGCTATGTCAGCAGCAAATTCAGCAACAACCTCACCAGTTGGAGTGGCATGGAAAACCATGAGAGATAGCTTTCCATCAGTAGGACTATACAGTGGTGATGGAAGTCATCCAAACATTTATGGAAGTTACTTAGCAGCTTGTGTATTTTACTCAACATTGCACCAAAAATCAACCATAGGATGTACTTCTATTCCTGCTGGAATTAGTGCAACTGACGCTGCAAACATTCAAAGAATTTCAACAAATACAGTGTTAGACAGCTTAAGTTTATGGAGAGTTAACGCCAATCACCCTATTGCTAATTTTAACTATAGTGGAGGAGGGACAATTACTTTTGCGAACACCTCAACACTTGGCCAGACTTATGAATGGGATTTTGGAGATGCTGGAAATAGCACTCAAGAGAATCCTAGCCACACCTATGCAAGCAACAACACTTATCAGGTAAAACTAATCGTTTACTCTCAAGACAGTTGTTTTTCTGATACTATTACTCAATCTGTAAGTGTAATTGCCAATAGTATAAATACATTAAACTCATCAAGTAATACAACAATATACCCCAACCCTACCAACGGGTTAGTTGAAATAATTAGCGACTTGAACTACAATAACATCTCTGTAATTGAAATTTCAGGTAAAGAAATTATTCGATTTGGAAATGAGAAAAAATTAGACTTAACCTTTCTTCCAAAAGGCATGTACCTTCTTAATTTAATGAATAACAAAGAGATAGTTGCTAAAGTGAAATTGATTAAAAACTAATCTAAATACCCTCTCAACCATTCAACTGCCTCATCTTCAGAATTAAATAGTCGTGTTGGAACTGATGGCTTAACAACCTTAAGGTAAAAATTGCCAATGATTTTTTGCGGTAATGATTGAATAACAAACGCATCTGCCTTACCATATTTATTGGCCTCATTTTTCACAAATGCCATCACCTCTTTATCCATAATAACAAATTTGGTTGGTGTAAACAAATGAGGAGTTTTTGTCTTGTCGGTTATATCTAAATAAGCTTTCAACAATAATTTTGCCTGATCGAGATCAACAGAATCGGTAATTGTAATTTGCGTATTTACTATCCCATCGTTTCTGAGAGTAACAACAGCAAATCCTAAATCAATGGACTTTTGGGTAATATGTTCTTTTTCTAAAATCAACTATAAGTGAATAGTGCTGCACAAACCTAACCAAATATACTGATAATAAGATACTTACATTACTTTAAAACAAGAGCATTATCTTGATAAGCCTAGCATTGCTTTTAAACGCTCGTTTTTTTCGGTCTCTTTAACTTTTAATATAATTGCTTCTATTTTCACTTTAAGCAATTTATTAGCATCAATGGTATTTCGTAAATCTAACTCTTTATCATCTCCTGCTTTTAAATCTTTCAACTCTTTTTGAGCAATATGAATTCTGTTTCCAAACAATTCCTCCAGTTCAATTAAAGTGCTAATTCCGATCATTCTAACCCACCAAACTTTTTCTTCAATAGCTACATTTTCTATAGTTGGTAAAGCATCGGTTATAGTCGTATTGTCTTGTTTTTTAAGGTATGTTCCATATAAACTAATTACTCCGTATTTCTCATAAGAATTAAGGCCTTTTGCTGTTTCTATAAAAAATGCATTGTGTTCAGCTCCACCATGATCTGAATATACTTTGCAAACAGCATATTTAATATCTTTATTTTCATCCTTTTCAAAAGTTTTTGAAAACTTCAACGCATCTTCATAACTCACTTCCGCCAAGCTTTCTAAAGAGCTACTAATTACATAATAAGACTCTTCAGACACACCATTAATACACACTTCTTTTACCAAAGGGTCTTTAGGAAAATACGTAGCTAATGTATATACAGCATCTCCTCTAGCAATAGAGGTTTTATCGTTTTTTGCTATTCCCAACAATGCAGTTTTAGTTTCTTCAGGCTTTACTTTTGCTGCCGTTTTAATTCCATTTATTGCCGTTCTTCTAATTCTAGGATAAGGATCAGAAAGACCTTTTATTAATGCTTCAACAGCAAACTCTTTTTTAGATTTCGACAATCGAACCAATGCCTCATAACGATCTATATATCTAGGTGCATGGTTAAACATATATGCCCATTCCTCTAAGCTATGCTGGTCTAATTTTTCACACAACAACATTTTATCAGCATCAAAGTTTACTAAATTCGGTTGATTAGCTACGTCAAAAACAAATTCATTCTCTATCTCATCTATGGTAACTTCTTTAGTCTCGACTTTACCATTAATATAAAGATCTATTTTAACAGGCAACTTATAAATCGGAAACTTACTATTGTCTTGCATTTGTGTAACACTTATGCTTTGTGTTTTTAAAGAATCATTGTAAGCATATTTAATCTGTAGTTCTGGGTGCCCTTTTGCGTAAAACCATTGATCAAAAAACCAATTTAAATCTTCTCCTGTCACTTTCTCACACGCCATACGAAATTGGTGCATTTCAACATCTGTATATTTATTTTCATTTAAATACAGTTTTAACGAAGCAAAAAAGGCATCGTCTCCAATGTAATTTCTTAGCATGTGTAATATTCTACCACCTTTTTGATAGGTGTGTCTATCAAACATATCCTCTCTAGTATCGTAACCAAAACGAATCATATTTTTATGATTGCCCTCTTTTACTTCTTGCAAATAAGTAGAAAGATCAGCTTGCAAACCTTCTGCAGCCTTATCATCTCCATACTTGTACTCTCTCCAAAGCACTTCCCCATAAGTTGCAAACGATTCGTTTAATGGAAGATTTGCCCAAGATTCACAGGTCACTAAATCGCCAAACCAATGGTGAAATAATTCATGAGCTATAACATCTTCACCAGCACTACCATCTATAAGTTCTCGATGAGTTTGTTGCACAAAATCGCCATGAATAACCGCTGTTGTATTTTCCATTGCTCCCGAAACATAATCTCTCACAACTACCTGACTGTATTTTGTCCAAGGATAATCAACACCCAATTTAGTGGAATAAAACTCTAGCATTTCGGGAGTTAAGCCAAAAATTTCTTTGGCATATTGTTCGTATTCCTTTTCTACATAATAATCTACATCAATTCCTCTCCATTTTTCTTGAACTACAGCAAAATCGCCAATGGCCATCATTACCAAATACGGAGCGTGTTGTTGATGGTGCTCCCAAAAATCTGTACGCGTTCCATCACCATTTAACTCTGAGTGTGTTAAAATTCCATTGGATAAGGTTTTAAATTTATCTTCTATAGTAATTGAAATTTCTTGGGTTATTTTTTCGTTTGGAGAATCAATAGTAGGAAACCATGCCGAATTGGCTTCTGTTTCTCCTTGCGTCCAAATTTGTTGCGGTTTTTCTTTATCCTCTCCTTTTTCATTGATAAAATACAAGCCTTTATCAGATTTTATAGCATCACTTCCACCTTCTTTTAATTCATTTGGTTTTGCTGTATAATCAACAAAAATGGTCAATGTATCGTTTCGGGTATACTCTTTTTCTAAATGAATGGTGATTGTTAAACTATCATAATCGTACTTTAAATCTTTACTCAAAGGCAAACTATCCTCACCTATGGTAAGCAACTGAATTTTATGAATGTCAAATCCTCTTGCATCCAATACCACTTCTTGCTGATTATAGAAGTAAGGTTTCAACGTTAATGTTGCTTTTCCATAAAGGTGTGCTTTTTCCCAATTAAACCGAACATCTAATTTGGCATGAATTAAATCAATTTTTTTGGTGTTAGAAGGATTGTAAACTGGTCGTTCAGCAACTTTAAATGGGTTTTCCATTTCTATGGTTTGCTCTGGCAACATAATCGGCTCTGGCGATTTACATCCAACAATAAATAATACTCCGATAAAAAATGCTCCAATACACTTTAACATATTCAAAAATTTAGTTTGCTTAACAAAGATGACTATAAAACATGGTATTTACAGCAAAAATTTGATGAACGGTAAAAATAATAAAAAAGGGCCGACAATTACTTGCCGACCCTTTTGCTCTCCTTAGCTTTTATGTATTCACTAACTAAACTAAGAAACCTTGCCTTTATAATATTGTAATAAACTTGAATGAAGCCGTTGCACCTGTAAGTTTAACAAACTCAAGTCATGTATAACTATTCCTAGCGGAAACAGTGTTTTTGTTCTATTGAGGTAACTTTCTAAATTGGCATTGTTAATCATTAGGTTTGCTTTAACTCCAGTTATAGAAAGATATAAGCCTTCATATTTTTTAATTAAATCTACCAAGTCTTGCAAGCCTCTTTCGTCTTTCCTTAACATTGCCAAATCTCCCATATCGTTCGATATGCTGTAATAATTTAAGCGTATGGTTTCACGCAATTTCTCTTCTGGAATTTCTTGATGCATACTTTGAGCAATTGCAAAGTTTAAATCTTCACTTATGTCATTAATTTGCTGTGCAATTTCGTTGGCTCCATGATGAGCAGTAATTGAATCATTTTGGAGAATTTTCAAAATACTTTGGTTGGTTATTAAGGTAGATTCAGTATCCTCATAAATTGTATATTGAATGTTAAGTATCGCATCCGTTACATCTTGGCTGTTTCTTAATTTAACCAACGAAAACATCAAGCTAAATCCTGCCACTGCCACAATTATCGGAACGATTGTACTTGTTTTTAATTGTTTGCTTTTAAACCCACTATAAATATAAAGCGGTAAAAAAATAAAAAGCAACAAAACACCTCCTGTGTTCATTAGGATGCCAGCGAATGGCCAATACATTATTTTAAATAATATTCCAAAACACATCGTAATGGCTCCAATGGTTCCAACAACATTGCTAACGACATTTAGTTTACCGATTTTTTCTTTAATTCTTACCGCTAAAAATAAAGGCATAAATAAAAGGCAAAGCGAAGCTGCTCCTAAAATATAAATAAACCCAGCTCCAGGCCAATGTTGAATTTTAAAAATTGATCCTAAAAGCAGTAAAATTGCTGCTGTAATCCCTGTAATGTGCATTGTTTTTCTCATCGCTAATATATTTTTGGTTAATAAATAATTGGTTTCCTCCTGTATGTTCCGGATACCGTTATTACCAAAGCTATTCATCGTTTTATCCAATGCACTGGTGTAGTTTTCGCCTTGCTCCATCCGCTCTTCAATCATACAACAAATATGATCTACGAGGTCATGAACCAACTCTTCCATTTCTACACCTTTAGCTTTAATTAGCGTGGTTATTTCACTGATATTTTGTTCAGTTAGATGCTCCATGCTAATTTTTGAGGGCTAATGTTAATTATAGATTTTAATGTCTCCATAAATTCTTTTAATTCTTCCACTTTTTCTTGGGCCGTATTATTTCCAGATTGCGTTAAGCGGTAATACTTACGGACTCTGTTGCCTACTTCTATTTTTTCAGTTGACAACAACCCATCAGCTTCTAGCTTATGCAACGCAGGATACAATGCTCCTTCGGTTAAGTTGATTTTTCCCTCGGTAATTTCTTTAACTTTTTGAGTTATTTGATAACCGTACATCTGATCACTTTCGGAGAGCAATTTTAAAATGATCGTTTTTAGGGTTCCTTTTAATAGTTCTTTTGAATACATAAGACAAATATACATAATATTCTTATGCATACAAGTTATAGGTATAGAATTTCAATCAACAAATCACTAAAATACTGATTATCAGAGATTTATTTTTTCTATTTTAACTCTTCTGGAATAACACAAACCGGAATTGGTTGCATTTTATGCTGATTGATGGTGTTTAATTTGGTATAAATTGCAAACACCTCATGATCACGAGGACTAAATTTGGTAAAATCGACAATACCTTTTTCTGCAACAGCCATTGCCCACTCTAACTCTGGGTAACTGGCGCCAATCTGATCTTCATCAGTTCGTTCATCGCCCCACAAACCATCGGTTGGAGCTGCAACCATAATTTCTTCTAGCACACCCAAGACTTTGCCAATATCGTAAACTTCAGTTTTTAGTAAATCTGCTATTGGACTCACATCTACTCCTCCATCACCATACTTGGTATAAAAACCTACTCCAAAATCTTCCACTTTATTGCCAGTGCCAAGCACTAAATAATTGTGGAGTGCAGCATAATAATAAAGGGTAGTCATTCTCAGTCGAGCACGCGTGTTTACCAAACTCATTGCTTTCCTTTCATCTTCTTCAGCTTTCGGAATTGTTGCTAAAAAAGCATCATAAACTCCTGTTAACTCTGTTTCTAAAGAAGAAACATTGGCATAGTTGTTCTTTAAAAAAGCAATGTGGTTTTGCGCTCTACTTACTTGGCTTGCATCTTGATAGATTGGCATTTCAATGCAAAGTATAGGCAAACCTGTTTCAGCTGCCAAGGTTGATGTTACAGCAGAATCTATTCCTCCAGAAACTCCTATTACAAAGCCACTAGTTTTAGATTCATTGATGTAATCTTTTAACCAAAAAACAATATGTTCTGTTACTTTAGGTGCGTCCATTAAAAATAAATTCCAACAGTTAAGGCAAAATAATTCAAATTAGCACTGGCTCCTTTTTCTGATAAAATCGCATCTCCGTTCACATCAATTTCAGCATTTCCGTTGGCATCGAGCAAATTCTCCTTTTTATCCAATTGATTAATAAAACCATTGTTAAAAGTTACTCCAAGAACTAATGCGGTATTTCCAGAAATACTATACTCAATTCCTCCACCTACTACCAAAGATAAGTTAATTAACCCTATTTGATCTCCAACTCCTTTTACCGATTCATTATGTGTTTGTGTTACTGGAATAAATGGATCATTGTAAGAATAAGTATAGTTGGCATTTGACTTAAAGTTAAACCCAGCTTTTAAACCAAACTGACCAAAGTAGGTGAGATAACCAATTTCGTTGGTTCTTAACTTTAATATAATTGGCAATTCAATATAACGTAAGTTTAGCGATTGATTTACATCTGCAGTATAATTTTGAGCCAGCCCTTCGGTAACTCCTTTGTATTTTAAATCTCCTCCAGCATATAACAAATCAATTCCTGTAGAAATCAAGTAATTTTTAGATAAAAAACGTTCAAAAGACAAGCCATAACTAAATCCAATTTTAGTCCCTTCGCCTTCATAACCAGTAGAATTAGCCTTAAACCAAGAAATGTTTGGCGTAACATGTAAACCCAATCGAAAAGCTCTATTTTCATCCTGAACCTTCGCTTCCTTGTCATTTACAAAATCTCCATCTTGTGCAGAAAGGTTTAAAAATAATAAGCCAAATACTATTAAAGTAAGTACCTTTGTTTTATGTATCATAAAATAAGTATTATTGATACAAAATTAGCCATTATTAACCCCTAAAGGTGTTTATGAAATTCAATTTTTCAACATTTAAAACCTTAATAACATTTGCATTTTTTGTAAGCCTATTTTCTTGTGGAAATAACCCGCTAGAAGTAGATGTTAGCGACATATCTATTCCCTTAGAGGTTAAGCGTTTTGATCAAGCTATTTTTACAGCAAACACCAAATCAAATGGAACCCAATTTTTAAAATCCAGTTATCCTGTTTTTTTTAACGATTTTACCAATAACATAATTAGCATAGGTAATATTGAGAGCGAAGAAGCTCAATTTCATTTAAACGCTTTTACTTCCGATCCTTTCATTCTTGAAACGAAAAAAAAATCAGACAGCTTATACCTCGATTTTTCTACTTACCAAAAAGAACTAGAAACAACGTTTAAATATTATCAATACTATTTTCCTAAAAAAAATATTCCAAAAATCATCACTTATATTTCGGGGTATAACTACGCTATTGTTACCAGCGACAACTATTTAGGAATAGGTTTAGATATGTTTTTAGGAAGCAAACACGAAGCTTATACCAGGCTCGGACTTCCGGCATACAAAAGTGACTTCATGAACAAAGAAAATTTGGTTCCTGGCGCAGTTTTAGGCTGGGTGTCTACCGAGTTTGAAGCACCTAAAGCCAATGCCGACTTATTAACGGAAATGGTACATCAAGGAAAAATTTTATACCTTTTAGATGCATTAATGCCCAACACTCCGGGAACATTAAAAATAAATTATGCAGCCGAAGAATTAAATTGGTGCAATGCTAACAGCGAGCCCATTTGGTTTTACTTAATTGACAACGATTTATTATACACTAAAAAAACTTCTACTATTATTAAGTTTATGGGAGAATCTCCTTTTATTCAAGGATTTCCAGAAGGATCTCCAGGAAGAATTGGACACTGGGTAGGCTGGCAAATTGTAAAAGCCTATATGAAGAAAAACCCTGAGGTGAGCATAAGTCAATTAATGACAGAGGATAATGCCCAAAACATATTACAAAAATCAAAGTACAAACCATGAGTAAAAAATCAGACATAAATTTTAAAGTTTCTTTAGACGAAAATAACGTACCAGAAAAAATAAACTGGACCGCATCTGATGTTGGCGAAGACATCTCTAACGAAGCAAAAGCAATTATGATTAGTTTATGGGATCCAAAAGAGAACAACACCTTGCGTATTGATTTGTGGACCAAAGAAATGATGGTAGATGAAATGAAACATTTCTTTTATCAATCTATTATTACAATGAGCGATACTTACGAAAGAGCAACCAACGACAAAACTGTAGCAACAGAAATGAGAGAGTTTGGTAAAATGCTTGGAGAAAAAATAGCTAACACAAACAAATAAATATGAATTCAAAAGCTTCTATTTTACTTATTGCATTAATAGCATTTGGATTATCACAGTCTTTTGCGCAATGCGAAAAACTCAAGAAAAAACAAATTCACCAAATGCTTGGTGCTGCAGTTTACGATAACCACAGAAGCACAGAGATTCAAACAGCCGACAATACTCTAATAGAGGAATACCAAATAAACCTTTACAAAGGAGTGGTTTACAAACTTATTTTTGATGCTTCAGCATTACCAGAAGGCACCACCATAAGCTTGTATGATTTAGGAAAAAAAAGAGGTGCAGGTAGGTACGAAAAAGTGTTTAGCAGCGAGACTTCTAAATTAACCAAAAACAAAACTTACGAGGTAACCATGGAATTTCCTCAACGAAAAATGATGGTAAAGTACGAAGTATTAAATGACACCAAACCTGGTTGCGTTTCTTTTGTACTAGGATATTACATTAAAAACAACGTACGATAAATGAACGATAATCTCATTCAAAAATACAACATTGCTGGCCCGAGATACACCAGCTACCCTACAGTTCCCTATTGGAATAAAGAAGGAATAGATTATGTAACATGGGTTAATTCGGTAAAAAAATCTTTTATAGAATCTAACGATTCGGAAGGAATAAGCATTTACATTCATTTACCATTTTGCGAAAACTTATGCACTTTTTGTGGATGCCACAAACGCATTACTAAACAACATGGCGTTGAAGAACCCTACATTGATGTTGTGCTAAAAGAATGGGATTTATACTGCGACCTATTTGAAGGCAAACCACGAATTAAAGAATTACATTTAGGAGGAGGAACGCCAACTTTTTTTAGTGCCGAAAACTTAGCAAAGCTAATTAATGGCATTATGGCTAAAGCCGAAAAATGCGCTGATTATGAGTTTAGTTTTGAAGCTCACCCAAACAATACCACAACAGAACACTTACAACAATTGTATGATTTAGGCTTTAGAAGAAACAGCTTTGGTGTTCAAGATTACAATGATAAAGTCCAGAAAACCATTAACAGAATACAGCCTTTTAATAAGGTTAAAGAGGCAACAGATAATTCTCGAAAAATTGGCTATACTTCTGTAAGCCATGACTTAGTATTTGGTTTACCTCACCAAACTGAAGAAAGTATTATTGATACAATTAACCTTACCAAAGAGTTAAAACCCGACAGAATTGCTTTTTACAGCTATGCACATGTACCATGGATTAAAGGTGTTGGACAGCGAGGTTATGATGAAAACGATTTGCCTAGTGCTGAATTAAAAAGAACGCTTTACGAAAGCGGCAAGCAGTTGCTTCATGATTTAGGCTACGAAGAAATTGGAATGGATCATTTTGCCTTAAAAACAGATTCTTTACACAAGGCGATGACCCAAAAAAGTTTACACAGAAACTTTATGGGTTATACTGCAGGAAAAACCAAGTTGATGGTTGGCCTAGGAATGAGCTCTATTAGCGATAGCTGGTACAGTTTTGCACAAAACGTAAAAACCGTTGAAGAATACACAGAAATTGTAAACAAAGGTGTAATCCCAATTTTTAGAGGACACGATTTAAATGCTGAAGATCTTGTAATTAGAAAGCACATCTTAAACATTATGTGTCATTTTGAAACCAATTGGGAAGATGAAGCACTTCAATTTCCTGAACTACAAGAATGTATTGCTCGATTAAAAGAAATGGAACAAGACGGCTTAGTAATTCTAACAGAAAATGGATTGTCTCTTCCTGAGAATGCACGTCCTTTTGTTAGAAATGTTTGCATGGCATTCGACTTACACTTACTCAGAAACAAGCCTACCACAAGAGTATTTTCAATGACCATTTAAATGCAAGCAAGTGCAAAAAACAATACAAAGCGCTTGCATTTTGAATCGTTAGACGGACTCCGATTTTTTGCTTTTCTCAAAGTATATCTTCTTCACATCCCACTTGTTGCTGGAGCACTTCCCATTTTCGCTTTTTTAAAAGCTGGTGGAGGTATTGGAGTTTCTTTCTTTTTTGTGCTTAGTGGTTTTTTAATTACCTACTTATTGGTAAATGAAAAAATGAATACCGAAAAAATAAGTTTAAAACGATTTTTTATTAGGCGGTCGCTTCGAATATGGCCTTTATACTTTCTAATAATATCGCTCATTTATTTTTTACCGCTCGACTTTAAAACTATGTATTTGGGTTATAATTCCTATAGCCAAGGATATGATTTAGATTGGAGGTTTTCATTTACCTTTTTAGAAAACTACAAAATGTACATCATGGACTCGCACTCCAATACAAATACAATACGAATGTTTTGGACACTTTGTATAGAAGAACACTTTTACATTTTATGGGTGATAGTGTTATTTTTTATTCCGAAAAAAAGAATCTTACCCTTTTTAATAAGCTCCATATTTTTAGCAATAACCGCAAGGTATTTTGAACCTTTTATAACACACAACTCAAAAATTGAAACGAATGATTTGTTTACCAATTTAGATTTTTTTGCTATAGGGGGAATTCTCGGGTATTACGTAGTTACAAGCTACGACAAACTAATTGCAAACATTCAAAAAATTCCATCATGGGCAAGATTAGGAATTATAGCGATGGTAGTTCTATTTGTGGTTTTCCAAAAAATACTTTATCCTTATGAAGCTGGAAGTTTTACCAACCTATTTAGATCTACAGTAATTGCCATTTTATTTGCTGCACTTATCGCCATGTTTCTACCTCCAAATTCAAAGATAAAATTTGGTCGTAAAAATCCGCTGAGCTATTTAGGCAAAATTAGCTATGGCCTATATGTATACCACATTTTTATTGTACACGGATTAAGAGAGTACTTTATTTACAAAAATATTGTATTAGATAATTGGATCACTGTTGGTTCGTTCCTGCTAATTTCGTTTTCGGCTTCAGTAGTACTTTCAAGCCTATCGTTCCATTTTTTTGAACAACCCTTTTTACACTTACGTGAAAAAATAACTTCCAATAAATCGAAAAAGTAATTACTTCTTTTTCAAAAGGTACTTTACATTTTTACCATCATACTCAATAAAGTAAGTTCCTTCGGCAAAACCAGTCATTTTTATAGACTTTCCTTTCCCTTCAACTACCAATTCACCAGTTGGACCAAAAACTTTATAGTCTACTTTTTTAGGTAATTCATAAACAACTTCTACTACTGGGGTTTGAGGCGTTGTTGTACTTGTTTTATTTTGACCATAACTTGACAATGAAAAAGTGATTGACAATAGGCAAACGAAAAGTATTCTGCTGATTAGTTTCATAAGATAGATTTTAGCTGTTTATAGCAAATATAACCTTATAGACGAATAATTATTGTCTCGGTTGCTCTTAATAGTTTATAATTTACCAAAAACTACTTTTTTAGCCAATATGGTTTGACTTATTCCTCGGGCTAAAACAAACAAAATCATAGCCAGCCATAAGCCGTGATTACCCATAGGAAGGAAAAAGTAATAAGCTGGAACAAAAATCAAAAAAGTAGAAAATAACATGGTGTTCCTCATCGCTTTTGAAGCAGTTAATCCAATATAAATTCCATCCCAAACAAACGGAACAACACTTAAAACAGGAAACAACACCAACCACCCCAAATATTCCATAGCAATGTCTATCACTTCTTGTTGGTCGGTTAAAAACTGTAAAATACTATGTCCAAATAGCCAATACACTATCGCGTAAAGAAACCCAAAACCAACCCCCCAATAAAAACAGTAACGAACAGCTTTTTTAAACTTAACGCTATTTTTCGCGCCAAAATATTTTCCACTAATAGATTCTGCTGCAAAAGCAAAACCATCAATACCATAAGCAGCAATGGTAATAAACTCTAACAATAAAATATTAGCAGCTCCAACCAGTTCGTTTTCTTTGGCCGACATTACTTTAAAAAAGGACAAGGAGAATATTAAACAAAGCGTTCGCACTAAAATATCAACATTAACCATTACAAATGTTTTTAAGGCTTTAAGCTCTAGCACACCTTTAAACGAAGCTTTAGATAAGCCTTTTTTATAATAAAAGTAAAAGGAAGTAACAGACAGCATAAGCCCTAAATACTGTGCTGCAACTGTACCCAAAGCAACTCCTTCGGTTTTCATGTTAAAATAGCTTACCAAAATATAGCTAATGCTTGCGTTTAAAATATTAACCGAAATGGTAACTACCATAGGTATAATGGCATTTTGTTTTCCTAAAAACCAACCAATAAAAGCATACAGCCCCAAGGTTGCCGGAGCAGCATAAATTCTAATGTTAAAGTAAGACGATGTGTGGAAATTGACCAACTCGGTAGAATCAATTAAATAAAGTGCAAGTTGCAGCAAAACACCTCTAAATAAAAAAAGCAATAAAGCCCCAACCCCAGCAATTAAAAGCCCTCTAAACAACAAACGATAAGCCTCTTCCTCATTTCCTTTACCCACCTCTTGAGCTGTCATCCCAGTAATTCCCATTCTTAAAAATCCAAAAGCCCAATAAATAAAGTTAAAGATCATTACTCCAAACCCAATGGACAAAATATAGGATACCCCGTTTAAATGCCCCATTAAAGCAACATCAATAGCACTTAAAAATGGTACAGATAAATTTGCCAAAACATTAGGGCCCGCCAATTTAAAAATCTCCTTATTCAATCCAATTTGTTTTAGGCCCCAAAATTAAAATATTAAAAACAATGGTTCATAAATTAAATAAGAAGGTTAGTCTAATAATTTTTTAATTATTTGTTAAAATAATTACATTTAGACCTTACAAACTAACTATCGATTATGAAAAGGGCTATTTTTATTTGTTTCAGTGTTTTAATTTTTTTCTCGTGCAGCGAAAAAAGCATCACACTATCTGAACATGAAGACAATGACTGGAATAGACTTCAGCTTAAAGGAAAAGTTAAAGCAATTAAAGAAATTAAATTTTTAGCTGTTGATGACTTTAGCGAAATTGTAAATGGTGAAAAGGTGAAACACATTTACAACAAAGAGTTTCTTTTTAATTTAGATGGTTTTAGCATTGAACAAAATGACTACATTCCTGATGGAACTTTAGCTAATCGAATAATGTACTTGTACCAAGACAACAAATTAATTGAATACAATGAGTATGATTCTCAAGGACTTCTATTTGGAACTGGAAAGTATGAATTGGGCGAAAATGGCTCCCCAAAAGAGCTAAATTACCGTACAAATGATGGCCGTTTCAACTGGTCAGAAAAATTTACTTACGATGAGAATGGAAACATGACTGAATTGAGTCATATTAAAGGAGATAATGTTATTGAATTTAAACAGGTGTTTGAGTATGACGAGAGCGGACTGCTCTTAAAATCTGAACTTTATAAGGAAGAGCAACTGTTTGCAAAAAATAACTATAAAAATGATACACATGGCAGTCAAATTGAGATGAACTATGGTGGTGATGAATCAAACCATACTTACATGTACAATTATGACTCTAAAGGAAATTGGACGAAAAAGATTGTCTTTGAAAACAAAAACCCAAGCGGAATACTAGTTAGAGAAATTGAATACTTTAATTAAGAATAAATCAAGCATAAAAAAAAGCCTTGCAAATTGCAAGGCTTTTTTTATATCAATAAAGTAAGATCTTATTTGTCAGCAACCACTTCAAACTTCACATCAGTAGCTACATCTTTATGTAATCTAATTGAAGCTTCATAAGCACCTAAAGACTTGATAGATTCACCTTTAATTTTGATGTATTTTCTATCAACAGTGTGTCCAAGTTTTTCAATAGCTTCAGCCAATTGAATAGTGTTTACTGATCCAAATATTTTTCCTTTGTCACCAGCTTTAGCACCAACTTTTACCACCAACTCTTTTAAGGCATCAGCCGTTTTTTGAGCTTCGTCTCTTACTTTTTTATCTTTTACTGCTCTTTGCTAAGTTTTCTGCTAAAACTTTAAGCGCTGAGTCTGTAGCTAATGTTGCTACACCTTTAGGAATTAAATAGTTTCTACCGAAACCGTTTTTAACGGTAACAACTTCATCTTTAAACCCTAGGTTCTCTATATTTTCTTTTAATATAATCTTCATGATTTTGCCTCCTAAATTATTTTAACATATCTGCCACGTAAGGCATTAAAGCTAAGTGTCTAGCTCTTTTTATTGCTTGAGCTACTTTTCTTTGGTATTTCAAAGAAGTTCCAGTAAGTCTTCTAGGAAGTAATTTACCTTGCTCGTTTACAAATTGTAATAAAAACTTTTCGTCTTTATAATCAATATATTTAATTCTATTCTTTTGAAATCTACAGTATTTCTCTCTCGTTAATTCAATATTAGGAGGAGTTAAATATCTAATTTCTGAAGTATTTTCTGCCATGGTATTTGGTTTTAAAAGTTAAACTTAAGCTTACGCTTGTTTTCTCTGTTTTCTAGATTCAACAAAAGCAATTGCATGCTTATCTAAAGATACAGTTAAGAAACGCATTACTTTCTCGTCTCTTTTCATGTCAACCTCTAGTTTAGCAATCAATTCACCCTCTGCTTCATACTCAAACAAATGGTAAAAACCAGTTGATTTTTTCTGAATTGGGTAAGCCAATTTTTTTAATCCCCAATCTTCTTCATGCTTAAGCTTTGCGCCTGCAGCCTTCAAAGATTCTTTAAATTTTACAACTGCTTCCTTTACCTGCTCAGCAGATAAAACGGGAGTTAAGATGAAAACAGTTTCATAACGTCTTGTCATTTCCAATTTATTTTAATTAGTATTAATCCCTTTTTTAGGGTCGGCAAATTTATAAAAATTTAATTGATTATTAAACAGTTAAGCCTAATTTATTATTGTTTAGCCAAAATTACGGTTAATAAACGAACTAAATTGTTTAAAAATTAATTCCAAATAACACCTAAATAAACCCTCTTTTTAACGCTATATTTGTAGCTCAATCTATGCCATGGAAAATTTTATTGTTTCAGCCAGAAAATACAGACCAACTACTTTTGACTCAGTTGTAGGACAACTTTCGATAACATCTACCTTAAAAAATGCGATTAAAAGCAGTCATTTGGCACAGGCTTTTTTGTTTTGCGGACCAAGAGGTGTTGGGAAAACTACATGTGCTAGAATTCTAGCCAAAACAATAAACTGTTTTAATGTTACCGATAAAATTGAAGCTTGCAACGAATGTGAATCTTGTGTAGCATTTGACGAAAATAGATCACTCAACATTAGTGAACTCGATGGCGCATCCAACAACTCAGTTGATGATATAAGAAGTTTAATTGACCAGGTTCGATTTGCGCCACAACTTGGAACACATAAAGTTTATATTATTGATGAGGTACATATGTTGTCTCAGCAAGCTTTTAATGCATTTCTTAAAACCCTAGAAGAACCACCAAAGCATGCCATATTTATTTTAGCAACAACAGAAAAACATAAAATTATACCAACTATCCTTTCAAGGTGTCAAATTTTTGACTTTAATAGAATACAAATTGAAGACATTGCGAGTCACTTAACAAATATTGCTAAAAACGAGAAAATTACCACTGAAGAAGACGGAATACACATTATAGCTCAAAAAGCCGATGGTGCATTAAGAGATGCGCTATCAATGTTCGATCAAATTGTAAGTTTTTCGGGAGGAACGATTAATTATAAGGATGTAATTGAAAATTTAAATATTTTAGATTACGACTACTATTTTAAGGTAACAGATGCTATTATTGGCAAAAATGTACCAGACAGTCTATTAACATTCAACGAAATTTTAAATAATGGCTTTGACGGCCATAATTTTATTAATGGGTTGGCAGAACACTTTAGAAACTTACTGGTTTCATTGGATGAAAAAACAGTTGCTCTCCTAGAGGTGGGAAACAATATCAAAGAAAAATACATTGCTCAAGCTAAGTCAACACAAGTAGATGATTTAATTAAATCGCTATCCATAACTAACACAGCTGACACCAATTATAAGGCCAGTAAAAACCAACGCCTTTTGGTAGAGGTAATGCTTATGCAACTTTGCGCACTTAGTAATGAGGTGAATGAAAAAAAAAACTCCATAATTAACCTCGTCTTTAAAAACAAACCAACTGCAAAGGCCACTATAATAAAACCAACTCCTTCACCAAAACCAGACTATGTACCACCAGCTGCACCAGCAGAAAAAACTGAAACACCGGCAATTGCCATTCCTAAAATAGGTGAACCCGAAGCAAAGTCAGCCTTAGAGTCCATCCCTTTAAATACCAACATTAATTTAAACTTTGCCAGCAGCATTTCCATCAATAAAAAACCTTCTGAACAACAGATTATTGAGGAACAAAATGAAATTGACATCACCAATAGACCAACTGAACAATATACTACAGATGATTTTATTGTAAAATGGAATGAATTCAAAGCCATTTTACAAAACAACAAAAAAAGTAACCTTGCCTCTATCTTTGAATCTATTCCTACAATAGAAAACGATGTGATAAACATTTTGGTAGAAAACAGAGCTCTCGAAGAAGAATTTACCTCCCAACTAGCTGATTTCTTAGAGTTTATTAGAACAGGACTTTCTAACTTTAACTTGCAGGTTGCCATGAAAATTAACAAGGATGAAAAAACCAAAAAAGCTTACACACCACAGGAAAAGTTTGTGAAAATGAGTGAGAAAAACCCACATTTATCGACACTTGTTCAAAAACTCAACATGGACATTGGCTATGCCTAATAAAATTCTTAAGGATTTTTCTTTGTAATCGATTGATTTATAAAACCTTTTTTATACATTTGCAGGCTGAAATAATTAATAATTAACAATTTTAAGAAATGCCTACAAAAATTAGATTACAAAGACACGGTAAAAAAAGCTATGCTTATTACCATGTAGTTGTAGCGGATGCTCGTGCCCCACGTGATGGGAAGTTTATAGAAAAATTAGGTTCTTATAATCCAAACGACAACCCTGCAACCATTGATATTGACTTTGCCAGATGCTTACACTGGGTAAAAGAAGGTGCACAACCTACTGATACTTGCCGAGCGTTATTGTCTTACAAAGGAATAATGCACAAAGACCACCTTGATAGAGGTGTATTAAAAGGTGCTATGACTCAAGCTCAAGCTGACAAGAAATTTGAAGCTTGGATGAAAGAAAAAGAAAGCAAAGTAGCTGGAAAAGTTGACGGTTTAGCAAAAGCAAGTGCTGATGCTGAAAACGCAAGAATGGCTGCTGAAAAAGCTGCTAACGAAAAGAAAGCTGCTGAAGTATTAGCAAAAACATCGGCATTAGCTGCTGAAGCTGCTGCTGCTGAAGAAGCTGCAAATGCAACTGAAGAAGCACCTGCTACGGAAGAAGCGCCTGCTGCTGAAGCAACAACTGAAGAAGCTGCTCCGGCAGAAGAAAAAGTTGAAGCTCCTGCTACTGAAGAAGCTGCTCCTGTTGAAGCTGCTCCTACTGAGGAAGCTCCTGCAGCTGCTGAAGCTCCTGCAGAAGACACTGCGAATGAGCAGGATAAAAAAGCAGAAGAGTAAAACATACACTATGAATATTGAAGCGTGCTATTATTTAGGTTACACTTCGAAAATTCATGGTAAAGATGGAGAAATCATCATCAAACCTGATGTTGACAATCCTGAAGAATACAAAAATCTGGAATCAGTGTTAATCCAAGCAAGTAAGCAGGATAAAACACTGATTCCTTTTTTTTTAAGCAATTCCCAAGTACTAAACAATGGTACTTTACGCATTAAAATAGAAGACATTGACTCTGTTGGTGAGGCTAAACCTTACATAGGAAAATCGGTTTACCTACCATTAAACAGTCTTCCAGAATTAACCGGAACCAAATTTTACTTCCACGAAATAATTGATTTTACTATTACTGACACTAGACTAGGTGATGTTGGGAAAATAAAGCAAGTTCTAGAATATCCTACTCAAGCGATTTTTGAAATTGTAAACAGTGATGGAAAGGAAATTTTAATACCAATTACTGATGATATCGTAATAGAAGTTGATCGAGCCAACAAAAAAATTTTGGTAACTTCACCTGAAGGACTCATTGAATTGTATTTAGAATAAATCGAAATGGAAACTCCCTTCCAATTCAAACATTTTTGCATAAAACAAGCCAACACCGCTATGAAGGTAGGAACGGATGGCGTATTATTAGGCGCTTGGTCTAAAACTTCAGATAATACTGTTTTAGACATTGGAACTGGAACTGGACTAATTGCATTAATGATGGCTCAACGCTCAAGCTTAGCAACTATAGATGCCTTAGAATTAGATGAGGCAGCTTATCATCAATCAAAAGAGAACTTTACAAATTCCAATTGGAAAGATCGATTAAACCCCATCCATTCATCCATTCAAAATTTTAGTCCTAACAAAAAGTACGACCTCATTATTTCTAATCCTCCCTTTTTCATCAATTCATATAAAGCTCCTGAAAAAACTAGGAGTATGGCAAGGCACACAGACGATTTACCGCATCAAACATTAATAGAAAGCTGTAAAAGATTACTTAAAAATGATGGAACATTCTCTGTAATTCTACCCAAAACTGAAGCCTACCAATTTATTGATTTGGCTGAACAAAACGAATTGTTTTTAAATCGAATTTGTAAGGTAAAACCAAATACAACAAAACCTGTCAAACGAATTATAATGGAATTTACTTTCCAAAAGAAAGAAATTAGAAGTGAAAAATTAACGATTGAAACCGACAAAAGGCATGTGTATACCAAAGATTATATAACTTTAACCAAAGATTTTTATTTGAAGCTTTAAAGCAATGTCAGTTAACAATTACCAAGGAAATAAATTTAGTATCAAAGGTAGCTCTTTGGTTAATGATGCTTTAACTGTTGAACAGGCTTTACAAATTAGCATTAACAACAAGCCTTTTACCATTACCATGCGCACTCCGGGCAATGATATTGAATTGATTAGAGGGTTGCTTTATTCAGAAGACATTTATCGCCACGAAACAAACCCTAAAATAACCATTGTAGAAAATGACGAGAAGATGATTACAGATGCTAATCTTTCTATATCAGCCAATTTATTAAGAACTGGTTATTCGAACAGTAGAAGCTTTCTTTCGGCTTCCTCTTGCGGAATCTGTGGCAAAACAGAATTAGAAGAATTAGATACTTCGAAACATTTAAAAAGTACTTATCCATTAAAGATAGACCAACTACAAGGAATGTTCGATTTAATGCGTCAACACCAAGATACTTTTGAGCTTTCAGGAGGTTCACATGCTGCATCTGCATTTAGTTCTTCGGGGCAACTACTTTGCACCATGGAAGATATTGGTAGGCATAATGCTGTTGACAAAGTAATTGGGTATTTGTTAATTAATAATTTACTAAACAAAGCCAACTGCATTACTGTTAGTGGAAGAGTTTCTTATGAAATTGTATCTAAAGTATTTGCTGCAAAAATCCCAATTTTAGCAGCCGTTTCAGCACCCTCATCATTAGCGGTAGATTTTGCTAAGGAATTGGGCATTACTTTACTAGGCTTTTGTAGAGATGCCAAAGCAACATGTTACGCCCACCCAAATAGAATTTATGATTAGTTTAATAAATTAATCAGTCCTCTTTTCGAGAAATCATCTCCATTGGCACCCTGAAATTTAATTAAGTATACATAAGAACCTATGGGACTCATCAAGCCGACATTGTTTGGTCGACCATTCCAACCTACATCTAACTCTTTAGTTTCAAATACAATTTGTCCCCAACGGTTATAAATTTGCATTAAGTAGCCTGCTGGCTCCGAAAAGGTTAATACTGGTTTAAACTCATAATTGTAAGGGCTTAATGGTGAAAATGCATTTGGAACATACAAAAGCGGCTCATGCAATGCACAACTTTCATTTGACGTACTTGATGCTGCGGGAATACCACCAACATGAGCAATAACACCCTCTTGAGCAATTACTTTATAACAAAACTCTCCATTCCCTTCAACAACTTGCATTATATTGTCTTCATAAACAGCAGTATCGCCAAATGCTGAAACGGTTGCAACGGGAGAGCTTTCCCAAATCCCACCAACAGATCGATGAATTTCGTAAGTATTAACTCCACCCAACCAATTTTCGTAACTCGTAAATGTTAAGATATTTTTCTCTCCAACTCCATCAGATTCTACATAAAGCCATATTGTTTTTCCTATGTTAGAGGTTAACTTTAAATCACCACAACTGTTAATCGTTTCTACTTGATAAACGTAGTAACGATCTATCGCGTTTACGTCATAATCATAATATGTCACTAAAGGATTCATGCCAATACTAGCAGACACGGAACCTATCGTAACAAAAGGTCCAGTTATGCTCTCAGATCTTTGAATATTATAATGGCTAATATCTGCAGAGGTATCAACATAAAACTGGACGTCAACTAACTGAGAATCTACTACCGTTGCTGTATACAAATAATTATAAGCCGGGTCTTTTAAAAAGTTAACCGTATTTATTTGAATATCGTTAGAAGAAGAACTTGCGGGTCCAACACCATTATTTTCAACACCTACTACATAAAAATCGTAAGTAGAACCCTGAACAATTCCTGCATAAGTATAGTTTAATGCCGTTGTATTTCCAGTAATACTATATGGCCCAGCATTAACACTAACAAAAACCTTGTAGTCCAAATTTGTTCCTGTAGGAAAATCATCGTAAGCATTCCAAGTTAAAGAGATACTTGCAGCACAAATATCAAGGGTGTTTTCCAAATGGATAGTGTTGTGGTAGTTTACACCAACTGGACTAGAGTTATTACAGACATCTTTAGCGACAACACCCAATTCAACCGTTTCTAAATCAGATGTATTTAAGCCAAAAGGCAGCGTAAAACAGTTCCCTGGAGCAGCAACAATATTTATACTATCGTTGGCACTAGTAATTGGGTTAATCATAAAAATGGTGTAAGAAACTACATCAGGATCGGGAACAGCTTGCCAACAAATGGTTACATTACCAGCAATATCAACGGTAATACTATCAACCACAGGTGCAGCAACAGTTCCGCTTACACAATTAGATTGAGCATTAAATACGGCAAAAAAAAATGATATGATACAAAGTAGTTTTTTCACAACAGTTTAACAGCAAATATACTACGTATAAGACTGAAAATTATTGTATTAGTTGCTTTTTTCTACAGGTAATTTTAACTCTCCATTTAACAATTTGTGGTACCGATCGGTTAAAATGGCCAATAAGCCACTAAAAGTAGACATAGATTCTTTAGTAGAATCACTAATTTCAGCTTGTTTTAAGCGCAGCAAAAACAAACCGTAAAGCCCAATAAAACAGCTATAAACTTCTCCTTGAGAATCTGCTCCAGTTTTTAATCTAAACTTATTTAAATGGTCTTTTGCTTTTAAATATTGCTCTTGGTACAACTTATCTTGAAGTGTTGTTAGCAATGAATTGTGAAGGTTATTTAACTCTTCAATTAATTTCAAGGTTAATTTTAGATGTCCTTTATCAGTAATTCCCTCTTTCATCATTTCCTCAATTAGGTTCTGATACCAAAACTTCATTTTGTAATGCCCTTCTTCAGATCCTTCAAATTTAGTAATTACCAGATCTGATATTTGAGTTAAATCAAAATTATTAGACCGAATAATATCTTCAACCTGCCACATGTACAAAATGTACTCGGCTATGTTTTCTCTTTTTAGTTTTTCTGCAATAATCATTACTTGGCTTCTTTATTCTTATTTTCAGCTGCCTTTTCCTCATCGTATTGTTCGTTTAGCCCTTCTACGATTTGATCAGTAATGTTAATTCCTTCTTTAAAAAACAACACTTTATTGCCTAATTCTGAAGCTCCAATAATAATATTATAATCACTTTTTAGGTTATACTTTTCAATATACTCTGTTACAGTACCTCTAAATTGTTTGTCTAATTTTAATTGTTCGTTCTGAAATTTAGCTGCAAAATCATCTCTCATTTTATACAATCTCTGCTCTTCTTCCATCAACTCCTTTTGCTTACTTTGCCCTTCAAATTGACTCATAGTTGGTGCTTTTTCTTGAAACAATCTCGCTTTTTGCTCCAACGCAGCCATTTTGTTATTTAATTCTGAAGAATATCTTTTTTCTCTTCCTTTAAGTTTATTCATCAATTCAGTATACAGCTTATATTCTGCTTGCAAAGAATCTACATTAATGTACCCAATTTTAGAATTTACAGGTTCAACTGCATCTACTGTTTCAGTAGAATCAGCTATTGAGTCAGCAAGCATTGCATCATTATTTTCGGTACTTGTATTTCCGCCAGAAAAATGAAGGATATAAAGTACAATAACAGCTACAGTTAATGCCACATTTAAGGCTAAAGAAACTTTTTTCATAGATAAATTATAAATAATTGAACAACCAATACAGTTAATTAACGGCAAAGGTGAGCAATAAAATTTAAAAAAATACTTGGGTTTTAAATTAATTCTGGTTCCATAGAATGACTAATGAATTCGAAAGGTAAATTAACCATACAGGCAAAGTCCTCACCTACTTCTTTCATGTCATCATCATCCATAGAGAAGTGCCAAATAACATTAATGTCATTGCCTTCTTTTCTTAAGTCACTTAACTTATAAAGAATAAATAATATTCTTTTAGAAGAATAGATATTGAAATATTCTAAATCAAAAACAAAATCTACTCTTTTGTTAATTTTATCCTGAGCAGATTCTAACCATTCTATTAATGGAGCATAAAACGTATCCACCTCATTAACAACAGATTTCCCCTTAATAATAAAATTATTAGTTGATAAATCAAACACTACACTTGGCGAAACTTCAGTGGCTTCAATTCTAATTATTTCCATCTTTATAATTGCTTAATGTTTAAATATCAGCATTTTAATGACACCCTCCTTAATATTTTATACGGACAGCAAGTATTTAAAGATTAACGCATTATTATTATAGACAAATGCCATTTTAGGGCTACAAACTCTTCAACTCTCTAAGTTTACTAGCCTGACGTCTAGAAATTTCTATTTTTTCGCCATTTTTAAGCTCTACCATTAAACCACCATTAAACCAGTTTTCAATTTTTTCTATCCACTTTAGGTTGATGATAAATTTTCGATTGGCTCGAAAAAAAACATCTTCATCTAATCTATTGGCTAAATTGTTTAGCGATTTTAATATTAACGGTTTATTCTTGTCAAAATACACTCTTACATAATTCCCTTCAGACTCAAACATAGGAACATCTCCTAGTTTTACAAACCAACATTTTTCGCCATCTTTAACAAAAACCTGACTGTTTTCGCCAAGTTTATCGTTGTTCATAACGGGTTGTGACAACTCTGCGTTCACTTTATTAATGGCTTCTTTTAACCGATCAGTTTGAATGGGCTTTAACAAATAATCCAACGCATTTACTTCAAAAGCTTTAATAGCATATTCATCATAAGCAGTTACAAATATTACATGAGGAGTATAGTCCAACTCTTCCAGCACTCCAAAACCATCTTTTCCAGGCATGTGTATGTCTAAAAAAACCACATCTGGTTTTAATCTATCTACTTCCTCAATAGCATCCATAGCAGAATTACATTCTTGTATAATTTCTATTTCGGAAAACTCTGCCAACAAACTTTTTAGTTCCTGTCGGGCCAAACGCTCATCATCTACTATTATCGCTCTCATTTTTTAAATTTTATAGTATAGTTTCATTGGGAATTGTAAGTTGTGTTTCAACCATTCCATCAATATTTTTGATAGAAAACTGTGCTTTATCTCCATAAATTAGCTGCAACCGCTGCTTTGTATTTACAATTCCAAAGCCAGTTTCTGTTTTCAAGTTTTCATCATAAACTCCACAGTTATAAATAACAACTGTCAATGTATCTGACTTTACTTCTGACACAATTTTTAAAATTCCGCCTTTGGGTAATTTAGATGTTCCATGCTTAATCCCATTTTCTACAAGTGTTTGAATCATTAAGGGTGGCACAAGAAAACTTTCGGATGTTTTATTAATTTCTCTTATTATAGTAAGTCGTTCTTCAAAACGTGTTTTCTCTAAACCCAAATAATCATTTACCAACTTCATTTCGTCTCCTAAAGGAATTAACTTTTTCTTTCCCATCAATAAAGAGTTTCTTAACACGTTAGACAGCTGAGTTATGGCGTTTTTAGCATTTACAGGACTTTCGTCTACCAAAGCTCTAATGCTATTCATAGAATTAAATATGAAATGAGGATTTAGCTGAGATTTCAATTTATTTAACTCAATTTCATTTTTAGCAGCTTGCCATTTCAAGTTCTTTATTTCTTCTTTTTTGTAGTTGCTTACATAATGGAATAAAAAATAAAGAAGCGACCATATTAAAAAAAGTAATGCTGAGCTTACTATTGATGGAAAAGCATCTTTAAAGGTAAATTCATATGCATTTTGAACAATTAGTCGTTCTATTATTAACGATTTTAAGATATAAACCGCTATCCCAGACAAAAGAGTTCCTAATAATAGCCGTGGAATTAACTGCAAAACATTAAGGTTCATCCAGTTTAATTTATTAATAATTTTACGATAGGTATGTGAAACTATTATTACAATTAATAAAATTGCCAAAAGACTAAAAACGAGTTCTAAAGTAAAAGTACTGCCATTGGCTAAAACATTAAAGATTCCAACTATTGCTGCATAGGTAGACCAGCCACCTATCTGAAATATCCAATATAATTTATTTTTACTAAGCATTAAGCAAATTATTTATTGACCCAACCATGATTTTCTTGTGTGCAATTCCTTTTCGGTAGCTTTAGGATCAAGTTTAAGCATATATTTCATTTTCTTATCTACCAGTATTGCTTTTGCCTTTAACTTTTTTGTTTTAAATGTTCCTCCCATATTTCTAGCAACTTCCACTTCAACTTTATCTCCTTCCTTGGTTTTTTCTTTAAACTGAGCGAATTGTTTTTGTGCGTTTTCTGGATCTATTACTATCCCATTTATAGAAACCAGCTCATCATTGTTTTTATATCCAAGCGCTTCTCCAAAAGCATTCATACTGCCAGCATCAGCCACCATCAAACGTTGTGTTTCGGGATTATAACCCAACATAATTCCTCCAAGGCCTATTTCCTTAATAACAACATCTTTTTGATATATTACACCTACTTTTCTAAACAACTCTTCAAATGGTAATTCATTTGGACCTTCAACATATTTTGTAAAAAACGTTCTTGTTTCTGGAACGGTTAATTCTGCTATTTTATCAAACAACTTCCTATCTTCAAACGATGTGTTTTTACCGTATGCAGCAGATAGTTTTGCCATCATATCTTTAACTCCAATTTCTCCATTGGTTCTATCGCGTAGCAGTATATCTAAACACATTCCTATTAATGCTCCTTTTTGATATACATTCCCATATTGGTTTTCGTGCTCATGTAAACACCCTAAACTCATCTCTGTAAAAGGTAAATCATCTTTATATGAACTAGCTCCCGACATTTTATCGGTTAAAACTTTTAAATACTCTTCGGGCGTTTGCATTTTACCATAAACCTGAACGTGTCCAGCAAAATATTCAGTAACTCCTTCGTACATCCATAAATGCTTAGACATTTTTGGATTGATAAAATCAAAATCACCAATTTCTTGTGCATGAATGTTTAATGGTGTTACGATATGAAAAAACTCGTGTGCAGCAACACTTACTAATATTTCAGACAATTGATCTGCTTCCATTTCTGGTAAGTAATAAAATGAAGAGTAAGAATGCTCTAAAGCACCACTTCCTCCCGAACCACTTGCTCCAGCATATAGGTAAATAATAAATGCATATTTATCTACAGGTAAAGTGCCTCCTAAGTATAGTCTTTGCAATTCTAAAATTTCTTGAATGTCTTTAGATAGTTCTTTTGCCGAAGTTGACTTATTTTTAGAATAAACAGATATCAATACATCAGCATCACCAACTTTAATTACCACAGTATCTGGCACATTATACATTATTGGTGCATCTACTAAATCCATATAATTTTTAGTGGTAAACATATCAGTATTCCCCTCTGTTTTAATATCACTTAATCCTGTAGATCCGTAAAAATCAGCTGGTCGAGTAACCGACACCTCATAACTGAGGTTTTTCATCCCGTCAAAATATCCAAAAAAACCATGATTGTTTAATACTACATTTTCGTCTTTTTCAAGATTAGTTCCTCCAGGTTCAAACACCAAGTCCTCAACTTTAGCATCCCAAGTATCTTCTACCCAATAACTAATTTTTGCCATAGTATTTGCACCATCTATTTCCCACCTATTATTATCTAAACGACTAACGCTTAATGGCCTATCATTACTATCTAATGCTTCAAAATCCATAACATATTGTCCAAAATCATAAATATGATATGTGCCTGGAACAATTTTAGGCATATTGTATACAATCTTTTCTGCCGAAACCAATGGAGTTTTTAATTCAATTTGAATTAAATCGCTATTAATTTGATTTAAATCTAAGCTAAATTGATATTTGGTGTTTTGTGCTGTTAAATTTAATCCTAAGATTAACATTACAATTGGAAGTACTTTTTTCATGAATGGATTTCTTATGTTGATTAACAAACTTCGTGATATTTAAAGCTTTTTCAATGTTTTATTACATCAGTGGCAAATTTAATACACCAAAGGTTTTTATTTGCGGATGAATCAAAAAAAAAGCGCTGTAATAACAACGCTTTTCAATGTCAATTTAAGATACCCTTTTAAATCATAGGGATAACATAGCTATTGTTATTTAAAGTAACTGTTGCTTTATTGTCGCAAGTTCCTGTACCAAAATCTAATATTCGAGGAGTTAAGTTTAAAGGTGTAATCTCAACAACTCCACTTACTAACCATCTACAACACACTTCTTTTCTTAAAGCATTTGTTATTACTACGGTAAAGGCTATTCCTTGTCTATCTACTCCGCTAGACGAACCTGTTATAGAATAAACATCATCACAAACACCAGGAAATCCATGGGTAAAAAGACTTGAAGTATCACCTTCTATCCACTCATTAGTTCTATTAGAAGCCCATGTAACAATGGTATTGTCAACATGTGTAATTTTTCCATTTACAACATCAACAGAAAAGGTCATGTTATTATTAACATTTAAGCCATTGTTGGTAATAGTTTTGGTTCCTTCTATTTTTATGTCATTCACATAATACCCTTGAGGCTGAATGGTTAAAACACTACCTGCATTTTTGTAGCGATCGGTTAAAGTAACAATTAATTTACCTCTTCTATTTACCCCATAAACACCAGTACAGTTTGTTGTCCCAAAATCTATTTCCATTATTTTAGGCCAAGTAGGACTACTCCAAGCTGGAGAAATGCTAACAGAAGCACAAGTACCAAAAGAATAGCCTGCTCTGCTAGTTTGCCCTTCATCTTCAGCAGCCTCTTCTGTTACTCGCTGAATGTCTCCAAACAAGTTTTCTCCTGTACTATTATCTCTAGAGGCCGTTGTAGAATTGTCATTAAGAATAATGGTTTCTTTACTACATCCAACAACTACAATAATAGCCAATATTGCTCCTATAGTTAGTAATCTAAATTTCTTCATTTGATAGTTATTAAAATTGTTTCTATCCTATAAAACTAAACAACACAGCCCTATTTTAGATGTATTTGTCTAAAAAATTATTGACAGTGCAGTGTTAAGCAACAAAAACTGTATTTTTACGTAAACGCTAAATAGTTTTCAAATCCTATCACCATGAAAAAAACACTATTGCTACTTGCAATCATTTTCCCAATACTTGTTGGAGCACAAACCGCAAGAGACATTAACACTATTATTCAACAAACTTTAGATTTAAATGTTTTAGATGAGCACTTTAGTGAAGCTGAAAAATCTGGAGAAACACCTATTATCATTATCAATAACAACAACATCCCTAACAATTTAATTATATTTAAATTTAATAAACGCGTAAAAATTTTAACGTCTGAGGAACTTGCAAAATTTAAACAGGTTTACACCGGAAACTTAGACAGTTATTTTGTTTTTGAATTGATGAAATTTGAAGACAATAAAGCAATCATTAAAGCTAGTTTTAGAAAAATGGATCCTATTGCCATTAGTTTAAGCTTAAAAAAGGATGCAACTAACTGGTCGATAACTGAATCTTCGGCAGGATAACACTTTTTTGTATGAGTAAATTAAAACTCGACCTTCACGACATTTACAACAAAACCAAACAAATTGATGATGCCCTAAATGACATTATTGAAGAAGCTTTGGATAAAAGAATAAAGTTAGTAGAAATTATTCCTGGCAAAGGTTCTGGACAATTAAAAAAGAAGGTTATTCGCTTTCTACAACAGTCACACATAAAAAATAAATACCACAGAATAGATAAAGACAGTAAAAATTTTGGGCGTATTTTTGTCCACTTTAAGTTTTAACCATGTTTAGCGAAGGACAAAAGATATTTGCACTAGTTTTTATTATTGGCTTTATAGCGCTTATAGGCTATCAATTTTACAAAGACAGAAAGAAGAATAAAACCTTTTTTAAAGGCACTTACTGGATTTTAATAGCCGTAATTGCTCTAATGGTTGGTTTTGTTCTACTTAATAAGTTTATTAACTAAGCTTACTTCGCCTTTTTATATAACTGCAAACCTTCATCTAACCATTTTTGGAAAACTTTTGGATCGCTATGATTGTTGTAATCAGCAGAACCATTATCTAAATCTTCACCACTAGGTCCTAGCATTCTATAATAAGGTTGAGCTGTAATTTTATACTTTTTAATTTGAGTATATGCCCATTTATCTCCTACCGTTTTTAATGTTTTCATTTTACCGGGAACCAACTCTACTTCAATTTGTTCATCCAATGGTAAATCTACATCTTCATCAACATACAACGAAGTAATGACCACATCATTCTTTAATTTATCAATAATTCCAGATTCGCCCCAAACACTTTGCTCCATAGCACGACAGTTTACACAGTTGTGACCTGTAAAGTCGACAAACAATGGTTTACCTACCTTATTTGCATAAGCTTGAGCTTTTTCCATGTCATGGAAAACCCAAATGTTTTGTGGTCCTAAATGTGTTCCTTCTGGACCATGTGCTGCAGCTCCACCGCCACCAGACTTCCCTACACCCATTGGAGATTCACTATAATGCATTGGTGGTGGAAATGCGCTAATTAATTTTAGTGGTGCTCCCCACAAGCCAGGAATCATATAAATAACAAACACAACGGTTGTAGTTCCCAACAGAGTTCTTCCAACAGTTAAGTTCCCTACCGGACCATCATGAGGAAGTTTGATAAAACCAAACAAGTACAAGGCCAACACACTAAACACTCCTATCCAGATGGCCAAGAACATTTCTCTTTCCAATAAATGAGCTTGTACAGCCAAATCGGCATTCGATAAAAATTTAAATGCAAGAGCTAACTCTAAAAATCCTAAAAATACTTTTACACTTGTTAACCAACCACCAGATTTAGGCATTGTATTTAACCATCCTGGGAAGGCTGCAAACAATGCAAACGGTAACGCTAAGGCCAATGAAAAGCCTAACATACCTACAATTGGGGCAATACCACCAATATCAGCTGCTTCTACTAGCAATGTACCTACAATTGGTCCTGTACAAGAAAAAGATACTAAAGCTAACACTAAGGCCATAAAGAAGATACCAATTAAACCACCTTTATCTGAGGCTTTGTCTGCTTTGTTTACCCATGAGCTTGGCAATGTTATTTCAAATGCTCCCATAAAAGAAACTGCAAATACTACCAATAAGATAAAGAAAGCCATGTTAAACCACCATTGTGTGGACAACCAGTTTAATATTGAAGCTCCAAATATCCATGTTACCAATGTTCCGAGGATTACATATATTCCTATAATACAAATTCCATATAAAGTGGCATTTCTAATTCCTGCCGCTTTTGTTTTACTTTGCTTAGTAAAGAAACTTACCGTCATTGGTATCATAGGAAACACACAAGGCGTTAACAACGCCATGAATCCTGCACCAAAAGACAGAAAGAAAATGGTCCAAATAGACATGTCTGAAAGCTTTTTTGAAGACTCGTCAGTTGATTTAACTACCGTTTCAGTCTCAGTAGTAGCATCAGGAGCGTTAGTCATATCATCTGCAACAACTACGTCATTAGAATCTGTTATAGTAACAGCTGTATCTTCAACAACAATCTCTTCTACTTTATCTTCAATCTCTTCTACTTTTTCGTTACCACAACCTTTAACTTTCAATTCAAAATTCGTGTCAAACGGCTGCAAACAATGTGTTTCATCACACGTTTGAAAAGCGAAAAGTCCTTTTAAGGTAAAGTCTTCTTTACTTGTAATCTTAATTTTTCGTTTCATGGTAATTGTACCTGAATGCTGATAGATGTCTTCGTCAGCTGCTTCATCGTGGAAAAACTCTGGTTTAGGCTCCGTTACTTTTCCGATTACTTTATAGTTGTCAGACTTATCTGGTTCTATCTCAGTTGCCAATAGAAATGACCCTTCTGGAAGGTTTCCCGCATAAATGTGCCAATGATCTACAATAGTTATTTTACCAACTATGGTAGCTTCACAACCATTTTGCTCTATTGTAAACTTCCAACTTACTTTATCTTCAGGAAATTCTATTTGTGCATTTGCACTAGAAACAAAAGCCATTATTAATAACAATGGCAGTAGAATGTATTTTTTAAACAATTTCATTTAGCTGTAGTAATTTGTTAATAGGATTCCAAAAGTAGTTATTTTAAACTGAGATTTTTTGCAATCTTCAAGACATAATTGTATTCTTAAACTTTTTCATCATAAAAAAAGCCGAAGCAATTTTGCCTCGGCTTTCCCCCTACTTTGTTGACTAGTAGAATTTTATCTCATGGATTCTGCGAATCGGAATTATTGTTGTTTTTTTAAGAATTATGTTTTTTTCTGTAACCCCCCAAACTGTTGTTTCAACGGTTTTCATCCCTTCACTGTCTTCAAAAACAATTCTTACCTTCGATTTTCTTGTGTTCCCCAATGTCATGGCCCTCTTAATTCTCTTTTCACGATTAAGGATTTCTGTTGCATCAGTTAATACATCGTTTTTAGGAAATGTTAATTCAGAAATATTTTCTTTTTCAACTAGGTTTGTTGTCGATGTTGCTAATGCGTTCATAATATATAAGTTTTAATGGTGACGGACTAGTTTTACGGAGATGAGTGGATTTGGGTTACAAAATTTAGTCGTTCAGACTATATTCTCGTTCCACTTTTGCAATTCTAATGGTATAACTTTTATACCATTTTTCTATGCCTAATCGCTGAGCTTCAATGTGATCCAAATTTTCTTTCCACGTCTGTATTGCATCTAAATTTTTCCAATAAGAAATTGTAATTCCTATGGTTTCTCTAGCACTTTCTACGCCAATAAAGCCTGGCTGCACCCTAGCTAGTTCTTCCATTTTATTTGCCATTATCGCATATGCTGGATCATCACTTTTTATGGTTGACGTAAATATTACAGCGTAATATGGTAAAAAATCTGAGTTCATTAGGCAATAGCCTTAATCATGTCTTGCTGAGTAATAATATGGTGTTTATCGCCATCATAATTAACCATTACCGCTTTTGCTCCATTTTGGAATTGCTTAGAAATGTTTTCTATTGTCGTTTCTTCGGCTACTATTGGAAACGCATCTTGCATAATGTTTTTTACTGGCAATTCTTTTAACGCTGGATTTTCACAAAGCTTAGCAAACAAATGATTGTCTGTTAAAGACCCAATAAAACCACTTCCTTCTGCTACAGGTATTTGCGATATGCCATATTGATTCATCAATAAAATTGCTTGAGAGACTGGGTCATCTTGAGTTACTGTAACCAAATGTTTTCCTGCATGGTCTTTAATTAAATCCAACGCATTGGTTTTCTCTTCCTCTAAAAAACCTCTGTCTCGCATCCAGTCATCATTAAACATTTTACCAACGTAACGACTTCCATGATCGTGAAACAAAACTACAACCACATCATCTTCTGTCAATTCATCTTTTAACTGCAACAATCCTTTAACTGCAGACCCTGCTGAGTTCCCAACAAATATACCTTCTTCTTTGGCTATTTTTCTTTGCCAAACAGCTGCATCTTTATCGGTTACTTTTTCAAACTTATCAATAATATCAAAGTTCACATTCTCTGGTAAAATGTCTTCTCCAATTCCTTCAGTGATGTAGGGATAAATTTCATTTTCATCAAAAACTCCCGTTTCATGGTATTTTTTAAACACTGAACCATATGTATCTATTCCCCACAATTTAATGTTTGGATTTTGTTCCTTTAAATATTTTCCAACTCCAGATATCGTTCCTCCAGTTCCAACTCCAACAACAAAATGCGTTATTTTGCCTTGAGTTTGTTCCCAAATTTCTGGCCCAGTACTTAAGTAATGTGCTTTGGCATTTGAAGGGTTATCGTATTGGTTTACATACCACGAATTTGGTGTGTCTTTCGCCAAGCTTTTAGAAACAGAGTAGTAAGATCTTGGATCTTCTGGAGCAACATTTGTAGGACAAACATAAACCTCAGCACCAACAGCTCTTAAAATATCCATTTTCTCTTTAGACTGCTTATCACTTAACACACAAATTAATTTGTATCCTTTAATAATAGCAACTAAAGCTAATCCCATCCCTGTATTTCCAGATGTCCCTTCAATAATGGTTCCTCCAGGCTTTAAACGTCCGTCAGCCTCAGCGTCTTCAATCATTTGAACCGCCATTCTATCCTTTACAGAGTTTCCTGGATTAGTCGTTTCAACCTTAGCCAAAACAGTTGCTTTAACATCTTTACAAATGCTATTTAGTTTCACTAAAGGTGTATCACCAATTGTTTCAAGTATGTTGTTGTAGTATTTCATCTGCATATATTATTTGTGCAAATGTAACAATTACGACTAAGTTTAATCGAATTGAATGGCTTTTACAGGAGAAATTTTTGTAATTACCAAAGATGGTATAATTAGCATAAGCATACAGATGAATAATGTGCCTAAATTAAGAAGTCCTATGAGATAAAAATTTAGTTCTATTGGAACTTGAGAAACGTAATAGGATTCTTGTGGTAATTTTAAAAATCCAAATTGCTGCTGAACAATACAGGCTAAAATTCCTAACAAATTACCCCAAAACAACCCTTTTAAAATAAGGTAACCTGCGTTATACAAAAATATTATACGCACATTCCAGTTGGGCATTCCTAAAGCTTTAAGAATCCCTATCATATTTGTTCTTTCTAAAATAAGAATTAACAAGGCCGACACGATATTGATTATGGCTACTATTATCATTAAAATGATAATCACATTAACATTGTAATCTTGCCAACTCAACCAACTAAAAATATCTGGGTTTTGCTCTTTAATGGTAGATGAGTGTAATTCATATCCAATGTTCTCATAAACCACCTCTCCCATTTCATCTATTTGATCATAATTATCAATTAGCACTTCAAAACCACCTACCTGACTTGCTGTCCAGTTGTTTCTTTTTTGAATATGAGCAATATCTGCAATTACATATAGGTTGTCAAACCCTTCCATATCGGTTTGGTAAATACCTTTTACCACAAAGTTTTTAGGCCGCATCTGCCCATTTTGTTGAATAAAATAAACAAATACCTTATCGTCAACCTGTAACTTTAGTTTTTTAGCAATGGCATTAGATATTAAAATATCGTTTTGTTTAGCCGAATCACTAACTATAAAAGCATTACCCTCAACCAAGTTTTCATTGAAAAAAGTCCAATCAAAATCACTACCAACTCCCTTAACCACAACACCATAAATTTCTTCTTTGGTTTTTATAATACCTGGTTTATTGGCAAAAACTTGGATGTGTTTTATCCCTTCTATACTATCTATATCTGGGTAAAAGTCTTGATTTTTATCTATTGGATTAGCTTCATAGGAGTTTTGTGAATCGTAGCTTGTTATTTGTATATGGCTCCCAAAACCGATTACCTTATTCCTTATTTCACGCTGAAACCCTGCAACTATAGACATTGCAATAATCATTACCACAATACCTAACGCAATAGCAATAATAGAGATGTTGATGATAGGTTTGGTAAACTTTTTGGACCGATTATCTCCCTTAATAATGTTTTTTGCTATGAAATATTCGAGGTTCACCTTTTTGAGCTTACATTTGATGGTTGTTTAACAAAAGTAATAATTTGAATTAGAGTATGTCTGTAAAGGTTTTTTTTAATGTATTATTGATTGGCTTGCTTTGTTTGCAGTGTTCTGCACAGGATCAACCAACTAAAAACGCAACTAAAGTTGTGGTTGAACCAACACTAATACAACCACCATTGGTTGTAGCTGCCGAAAGAACCAAACTTTACTTACCTAGCTTATCAGAAAAAAGGGTTGGGATTGTTGCTAACCATAGCTCTATGCTTAACCAAACTCATTTGGTTGATTCACTTGTTGCTCTTGGCATAAATGTAGAAAAAGTATTTAGTCCAGAACACGGTTTTAGAGGTAAAGCAGATGCGGGAGAGAAGGTTAGTTCGGATATCGATAAAAAAACAGGACTTACAATTGTGTCTTTGTATGGTAAAAACAAAAAACCTACTCCAGAGCAACTCAATGACATTGATGTAATGGTTTTTGACATACAAGATGTAGGAGCTAGATTCTATACTTATATTTCGACATTACACTATGTAATGGAGGCTTGTGCAGAAAAAAACATTCCTTTATTGGTTTTGGATAGACCGAACCCAAATGGACATTATGTTGATGGACCTGTATTGGAAGACGAATTTAAATCGTTTGTTGGTATGCACAAAGTGCCTATTGTACATGGCATGACCGTAGGTGAATATAGTGAAATGATTAATAGCGAAGGCTGGTTAGCCAATGGTATAAAATGCAATTTAACGGTTATTAAAGTGCTTAACTATACCCATTCTACTTACTATAAATTACCAATTAAACCTTCTCCCAATCTTCCCAACATGTCATCTATTTACCTTTACCCATCACTGTGCCTTTTTGAAGGAACACCAATAAGTGTTGGAAGAGGAACGGCAAGTCCTTTCCAAGTATTAGGACACCCAACCATTAAATCTGATCGATTTAGTTTTACGCCAACAAGTATGGAAGGAGCTAAATCTCCTAAATTGGTTAATAAAAAGTGTATGGGTTATAACTTGAGTGAGTTTGGCAATGACTACATGAAAAAAAACAGTCACATTAATCTGTTTTGGCTAATAGACATTTATAAAAACTACCCAAACAAAGAAGACTTTTTTAACGGTTCGTTTAATCGATTGGCTGGAACCGACAAGTTACAAACTCAATTAAAAAGTGGTATAAGCGAGAAAGAAATATACAACAGTTGGAAGCCAGGCATCAAAAAATTTAAAGAAACACGTAAGAAATACTTGTTGTACCCAGATTTTGAATAATTTCAATAGTTGGCCATGAGCCAGCGCAATTCATTTAGCATTAATGCAGTTGCTCCCCAAATAACTTTCTCATTAAACTGAAATGTAGGCACTTCCATATTCAATCCATTTCCAAGCTTAATTTTGTGTGGTATTAAGGTTTCAAAATTAATTAAGTCAGCCAATTTCAATTCCAACACCTCTTCCACTTCTCTAGCATCTGGAATAAATTTAGGGGTATAATTGATTATCCCAACAAATGGAGCGACTAAAAAATTACTAACAGGTATATACACTTCAGTTAGCTGTCCTAAAACCTGAACATCTTCAATTATTACGCCTACTTCTTCATTGGCTTCTCGCAATGCTGTGAACTCCATATCTGAATCAGTATCTTCTTCTTTTCCTCCTGGAAATGCAATTTGACCACTATGTGTTCCCTCATAAACAGGTCGTTGAATTAAATTGATGTATGGTTCATCTTTTTTGAAGTAAAGCAAAATTAACACTGCACTTTTGCGAGCGGCACCCAAATCTTTAGTCTCATAATTTACTTTCCTATAAGGTGCTGCTTCTTGATGAGCATCCTTTCCTGGAAGCTTTTTTCCCAATCCTGAAACTAGATATTCTTTTAACCTATCCATTATTTAAAACAGTTGAGATAGGCTTATATATAAATCCATTATTTTTAAATAATCGAAGAAGATTTTCGGTTTCCATCAATTCAATTTTTTCGAATTCAATTGGCAATACAACTGTATTCTCTTGATCAATTAAACCATAAAAACCATCTCTCTTTACCAACAAAAGCTCATTATAAAACCATTCCATTATTTCATATTGAGGAGTTATGGTATAAGTTCCTTTTTTATCAATTACACCAAATAGCCCATCCAATTGAACAAAAGCAAACTCCTTAATAAACCCCGAAGCATAATCATAATTGTAGGGGATTTTAAGTTTAGTATCGTAATCGCAATATCCCCATTTACCATGTCTTTTTATAGCAATCATATCTTCCGACATTGCTCCAACATCCTCAAACAATGCAGGTACAAATCGATTTGCTGCAGTATCAATCAACCCATAATTCCCTTCTGATACAACTCGTGCAAATCCTAAGCTATTAAATAACCCCCAATTCAATACCCCTTCAACAAAATCAAAATTAACTGGTGCAATTGCATTTCCATTTGGCTCTAAATAGCCATATTTATCTCCTTTAACTACCAATATGTATCCATTTTCTACCTCTGTCAATTGGTTATAAATTGGATCAATTATGTACTCCCCTTTAACATCAATTACACCATACAACCCGTTTTCTTTAACCCGAACAAAGCTGTTTTCAAGGTTGTCAATCCATTCAAATTTTGGTTTAATAACGTAATATAAATTCGTATCAATAATTCCATACAATCCATTTTGTTTTACGTAGGCTACTCCGCTATTAAAATCACCTACCGATTCGTATTCCATCCCTAACTTCAATTTTCCTTGACGGTCTATAAAGCCATACTTACCATTTAACTCTATAGATATGTACTTATTTTTTGTTGACCCAATCTCATCGTAAATAATGGGCACTATTAATTCTCCAGACCTGTTAATTAGTCCATATTTTTCATTTTTACTAACTATGGCTAAACCATCTACAAACGATTCTGCTTCATCATATTCAAATGCAATTACTGTTGCTTGTTCTTTATTAATAAATCCTACTTTATTATTGAGCTCTACTGCAGCAACTCCTTCATAAAAATTATCAACCCAATCATACATGGGAGAAATGACAAGCTCTAATTTGTCGTTTACAAACCCCCATTTATTGTTCGTTTTAATTGTAAAATACTTCGCATTTGCTAACAGGTAATCCCGTTCTAATTCTTCTTTAAAAGGATATTCAGGATATTGTTTTAAAAAGTGTTTGATGTTTTCGGAAGTATGAATTTGAGTTGACAAATTATATACATTTCTCCATGCCTTAGGAACAAATATATTGGATGAATATGTTTTAATAAAATTATAATATGCCGACAATGATTTATCTATTGTTGCCAGGTTATATATATTTTCTTGTGCTTCCTTTACAAAATAACTTTTAGGATGTTCTGTTATAAAAAGTAAGTTCCCCTCTAAAGTATTATTTACAGTATATTCTTTAAAAAGCTGTTTGTCGTAACGCGCTTTTGCCTCATTAATTTCTTTGGCAAAAGGATATGTTTCAATAAAATTTTGATAAGCTAAAGAAGTGTTTTCTTTCTTAGCTTGAACAAAAGCGAGTTTATTTCTACTAACCAAAGCCTTTTGGTATTGAAGTGCTGTTTCATTCATTTTTATAAAATGATTGTAGCCCTCTATTGTATTCTTTTGCCGAGCAGCATTAAAACACAAGTCATCTATCTTATCTCTATTTAAACACACCGAAACAGTATCTATTCCCAATAATTTAATCTTGATTTTTTGCTTATCGCTGGTTTTGATGTAATAAGTGTTTACCGATAGTTTAGCATAAAATAAAGCTGAATCTAAATTGTAAAATGGATTATTATTAAGAGAATAAATTTGACTTAAACCAAAAGATGCCGAAGCAGGATACTTTTTTAATGCTTTATAAAATATTTTTTTTGCTTTAAAATAATCGTGAATTTGAAGCGCTTCAAAACCTGACTCTAATGCTCCAGCATAGGATACTTTAGAGACTACTATAAAGCTTAACACTATTAATATTTTTCTAAGATTATTCAATAACCAAACAATTTATTATTTTTCACGTAAATTATAAAACGACTAAATTAGCAATACCTTTTTTCTTCCAAAAGATATTTATCACACCTTTTTAAATGAACAATTGTTTTCGATACGTTTTACCCATTTTAATAGCATTGATTTTCAATTGCTGTAGTTCTTCTGATGGAGCTGACGACTCAAAAACACCTTTACTTTATAAGGATTTAACCCACATTAAAAAAGAAAAGAAACTAATCGCATTGATTAATTATAGTGCAACAAGTTATTTCTTATACAAAGGAAACCCTATGGGCTTTGAATATGAATTACTCCAAAAATATGCCAAACACATTAATCTAGAATTAGAAATAATTCCGATAAAAAACATGGACAGTGTGTTTGTAAATTTAAAATCTGGCAAGGGAGATATAGTTGCTGCAAACCTAACCATTACCAAAGAAAGGTTACAACACATTAATTTTACAGAACCTATCATTATTACCAAGCAAGTATTAATACAACGTAAGCCCGACAATTGGAGAAAGCTGAGTAAAGCTGATCTAAAAAGCGCAACACTTCAATCACCTTTAGATTTAGCCAACAAAGAGGTAATTGTTAGGGAAGGCTCTTCTTTTTTTCCACGGTTAAAAAACTTATCGAATGAAATTGGTGCAGCAATAAAAATAAAAACTGTTCCAGGAGAGACTACTATGGAAGCTTTAATTGAACAAGTAGCCAAGAAGAAAATTGATTACACCATTGCTGACAAAAACATTGCACTAGTTACGCAGTGGGACCATCCCAATATTGATGTTAGCATGACCATTAGTCTAGATCAAAAAATTGCTTGGGCAACCAGATCAAATAGCGATAGTTTGACCACTTCCATAAACGAATGGCTAATCAAATTTCAAAAATCCAAAAAATTCAAACAACTCTACTACAAATATTTTAGCAATAAAAACGGGCATAACAAAAGGGTTTCCAATCAGTATTACACTTTAACTAGTGGATCTATTTCTGGCTATGACAACCTTCTAAAAAAACATGCCCCAAAAATTAATTGGGACTGGGAACTATTGGCTTCTTTAATCTATCAAGAATCTCATTTTAATAATAAAGCCATAGGTTGGGGCGGTTCGTTTGGATTAATGCAATTTATGCCAGCTACAGGAAAAAAGTTTGGTGTAGATACTTCTTCTTCAGCCGAAGCAAACATTATTGCAGGAATTAAATACATTAAATACCTAGATAAAATGTGGATAAGTACTGTACCAGACACAACCGAAAGAATAAAATTTGTGTTAGCGTCATACAATGTAGGGCCAGGTCATGTTTTAGATGCTCAACGTTTGGCAAAAAAATACAGTGATAATCCTGCCATATGGGAAGATGTTGGATACTACCTACTGCACAAATCTGAACTTAAATATTATAAAGACGATGTTGTAAGACATGGGTATTGCAAGGGACACATTACCTATAAATATGTAAACGAAATTATGTCTCGCTACGAACACTACCACAATATTTTAAACCAAAATAACCTTTCCAATCTCCAACAAAACATATAGAATAAACTATATTTGTTATCCTAAAATAGAGAGATATCGCAGATACTAAAAATATGAAGTTTGGAACAAAGGCAATCCATGGTGGTTTAGAGCCTGATACAGCAACAGGAGCAATTATGACTCCTATTTACCAAACATCAACCTACGTTCAGGATGGCATAGGAAATCATAAAGGATATGAATATTCTCGTTCTCAAAACCCTACAAGACACGCGTTAGAAAAAAATTTAGCCGCAATTGAAAATGGGAAGCATGGTGCTTGTTTTGGTTCTGGTTTAGCCGCAATAGATTGCATTATAAAAATGCTTAATCCTGGCGATGAAGTAATTTCTACAAATGATTTATACGGTGGGTCTTACCGAATTTTCAAAACAATTTTCGAAAAGTATGGCATCAAGTTTAATTTTGTATCCATGTACGATACTATTGCAATTAAAGCCAATGTAAATTCAAATACAAAATTAATTTGGGTAGAAACTCCAACCAATCCAATGATGAATATTGTGGACATTGAAGCCATCTCAAAAATTACAAAAACCAACAACATTATGTTGGCTGTTGACAATACTTTTGCTACTCCTTATTTGCAAAACCCTTTAGATTTAGGTGCTGATATTGTAATGCATTCTGCAACAAAATATTTGGGTGGGCATTCTGACATTGTAATGGGTGCTTTAATTTGTAATGACGATAAAATAGCTAAAGAAATATATAGAATTCAAAACAGCAGTGGAGCAGTTTGTGGCCCTCAAGATTCATTTTTAGTGCTAAGAGGCATAAAAACACTACACCTTAGGGTTCAAAGACACTGTGAAAACGGTGAAGCTATTGCACACTTTTTAGCAGAACAGCCCATGGTAGACAAGGTTTATTGGCCAGGGTTTGAAAGCCATCCCAACCATGAAGTTGCAAAAAAACAGATGAGAGGATTTGGCGGAATGATTTCTTTTAACCTTAAAGGAAACAACCTTGAAGATGCCTTACGAATTGTTAAAAAAGTAAAAATATTTGCTTTAGCAGAATCATTGGGAGGTGTAGAGTCTTTAATTGGCCATCCTGCAACCATGACTCATGCCTCTATTCCAAAAGAAGAAAGAGAAAAAAGCGGAGTAGTAGAGTCGCTGATAAGACTAAGTGTTGGCGTAGAAGATGTTACTGACTTAATTGATGATTTAAAACAAGCATTAAACTAATATGAATTACTTTTTTATAACAGGATCGAGCCAAGGACTTGGACTATCTCTCACCAAATTGCTACTTAAAGACAATAATAACTTTGTTTATGGCTTTTCACGAAACAATGACTTTAGCCACCAAAATTACCAACACACTACATTAGATTTAGGTGATTTAAACAAAGTGAAGACTTTTCAATTTCCTGTATTGTCCAATACCGATTCTATAGTACTAATTAACAATGCCGGAATTGTAGGCGATGTAAACTATGTGGGAAAAGTAAACAATGATGAGATTATTAAATCCTACTCTATTAACCTCATAGCTCCATCTATTTTAACCAACAATTTTATTGCTAGCTACACAAGCAGTAATTCAGACAAACTAATTTTAAACATTAGTTCTGGTGCAGGAAGAAGTGCAATTGACGGATGGAATGTATATTGTGCAACAAAAGCCGGTTTAGACATGTTTAGCCAAGTGCTTAAAGAAGAGGCTTTAATTAATGGTTCAAATCTAAATATTTTAAGCCTTGCTCCAGGAATTATTGATACTGGCATGCAAGAAACCATTAGAACATCTAGTAAAGAAGGATTCTCAAACATTGAACGTTTTATTGAATACAAAGAAAATGGTGACTTAGCTCAACCTGAAGATACAGCAACCATTGTAGCAAGGTTTATTTTCGAAAAAGGTCTTCAACAAAATGTAATATGCTCTGTTAGAGATGTTTCCGAATAACACATCTGCCTACCGCTTATTCTCAATAGATACCTATGCTAAAGCCATATTTATAAGTCATTAATTTTTATTAAATTTGGTTCGCATTAAAACCCTATTTATTGCCTTAAATGCTTAATAGGACAAACTAAAAACCTTTCGAGAACGATGAAATTATTTAAGACTACCCTCACGGTAATTGCTTTAACGTTAATATTCCTAAATACTCAAGCACAAACAACGAGAATCGGAAACTGGTGTCATACTGAAGAAAATTTTCAAGAACAAGTAAAACAAAACCCTGGATTGCTTCAAGAAAGAGAAGCAATGATGCAGCAAATAAGAAGTAACATTGACAACAAAACAAACCTATCCAGTTCAAAAAAAGCATCTCCTTATATTATACCTGTTGTAGTACACAACATTACTCATGATGGAGGAGTAGGCTATGTAACAAAAGCAACAATTGAAGCTGCTATTAATCGGTTAAATATAGATTTTCAACGCTTAAACGCAGACACCGTTAATACTCGAGCATTATTCAAATCTGTTGCCATGAGTATGGACATAGAGTTTCGATTAGCACACTTAGATCCAAACGGAGATTGTACTGAAGGAATTGTAAGAATGGAAGATGCTTCGAGTGCAAATTTCCATGACCCTGGTAAAGCTTTAAGTTTTTGGGACAGTAAAAAGTATTTTAACATTTGGGTTGTAGATCATATTGATGGTTCATCATCAGGTCTAACACTTGGATATGCTCAATTTCCTTATTCAGGAATTGATGCTACTTTTGGTGTAGTGGTTGATGACACTTATTTTAATGCAACCGACAGAACATTAACCCACGAAGTTGGCCATTGTTTTGGTCTTTTACATACATTTCAAAGTAGCTGTGGAAATCATTGTTCTAATTCTGGTGACAGAATCTGTGATACTCCTCCTGCTTCTACAGACACTTACACCTGCAATACAACTCAAAACACTTGCGTTAATGATGCAACTGGACCAGACCCTTATGGAACAAATGTAGTAGACCAAATTGAAAACTACATGAGCTACGATAACTGTCAAAACATGTTTACCTTAGAGCAAAAGATCGCTATGGAAAGCACGCTAAACAACACAAACAACTTAATAGGATTAGCCCAACTAAGCACTACTACAAACCTTAATGCTACAGGTGTAAACAATCCTTACACAATACCAAACTGCGCTCCAATTGCTGACTTTACTTATGACAAAGAGTTTATTTGTGAAGGTGCTACAGTATTCTTTGCAGATGATTCTTACAATGGAGCTCCAACTGGTTATAACTGGACATTTACTGGAGGTTCTCCTGCTAGTTCTGCATCTGGGACACCAATTATTACTTACAATACAGCAGGAATTTATGGCGTAACTCATCGCCCATCAAATTCTGTTGGTGCTGATTTTTTATATAAGAGTGCTATTATAACCGTAAGTTCTTTAACTGCAGATTACAGTGCCCCAATTCTTGATGGATTTGATAATTCTTCACAATTTTCTAATGATTGGATTATTGGTAGTGGAACTGACAATTATGACTGGGAAAGTTCAACTGCTGCAATGGCTTCTGGATCTCGATCAGTTCGATTACGAAATTTTACTGCTGGAGCTAGCTCTACTGATGTAGACTTCCTTATAAGTCCATCATACAACCTATCAACTTCATCCAACAAAGTAATTAGAATTAAGGTAGCTTTCGCTCAACGAAATTCATCTAACAGCGATAAACTATTAATATACTATTCTACAACATGCGGAGCATCATGGGTATTAAAAAAGTCATTATTTGCTGCATTAAATTTGGTTACTGCACCGGTTCATCCGAGCTTATTTGTTCCAACTTCATCAGAATGGGTTGAACATTCTTTAGACTTCACTTCGCTTGGTTTATCTACCAACCTTCGATTAAAATTTGAATTTGAATCAGATGGTGGTAACGATATTTACTTAGACAATTTAAACATTGGTATTGGTGTTGGTGTTGAAGAACATGCAAACATTGGAAGTTTTAATGTTTTCCCAAACCCTACAAACTCAAGTGCAAAAATAACCTTTAGCGTATTAGATCAGGTTTCTAACTTAAGCATTCATTTAAAAAACTCGCTAGGACAAGTAGTAACTAATGTAATTGGCGGAAAAGCATTTACACCTGGAAAATATACCTTAGCTATAGATGAAAATCAATCGCTTTCACCTGGAATTTATTTTATTGAATTTAACGCTGACAACCATATTAAAACACATAAATTAATTGTTCAGTAGAATTATATTCTAAAAAACACTAAAAGCGGCTTCGGAAAATTTTCCGAAGCCGCTTTGTTTTTGCTAGTTATTTACACAATTTCGACCGTTACTTGAACAAGAATTTACCTTCACTTTATTTTAGTATTTTTGATACGCTACACTAAACTAACAAATCTTAATGAAACTAATAAAACAATCACTTTTAAGCTGCGCTATAATTTTTGCAGCTTTTAGCTTAAATGCTCAAAACGCTACTACTACAAATTGGTGCGGAACAGACCAACATACACAAGATCAATACGCAAAAAACCCTGCATTAATTCAGCAGAATGCCATAATGGATCAATATATTGAAGACCATCGTAAAGATATTATTGCGAGTATGGGCAATAAAAAAGCTATTATATATACCATTCCTGTTGTTTGGCACGTTGTTACCTATAATGGCGCAGGAAATGTAAACAAAGCGGACATTGACGATCAAATGTTGCGTTTAAATGAAGATTTTCAACGGCTAAATTCAGACGCTTCAAGCACAAGAGCCTTATTTGCTCCTTACGCTGTTGACGTACAAGTTCAATTCCGTTTAGCTCACAAAGATCCCAATGGAAATTGTACTGAAGGAATTGTACGACTAGAATCTCCATTGGCATTAGATGCTGATGATGACATAAAGGCACTAAGTTATTGGGACAGCAAAAAATACTTTAATATTTGGACATGCATTACCATGGCTAGCGACAATCCACCTTCTATTACTTTGGGGTATGCTCAATTTCCAACCAGTGGTATTAACAGTACTTATGGTGTGGTAATGAGATCCAGCTATATTGGTAGAAATCAACGAACTCTAACCCACGAAGTTGGTCATTGCTTTGGATTATACCATACTTTTCAAAGTAGTTGTGGAAACAATTGCTCTAATTCTGGAGACAGATGTTGCGATACTCCACCTGCATCAACTTCTACACAAGGATGTGACCTCAACCAAAACACATGTACAAACGATGCTAATGGTCCAGACCCATTTGGGACTAACGTGGTGGATCAAATAGAAAACTACATGAGTTATGATGCTTGTCAAAACATGTTTTCTGATGACCAAAAAATAAGAATGCATGCCTACCTTAGTTCAACAAGCATTTCTCAAGGGCTATACCAATTAACTACAACTGGCCCAACTGGAAATCTTAATTTTACAGGAACTGAAGATCCATACGGGCCCGTTATCTGTTCTCCAATTGCAGACTTTTCTTACAACAAAGACTTTATTTGCGAAGGTGATAGCGTAACGTTTACAGATCAATCATACAACGCTACTCCAACGGCATGGAACTGGACATTTACTGGAGGTTCTCCAGCATCTTCAGCTGCTAGCAGCCCTACAATTACATACAATAACCCTGGAACATTTACCGTTACAAGCCAACCTTCAACTACTGCAGGTGCAGGAAATGCTACCAAGACTAATATTATTACTGTAAGTTCTTTAACTGCCGATTATGTTGGACCTATAGTTGATGGTTTTGAAAACACCTCTCAATATGCCTTAGATTGGAGAGTAGAAAATGTGAATAACGGAGTTCAAACATGGGCAAACAATAACATTGCTTCAACTACTGGAAGTAGATCGGTAAGAATTAGAAACTACTTTAATGATGCTGGTGAAATTCACGAGTTAATTTCTCCTTCTTATGACCTTTCATCTTTTGCATCAAAGTCAATTACCTTTAAACAGGCTTATGCAAAACGAAGTGCTACAGACAACGACAGGTTATTAATTTATGTTTCTACAACTTGTGGGGCTACTTGGTCGTTAAAAATGCCAATTACTGCCGCAACGTTAGCTACCGCTCCCGACCATACTGTTCCTTTCGTTCCAACTTCATCTGAATGGGTTCAAAGAACATTGGACTTAACCTTTTTAGGAGCAGCTCCTAATGCAAGAATTAAGTTTGCTTTTACAAGTGGTGATGGTAACGACATTTACATTGATGACATTAACATAAACGGAACTGTTGGCATAGATGAATTTGCTAACATTGGTAGTTTTAATGTTTACCCAAACCCAACTAACTCTAGTGCAAAAATAGCTTTCCACCTACTTCAAAACGTAAAGAACCTTAACGTTGTAGTTAGAAATGCTGTTGGTCAGGTTGCAACAAACGTTATTTTAAACCAAGCGTTTGAGCAAGGCAAATACACATTAAGCATTGATGACAACAGAAGCTTATCTTCTGGAATATACTTTGTAGAATTTAATGCTGACGGTGTAATTAAAACACAAAAATTAATAGTTCAATAACAACCCTTTTAGTTAAACGAAAAAGCTCCGTTGCACAATGCAAGGGAGCTTTTTTTATTGTAATATTTCGAAAAAACTAATGAGAGTTTTTATTCAACTCATCTTGTAGCTTACGCATTAACTCTTGTTCTTTTTTTAATGCTTTTTTTCTAACCTCTTCTAATTCATTACCAATTTTATCTAAATCATGTTTTGTTTGTTTTGTATTGCTATTACTCGATTTAAAGCGCAACACTAAAACAACCAAAAACACTAATAAAACACCTAACACCAACCAGGTAATGGTTTGATATGCGCTTTTGTTTACATTTTTACCAAGTACAGCAATGCTTTCAACGTTTTCAGAAATCGTAGCATTTTCTTCTTTTAACACGTTTATTTCAGCCTGTAAAGCTATAACCGTTTCTTGTTGTTTTTGAGCAGCAGTTTTTAATGCTGTAACATCAGTTTGAGCAGCTCTTAAAGAGTCTATTGTATTTTGCTTTACTTTATTTATAGATGCTTTTCTAATGAGCTGAAAGTCTTTAAATGAAGTTGATTTATTAATGATGTAATCAAATTGACTTTCAATGCTACCAGATTCTAATTCTGGCTGTGCCACTTTTTTCTTTTGACCGAATATAAGATTGGTCATTAAAATTAAAGTCGCTACAATATATATTTTTCTTAATTGCATAAGGCTTATTTTTTTCTCATAAAGATTTGTATCGGAACTCCAGTAAAATCAAAATGTTCTCTTAATTTATTTTCTAAAAATCGTTTGTAAGGTTCTTTAACGTATTGTGGTAAGTTGCAAAAGAATGCAAATGACGGAGCGTAGGTAGGTAGTTGAGTTATAAACTTAATCTTAATCCATTTTCCTTTTAGTGATGGTGGTGGATTATGACTAATAACCTCCAACATTATTTCATTTAGTTTTGAGGTAGAAATTTTTCTTCTTCTGTTTTCATTTACTTTCACCACTTCTTCTAATGCTTGGTGAATTCGTTGCTTATTTAAAACTGATGTAAAAATAATAGGCACATCGGTAAAGGGAGCAATACGTTGTTTAATTTCTGCTTCAAATGCTTTAGCAGTATTGGTTTCTTTATCTACCAAATCCCACTTATTTACTAAAATAACAACACCTTTTTTATTTTTAATGGCCAAGCTATAAATATTTAAATCTTGCGCCATTACTCCTTCAGTTGCTTCTATCATTAGCAAACAAACATCAGAGTTTTCTATCGTTCTTACTGCTCGCATTACCGAGTAAAACTCAATGTCCTCACTCACTTTCCCTTTTTTTCTAATCCCTGCAGTATCAATTAGCTTTAAATCAAAACCAAAAGCATTGTAACGCGTTGTAATGGAATCTCTAGTTGTTCCTGCCAAATCTGTAACAATGTTTCTATCAACACCAATAAGTGCATTTAGTAAGGATGATTTCCCAACATTCGGTCTTCCTACTATGGCTAAACGAGGTGTTCCATCATCTTCTTCAATTAAAGGTTCATCGCTAAAATTTTCAACAACTTCATCCAAGAGTTCTCCTGTTCCACTTCCGTTAATGGAAGAAAGATTAAATACCTCTCCTTTAATACCAAAACTATAAAACACAGCCGAATCAATCATTCGCTCACTATTGTCAACCTTATTGGCAACAACAATTACTTTCTTTTTTGCCCTTCTTAATAAGGCAGCAACTACCTCATCTAAGTCTGTTATACCCGATGTAACATCTACCATAAAAAGAATAATATCACATTCTTCTATGGCCAATACTACTTGTTTTCTAATTTCTTCTTCAAATATATCGTCAGAACCCTGCACATATCCACCAGTATCGATAACGGTAAATTCTCTACCGTTCCAATCTGCTTTTCCATAATGACGATCTCGAGTTACCCCACTTGCCTCATCAACAATGGCTCTACGCGTTTCTGTTAATCGATTAAATAAGGTTGATTTCCCTACATTTGGTCTTCCTACTATTGCTACTATATTTCCCATTTGGCTGTAAAATTATCGATTTAAGTAACCAAATCGCTTTAATTGGGCTTCATTATTTCTCCAGTCTTTATTTACCTTTACAAAAATCTCTAAAAACACCTTCTTATCTAGGAACTTTTCCATGTCTTTTCGGGCTTGAGTTCCCACTCTTTTAAGACCTTTTCCTTGGTGACCTATTATAATTCCTTTTTGAGAATCTCTAATTACCATAATTACTGCACGAATGCGAACTATTTTTTCTTCATCCTTAAATTCTTCAATTTCTACTTCGCACGAGTAAGGAATTTCCTTTTTATAGTTTAAGAGTATTTTTTCTCTAATAATCTCCGACATGAAAAACTTTTCAGGCCGATCTGTTAACGCATCTTTGTCAAAAAATGGTGGAGATTCTGGTAGGAGTGCTTTAATTTCTAACACTACCTGATCTACATTAAAATTATGTAAAGCAGCTATTGGAAAAACCTTTGCATTGGGCAATTGTTCTTTCCAAAAATCAACCTTTTGTTCTAATTCTTCTTGGGGTATTTCATCTATTTTATTGATCAAAAATATAATTGGCGTACTTGTTTTTTGTAAACGCGCTAAAATATCCTTGTCTTTAAATTCTTTTTCTCTCACCTCAACCATAAGTAAAATTACATCGGCATCGGAAATGGCAGATTTCACAAAGCTCATCATTCCTTCGTGCATTTTATAGGCAGGATCAACAATACCAGGCGTATCAGAAAACACAATTTGATGTTCTTCATCGTTTACTATACCCAAAATACGGTGTCGGGTCGTTTGTGCTTTAGAGGTTATTATAGACAACCGTTCGCCAACTAACTCATTCATTAAGGTAGATTTACCAACATTTGGACTACCTATTATATTTACAAAACCAGCTTTATGCATAAAATGTGAAATAATTTAGAGTGCAAAGAAACACAATATAATACTGGTCTACAATTAAGTAAAAGTCTGATCAGACTAACATTTCAAGATTAAAAGAAATTATATGCAATTTTTGATGTTAAGCAATAAAAAACACTATATTTGCAGCCGATTAAAACGAAAACGTTCATTCAAAAATATATCGCGGGGTAGAGCAGTTGGTAGCTCATCGGGCTCATAACCCGAAGGTCGTCCGTTCGAGTCGGGCCCCCGCTACTAGAAACCATTCAGTAATGAATGGTTTTTTTTTGCTTTTAACTTTACCTTAAACGCTCAGCAATTAATTTTAATAAAAAAGTTTCTCGCTCAATAGACATTCCTTTTTTTGCACTAGTTGCCATAGTATTTTCATTGTGTTGTATGGCTTCATTAATGTTAATCCATACCGCCTTCATTCCATTGTTTATTTCATAAGCCTCCATACTTGAGCTACCTAGTTCCTTATCAATCTCGCATGTATAACAATAAGAAATCATATGCTGAATGTCATAATCTGGTTTATACCAAGGCCGATACTCTTCGTAAGCACCTAAGGGTTTTATGTTTTTAATGTTTTGGGCGCCCGTTTCTTCACTAAGCTCTCTTTTCATCCCTTCCATTTTATCTTCTTTCAAATCTAAACCTCCACCAGGCAGACTGTAGTCTTCATATCTTGCGGTATAAAGCAGCAAAATGTTATTGTCTTTAATCGCTATACTTCGTGTAGCTAGTCTTGTAAAAACAGTTTTATCTTTTAAACTTTTTATTGCTGGATGATAATGTGTTTTTAATATTTGCATTTAGAAAGACTAAATTATTAGTTAAAAGATTCATTGAAATACTATTCTTTAGCGCCATGACTTTTTGCTGTTGCGATCCAGTGCTCTGCAATTGCTTCTTGATCTGCACCCAAGCCTCGAGCCAAATGCAATGCTACTCCCATTATTAGAGTAGCAGCTTCATGAAACTCTTGAACTGTTTTTAATCCTCCAAATTTTTCTTGCGCTTTCAATTGTAAAATATCATTGTGTTGATGTGCAAAAGCAATAGGATTTTCTACCTCATCGGTTATTGATGGTATCATCAAACAATCTATCCACTCTTGACCTATTCTGTCTGCTAATAATTCAGGCAACTCCTTACTCATTTCCCTCCACATCGCTAGTGTTTTTGTTTCTCCAGTTGCTGCCAAACCTGATTCCAGCAATAACTCAAAAGCAATATCGGCTATATTTTGCATTACAATTAAATATTCATCTTGAGCTGTTTCGAATTGATTTGCTTCTTGTCCTTCTAGGTATTCACCTATACTCAACTTAGGCAATTCTAACACTTCAGAACAATCAGCTAAACAAGGAAATTTATCACCTTCGTAAATATAATGTGCTTTATTGTTTTGTATTTGACGTCCTAATGGATATAGGCGACAGGCTAGTGGACGACCAAGATGGACGCTACATCCAAATCCAGCTAAATATTGACTACATGCTTGTTGCCCTTTTTTATCTGAGGCTCCATTAAAGCGTAATTGAATACCACCAAAAACACAATAAAGATCCCGAAATTCTCTGGGAGTAACATTTTTCTCTTTACTGAGACAAAATAATTCCCACGGGTTAAGCTTTACAACTTTACCAAAACAGCATGTCCCTGTTCGAGAGCAAGTTAATGGCAATGTACTTTTAGAGGTAAGTTTAGTTGTTTGCATCTAAATACTTTCAACAAAATCTGCAAATACTTTTTTGTGCATTTCAAGGTCCATGTTAGCAGATAGCGCTACACGGGCAATATAATCCTTATCGCCTTCTTTGGTAGTTCCTTGTGTGGATGTGGCAGGGATGGTCCAATAACACCCTTTTAACTGACCATAGCTCACACAGTATTTACTTTCGTTAGGAATTTGGGTGATCATTAAGTCTATCAATTTTAGGTTTAATTCTCTTTTGTAGACTTCCCTTTCTTCATCGGTATTTCCTTTTGTAGGAAGGTCCAATGAAAACACTGAAGGGGTAAATCCTTGTGCAGCTAACTCTTCTGAAACAAAGTTGATTTTAGCCGCTGGCAAGGTTTCTTCAATAAAGTTGACAAATGCTCTAGTATTGGTATAAGCATCCTGAATTCTTTGATTCATAGAAGGCATTTGCTGTGCTAATAATTCATATTGTAAAGCAGTAGCTTCATTATCACAAATGCTAAGGTGTAGTGCTATGTTGTCCATCAAAGCTTCAGCTTTTTTATTGGGTACGCAATAACCTGCAGTACATTTTCCACCGCTTGGAAATTTAGATCCACTAACGTATGAAAGCGTTCTAACTCCTGAGAGTATATCGTTTTCTCCTAAGAATGATGTGTTAGGACAAAATGTTTGGTCTAATACAAATACTGGATCAACAGCTGTTTCTCCAGTTGGTGTTCTTCGCTCTTTGCTTAAAGCTTCTTTTAGTTTTATCATATCTGGCACCTCAACCCTAGGGTTGGTTGGTATTTCTGCTATGATGTAAGGTACAGCATCTTCGCTAGCAATTTGATCTAAAACCGCATTGACACTTTGAACCATATCATTATCGCCATCAACTGGCAAATCCATCACTTCTACATTTTCTAAACAAGCAGCAATTCGTCTTGCCTGATCGTTGGTACCTCCGTAACAATTTGGTGGAACAATAAACTTAATGGCTTTGCCTTTATGGTTTTCTTGTGCGCTATGAATTAAACCCATTGCAATGGCATACTGTATAGATAGCCCACTAGAACCAACCACCGCTTTAGAATTAGAACCAGTAATAGTAGCAATAGAATTTAAAACACTCGCTTTGTTATTTTCTTTATTGCCCGTTATTTCAGAAGTATTACCTACCAATTGATTTAATACATGTAAACAATTTGCCGGAGTCATGGCTATGGTCTCTCTTCTCCTTACATGCTGAATTTCTGAGACATAACTTTCGTTCTGTTCTCCATTTACAAACAACATACTTCCTAATGAATTAAAATTTACAAAAAAGTCAATACTAGAGTTTGCACTAAAACTACAAACGTCATTTTGTTGTGAGATAAAAATTGTGCTCCCATTAAATTCGGCAACATCATCTATTTCCTTTACTTTTTTCAATTCAAAATTATAGCCATAGATTGCTTTAATTGTTGGCGCATCAAAGCAATCTGGTAAATTGTCAGTATAAACTATTTGGGTGTTTTTATTTTGTAATAAATTCTTTCTTAAAACTGCTAATACAGGAATTGTTCTTGATGAAAAATTGATAACATTTTCAGGCTTTTGATTGTTCAATTTAGCAGCCACCCATTCCATGACGCAAGACAGCGGATGTCCCAATCGGATATAATCATAAGCTGTTGGCAACTCATTTAGCGCTGATGTTTCTGAATTATTGGCGTTAAACAAATCTTCAAACTGTACTAAGAATTGAGTTTTAGCCAAGCTTTCATCATAAATATCTAGCCGGTGGGTAGTTAGGTTTAACCAACCTGTTGGCATACTTTCTAATACAGCTTTTATATAATTTACCACTTTACTTGCTTCCATAATTTTCACCTTTAAATAGGCTCGCAAGATACTTAATTCGTTTTATTTAAAAAGTCCAAATCATATACTTGGGTTTAATTTACTTACAAATAAAAAAGCTCACCAAATTGGTGAGCTTTTTTATAAACGTAAATCTTATTATTTTACTTAAATAAGTTAATTATCTGCTTAATTGTTTTTTTGTTTCCGTTAACATCCAGTACTGATCCTGTCATAAAATAAGATCCCGAAACTAAGTCATTTCCTGCCTGATCTCTTCCATTCCATTCTCCATCAAGGGTATTAATAGTGTAAACCAATTTCATTGTTTTATCCATTATTAATACTTCAATACGTTCTAGGTCTTTACCTGTAACTTTTATTACATCGTTTTGTCCATCTCCATTTGGGGAAATTACATTTGGAATTAGATCTAATTCAACCTCAGCAACTTTAGGTACTTCCTTTTCAATTGCTGCAGCTTCCAATTCAGTTACAACTGGTTCAACAACCTTCTCTTTTTGTGTTACAGGAGTTTTTTCCTTTTCAGTTGAAGTCTTTCCATTCGTGCGTTCTGCTTTTTGGGTAGTAGCTATTTCAGTAGAAGAACTTTCTTTAGTTGAAGATTCTTCAACATTCTCATTATTTGGAACACTTACAGGTTCTTCTTTTATTTTTTCAACGCTTTCACCTATCGTTGCTGTCTCTTCTGAAACAATTTCCTTAGCCTCCTCAACAGTTGCTGATTCAACGTTTGCCACAAATTCTTCTAATTCAACAGCTTCAGCAATTACTGGTGTATTGATTGCTTCTTGAACCAACACCTCTTCTGTTTCAACATCAGAACTATTCGCATAATAAACTCCTCCTACAACTGTACCAAGAGCTATTACTCCGGCTGCTATTTTTAATGCTATTGATTTTGCTACGGTGTTCACTGCAACCGAAGATACAGGATCAGCCTGAGGCGAACCAACATTAGATGATATTGAATTCTGAACATTGGTCCAAACACTTGGATCTACGTTACCTTCAAAACCATCAAAAGCTTGCTTAAAAACTTCATCTATATTTTCAAATCCTTCTTTCACCGTTCTATTATGTTTTCTTCTATTAATATTTTTTGCAAATGAGCTCTTGCTCTTGAGTATTGAGATTTAGACGTATTAACTGATATATTCAACTCTTCAGCAATTTCTTTATGCGAATAGCCTTCAATAGCGAACATGTTAAACACAGTTTTAAAACCTTTTGGCATTCCTTGAATTATTTTCAATAAGTCTTTTGCCGATAGGTAATCAACTGCGTTTTCATTATAATTTTGTAGTTGAAAATCTACCCTATCCATTTCAACATCATTCATAAACTTTTTGTTTTTACGAATGTTATCTAATGCGGTATTAACAACTATTCTTCTAATCCAACCTTCTAAAGAACCTTTGAAGTTAAACATGTCTAATTTCTCAAAGACTTTGATAAACCCCATTTGCAGCACATCCTGAGCTTCATCATTGTCTCGAGCATACCTCAAGCAAACACCCATCATGCGCCTTGAATAATGATCGAACAAAAGCTTTTGAGCAACAGCATCTTTTGCAAGACACTTTTTAACTAATTGCTCTTCATTCATTTTCATTGATTCAATATTAAGATGTACCGCTGTTTAAAAAGGTTGCATTAACAATTATAAAGTTAAACAATTCAATGTAACGGTTTATTTATAACTTTGATTTTTAGATTATTCAATTATGTCAAAACTTTTCCTTGTTCCTACACCTATTGGCAACTTAAAAGATGTTACGTTTAGGGCAATAGAAACACTTAAAGAAGCGGACGTTATTTTGGCTGAAGACACCCGCCAAACCCTAAAGTTGTTAAAACATTACGACATTGAAAAACGCTTAATTGCGCATCATCAGCATAACGAGCACAAAAGCTTAGAGCGAGTTATCGACTCTTTAAAGAACGGAGAAACGATTGCTTTAGTTTCAGATGCAGGAACTCCTGCTATCTCTGATCCTGGTTTTTTATTGGTTAGAGAATGCATTAAGCATGGAATAGAAGTAGAAACTTTACCTGGAGCAACTGCTTTTGTACCGGCTTTAGTAAATTCTGGTTTTCCTTGTGACAAGTTTGTTTTTGAAGGTTTTTTACCACACAAAAAAGGACGTCAAACACGTTTAAATTTCTTAAAAGAAGAAACCCGTACAATTATCTTTTATGAGTCTACACATCGTTTATTAAAAACTTTAACCCAATTTTTAGAGTTTTATGGAGAAGATAGGAAAGTATCAGTATCCAGAGAACTAACTAAACTTCATGAAGAAACTGTTAGAGGTTCTGTTAAAGAAGTACTAGAATACTATAATAACAATGTAACTAAAGGAGAAATAGTTATTATCCTGCATGGGGTTGAGAAATAATAATTATGCTCTCAAAAAAGTCCAAAATACTGATCTCTCATTTCATAATTTCACCTATAATATTTGGAGGGTTTTTGTATATGATTGTTACTGTTCCAGAAAATTCAACTGACTTTTACAATCCTTCTGGAAGAGGGCTGGCACTTATCTTCGTTGGACTGAAACAGACCTTTGGAATAGCAATCCCCGCTTCAATAATTACCCTTATTCAATCTATTGTGATTTTTAGTGGTATAAAAAAGTATGAAAATTGCGAAAAGAACTGAAGCTTCTTAACATTAACTTAATATTTCTTTTCAAACAATTACTCACTTGTTTTTTACTTTTGTAAGATGTCAAATCTCAAAGAAATTGCACTAGTGTTTTTTAAAATGGGTTGTTTTGCCTTTGGCGGACCTGCAGCTCACATTGCCATGATGGAACAAGAAATTGTATCTAAAAGAAAGTGGATGAGTCATGAACATTTTTTAGATCTAATAGGTGCTACCAATCTTATTCCGGGGCCAAATTCTACCGAAATGACTATGCACTGTGGGCACGAACGAGGAGGCTGGAAAGGCATGTTTGTGGCTGGTATCTGTTTTATTTTTCCGGCTATTTTTATTACTGGATTATTGGCATGGGCCTATGTCCAATATGGAAACCTACCGAATGTAAAACCATTCATTCAAGGAATTCAGCCAGCAGTAATTGCTATTATTATCCAAGCAGTTTTTAAGTTGGGCAAAAAAGCGGTTAAAAATGTTGAATTGGCCATTTTTGGAGGGGTTGCACTAGCCTTAAACTTGTTTTTGCTCAACGAAATCTATAGCCTTTTACTAACTGCAACATTAGGAACCATTTATTTTATGCTTAAAAACAAGTCTCAAGCCAATGGTATTCATCCAGCTATTTTATTATTGCTACAACCTTTTGGAATTGCAGCAACTAAAATTTCTACCCTTAGTGTGTTTTTAAGCTTTTTTAAAGTTGGAGCTATATTGTATGGAAGTGGCTATGTTTTGTTTGCTTATTTGGATGCTGAGTTTGTTGAAACTGGAATTATGACTCGTACAGCTTTAATGGATGCAATAGCTGTTGGACAGTTTACACCAGGACCTGTTTTATCTACTGCAACGTTTGTAGGTTTTCAGTTAAATGGATTTTGGGGAGCTATTGCTGCAACAACGGGCATCTTTTTACCTTCATTTTTATTGGTTTTATTGCTTAATCCGCTCATTCCTAAAATGAGAAAGTCTGCGGTATTAAAACATTTCTTAAATTTAATGAGTGTTGGAGCTGTTGCTTTAATGTTGGCTGTAATTATAAAAATGGGTACAACCTCGTTGCTCGATATTAAAAATGCAGCCATTTTTATTATTAGTGTAGTTTTAGTGTTTACCGTAAAAAAAGTAAATGCAATGCACATTGTGTTGCTCGGATCTGTTTTAGGTTTCGGGTTGTCATTTATTAATTTATGAAAGTTTTTTTAGTAATTATTGTTATTCTTTTTTCGCTTCACTCTTTTGCTCAAAATGAGCTGATAGAGGTTAAAGACTTTGGAGAGAATAAAGGCAACCTAAAAATGTACACTTATATTCCTCAAAACTTAACGATGAATAAAAGTGTTCCATTGGTAATTGTTGCACACGGATGTACTCAGTCTGCACAAGAAATTGCTAAAGAAACTGGCTGGAATAAGTTGGCAGACAGCCTTAATTTCATGATAATTTATCCAGAACAAAAGCAAATTAACAATGCTGCAAAGTGCTTTAATTTTTACATTGGCTTTAAAGCAAAAAAAGACAAGGGTGAGGTTGCTTCTATTCGTCAAATGCTAAATTATTGTACTTCCACTTATGATATTGATAGCTCCAAAATATTTATAACAGGCATGTCGGCAGGAGGAGCAATAAGTAATGCTGTATTGAATGCTTACCCACACTTGTTTAATGCCGGAGTAATGATATCAGCTCCTTCCAACTTATTTAATCCAAATAAAGAAACCAACCAGCCCAAAGTTGCCATAATACAAGGTACAGATGACCGTATTGTTCCAGAAAAAAATGCAGACAAAACTCTAGCCCAATGGCTAGTAAAACACCAATTAGATACAACTAGCGTTGAATTAAAGAAAGACTACCTCAATAATCCTTTATTAACAGCTCAATATTTTTTTAATGCAGAAAAGCAAGTTAAAATTATTACCATTAAAGCAGAAGGAATTAAACACAAACTGTTGATTAAACCTGGCAAAGAAATACATCAAGGTGGCTTTATAAACAATCACACCCAAGATATCAATTTCCATTCTACGTATTGGATCGCTCAGTTTTTTGGGTTGACTAACTAACAAAAAAAGGGAGCATTTCTGCTCCCTTGATTTTGAATAATTACGTAAGTTATTTCTTACTTAATCTAACGCAAAAATTATTCAAATGAGTTATTGAATCTCTGTTTGAAAAGTTACTTCAATATCAGTATCCCCTGGTGCACAAGTTCCATCTTTTACTCCTGGCTGGTGTTTTAAGGTAACCGTTGTTTCACCATTCGCTATTGCTCCAGTACTCCAGAAAGAAGTAATTCCTACTTCGTAAGTACCATCGCTATCTGTTCTAGCAATTGACACGTTTGTATTAGATGGTGCATAACAAAATAAATGCTCATCATCTTCATTCTGAACTTCTAAGGTGATGTCTTCAGCAGGTGATTCAGCCTCGTTTAACAATTGAACAGATGCATTGTAGTAAGTGTTTGCTGCCAATCTGATTGTATCGTGCTGAGTTGGTGCATTTCCACCGTCTCCATCTGGATCTCTAAAAGCATATTGAACGTTTGGCTGAACACCAGCAGTATCTACAAAAGTTAAAATTAAAGTTGTAATTACTTCCTCTTCTTGCGGAGGTGTACCTCCGCCTCCAGTTGAAGGAGTTGGTGTATCGTCATCTTTTTTACATCCTACGGCAAAAGTTACTACTAAAGCAACTGCTAATATTGATAAATTTTTAATCGTTTTCATATCTATTTTTGTAATTGTTATTGATCTTAATTGTTAATGTTCTAAAAAGTTAATTTTAGATTTATTGTATAGTTTCTTCCTAACTCATCAGCATAATATCGGAACCTATTGAGGTAATCTCTATATACTGTATTGAGTAAATTGTTTATTCCAAAGTCTACTACTAATTGTTGTTTTTTATAGGTTGGAATACTAAATCCAACACCCAAAGTCATTAAATTATACGCACTTGGTGGGTCTACATAATCACTATTGTTAGGCACCAATTTTTGTTCAAAAACCGATTCAACACCTAACGCTATGTATGGCTCTTTTAATTTGGGTAAATCAGCAAATTTATAAGCTAAGCTATTTTTAAACCGATTTGCCGGCATACCTACCAACCAATCGTTTTCGGTTAAGTTATAAGCCCACAAAAAGGATGTTTTACCTGTCCAAGTAACATTTTTAGCGAATTCATATTTAGTGCTAAAATCAAAACCTGTTAATGCGGCTTCTACCTGCGAATAATTAAATGTTGGAAAAGCACCTTTAATGGTAAGGGTTGCTGGCAAGGTTGGTCTTAAATAAATAAAATTATTTATTCTATTGTAATACCCTTCGAGCTGAAACAAAAATTTGTTGTGCTCAAAATCAATTGCAGCAATAGTATTATATGCTCTTTCGGCCACCAAGTTGGTGTCACCATATTCTACTGCTGCAGCGCCATGATGCAACCCATCGGCAAATAATTCACTCACATTTGGTGGTCTCCAAGCCATACCAAAATTAACTCTAGCAGAAAATTCGCTGGTTGGTTTATAAATAGCTCCAACACTTCCAGAAACATTATTGTAAGTATAAGTGTAGGTTTCGTATTCTCTAATCCAGTTGTTCCATTTGTAAACTTCTTGGAAAATGTAATCGTAACGAACCCCCGTTTCTAATTCAAACTTTAGGTTTTTACTTCTCCATTTTTCAATTAAATAAGCTCCTGTGCTATACTTTACAAAAGCAGGAATAAAATCTCGCCCTTCTAAAGTGTTGGCCTGCTGAATGGTTGAAACGCCTATTTGGGTATTGAACGCATGGTTTCTATTTTGTTTCCAAGCTACTTCACCTATATGTGTAGTAATTTCAAATTGTAATTCCGGCAAGTTTAAAGCTGCAATGCTATCGTTTCTTGGCAAGTGCTTATCGTATTCTTCTCTCAGATTATATTGTCTGGCATAAACAAAATCTAGCTGACCTATATCCCAAGTTTTTAAATACGCTTTGGCTTTAAACAGCTCATGTTCTATGTGCTGAAAAGGTCTATTAATTTCATAGGTAAATTCAGCAGACTCCAAAGGTTCATCGGCTTCAATTGCTCGCTGCAAATCGGTTAAGTTTCCGATATGAGCGGCTGAAAAAATACCGATATCTGTATTAAATTGACTGTAAAAAACCTCGACACCAAATCGCTCTTTATTGTACCCTAAAGCCCAAGAAAAATTGTATTCTTTTAAGGCTGTGTTCTTTAAATAATAATCTGGTGTACGAACATTTCCCAATCGTTTTAAAGTTCCTTGAAGCCTCCAACTTAATCCATTTAATTTACCAACATTACCGTTTAAAATTGCAGATGTAACACCAAGCCTCCCATTAGAAGCTCCACCAAAGTTTAATGCTCCGTTAACTCCAGCAGAATCTCTTAAGTTTGCCGGTTCAACAAGCACAACTCCAGCTATAGCATTTGCCCCATATCGAATTCCATCTGCCCCTTTTATTACACTAAGTTTATCAGCTATGTAAGGATCAATTTCTGGAGCATGTTCATTGCCCCATTGTTGTCCTTCTTGTCTTATTCCATTGTTAAGAACAAGAACTCTATCGCTGTGTAAACCATGTATAACCGGTTTAGATATACTATTACCCGTATTTAAAGTGTTAACCCCTGTTATGCTTTTTAAACTTTCGCCAAGCGACTTACCTCTAGATTGGTTCATCTCTTTTGCTGAAAGTTCTTTTTTAGCAACAGTTCGTTCCTCCTTATAGCCTTCCTCCTGAATAGAAAACTCGATGAGTTCTTCAGAATGGTGCTCTGGATAAAAGTTATGTATGGTGTTTTTGCTTATAGATACTGATTCTGTAATAGGAGAACAACCCACATGTTTTACCACGACTGTGAAAGTTCCCTTGCACAATCCTGTTATTTTGTAATTACCTCTAATATCTGAAACAGCGCCTATCTCTAACTCTTTTATATACAATGTAGCATATTCAAGTGCAGATTTATCGTGCTCATCTATTATTTTACCTTTTAAGGTATAATTACAATTATTTTGTGAATAACCACCTACAACCATATGAACCAGTAACCAAACAAAAACAAGCTTTGCAAAATGCATGCGTTTTAATTTGACAGTAGATTTCACTATCTGCTTAACAGATAGTAATGATTGAAATTAATTAATAGTAGACTAAATACTAGAAGGTGGGCCTCTTTGGAGGTTTAAATTTTGACAAAGGTTATTAACTAACCACAAATAAATGATGTCAATTTTAGTTTGATAATAGGCTATAAATGCCTGAGAAGAATGCTGAAACCCAAATGAATCTGTTGCATTTAAATTAAAGTCACAGATAAAATCAAGGTGAGAAAACTCAAACTCATGGTAATGGGTAATATCTTTAACATCACAAGTATGCTCCACATGATCGTGCTCAAAAAATTCGTGAATAGCTTTTCCCAAAATCACATTAGAAATGGATAAAACTAAAACAATAGCAATTATGTTTTTGAAAATTTTCAAGCTACAAAACTAGTTATTTAATATTAAACTAATCTTTATTTAAAATTGAATTCCATCCTTGCGCAGTTAATTCATGCACCTGTTCTCCTTTGGATATGAACTGATAACTTCCTTTATCTGCAGTTACATGACCAATTACAGCAACGCGCTGTTGATCTTTAATTTTGTTATAGTCATCTAAAGAAATAGTAAATAATAATTCATAATCTTCACCACCGTTTAAAGCACACACCGTTGGATCCAACTTCATTTCTTCGGCTGCAGTCACGGTAGAATGATCTAAAGGAATTTTATCTTCATAAATAGTACAACCCACTTCCGATTGCATGCAAATGTGAATTAAATCAGATGACAAACCATCTGAAACATCCAACATAGCTGTTGGTTTGATGCCAATTTCTTTAAACATGTCTACCACATCTTTTCTTGGCTCTGGCTTTAATTGACGCTCTAATAAGTAGTCATAACCAGAAAAATCGGGCTGTACTTTTGGGTTTTCATTAAATATTTGTTTTTCTCTTTCTAGTAATTGTAAGCCCATAAAGGCTCCTCCTAAATCGCCAGAAACACAAATTAAGTCGTTTTCTTTTGCTCCATCTCTATAAACCAAATCTTTCTCTTCAGCTTCTCCAAGTGCAGTAATACTTATAACTAGTCCAGAAGTAGAAGACGTAGTATCTCCCCCAACCAAATCTACCCCATAAACTTCACAAGCCAATAGTATTCCTTCGTATAAATCTTCTAAAGCCTCTACCGACATTTTATTAGACACAGCTAAAGACACTGTTAGCTGCTTTGGAGTAGCATTCATCGCATAAACATCAGAAATATTGACTGTTACCGCTTTATAACCTAAGTGTTTTAATGGTGTATACAACATGTCAAAATGAATTCCTTCCACTAATAAATCAGTAGTAACAACGGTCTGTTTGTCTTTATAATTAAGTACAGCAGCATCGTCTCCAACACCTTTAATTGTTGACTTATTTACTAGTTTTATATTTTGGGTGAGATGTTTAATTAAACCAAATTCGCCTAATTCACCTAACTCGTTTACTTCTCCTTTGTTTTTATCTTCTAACATCCTGCAAATTTACAAATCCAATCGATTAAAAAACACAACTTCCATTATTTGATTTTTTGCTTGGCAGACTAACTCTTTTTAGGTACTTTTGCTCTAATTTAGAATTAATCTAAATAAAGATAAGATGATAACAGTTTCAGAAAACGCAAAAGACCAAGCCATTAAACTAATGCTTGAAGACAACGCTCCTGCAGGCAGCTTTATACGAGTTGGTGTAAAAGGAGGTGGTTGTTCAGGATTAACTTATGATATGAGTTTTGATCATGAGATTAATGATGACGATAAAGAGTTTGAAGATAAAGGAGTTAAAATAGTATGCGATAAAAAAAGCATTCTCTATTTAGCCGGAACCGAACTGGATTTTTCTGGCGGTTTAAATGGTAAAGGGTTTGTTTTTATTAACCCAAATGCAAACAGAACGTGTGGTTGTGGTGAGAGTTTCTCACTTTAATTTTAGATTTAGATGGCATATACTGAAGACGATTTAGAAAAAGAATTAGAAAACCAGGAATACAAGTATGGTTTTACTACAGACATTGAGTCTGATAAAATTCCTGTAGGAATAAATGAAGATGTGGTTCGATTAATTTCTTCGAAAAAGAATGAACCACAATGGATGTTGGATTACCGACTTAAAGCTTTTGCTGTATGGAAAGATATGGTGGAACCAGAATGGGCTCATGTAAACTATCCAAAAGTAAAGTTTCAAGAACTTTCTTATTATTCTGCTCCAAAAGCTCAAGGTGAGAAAAAATGGGAAGACATTGATCCAGAAATGAAAGCTACCATGGATAAGTTAGGAATATCAATGGATGAACAGAAAGCACTTTCAGGTGTTGCTGTCGATTTTGTTTTTGATTCTGTTTCTGTAAAAACTTCGTTTCAAGATAAATTAGGTGATTTAGGAATTATTTTTTGCTCTTTTAGTGAAGCGGTTCAAAACCACCCAGAATTAGTAAAAAAATACATGGGAACAATTGTTCCTACTACAGATAACTTTTATGCTGCACTTAATTCTGCAGTATTTTCTGACGGATCTTTCTGTTACATTCCAAAAGGAGTTAGGTGTCCAATGGAACTCTCTACTTATTTTAGAATAAACGAGGCCAACACTGGTCAGTTTGAAAGAACCTTAGTTGTTGCAGACGAAGATAGTTACGTAAGTTACCTAGAAGGTTGTACTGCTCCAGCAAGAGATGAAAACCAATTGCACGCTGCCATAGTTGAGTTAATTGCTATGGACGGTGCAGAAATAAAATATTCTACCGTACAAAACTGGTATCCTGGAGATGAGGATGGAAAAGGTGGAATTTACAATTTTGTAACCAAAAGAGGAATCTGTCACAACAACGCTAAAATATCTTGGACACAAGTTGAGACTGGTTCAGCTGTAACTTGGAAATACCCTTCTTGTATTTTAAAAGGAGACAATTCTATTGGAGAATTTTACTCTGTTGCAGTAACCAACAACCATCAACAAGCAGATACCGGAACTAAAATGATACATCTTGGAAAAAATACCAAGAGTACTATTATTTCTAAAGGAATTTCTGCTGGATATAGTAACAATTCATACAGAGGATTGGTACAGATTAATAAAAATGCAAGTAACGCAAGAAACTTTACACAGTGTGATTCTTTGTTAATGGGTGATCAATGTGGAGCACATACTTTTCCTTACATTGAAGCAAAGAATAGTACAGCAAAAATTGAACATGAAGCAACAACTTCTAAAATTGGTGAAGACCAAATATTTTACTGTAACCAAAGAGGTATTAATACCGAAAAAGCGATTAACTTAATTGTAAACGGTTATTGTAAAGAGGTATTGAATAAATTGCCAATGGAATTTGCCGTTGAGGCACAAAAATTATTAGAAATTAGCTTAGAAGGAAGTGTGGGATAACCATTAAACTGAACACTATGAAAACGCTATTATTTTCTCTTATACTACTTTTTACGACTAGCAGTTTTGCTCAAAGCGAAGCAACTAGAGTAAAGCATTACAACATTGAAGACAATGTTGCGCTATCAGGTTATGATCCTGTATCATATCATGCCAACAAACCAATACCGGGTAAAGAGTCGATTACTTCTACTTACAAAAGTATTACGTATCGTTTTCTAACTGAAAAGAGCAAAGAAATATTTAAGGCTAATCCCGATAAATACGAACCTGCTTATGGCGGTTGGTGTGCTTATGCTTTAGCAAAAAAAGATCCTGAAAAAATGGAGGCCGATCCAGAAACTTATAAAATTATAGAAGGAAGACTCTATGTATTTTACAACAGTTTTGGGGTAAATACAGTAAAAAAATGGAATAAAGACGAACCTAAATCTAAGGTTACAGCAGATAAAAATTGGAATGATATCATTAAAGAATAACAAATGTTAAGTATAAAAAATTTACACGCCAGCATACAAGATAAAGAAATCTTAAAAGGAATTAACTTAGAAGTTAAAGCTGGAGAAGTTCATGCTATTATGGGACCAAATGGTTCAGGAAAAAGTACATTATCCAACGTTTTGGCAGGAAGAGAAGAATATGAAGTAACCGAAGGATCTGTAGATTTTGAAGGGGCAGATTTATTAGATTTAGCTCCAGAAGACAGAGCAAAAGAAGGCTTATTTTTAGCTTTTCAATACCCTGTAGAAATTCCTGGAGTAAGTAACATTAACTTTTTGAAAACTGCCATTAACGAAAAACGCGAATACCACAAACAAGAACCTGCAACTGCAAAAGAGTTCTTAGGAATGGTTAAAGAAAAATCGGCCTTAGTAGAATTGGATTCTAAATTAGCGAGCCGATCGGTAAACGAAGGGTTTTCTGGTGGAGAGAAAAAGAGAAATGAAATTTTTCAAATGGCCATGTTAGAGCCAAAGCTTTCTATTTTAGATGAAACTGATTCTGGTTTAGACATTGATGCATTAAGAATTGTTGCCAATGGCGTAAACAAATTAAAATCTGAAAACAATGCAACTGTGGTAATTACACACTACCAAAGATTGTTGGATTATATCGTACCTGATTTTGTTCACGTTTTATACAACGGGAAAATTGTAAAATCTGGAACCAAAGAATTGGCTTTAGAATTAGAAGAAAAAGGTTACGACTGGATTAAAGAAGAAGTAAACGCATAGTTATTATGATTGCAGATTTAACAAAAAAAGACAGCTTATTGGCTTCACTTTCTTCACTTAATTTTAGTGACGAAAACGAGTATTTTGCTGACTTAAGAAATAAAGCCAAAGCAGAATTGGAAACCTTAGAATTTCCTACTTCTAAAACAGAATACTGGAAATATACAAGAGTTGGTAAAATCGTTAACAAAAGCTACAACATAGCCAAAGTTGAAGACATTGACATTACTCCTTATTTAATTCCTGGTTTAAACGCTAATATTTTGGTATTGGTGAATGGATTTTACAAGGCAAATCTCTCTAAAATTGATGCGCAAGATGGTATAACTGTATTGCCATTATCGGAAGCTAAAAACTTAGCGCAGTTAAACGCCAAATTTTGTAGCTTAACAACCAACAAAGAAGAAGTATTTTTAGCTGTAAACAATGCATACCATACCGATGGTATTTACATTGAAGTAGCAAACAATACTATTGCAACTAAAGCCTACCACATTTTAAACATCACCACAGGAAACAATGTAATTGCATTGTCTCGAAATGTTATCATTGGTGGAAAAAGTAGTCAAGTTAAAGTAATTGAATCTTTCATTAACGAAAACGGAAACGAAAACTTCGTGAACAATGTTTCTGAAATTTTTGTTGGTGAAAACGCTAATGTTGAATACAATAAAATTCAAGATAAAAGCAACGACAACTACCACATTTCTACCGAACAAGTTTACCAAGAGGCCAACAGTAATTTTACTATAAATACGGCAACATTTAATGGTGCTATCGTTAGAAACAACCTTAACATTTGGGTAGATGCAAGCAACTGCGAAACCAACTTAAGCGGATTGTATTTAGGTCAAAACAAAGACCATATCGACAACCACACAGTGGTAGATCATATGAAACCAAATTGCAACTCTAACGAAGTTTACAAAGGTGTTTTAGACCATGAATCTACAGGTGTGTTTAACGGAAAAGTTTTTGTGAGACAAGATGCTCAAATTACTAATGCATTTCAACAAAACAACAATATTTTGTTAACCGATACTGCAAATGTTAATTCTAAACCAGAATTAGAAATTTATGCTGACGATGTAAAATGTAGTCACGGTTCTACCACTGGCCAAATTGATGAAGAAGCAATTTTTTACTTACAATCGAGAGGGATTAGCAAAAGGAACGCGATGAAATTGATGATTAATGCTTTTGCAAAAGATGCCTTAGCCAACATTTCAATTACAGCATTAGCTGACTTTATTGACACAAAAATTGAAGAACGATTTACCAAATAATGTCAACACAAACAGACATATTAGACCTTAAAAAAATTAGAGCTGACTTTCCTATTTTAGCTCAAGAGGTAAATGGAAAACCGTTGGTTTATTTTGACAATGGCGCCACTTCTCAAAAACCTCAGCAGGTTATTGATGTTATTAACACGTATTACTCCAATGAAAACAGTAATATTCATAGGGGAATTCACACCTTAAGTCAAGTTGCTACAGATGCTTACGAAAAAGCACGAAAAGTAGTGCAAGCTTTTATTAATGCGGAACACGAACATGAAGTAATTTTCACTTCAGGAACAACAGGAAGCATTAACACAATCGCATCCAGTTTCGGGAAAGCACACTTAAAAGAAGGAGATGAAATTATCATTTCTACCATGGAACACCATTCAAACATTGTTCCTTGGCAAATGATTTGTGAAGAAAAAGGAGCCAACTTAAAAGTTGTTCCGATTAATGATGCTGGTGAATTTTTGTTTGACGAATACGAAAAATTACTTTCCAGTAAAACAAAATTGGTGGCTGTAACACATGTTTCAAATACGCTCGGAACAATTAATCCTGTAAAAGAAATAATTGCTAAAGCACAAGAACATGGAGCATTAACTTTAATTGATGGTGCCCAAGCTGTTCCACATAAAAAGGTTGATGTAAGAGACTTAGATTGTGATTTTTATGTTTTTTCTGGCCATAAAATGTTAGGCCCAACAGGCGTTGGAATATTGTATGGAAAAGAAACCATTTTAAATGAACTACCTCCTTACCAAGGTGGTGGAGACATGATTAAAACGGTAACTTTTGAGAAAACTACTTACAACGAATTACCGCACAAATTTGAAGCAGGAACACCCAATATTGTTGGTGGAATTGCTTTGGCATCAGCCATAGAATACATGAATGCAATAGGGATTGACAACATTGCAAGCTACGAAGATGAATTACTCACTTATGCTACCGCACAAATCAAAACAATTGAGGGTGTAAGAATTATAGGTGAAGCCCAAAACAAGGCAAGTGTTCTCTCTTTTGTTGTTGATGGAACGCATCCTTCAGACATTGGAATGATAGTAGATAAATTGGGTATTGCCATTAGAACAGGACACCATTGTACGGAGCCGTTAATGAACCGATTTAACATACCAGGTACAGCAAGAGCATCTTTTGCTTTTTACAACACCACAAAAGAAATAGACGTGTTTATTGAAGCCTTAAAAAAGGCCATTAAAATGTTAGTTTAATGAGTATAGCAGAAATACAAGCAGAAATAGTTGACGAGTTTGCGCTCTTTGATGAGTGGATGGACAAGTACGAACACTTAATTGAACTGGGAAAAGACTTGCCCGTTATTGCAGAAGAATTTAAAACCGAAGACAACTTAATTAAAGGATGTCAATCTAGAGTTTGGTTACACGCCAACCTAAACGATGGCAAAATAGAATTTACAGCTGAAAGCGATGCCATTATTACCAAAGGAATAGTCGCCTTAATGATACGTGTTTTCTCTAACCAAACACCAAAAAACATTGCCAGTTCTAATGTTGATTTTATTGATGAAATTGGTTTAAAAGAACATTTGTCTCCAACAAGAAGCAACGGATTATTGTCCATGCTAAAACAAATAAAAATGTATTCAATTGCCTACCAAGCAAAAGTATAATCTGAAAGAAATGAGCGAAAAAAACCAACATATTGATCAACTGAGTAAAAAAGACGTAGAAGCTCAAATTATTGAAGCACTTAAAACTATTTTCGATCCTGAAATTCCTGTAGACATTTATGAAATGGGATTGATCTATGAAATTAAAATTGACGATGATTTTAATGTTGAATTAGAAATGACGCTAACTTCCCCATCTTGCCCAGTAGCAGAGAGTTTGCCAGAAGAAGCACGAACTAAAGTAGAAGAACTTTGGTGCGTTAAATCGGCAAAAATAGAACTCGTTTGGGAACCAACTTGGGGAAAAGAAATGATGAGTGAGGAAGCCCTACTTGAATTAGGTATGATGTAATAACACAATACATATCCTCCACTTCAAACTCTTTCAATAGATTCCTATTAAAAATGTCAAATTTTACTTCACAAGATATAGGTAAGTATATTTACTATATTACTATGTAAATTTTGCAACCTATACCTAGTACATTACGTATTCCGTGTACATCTAAATGAAACACGCTACTAAATATCTATTCTTTGTGATTTTTTCACTTGGCATTCTTAATGGAACCCAAGCTCAAATCCAAGCCCCTGCAGGCATTAGCAACAACATTATACTATGGCTTAGCCCCGATACAGCTGTATATGAAGCTGTGGGAAATACAGCTGAAATTGGTGATCGAGTACGGATTTGGAATGATATAAGTGGAAATAACAATCATTTTGTTCAAAACACTAGAAATGACCGCCCGAGATATAGAGACAACTATTTAGGCCGAAATACACTTGAATTCAGCTCCGCAGATTTTCTTGAAAACACTGCAATAGCCAGCTTAATAAATGGCTTAAGTGAATTTTCCATCTATATGGTGATAAAATCTGATGACCTAAACACTGACCAAGGCTTCTTGGTTTCCCAAAACCCTAACGGAGCAGATGAAATACTTTGTATGAGGTATGACAGGAATGGAGCTAACACTGGAAGAGGTAATGTTATAAAATGTGGTATGCAAGGAAACACTGCCAACAATCAAATTGAATCTACAAATAATACCCAAACTCAAAGCTTACAGGTTTTAACGTTAACATGGAAAATTGGCGAAAAAATCAACTTGTATATTGATGGAGTGCTAAACGAATCATCTAACAATCTCCTTAACTCTGCTATGAGCGGAGTAACAAAAATTATTATTGGTAAGGGGCCAAAAGATACTGGAGGATCTGGCTGGGATGGAAGAATTGGCACCACTATATTTTACAATAAAAAAATGTCTGCTGACACAGTATCACTTATCTCCGGAGATCTTCTGTCTATTAATTCAATTGCAACAGGCGATTGGGATGACCCAAACACTTGGGATTGTAATTGCAATCCTCCCAACAGTTCTTTTGTTACTATAAATAATACACATGTGGTTTCGCTTACTCAAAATGAAACGGCTGCCAATACAATTGTAAAAACAGGAGGGACTTTAGACTTAACAAATAACAATTACCGTCTATCTTTAAGTAGAAATTTCACAAACAATGGAACTCTTCTTTCAAGAGCTGGAGAAGTTCGATTCAATGGTAGTGAAGAACAACTTATTGACGGAACCTCAAGTACCACTTTTTACAACTTAACCAGTAATAATTTGAATGGAGTCCGATTAACCAACGGTAATGCAAATATTCAAAACACATTAGACATTGTTTCAGGTTGTTTTGATACTGACAACAATATTACGTTAATATCGGATGCTTCTCGAACAGCTAGAATAGCTTCACTAACTGGCTCTGCGTGTATTACCGGAGACATTACCATGGAGCGCTATGTAGATGCTGGTGCAACCGATTGGAGGTTTTTAACCCCAGCAGTTTCTGGTGCTACTTTAGCCGATTTTAATGATGATTTTATTACCAGTGGGTATACTGGTTCTCTTTACCCAACATGGCCTACAGCAGCTAGCCCTTGGCCTTCTATTTATTATTATGATGAAACTCAACCTGGC
>CAJQON010000016.1 GCA_905479995.1 uncultured Flavobacteriales bacterium | reverse complement strand
TACAGAGAAACCTTCAATACTTCTGGTTTTGCTAAAGGAAACTACTTTATAGAATTCTCATTAAACAATGAAAAATCTACTCACCAATTTGTAATTAAATAACCACAAATTGTTCAAATAAAAATTAGGCTCGAGACCATTCTCGAGCCTTTTTTATTACACTATATTTAGTACATTTGAATTGTGACTGCTCAACAAAAATCTAACTTAAAACCTTGGCAACTAAAATTACACGAAGTAATTTATGAAGCCGATACTAAAGCCGGAAAACTTTTTGACATTATTTTACTAGTTGCTATACTATTAAGTGTTGCAACAGTTATGCTCGAAAGTGTAAACAGTATTGCCTCCCAATATGGTGATGAGCTAAAATTAATTGAATGGGTTTTTACCCTACTATTTACCCTCGAATACATTGCCCGATTAATATCAATTGGCAAACCCTTAAAATACGTTTTGAGCTTTTATGGAATTATTGATTTCGTATCTATTATACCTACTTTTTTAGGCATATTTATTACCGGTTCTCAATCATTAAGAATAATTAGAAGCATTAGACTGTTGCGTGTTTTTAGAATATTGAAGTTGGTTCAATTTATGAATGAAGCCAATGTTTTAATTAAAGCATTAAAAGCAAGCAGACCTAAAATTGTAGTTTTCCTTTTCGCATTACTAAGCCTTACCTTTATTTTAGGAACAGTAATGTATCTTATTGAAACTCCAGAAGCAGGCTTTACTAGCATACCAAGAAGTATTTATTGGGCCATTGTAACCTTAACTACCGTAGGTTATGGCGACATTGCTCCACAAAGTGTTTTAGGACAAACATTGGCTTCATTTATTATGATTATTGGCTACGCAATTATTGCAGTTCCTACAGGAATTGTTGGAGCTGAATTAGCAAAAACAAAATCAAATACCAATACACAAGTTTGTCCAGAATGCTCGCTAGAAGGCCATGATGACAATGCTGTTCATTGCAAATACTGTGGAAACTCACTTTAACTTAAACACCTTTCCTCAAACTATCCAACCAACCAACTTAAAGATTCCTTATCTTTAGCATTGAATTAAATTTTGTGATGAAAAATTTCTTTTTTATTCTTTTCATAGTACTCAGCGGATTTGTAACAGCTCAAATTAGCCATGGAGGAAAACCTTTAAGCTTTGGAAAAGTATTAACCAACAATATTTCACTCCACGAAACAACCGTATTAAACACCCAACAGTATATAGATGAAGATCTTATTACAGATGTGCACAAAGACATTGCGTGGCGTTTTGGCATTGAACAAGCAGTAAACCTAAACCTTAACAACTCTGGCTCATGGGAAACACTACCAAATGGGGATAGAGTTTGGCGATTAGAAATAAAGTCTAAAAACGCACTAAGCATCAACCTAAATTTTAGCTCTTTTCAGCTCCCAAAAGGAGCCCAGTTTTTTGTTTTTAATCAAAAAGATGTTTTGGGTGCATTTACCGAATCGAACAACAAAACTACTGGAGAATTTTCCACATCTCCAATTAAAGGAGATCGTATAACACTAGAATATTTTGAACCCTTAAGTGCTCAAGGAAAAGGAACAATACAAGTGAGTTCAGTAGTACACGGCTACAGAGATTTTTTTAAGCAATTAAAAGCTTTTGGAAGCGCAGGACCATGCCACATAAATGCAATTTGTGATACCCCTTTTTGGGGAAATGAAATAAGATCAGCCGTAATGCTCTTAACCGCTAGCAATACTCGATTTTGCTCTGGAGCCCTAATTTCAAATGTAGCTAAAGACGGAACTCCCTTTGTGCTTTCAGCCTTCCATTGCAACCCACAAACCAACAGTATTTACATGTTCAATTACCAATCTCCCGATTGCACAAACAACATTGATGGCATTACCACTCAAACGGTTAGTGGCTGTTTTTTAAGAGCTTCCGATGCTCCTTCAGATTTTGAATTAGTTGAATTATCAAGTGCTCCTCCAGCAAGTTACAAGGTGTTTTATTCAGGCTGGTCTAACATTAATATTGCTCCAACAAAAGGAACTGGAATCCACTTCCCATCAAGTGATGTAAAAAAAATATCTCATGACAAGGATCCTTTAATAGAGTCGGGTTATTATACTGCAGGAAACGATCATTGGGAAGTATTAGATTGGAACTCTGGAACAACCGAAGGTGGATCCTCTGGATCACCACTCTACGATCAAAACCACAGAATTGTTGGTCAATTACATGGTGGAGATGCTGATTGTGGCAATGATGCCTTTGATTATTACGGTAAATTTTCACTTTCTTGGGATGCGAACCCAACCAACTCAAATCAATTAAAATTTTGGCTCGACCCAACAAATACAGGAACTACCACTACAGATGGATACGACCCAAATGGAACACCCACAACATTAGATGCTGTTTTGCTAGATGCTACTGATGTTTCTCCATTTATATGCGGAGACTCTATTTCTCCAATAATTACCATTAGGAACAATGGTTCTAGCAATTTAACTAGCCTAATTATAAACTATGAGTTAGATGCTGGTGGAGTAAACCAAATCAACTGGTCCGGCAATCTACCAACTTATGCTATAGACACCATATCACTTCCTACCATGTACGTTGCAAACGGAAACCACTTGCTAAAAACTTATTGCGGTAATCCAAATTCAGGATTAGATCAAAACATTCTAAACGATTCTAATCAAGTGGAGTTTAAATCTAACGACAATCCTTTGTTTGGAACCCTTCACTTCAACACCGATAATTTTGGTGCAGAAAGTTCATGGATAATTAGAGATGCTAGCGGCAGCACTTATTTTGAAAGCAAAGGATATCCCAGCACAGTAGGTGGGCAATCATTTACAGAAAGTCTTTGTCTTTACGACAGCTGTTTTACTTTGGTAATTAGAGATTCTTATGGTGATGGCTATTGCTGTGCTGCCGTTAACGGATCTATTTACTTAGAAAACAATTTTGGAGATACCATCTATGTAGATTCAACTTTTAGCAGTGACAGCTTAGTAATACCATTTTGCTTAAGTACTACCGGTATTAACGAAATAACAAACAACTCACAATTTAAAATTTACCCTAATCCAAACCAAGGTATTTTTACAATTAGCAGCCAATTAAGAGCGCCTTATCAACTAAAAATATACAACATTATTGGTAAATCTGTTTACCAAAACAACCAACCTAAAAACAAAGAATTTATTGATCTAACAACTCTTCATGCTGGAGCATATTTCATTCTCATAGAAACCAAAGAAAGCCGAATAGTAAAGCGCATTATTATAAATTAGTATAGGCTAAGACCTACATAACTAATGCAAAAAGAAAATATTTAGAAAAATATTGAGTTTGTTATTTCCCCCAAACGTGACCGTTTCTATGTTTACGGTTACCTACTTGTCCTGATGAATTAACTCTCTTACCTCCATTTCTGGATTTATTGAATTTACCTTTTTTAGCACTACAAGATTGAAGAGCAACAGAAAATGGTATAGCTAAACTAGCGACAAAAACGAGAGTTAATATTTTACTATAAAGCGACTTTTTCATGTTTAAGATAATTTAATCAGCATAAAATTAAACATTATTCCATAAATATAAAAACGTTCAATTGTAATTTTGTAGCACAACAAATCAATAAGCCCCATTCCGCTTCCTTAAAAACCACTCCAAACTAAGCAAACAAAGCAGTATAAAAAAGATCCATTTCAAGCTAATCAACTCCTTTAAATCATCTTCCTCATATATAATTGAAGTAATATTATTACTTTCCTCAATTGACTTCAACACTTTATCTAGCTCTTTAGGCCCAATCATTTCACCTCCAAATTTATTAGAAACATTTTGCAGTAACTGGTGGTTTGCAACAGTGTTATTTGCCTCTAATAATAATTGTTTTATTTGAAATTTTCCGTTTTCAGTATATTCCTTATTCCCAACATTTACTGTGGCCTTGTACCCATAAAACCCTGGGGGCAATATCCCCGCATTTAAAAAATATGAAGTAGCAGTTCTATTAAAATCAAAGCTATATTTATTGCCTTCCTCCTCCACTAATTCCAACTTAATTTCAGGTTCATTAATCAATTCATAACTCTCGTTATACAATTCACCATATAGTAATATCTCCTCATTTTCAAAATAGTTACTTTTTGAAAGTATTTTAAACTTACTCTTATCCTCTTTTATCGATAAGAATTGTATCACTTTATTAATTAACTCATTAAAATTATCGTGCGTTCCATTCTTTAAATAATCCTGCATTCTCCAACGCCAAATTCCTTCGCCAGCAAATACACCTTTCTTTTTTCCATTACTAGCATAAAATGCCAACAAAGGCTTTTGAGTAACAACGCTACCTAATTTTTGATGTAGCAACACATGAGATTCCTCTTTGTTTTGATAATTCCCAAAAGGGCTAGCCAATGGAGGCATTCCCTTAATCCATTTTAACACATTATCTGAAAGAGTAAACAAAGGAAAACCTTCAGTAACTGATGGTAAAACTTCATCCACTCTATTTCTCGAATTGAGCACTTCTAAGCCAACATTTAATGCATTAAATTGTTTGAAATTAGTTTGCGAACCAAGAACATGTAGCACTGAAACATTGCTGTTTAATGATTTTTTTACAGCTGTATTATTCAAATTAACTTGGTGTGCAATTACTAAACTAAATGGCTGAACATTGCCATCAAAATCAGCACTAAATTTAGTAGTAACCTTATAATTTTCGTTGTTTTCTATGCTCAATTTTAGCGCCTTTAAATCGGGGTGTGGAGCACTAGCCAATATTAAAATATTTTGTCTTCCATCTAAAACATCCACATAAATATCTTTCACATTGTTTACGACACTAATTTCATTTTCGATGATTGATAAGGAAACACGATAATGCTGAACACCAATTTCTTTGGCATCAATTAACAATTTTTTATCAATTTTAAATTCGTTTTCAGTAATTGTGTAGCTACTCTCGTCTAATGTTTTTCCATTATGAGTAACCATCAAACGAGAAGTTTCACCAATACATTGCTGAGCCAATGCTTCAATTTCGATAGGAAATTGATTGCCTAAGAAAGTAATTTTATTGTGTACCACTTCCTTTAAAATAATATCTTTTTGAGCTGAAGTATCTCCCAAAGCAATAGTATAAACAGGAAATTCAATGTTGGTATTGTAAACTGGATTAGAACCTTGGTTAAAAACTCCATCGGAAGCCAACAATACTGCTCCTACATTTTTATTATAAAACTTATGGGCTAACTCTTCAAATACATGAGAAAAATCGGTCACCTTACCTTCAAAATCAAGATCCATACCTTCATTTAAATCATCCGAAAAAGTAAATGACTTAACCTCATAGTTTTGAGATAGTTTTTCGACAAGGTTATTAAGATTTTTTAAATATTCTCCTTTATAAAAAGCCGAATCTTTATTTAAAACAATAGATTCCGAATTATCATGAGCAATTATAATTACTGGCTTCTCTACCTTATTAAACAATGTTTTAACAAAAGGCGATAACAAAAAGAAGGCTAAAATTGAAATGAGTAAAAACCGAAATGCAGCCATAGTTCTTAATAGCCAAGGTTTAGTTTCAGAAAGCTTACTATCTTTATAGTAAAGAACAAAAGCGTAAACTGCACCCAACGCTATGCACAATAACACAAGCCAAAGTGAGTATTCGGTAATAACTTTTATGCTTAACAATAACTTCATTTTACGGTAAAGGTAAATTTAGGAAAATCTTACCCGTTTACCACCCACCAGTTACTTTTAGTTTGTAAGGTTATCATTTAGTTATTATATACTAGTTTCGTATTACCCTATGCATTTCTAACTTATTTTGAGTTTGAATTTTTACCACATAAATACCTGGCGACAACTTATCCATATTTATGGTTTCATTCATTTTAATTGAATAAATGGAATGAATTAATTTCCCATGTAAGTTTATGATGTCTATTTTTTTAGGCTCGTTTACAGCGTTAAAAGCTAATGTTATTTCTGACGATGTTGGATTGGGAAATATTTTAGCAGTATAGTCCACACTTTTTTCATTAATAGTATTTGCCCAGAGCGTACCTTCTACTGTATATCCCCAAACATCACTCACCTTTACCACAATATCATTTAAACTATGGCTCGCAGGCAAATTTTCTACTACAAAATCATACACAAAAGCAACACTATCATGCACAATTGGGATATGAGAATAATTGTAAATTGACAAATTATTATCTCGCTCAGGAGAAGCCGGATAAATAGCAGGCATATCGCCCTTCACATCCTCATATCGTTCTTTTGCAGTTTTCTTTCCATTAAACTTATATGCATAAATTTGAAATCCCGGAACACAGTCAAAATCATCTCTTGTAGAAGAACCAACCTCATAAGCTTCCTCCTTATCAAAAACAGCTTGAAATGATGACCCAACAGAAAATTCAAAACGATTAATTGTTTGGTTAAATGGCCATACTACTCGAAACAAAGCACTATCTGGCCAATCGTGCAACAATTCTATTTTAGCATTGGTTAAAGGCTCTAATACTCCAGGGTGCTCAATTGGATTAAACAAGCGAGCTGTATGAAGATAATACGTACCAATTGTAGCGCGATCTATTTCTGCGCTTAAATGTAAATGTAAACTAGATGTTTTTCCGCTTTCACCCATAACTCCAATATTGTCTCCTTTGTTAATTCTAATACTATTTATTGGTGCAGTATAAGCAATTGCAGCCCTACTCCCTAAAGCACTAAGGTGTCGGTAATTAATCTTTATTTTCTCATTAAATGCTTGTGACACCGAATCACAAGTTACCTGAACACTTCTTCCTCCACCGAGCAACTCCATAGCTGCATCGGTCCCATGAATTACTTCACTAATTACGCCATCACACATGCAAACAATGGGCGCTTTATTCAACTCTCCATAGGAAGTTGTACCACATTCCATTTCATCCCAAAAATCAAATCCACCATGATTGTCTGATGGTGACGAAGAAGACCCCAAATAACGAGTCCCGAAAGTGGCTTTCAGATAGGTGCCATCCCCGGGGGGTGAAAAATTTAATGAATCTAAAATATTCGCACACAACGGGTCTTCAAAATCATATTTAGCAAGGTTCGTTTCAATGTAGGCAATAGTAAGATCTCGATATGTTTTAGTATTCATTACTTGAGAAAATACTGTACTAGAAAAAAAAGATAGGACTACTAATAACGTTGTTACTTTAGTCATTTTGGGGTATTTAAGTTAATATAAGGGGCGCAATTAAAAAATTACGTTATGCGGTAAAATTACTGATTTTATAAGTAACTATTTTGGCAAAAAAAAGAGGAAAGCAATTGCTTTCCTCTTTTTAAATTTTATGCCTTTAGCTGTTACTCTGCTAAAACAATTATTTTATTGTTGTTCACCTCTACTACTCCACCTTTTATAGGAAATGATTTCTCGCTGCCATTTTCAACAACTTTAATCTCTCCTTCTTTTAAGGTTGAGATAATTGGTGCGTGATCCTTTAAGATTCCAAATGACCCATCGGATCCTGGTAAGTTCACTACCTCAACTTCTCCTGAGTATACTTTATTTTCTGGTGTAATTATATCTAATTGCATATTCTAATTAATTAACTTCAGCCAACATTTTCTTTCCTTTCTCAATAGCTTCATCAATACTACCAACTAAGTTAAATGCTGCTTCAGGATATTCATCAACTTCGCCATCCATAATCATGTTAAATCCTTTAATAGTATCTTCTATTGATACTAAACATCCTTTTAATCCTGTAAACTGTTCAGCAACATGGAAAGGTTGAGATAAGAAACGTTGAACTCTTCTTGCTCTGTGTACAACTAATTTATCTTCTTCAGATAATTCATCCATACCTAAAATTGCAATAATATCTTGCAACTCCTTGTAACGTTGAAGTGTTTCTTTAACTTTTTGAGCTGTATCATAATGCTCATCACCAACGATGTCTGCTGTTAAAATTCTTGAAGTAGAATCCAATGGATCCACTGCAGGATAAATACCTAACTCAGCAATTTTTCTAGACAATACTGTAGTTGCATCTAAGTGAGCAAATGTTGTTGCCGGTGCTGGATCTGTTAAATCATCTGCAGGTACGTAAACCGCTTGTACAGATGTAATAGATCCTGATTTTGTTGAAGTAATTCTTTCTTGCATGGCACCCATTTCAGATGCTAATGTTGGTTGGTATCCAACAGCAGAAGGCATACGACCTAATAATGCTGATACTTCCGATCCAGCTTGTGTAAATCTAAAAATGTTATCAATAAAGAATAAGATATCTCTACCTTGTCCGTCACCTTCACCATCTCTAAAGTACTCTGCCAATGTTAATCCTGAAAGTGCAACTCTAGCTCTAGCTCCAGGAGGCTCATTCATTTGACCAAAAACCAATGTTGCCATAGATCCTGTTAGTTCTTCTTTATCTACTTTAGATAAATCCCAACCACCTGACTCCATAGACTCTTCAAATTTCTCTCCGTATTTAATTACACCAGACTCGATCATCTCTCTCAACAAATCATTCCCTTCTCTTGTTCTTTCACCTACTCCAGCAAATACAGATAATCCAGCATGTCCTTTTGCAATGTTGTTGATCAATTCCATAATCAATACAGTCTTACCAACTCCTGCTCCACCAAACAAACCAATTTTACCACCTTTAGAGTAAGGCTCAATCAAATCAATTACTTTAATTCCTGTAAAAAGTACTTCTGTTGATGTAGATAATTCCTCAAATTTTGGTGGATCTCTATGTATAGGATATCCACCATCCTTAGAAACATCTCCAATACCATCAATAGCTTCTCCTAATACGTTAAATAATCTTCCTCTAATTTTTTCTCCAATAGGTAACGTAATAGGTGCTCCAGTTGAAACAACTTCCATTCCTCTTCTTAATCCATCAGTTGCATCCATTGCAATTGCTCTTACCGTATCTTCACCAACATGTTGTTGACATTCTAAGACTACTTTTTGTCCATTATCTCTTGTAATGACCAATGAATCTAAAATATCTGGTAAAGCTCCAGTTTCTAAGTTAAAGCTTACATCCACTATTGGACCAATTACTTGTGTTATTTTTCCAGTACTATGAGACATTCTTTGTGTATTTTTTATTACTATTATTGACTAGGTAATTTCGGGTGCAAAAATACTATTATTTGACAATTAATTATAAGATATTATAATATTATTTTTATTTAATTTTAATATGGATATTTGTCCTATAAAAAGCAAAACTATTTTAGCAGATTTAACACACATTTTGTGAAGGTTTACAAAAGCATTGAAGCGTACAATAACACTGAGAAATCGGCTATTACCATAGGCACTTTTGATGGTGTTCACCTAGGACACAATGTTATCATTAACCAACTTAAAAACGCAGCCAAAACAATTGGCGGAGAATCTGTTATTCTTACCTTTTTTCCACACCCTCGAATGGTGCTCTATCCAGACGATAATGAATTGCGATTATTAAACACTATTGATGAGCGCATCAAACTATTAGAAAAATCTGGTATTGACCACCTCATTATTCATCCGTTTTCTAAAGAATTTTCGCGTTTAAACTCTACCGAATTTGTTAGAGACATATTAGTAGGTCAGTTAAATGTTGGTGCATTAATTATAGGCTACGATCATCATTTTGGAAGAAACAGAGAAGGATCTTTCGAAGACCTACAAGAACTTGCTCCACTATATAATTTTGAATTAGAACAGATAGATGCTCAATCTATTGATAATGTAAATGTAAGTTCTACAAAAATTAGGAACTCTTTAAATGAAGGCAACATTAAAAACGCTACCCAATTTTTAGGATACAATTACTTTATTGAAGGCACAATTATTGAAGGAAACAAAATTGGTCGCCAATTAGGTTTTCCAACTGCAAATTTAAAAACCAATGAATGGTACAAACTTATACCTGCAAATGGAGTTTATGCAGTTAAAGTTATTGTAGATAACGAAAAACACCAAGGAATGTTAAACATTGGCAACAGACCTACCGTAAAAGGAACAGATATATCTATTGAAGTGAATATCTTTAACTTTGATGCGGACATATATAATAAAGAGATTAGAATAGAGTTTTATGATCGAATAAGAGATGAACGAAAATTTGATCAGCTCTCAGCATTAAAAATCCAACTTGAGATTGATAAGAAAAAAGCAATACAGATTCTTAGTTAAGTGCAGCATTGCGGCACTTTTTATACTTTCTCCATTTATTACTTGGAGCCAAGTTCTTGACTCTATTGGTCTCGACACAATGCCAACCTACACATTAACGAAAGCACTTAAACAAGACCCTCTTCAAGTATACAAACTAAACCTTAAAAAGCTAAAGTTAAGTGAACTTCCAGAAGAAATTTATCAATTTAAAAACTTAAATGTTTTAGAGCTAAATAGAAATAAGTTCAAAATTTTTCCCACCCAAATAGGTGAATTTAAGTATTTGCAAGAGCTCTACATTTCAAACAACAAAATTGAAATTATTACCAAAGAACTTGGCAACCTCAAACATTTAAAACGATTGGAGGCCAATCAAAATGGTTTGGTTAGTTTACCTCCAGAAATTAAATTTTTGAAAGAACTACAATTTATGGATTTATGGGGCAACGACATAGGCGCATTACCTAGAGAAATTGCAGAGCTGAGAGGTAACTTACTTGAAATAGACATGCGAGTAATTTTAATGAGCCCAACCGAACAGCAAGCTATTAGAGCACTACTGCCTTCTACTAAATTGAAGTTTTCAAAATCGTGTAATTGCGGATTCTAACCTAAAACGCAAACAACTTACAGCTCTTCAAAAGTTTTATACCTATAGAGTTGTTTTAACTACATACTATAATTAATTTTGATCAAGAATAAACGTTTACGCATTTCTTAGCGCTACTGTATAATTAACATGCAAACAACCTACTTAAAAATAATATTAATCTCCACTTTTATTGCAGCTTCAGTGTGTGCAATAGGGCAGGATGAGATTTTATTTTTAAATGGCAAATCTCTTAAAGGTTCTTTATTAGACAAAACAGAATATGAGTTTACCTTTAAGGACCAAAAGGGACGACAATTTATTCTGGATAAATACCGCGTATTTTCCTACACCCAAAACAATAAAGAAAGTATTATTTACAGTTACGACACCTTATCTGGAAATTTTTTAAAAGTGCAAGACATGAAGATGTTCGTTTATGGCGAACGCGATGCTCACGAAACGTTTAAACCAGGCTTTTCTAATCTTATGGCTTTTGGTGTTGGCGCTGGCGCTGGATTTGCTATGCAAAAAGATCAAAGCTTTTTATATCTTCCTGCCCCGCTATTATACACTACTATTACCCTATTGTTTCCTACCCGAGTAAAACAACGCAGACTAACAGAAACGAAGTACATTAAAGAAGATGAATACTTAAGAGGCTATGAAAGAATTGCCCGAAGTAAAAGAACCCAAGGAGCCCTAAGAAACAGCATTATCGGAATGGTTGCTGGATATGTTACCGGCATAATTGTAAATGGAAATTCCGAAGACTAAACTTATTACAAGTGCATTGAATCAACTCTTAAAAACAGTTATTTTTTCCAATTTATTTGTTGCATTGTCTGTTGCAGCATTCACCCACCTTACCTATATAGTATATGATTTACACTCAGAAAATTCATGGATACTTATTACCATGGTATTCTGCTTTACCTTTACCACCTATAATGGACAAAGACTATTTAGGCTAAAATCTAAAGTTAGGTCATACACCTCTGTTGGCGAACGATTAATCTGGGTATTAAAACATCAAAAAGCACTAACCTACACCTCTTTATTTCTAGGCTTAATTGGTGGTATTTGTATTTTATTTATCAATCCATTGTGCTGGATTTTACTAATTCCCATGGGCTTTTTATCCTTATTTTACGTAGTACCTGTACCAATTATTAATAAAAGTCTAAGAGACACACCATATCTTAAAGTATTGATAATTGCTTTTGTTTGGAGCTTAATTGTTGTAGGAATGCCTATTCTAAATACTCCATCCGTTAAAATTATCCCCAGCACTTTTTTGATTGCTTTGCTTCAAGGCTTCTTATTTATAGTTGCCATTACCATTCCATTTGATGTTAGAGACATGAAATTTGATCGAGTGGATCAATTAAAAACGTTCCCTCTACTACTTGGTGTTAAAGGAACCATAACTGTAAGCTCCCTACTTCTACTATGTTCATTAGCCTGTTTTCACCTACTAATCCCTAACCCAATAATTCAAATTGGCTTAGCAATTGGCCATCTTATAACTGTAGCTATAATTGCACTAACCAACGAAAAACGAGGAGAATTCTTTTTTGCAGGATGGGTAGAGAGTACTGTAATACTTGTTTATCTGTCTGTACAAATTACTACGCTTATTTATTCGCTCTAATTTTTCGGTAAACGTTAATTCCGAAAAACAATAAAACTCCCAAGATTACCATTCCAGCTACACCCCACATCCAACCAGCAGTACTTTTTAATACCACCAAAAATACTATTGCAAATAATAAAAGTGTAGCCACTTCATTCCAAAGCCTTAACTTAAAAGAGGAGTAATTCAACGTGTCTTTTATTAACTGCCCAAACATTCTGTGACACAAAAAATGATAAATATACAGCGCTACCACAAAGGTTAGTTTAACATGCATCCAAGGCATCGTTAACCAAACCCTTCCTTGAGGAGTAAAGAACAACATCCAACCAGCAAAAATAGCCGTTAAAATAGCCGATGGCCATGTAATTCCGTACCACAAGCGCTTACTCATTATTTTATATTGATTTTGCAAAATAGCCTTAGCATTCGCATCTTCCTCATCGGCTTCAACATAATAGATAAATAAGCGAACAATATAGAAAAGGCCTGCAAACCAAGTAACAATAAATATAATGTGCAATGCTTTTAGGTATGAATATTCCATTCAACTAAATTAGCTATAAACTTTTAATTCACTACACATAATTATTACTTTTGCTACATGCAAAAAAAGGGAGTATTATTAATCAATTTGGGAACACCCAACAGTCCATCTGTAAAAGATGTAAGAAAATACCTGCGTGAATTTTTAATGGATGAGTACGTTATTGACTTACCATACATTAACCGATGGGTTTTAGTTAATTTAATTATAGCCCCGCTAAGAGGCCCAAAATCTGCAGCTATCTACAAGTTGCTATGGACTGAAAAAGGCTCTCCACTTTTATATTTCGGTAAAAAAGTTAGGGAATTACTACAACAAAAAATTGGGGATGATTATTCTGTTTATTTAGGAATGCGCTACCAAAACCCATCCATAAATTCTGTAATAAAACAAATTAAGGCCGATGGTATTACAGATTTAAAAGTAATACCACTTTACCCACAATACGCATCCTCGTCTACCAAAACCTGTATTGAAAAAGTAAAAACAGAATTAGCTAAAATTGGATATTCGCCCAATGTAAGTTTCGTAGAAAATTTTGTTCAAAGCAAAAAGTTTATCGAAACCATTGCCGACAATGGAAATAAACATTGGAAAACAGGAAAGTTTGACAAAATTGTTTTTAGCTATCACGGCATTCCCGAAAGACATGTTTTAAAAGATTCTGACAGCGGTTATTGCCAATTAAATGAGAAATGCTGCCAAAAATACCACAACAAAAACAGGTTATGTTATAGGGCTCAATGCTACGAAACTTCCCGACTTATTGCTAAGGCCATGAATTTATCTGAGCAAGATTACTTCGTTGCTTTCCAATCGAGATTAGAAACAAGAGCAAAAGACCCTTGGTTAAAACCTTACACAGATATTGTTATTGCTGATTTAGCTAAAAATGGAACTAAAAGTATACTAGCATTCTCCCCATCTTTTATTGCCGATTGTTTAGAAACTACAGTTGAAGTTGGTATAGAGTTTAAAGAAATTTTTGAAGAAAATGGAGGCCAAAACTGGCAATTAGTAGAAAGCCTCAACGACCATCCTAAATGGATTGAAGCGCTTGAAGAGCTTAGTAAATCGTAATGTTTTTTTACCTCTCTAAAATATTACTTTTTCTACTTACACCCATCATCTGGATATTTGGCTTATTTCTTTGGGGAATTTTAACCAAAAAACCCATTTTAAAAAAACGATTATTCATTATAGGAATTGTGGTATTCTACTTTTTTTCGAATGCGTTTATAAGCGATGAATTTATTCGAATGTATGAAGAGCGAAACGAGCCTTTTTCGACTTTAACTGAAAAATACGATGTAGCCATTGTTTTAGGCGGTTTTTCAAGTTATGATTTGCTTCAAGAAGAAGTGCAGTTCCATTCTGCTACAGATCGATTAATGGCTGGAATAAAACTATACAAACAAGGGAAGGTAAAAAAGCTAATGATATCAAGTGGCTCAGGACAAATTTTAAAACCAAACGAAAAAGAAGCCATTTTTATTGGTGACTATTTATTAAAAATAGGAATTCCAGCTAGAGATTTAATCCTAGAATCTGAATCAAAAAACACTAGAGAAAATGCCATTAATTCCTCCAAAATACTCTTAGAAAAATATCCGAATGGAAAGCACATTTTAATTACTTCTGCCCTACACATGCCAAGAGCAAAACGTTGTTTTAAAAAAACCGAAATATCCTTCATTCCTTTTAGTGTTGATCAACAAGCTCCACCAAGAAGCCTTGTAATTGACCACCTTTTATTTCCAGATGTAGAAAGTCTAAGAAAATGGCAAGCGCTAATTAAAGAATGGGTTGGTTTTATTGCTTACAAAACAATGGGATACATTTAACATGAAGCACACCTTACTTTCCTCACCGCTACAAGGCTTTACCGATTTTAGGTTTAGAAACACATTTAACAAGTATTTTAGCGGAATTGACACCTTTTATTCTCCTTACATTCGGTTAAATGGCAAGCTGATTATTAAACCGGCTTACGAAAGAGATATTTTACCTAAAAACAACACTGTAAAAGAAGTCATTCCTCAAATAATGACCAACAGCGCAGACGAATTTTTATTTGTAGCAGACTTTGTTCAGCAATTGGGATATAAAGAATTGAACTGGAACTTAGGTTGCCCGTATCCAATGGTAACCAAACGAGGAATGGGTTCTGGCTTAATTTGTGACCCCAATAAAATAGATGAAATTTTAGATGTGGTTCATACCAAAACAGACTTGACAGTTTCCATGAAAATGAGAATGGGCTATGACAATCCTGAAGAAATTTTAGCCGTTTTTCCCATTTTAGAAAAATACCCGATTAAGAACATTGCCATCCATGCACGAATTGGAAAACAACTGTATAAAGGCGGTGTAGATTTAGAATCTTTCCAACGTTGTTTAGAACAAAGCAAACAAAAAATTTACTACAATGGCGACATTACTTCGGTAGAGAAATATCGTGAGTTAAAAGACCGATTTCCGAGCATTGACCACTGGATGATAGGCAGAGGTTTAATAGCCGATCCTTTTTTACCAAGTATGATTAAAGCCGACACAACGGAATACCCAGACAACAAGCTCGAAATTTTCAGCAAATTTCACGACACTTTATTTCATCAGTATGAGCAAGCTTTGTCAGGAAAAAGTCATGTACTCACTAAAATGCTGCATTATTGGGAATACTTTTCTACCACTTTCGACAATCCACACAAAACATTTAAATTGATTAAAAAAGCCAAGAACATTAAAGCCTACGAAGAAGCGGTGAGTAAAATTTTAACCCAATAAACCCAGCACCATGAACGAACAACTTAAAGCTAAAATTATTGCTGTTTGCAACCAAAAAATTGAACAAAAAGGAGCAAATGTCGGTCTTTCCTTTTATGCATTTTTTGCCAACAAAAATGACAACCCTAAACAACTAATGGAAGTTGCCGAATGGTGGATTAAAACCCATGAATTGGATCATTTTGAGAAAGCTACTAAGATTAAAGCTATGATTGAAAATGAAGATTAAACAATTTGACTTATTTTCTTCAATACCTAACCACAGAATGTAAACAGAAAGACATCTGCAAAATGCAGTATAATTAACAAACTTGTCATTCTGAATGGAATTTTGTCCAACTTTTGTTTGGAAACAAAATGACAAGAAGAATCTAAAACCCACTAGCACCGAACCTAGTTCTTATCTGATAAAAACATTATTTTTTTAACACAAAAATGTCTTTTGTGCAAAATTTGTGCAATCAAAATCTTTGACTAAAAGCTTCTTTTGAACGAACATTGTATATGCAAATTGCTTAGATCACTGTCAATTAGCAGCAAATAAACTATTAAAACTAATAAAGCAGGTGGATACCAGTCACCACTCAAAAACTGGGAAGCAAACGAGTATGACAAAATAAAATCAAAAAAAACATGAAGTATTATTTAAAAGTTTTAAAAAATTACGCAGTATTTAGCGGGCGCGCAAGAAGAAGTGAATATTGGTATTTTGCATTATTCAACACCATCTTTTCCATCGGGTTTTCGATCTTCTTTGGGCTCATGCAAGAGCCATTATTAGCAAACATTTATTCATTAGTGGTATTTATTCCTTCACTTGCTGTTGGAGTTAGAAGGATGCACGATGTTGGAAAAAGCGGATGGTTCCTATTAATTCCTATTTACAATTTAATACTAGCTTTCACCGAAGGAACGAAAGGAGAAAATGAATATGGTGAAGACCCTAAAGCAAAAACAACTTTACTTAAAGAATAACCACTAAAAGCCCATAGAGCACGAAAATGCATTTTAACGCTCTATTTACACAACCAACAGCCATTACTGAACGAATCTTGTAAAATTATAATGCGAATAGATTTACTATTAAACTTATTCGATTGTTAGCGGTAATTGCAGAAAAGAAAAAATAAACTATGAAATGGTATGATATATTCTCAAATATTTATGACTCTTCTTTAGAGAAACTATATTTTGAAAGTAGAAAAAGAGCAGTAGAATTATTGGATTTAAAATCTGAGCAAGTTTTAATTGATATTGCCTGTGGAACCGGAGCAAACTTTAAACATATTAAAGCATCTAATATAAACTTAGAGATTTATGGGACTGATTTTTCTCAGGGAATGCTTAGAAAAGGACAAATCAACATTGATAAAAACAATTGGAAAAACATCACATTATTTCAGGCAGATGCAAGAGAATTAACACCTTCATATCTTAAGACACAAACAATCAAAGACTTGAGGTTTGATAGAATTATATGCGCTTTAGGGCTTTCTGTTATTCCTGACTGGGAACAAGTTTTAGATAAAATGCTTGAGTTACTAAAAGAAAATGGAAAAATAGTGATTGTAGATGTTTTTGCAGAAAAAAGGAATTTTAATACTTGGTTGGTTGAAAAATTTGCACGAGCGGATTTGAATCGTAAAATTTGGCAGACACTTGAAACAAAGACGAGTAATTTCCACTACGAATATCTGCCAGTAAAAGAGAGTAAAGTTGGAGGGAAATTATTTGTGGCTGCTGGAGTAAAAAATAAAACCGCTAACACTATGTAAAAATGCATTAAAACGCATTTTACACTAACCGTTAGTAATAATAACGGAAATCATTTATGTAGAATTCATATCTCATTAAAATAATCTGAATATGCTGAAAATGGATTTAAAAATATGGAGTAGGCTTAAATATTAATAATTGAAACAATGACAGAAGGAAAAACACTATTTGAAAGAATTGGAGGAATGAATGCTATAAATGCTTCCGTAGATATTTTTTATAAAAAAGTTTTAGGCGATGAAAGCATAAAACATTTTTTTACTAACACAGATATAGAAAAACAAACAGGTAAACAAAAAGCTTTTTTAGCATATGCTTTTGGGGCTCCAATGGCCTACACTGGTAAAAACATGAAAGATGCTCATGCGCACATGAACCTTACAGAAGCTCATTTTAATGCAGTAGCAGGACACCTGGTTGCAACACTAAAAGAATTAAACGTAGAACAAGACCTTATTGACGAAGTTGTTGTAATTGCGATGAGTACTAAAAATGCCATTTTAGGTAGTAAATCTGAATAAAAAGCTATTAAAACGATATAAAGGGTGTAACACCCTTTATATCAAACGTCAATCAAACTTACTTCTTCACCCTTGTATAAGCAATCACTTTGGTTTCAAAAAATTCTTCTTTAAAGAAATGTTTTAAGGGGAAAAGTTCTACATTTTTTTTGCTTTTTTCACACTGTCTTCACATAATGCCTTGTGTGCAGGATAAAGACAGCAACTAATAGAAGTTTCCGAATGATAGATCAAAACACATCAACACGATCATTTTGTGAAAGCCATTAAGATTAAAACTATAGTTGAAAAGAACTAAAGCTCTACTTAACTTTTTCCTTAAAAAACGCTAACTTCGTTTAACACAATGTAAGTCACATTAAAACGCGACCAACAAGTACGTTAGCTGCAATTAGAACAATAAATGGAAAATACAATCCGTAAAACTCTTGTTAAACTAGGTTATCATTCAAAGCCAGATTTTATAATAATTGGTGTACAGAAAGGAGGTACATCAGGATTATATTCTATTCTTAAAAATCATAGTTTAATCAGTTCATCCTCAATCAAGGAAGTTCATTATTTCGATGACGATGATTGGTATAACCAAAATAAAACTTTTCAGTATCACTTATTTTTTCCATTGCCTCATTGTTTAAGTAGAAAATCAAAAGTATTTGAAGCTTCTCCATTATATGTTTTTCATCCAGATGTAGCCTCAAGATTATATTCCTACAATCCAAATCTAAAACTTATCCTATTGCTCAGAGACCCGGCAGAAAGAGCATTTTCAGCATGGACTATGTACCACCACCACTTTAAAACAGGTAAATTCTCTCACTTACATGACCCACGCTCCTTCTCTGATGCTATTTCAGACGAAATTGAAAAGATTGAGAATGAATCCTTTAATGAAAATAGAGTATCCTATGTGAAACGTGGATTTTACCATTTACAGATTGAAAAATACTTGTCTTATTTTAATATGCAGCAGTTATTAATAATTGAAAGCAAATCATTGCGAGAACATTCAGGTGATACTTTGATGAAGATACAGGACTTTATTGAGGTACCTAATGAAGAACTTTCTTTTATCAACTCCAACAAGAGCCGAATAAATGAGAAAGAAAAATATGTCGAAGAAATAAACAGTCTTCGTGAATTTTACAAACCATATAATGATAAACTATTCAAACTAATTGGCGAAAATTATGATTGGAATAAACAGTAATCAACAAGGCATACAAAACATAGCTCGTGCCTCATTGCGATGCACACAATAAACGTTAAACGAAATCACTTCTTCACTCTCGTATAAGCAATCACTTTGGTTTCAAAAAATTCTTCTTTAAAGAAATGTTTTAAGGGAAAAAGCTCCACATTTTTCTTGCTTTCTTCAATTTCCTCGGATAAATCGCCCCCTTTTAAAAAGAGCACTCCATTTTTCAATTCATTAAAACTATCGGGGCTTAATTTTCCTTTTACCCATGGCAACACTTTGCTAATTCTAGCTACAGCTCGGGTTACCACAAAATCAAATTGCCCTGGTATTTCTTCTGCTCGTTTATGGTAAGCTTTCACATTTGTTAACCCTAATCCTTCAGCAACTTCGTTTACCACTTTAATTTTTTTACCAATAGAATCTACCAAAACAAATTCAACTTCAGGAAAAAGAATGGCCAACGGAATTCCCGGAAAACCACCCCCAGTACCAACATCTAAAATTTTAGTTTTAGGTTGAAACGAAATCACCTTTGCAATAGACAACGAATGCAACACGTGCTTCAAATACAGTTCATTAATATCTTTACGAGAAACTACATTAATTTGAGCATTCCAATGGCTATACAATTCCGTCAATTGCGTAAAACGCTCCAGTTGCTCATCAGTTAATTCGGGAAAATATTGGGTAATTAATTCTACGGATACATCCATTTTTTTCGAGTACTAAATCTTGTCTTTTTTATTTTGCATGAGCTTATACAATTGCTCTCTTGCTCTAAATAATTGTGCTTTTACGGTACCTAACGGCAAATCCGTTTCAGCAGCAATTTCTTCGTAAGAAAACTCTCGGAAATAACGCAAAATTACCAACTCTTTGTATCGAGGCTTCAGTAAATCTACAATCTCTCGCATGATTCTTATTTTTTGCTTGCGCACAAATTTTTCTTCAGGATCTAGAGCCGAAGACCGAAGCTCCATACTCATAGAACCTCCTTCACCATCATCCATGGTTTTATCTAAAGAAAAGGTGACCATTTTCTTTTTCCGAATAAAATCTATGCAATTATTGGTAGCAATACGAAACAACCACGTACTAAATGCAAAGTTGGGTGTATATTGGTGTATTCGGTTAAAAGCTTTTCCAAATGCTTCAATGGTTAAATCATCAGCATCATCACTGTTTTTCACCATTTTTAGCATCATAAAAAATATAGAATCACGGTATTTACCCATCAATTCAGCATAAGCACGCTCATCTTTCTCATCGCGTGCTTTACAAACCAATTTAAAATCAATTTGTGCTTTTTCCGATAAATTTGAACCTAATTCCATTTAGTTTTTTTATTTAATAGGTTTGAAATTACAATGATTGGATTAAAAATCATAAAAAACACTTCAAACAAAGGAGCTAACAACAACAAGTCTTTACCTCCAATTTTATTCATTGACAGCTTAAATGTAAGCATTTGAATTAAATATCGAAGCACAAACAACCCTAGAATTAGATGAAACGGACGAACTTGAATGATTAAAACAACAAACAGCCCTATGAAAAAAAGCTGAGAAAGCTGTAATATTCCCAACATCATCTTATGCTTAAATTTATAGTGTTTACCGGTTGTAAAATGACGCTGCTTTTGCCTGAACCATTTTTGAAACGAACTTTTAGGATTAGAAAGTGTGTGTCCATCTGAATGTACAACTATTTGGGTGTTTCTACGATCACCTACTTCATTGATAAACAAATCATCATCGCCTGACAATATATGCTGATGAGAAGCAAAACCTTTATTTTTAAAAAACAATTCTTTATGGTAAGCTAAATTTCTACCTACGCCCATGTAAGGCAATTTGGCCTTAGCAAACGACAAATACTGAAATGCCGTATAAAAGGTCTCAAATCGTATTAGCATATTCAGCAGCCCTTTTCTTTTTTGATACCCACCAAAACCTAAAATAATTTCTTTTTTTGAACCGTACTCGCTCATCGTTTTAATCCAATTATTTGACGCAGGATAACAATCTGCATCCGACAATAAAACTTGATCATACTGAGCAGCTTTAATTCCTAAGGTTAAAGCGAACTTTTTGCTTCCATAAAAACGATCGGTATCTGGTACATTTACTATTTTAAGGTTTTTATACTGTAATGCAAACGCCTTTAAAACATCTTCACTATCATCTACCGAATGGTCATTTACCACAATTACCTCAAATTCTTTATAATTTTGGTTTAAATATAAAGGCAAAAATTCCAGCAAATTATCACGCTCATTTTTGGCGCAAATAATTACTGATACCGGCTCAGGATTTTCCTTTTTAAGTTTATCTTTAAAAAAAGCCAATCGAGAAAAAATAAACAAATAATAAAACAGCTGAACCAAAAAACTAAGCACGTATAAACCAACAACATAATCGATTAAATAATCAAACGCTAAAAATCCTATAAGCTCCTGCCAGTTCATTAGTCAAATGTAAATTTATACTTTGGCCTAAATAAGTATCTTTGGGCAAGTTTTGAAATACAAATAGTTAATAAGATAAGGGTAAAATAAATACGTTAATGGACTTTAAATTAGAAAAAACAGACAGCCAATCCAAAGCTAGAGCTGGTACAATTACTACCGATCACGGAACAATACAAACACCTATTTTTATGCCAGTTGGAACGGCATCAACGGTTAAAGGTGTGCACCAGCACGAATTAAAAGACGACATTAAAGCACAAATAATTCTAGGAAATACTTATCATTTGTATTTAAGACCAGGGACTGAAATTTTACAAAAAGCAGGTGGTTTACATAAATTTATGAATTGGAACGGTCCAATTTTAACCGATAGTGGAGGATATCAAGTCTATTCATTATCGGCAAGACGAAAAATTAAAGAAGAAGGTGCAACATTTTCATCTCACATTGATGGATCTAAACATTTGTTTGCTCCAGAAAATGTAATGGACATTCAGCGTCAAATTGGTGCCGATATTATTATGGCTTTTGATGAATGCACACCTTATCCTTGCGATTATAAATACGCCAAAAATTCGATGCACATGACGCACCGCTGGCTAAAAAGATGTTGCGAACGTTTTGACACTACTGAACCTTTATATGGTTATTCTCAAACGCTTTTCCCAATTATACAAGGAAGTGTTTACAAAGACTTAAGAAAACAATCGGCTGAAACCGTTGCAAGTTTTGAACGTGAAGGAAATGCAATTGGAGGCCTTTCTGTTGGTGAACCTGATGATGAAATGTACGAAATGTGCGAAATTGTTACCGACATTTTACCCGAAGACAAACCAAGATATTTAATGGGCGTTGGCACACCTTTAAACTTATTGGAAAATATTGCTTTAGGAATTGACATGTTTGATTGTGTAATGCCAACAAGAAATGCACGAAACGGAATGTTGTTTACTCAAAACGGAACCATCAACATTAAAAACAGAAAATGGGCAGAAGATTTTTCATTCATTGATCCTGACGGGACCAGTTATGTAGACAAAACTTACAGCAAAGCATATTTAAGACATTTAATTATTTCGAAAGAAATTTTAGGTGCACAAATTGCTACGTTACACAATTTAAGCTTTTATGTGTGGTTAGTAAATACTGCAAGAGAGAAAATTTTGGATGGAACATTTTATGATTGGAAAAAACAAATGGTTAAACAATTGGGACAGCGCTTGTAATGCTTAAAAAAATTGACATATATATCATCAAAAAATTTTTAGGAACGTTTTTCTTTACGCTCCTCTTAATTATTTGCGTGATTATTGTTTTTGATATTTCAGAAAAATTAGAGGACTTTATAGAAAGAGAAGCTCCACTTAAGGCCATTGCTTTTGACTATTACCTCAATTTTATTCCGTTTTACGCCAATATGTTTAGCCCGCTATTCATCTTTATTTCGGTTATATTTTTCACGTCAAAAATGGCCAGCAACACCGAAATTGTTCCAATTCTTGCCAGTGGTGTTAGTTTTAAACGTTTTTTAAGGCCTTATCTAATTTGCGCGCTCCTCTTGTCCACCATTTCCTTTTACCTTAATAACTTTATGATTCCAGATGCCAACAAAAAACGATTGGCTTTTGAAGAAATTTATTACCGAAACAAATTCCGAAATTTTTCGCAAAACATACACATGCAAATTGACAGCAACAGCTATATTTACATGGCCAATTTTAATGCTGAAATGAACATGGGAATGCAATTCTCTATTGAACGATTTAATAAAAACAAAGAGCTTGAATACAAGTTATTGTCTGACAACGTACGCTGGGATTCCGTAATTAACATGTGGAGCATTACCAATTTTGTAGAACGAAAAATTGACGGTTTAAATGAAACCATTCAAAAAGGCGCAAGAAAAGACACGCTAATAAACTTAAGACCTGAAGAGTTTAAAAGAAGAAAAAGCTATGTATCTACCATGGATCTTTTTGAGCTAAACGACTTTATTGATGAAGCCCGATTTAAAGGATCTAAACAAGTAGTTAACTTTGAAGTAGAAAAACACCAGCGGGCAGCTTATCCATTTGCCACTTTTGTACTCACACTAATTGGCGTAGCATTATCGAGCAGAAAAGTAAGAGGTGGTATTGGAGTACACATTGGCCTTGGATTGTTAATGGCCTTTTCCTACATTTTATTTATGCAAATCTCCTCCACTTTTGCCATCAACTCAGGTGTACCAACTATTATAGCTGTTTGGATCCCTAACTTTCTATACGCTATTATAGCAGCAGTTCTCCTAATAAAAGCACCAAAATAATTTATAGATTTTCGCCTTCTCTTTTCTCAGTATCAATAACTGGCTTTGAAACTGTAGCAGTAAATGATTGTTGAACTAATCCAGCAACTTCAACTAAGGCACTATCCTCACATTTAATCGTTCGCGATTTGAATTTATTCATTAAATGAACATCATGCGTTGCCATTAAAATAGCCTTCCCTTTTTTACTAATGTCAAACAGTAAATTCATTATTTCTTCAGAAGTCTCAGGATCTAAATTACCAGTAGGTTCATCGGCCAAAATCAAATCAGGCTCATTAAGTAAAGCTCTTGCAATTACAACTCTTTGTTGTTCTCCTCCAGAAAGCTCATGCGGAAACTTATAGCCTTTTGCTCCCAATCCAACATCTTCCAAAACAGACTGTATTCTCTCTTCAATTTTTGCCTTTTCACTCCAACCAGTGGCTTTTAAAACAAAAGTTAAATTATCTGATACACTTCGATCAGTTAGCAATTGAAAATCTTGAAAAACGATACCCAACTTACGTCTCAAGAAAGGGATTTTTTTTCGTTTAATAGTCGTTAAATTAAAATCGCAAACAGTAGCGCTACCCTCTTTTAATGGCAAATCACCATACAAAGTTTTTAGTAAACTACTTTTCCCCGAACCCGTTTTACCAATTAAATAAACAAATTCTCCTGCAGCAATTTTCACATTAACATCCTTTAAAATAAGGTTCTTTTTCTGGAAAATTTGAGCTGAACTAATGTCTATTATCATAATGAGTGTCTTGACTTATCTGTAACAAATATATTTAACTAATTGTACTATTTAATCTTTACCTCCGTTTTTTAATAAATTAATGTAAACAATATCTAGTTGAAAACTTGGGGGATTCCCTTCAACACATCGCTTTATCATTTCTAATTTTAACATCGCTATAATTTGGCATTTAGCATTATATACTTTTGAAAAAAATTATACTCATATCGCTATTACTTTGCTCCTTAAACCTATTGGTTTTAGGACAAAAAACAGCGATATACACACACAACAATGCCAATTACAACCGCGCTCTAGAACTTTATGACAAAGAAAAATTTAGTGCAGCTCAAGAAGAATTCTCCATTGTATTAAAATATAATTCCGATAAAAAATCTGAAGTTGCAGTAAATTCAATGTACTACAGCGCGCTATGTGGCTTGGAATTATTTAACATTGATGCCGAAAATTTATTGATAGAATTTATTCTGAGCTATCCTGAAAGCCCAAAAGTAAAACTGGCTTACTATCACTTAGGACGATATAAATTTAGAAAGAAAAAATATGACGAAGCTTTAGATTGGTTTTCCAAAATAGATGTTTATGATTTAACTGGCGATGAGTTAGCAGAATATCATTTCAAAACAGGCTACAGTCATTTTATGGAGAAAGATTTTACAAAGGCTTCAACTTCATTCTACGAAATTAAAGATGCAGACACTAAATATACTGCTCCAGCAAGATACTATTATGCGCACATTGCTTACTTACAAAAAAAATATGAGCCAGCTTTACAAACTTTTCAATCGTTAAAAACAGATCCAAAATTTGCTCGAATTGTACCTTACTACATTACTCAGATTTACTATTTACAAGAAAAATATGACGATTTAATTGAATATGCTCCAGCTTTACTCGATACAGCTATACCAAAACGCGCTCCAGAAATTGCAAGGTTATTAGGCGAATCTTATTACAGAACAGACAAATACAGCGAAGCAATTCCTTACTTAAAACGTTTTCATAAAGAAGTTTCATATAAAGCAACTATGCTCGACAAATACCAATTAGGGTATGCTTATTACAAAGTTGACAGTTGTGATTTAGCTATTAAATGGTTTAAAAAATCCATTTCAAAAGAAGACAGCCTAAAACAAACAGCACATTACCACATGGCTGAATGTTACTTAAAATTGGGAAATAAAAAATATGCAAAAACCTCTTTTAGAGTTGCTTCAAACCTAAACTTAGACCCTCAAATTAAAGAAGATGCTTTATTTAGTTACGCTAAAATTTCTTACGAACTTTCGCTACACCCTTATAATGATGCTATTGTTGCTTTTGAAGAATTCATTAACACCTATCCTAATTCAGAAAAGTTAAACAATGCCTACGAATTTTTAGTCGCTGTTTATTTTACTACCAAAAACTATAAAGCAGCACTTGTTTCTATAGAGAACATTAAAAACAAAAACATTCAACTGGAAGAAGCTTATCAAAAAATAGCTTATTACCGAGGCATAGAGTTATTTAACAATGCTAAATATCAAGAAGCCATTTCTCATTTCAACAAAAGTGACACTTACTTAATTGATTCGAAAATTAAAGCCGACAACACGTATTGGAGAGCAGAATCTAATTACCGATTAGCCAAGTACAGTGAAGCTATTAGCCAATACAAACAATATATTTTTGAGCCAGATGCCATTACAAGTAATCAAGTAAACAAGGCTCATTACGGTTTAGGATATGCTTATTTTAAACTAAAAGAATACAAAAATGCCAATCCATGGTTTAGAAAATACATCCAAAATGCCCAACAAGAAAACAGCAAAATCAAAAACGATGCTTTTAATAGAATTGGAGATTGCTTTTACATCAACAAAGAATACAAAGCGGCAATTGAATATTATGACAAAGCTTCTATGCTAGGCATAGATCGAGTAGATTACTCGCTTTACCAAGCTGCAGTTACCAATGGAGTTATAGGAAACTATAAAGATAAAGCCAACCTACTAAAAACCCTATTATCCCGAAAAGAAAGATCACATTTAACAGATGATGCCATTTTTCAATTGGGGAAAACACAATCGGTTTTAAATGAACGTGACAATGCTTTGGCAAGCTTTCAACTACTCATTAAAGACCATCCTAACAGCCCATACATGAGCGAATCATTATTAAAAGAAGGACTAATTAATTATGGTAAAAATGAAGATGATTTGGCCTTAACTTCTTTTAAACGAGTAGTAAGAGATTATCCAAAAACCGACAACTCCAACGAAGCTTTAAAACAAATTAAAAAAATTCACATTGATAAAGGCGAACTAACTGCTTATGAAAGTTACCTAACCAGCATTGGTGGTGCCGACTCATCTGCTCAAGTTATGGATGCCGATTATTATGAAGTAGCAGAAAACAGTTACATGAATGGAAATTGCGACAACGCAGTGCAAGAACTGAGCAAGTACATTGAAAAATACCCGAATGGAACTTACAAATTAAATGCACACTTCTATAAAGCCGATTGTGAGAAAAGATCGGGCTATAAGAATGAAGCATTAATGGATTTTAACTATGTAATTGAACAACCTAAAAACAAGTTTACTGAAGCAGCTCTAGTTGCTGCCGGAGAACTAAATATTAAGCTAGGAAAAACAGAGGACGCCCTAAACAGCTACAGTAAGTTAGAATATTTAGCAGATGCTCCTGCCAATGTATTTTTAGCTCAAGTTCAACAAATGCGCTTGCATTTTCAGTTAAACCAAATTGACCAAACTATTAAGTATTGTGAGCTTTTAATAAACATTGACAATGACGATGCTAAATTGACTACTGAAACTCACCTTATTTACGGAAAAATGTTATTGTCAAAAGACGACTACAACAAAGCCTTAACCGAGTTTACCATTGCAGCAGGATCGGGTAATGTTTATGGTGCTGAAGCAAAATACAACGTAACCCACATCCTTTACCTTAGAGGAGAAAATGACCAATGCGAAACAGAAGTATTTAGTCTCATTAAAAAGTTTTCTTCATACAGCTACTGGGTCGGGAAATCACTTATTTTGTTATCCGACAACTATATTGCTAAAGAAGATTTATTTCAGGCTAAGGTGACCTTACAGAATGTTATTGAACACAGTAAATTTCCTGAACTGGTAAATACTGCAACAGAAAAACTAGAAATTATTGAAAAACAAGAAGCATCTCAAAGAACTGTTGTAGAAGAGCCTGAAGAAGAATTAGATTTATTTAACGATGAAGACATTAAACTCTTTATGGAGGAAGAAGAAGTAGAAGACGAAGCGTTACCAAAAAACAAAAAACAAGAAGAGGAAGAAACTAAAAAAGCCATTGATGATTTTTTTGATGGAGACGAAGATGAGTAAGTTCAAAAACATATCAACCCTTATTCTGTTAGCATTTATAATGTTAACCACAACCCTATTGGCACAAAAAAGGCCAACAGATTCTACCACTATTATTTCTGTAAAAGCTTACAAACCAATTTTAACCGATGCTTTTAAAATTAAAAGTAATCCTGAAATCAAGGATACCAACAAACTAATACCTGCTTTAAAATATAGCTTTTTAGACAAAACCATACCAGTAGCATTTGATATTATTCCGATTAACCCAGCAAAAATAAAAGGGGAACCTTTAGTTAAATTAAGAAGAGGATATGCTAAAGTTGGTTTCGGAACCAACGCTACGCCATTGGCTGAACTATATTACAACGCAAAACGTTCTAAAACTTTTGGTTATGGTTTTTCTGGTAAGCATTTATCTTCTAGCGGAATAGCCGGAAACGATTACAGTGGTTTTGGAAACACGCAATTAGGCTTTTTCGGAAAACAACTCTTGGATGATTTTACCATTTATGGTAAACTAGGTTACAACAGAAACGTAAACCATTATTATGGCTTTCCTGCAGAAAGTATTATTACGATTAACAATGCTGATGATTTAAAGCAAACAACAGACCAGTTAGCGGCTAAGTTTTCGTTAACAAGAAACTTTACCGATACCACACAATTTGATTACAACTTTGATTTGGATTACCACCTTTTAAAAGATGCATACGATGTGGAAGAAAACCATTTTGAGTTGGATGGTATGCTAAGTAAATACCACAAAAAAGAATTGTACCGTATTGGTGTTGAAATGAATTACAACAAACTAAACAACCTGCTTAACCAAAGCAACAACTTAGTAGTTGGATTAAATCCACACATTAAAACTACAGCCGACAAATGGGAATTTCAAGTTGGTATTGGATTATTTTTAAATTCATACCCAGATACTAAATTCCACTTTTACCCAAAAGCAGAATTTAAGTACAATGTAGTAGAACACATTATTATACCTTACGTTGGAATAACTGGAGGATTAAAAAGCAATAACTTTAGTGGAATTTACAACGAAAACCCATTCGTAAACACTACGACACTCTTAACCTTAAACACCAACGAAAAATACAACATTTATGGAGGTATTAGAGGTAGCTTAAGTTCTAAAATAACGTTTAACACTAGCTTTAGTCAACGAAAACTAGAGAACATGCCTTTTTATGTAAAAGACCTAAGCAACCTTATTGAAAACCAATTTACCTTAGAGTATGATACGGTAACTGCATCAAAAATTACGGGAGAATTAACCTACCAAAAATTAGAAAAGATAAAAGTGATTTTAGGTGGAGAGTACAACATTTACGATGCTAAAAACGCCATTGAAGCCTGGCACAAACCAGCCGTAAAAATAAACTTATCTGGAATTTACGACTTAGGAGATAAAATTGTGGTTAGAGCTGATTTGTTCTATTTCGGAAAACAATATGCTAAAGGCTATGAAACAGTTGTTGCTAACAATGTGGTTACTACCACTGAAATAGCTCAAGAACTAAAAGGAATGTTTGATGCTAACTTAAGCTTTGAATATAGATACACGAAAAAGCTGTCAGCCTTCATCAACTTTAACAACATTGCTTCAAAAGCTTATGAAAAATGGCAAGACTACCCTACTCAAAAATTTGGCGTATTGGGTGGTTTGACCTATTCTTTTTAATGATCAAAAGTCATTCGTTGCCCTCTATAATCCTCATCTAGCTCACCCAAATTGTAAACCAAATGTCCGTTCACAAAAGTTTGCATCACTTTAGATTTAAAAGTATAACCTTCCATTGGAGACCAACCACATTTATACAGTAAATTTTCTTTTTCTACTGTCCAAGGGTTATCAATGTCTACCACAACCAAATCGGCAAATTGACCGGCTTTTATAAAACCTCTATCTTCAATTCTAAAACAATCTGCCACAGCGTGACTCATCTTTTCTACAATACGCCCCAAGCTAATTTTGCCGTTATGGTAATGTTCTAACATGGCCACTAAAGCATGCTGAACCATTGGTCCGCCAGAAGCTGAATTAAAGTAGGTATTTAGCTTTTCATCAACAGTATGCGGAGCATGATCGGTTGCAATTACATCAATGTAATTATCTAAAACACCTTGCAAAATAGCATCTCTATCGCTTGCTTTTTTCACTGCCGGATTCCACTTTATAAAAGCTCCTTTGGTCTTATAATCTTCTTCCGAAAACCACATGTGATGAATACAGGCTTCAGCTGTAATACGTTTTTCTCGCAAAGGTGTTTTGTTTTCTAGCAAGCCAATTTCTTTAGCAGTAGATAAGTGAAATAAATGGAATCGTGTATTGTGTTTCTTTGCCAATTCTATGGCTAAAGATGAAGACAAGTAACACGCTTCTTCGCTACGTATTTCTGGATGACATTCTATGGGCACATCTTCGCCATACTTTTCTTTATAGGCTGCCATATTCGCTCGAATGGTTGTTTCATCTTCACAATGTGCTGCAATTAATAATTTACATTTTGAAAACAATTCTTCCAATGTTTCTTTGTTGTCTACCAACATATTGCCAGTAGATGATCCCATAAACACCTTTACGCCACAAACCGTTTTGGGGTCTGTTTTCAATACTTCTTCAATATTATCATTAGAAGCACCCATGTAAAATGAATAATTCGCCAATGATGTTGCTGCTCCGATGTCGTATTTATCTTGCAACAACTCTTGTGTTAAGGTATTTGGAACCGTGTTAGGCATTTCCATAAAGGAAGTTGTTCCACCAGCAACTGCGGCTCGAGATTCGGTATGAATGTTTGCTTTATGGGTTAAACCTGGTTCTCTAAAATGACATTGATCATCGATCACTCCAGGCATTAAATAATTGTTGTTAACGTCAACTACTTCGCAACTTTCTTCAAGTGCTGAAGTATCAAAATCCATTGCCAACACCTCTGCAATTTTTTCTCCTTCAATTAATACATGGCCTTTTGTAATTTGACCTTCGTTAACTATTTGTGCGTTCTTTATTAATGTTTTCATTTCTTTTTTGTTGTCATTCTGAACGAAGTTTTAGTAAAGCTTTAGCTTTCTTATAAAACAACGTGAAGAATCTATTCATTAACCACTTTATTCAAAAATTCCCATCCTGGATTAAATTCATTGATCAGTTTTTCTTTTTTAGCTCTTGTCCAACCTTTAATTTGTTTCTCTCGATCAATGGCTTGTTGCACAAAGTTAAACTTATCCCAATAAATTAAATAGAAACACTTGTATTTAGTTGTAAAAGATTTTAATTGCACACTGTTCTCATGTTCAAACAACCTTCTGCTCAAATCATTAGTTACACCAGTATACAATACTGTTTTATTGTAGTTGGTTAAAATGTAAACGTAATATTCATGCATGAGAGTTAGATTATTAACGAACTTTTTTTATTCGTGTCATTTTGTTTTTGCAAACAAACGTTCGAACAAAATTTCACTTAAAATAATAGGCTAATTTAGAGCCTCTATGTCATTCTGAACGCAGTTTTATCAAAGCTTCAGCTTTTCCATAAAACAACATGAAGAATCTAATCGTTAACTACTTCATGCATAAATTTAAATTAATAACGCCAACAGACAATGCAACTCTATTAGAGGTAGTCAAAATAAAATACTTCACTAACAGTTTTTTAGATTCTTCGTGTCATTTTGTTTCCAAACAAACGTTCGGACAAAATTTTACTCAGAATGACAATTAATTAAAATTCAGAATTATTGCTGATACTTCACAAACCAACTTTTCATTTTCATTTGAATTACTCCAAATACAGCTTCTTTAAATATTCCACCACTCATCTTAGATGTCCCTTCTTGCCTATCGGTAAAAATAATAGGGACTTCAATAATGTTGAAACCATATTTAAACGCTTTAAATTTCATTTCAATTTGAAAAGCGTAGCCTTTAAATGTAATCTTATCTAAATCTATTGTTTCCAACACTTTTCTGGTATAACATTTAAACCCGGAAGTTGTATCTCGTATAGACATACCCGTTATAAAACGAACATAAGCTGATGCATAATAAGACATGAGCACACGCCCCATTGGCCAATTCACCACATTTACACCTTTAATGTATCGTGAACCAATGGATAAATCTCCACCATTCTTCGTACAAGCATTGTACAATTGCATTAAATCTTCAGGGTTGTGCGAAAAATCACAATCCATTTCAAAAATAAATTGATAATCTCTTTTTAACGCCCATTTAAATCCATGAATATAAGCTGTTCCCAATCCTAACTTCCCCTTTCTTTCTTCTAAATGTAGTTGCCCAGAGAATTCTTTTTGCAACTCTTTCACAATTGCTCCAGTTCCATCAGGAGAACCGTCATCTACTATTAAAACATGAAAAGACTGCGACAACGAAAAAACTTTTCGCACCATTTTTTCGAGGTTCTCTTTCTCGTTGTAAGTTGGTATGATAACTATGCTATCCGACATTCTTGTTTTAATCTGAATGCGTAAAGATAATTATTTGACCTTAGCAACTAAACTTCTTTTAAAAATTTGTGTTAAATGATGTTAAGAAGACCATGTTATTCGCTGTTTAAGTATAAAAACTCAACGCAACAAAGAAAAGGAACCCTTATGGGTTTTTTCTCCAAAGTGAATAATATAAAAATAAGTGCCTTCAGGAGATTTTCTGCCAGCAGTAGTTCTTCCGTCCCAGCCATCATTAAGTTGAGTTGTTTCATAAAGCTTTTGTCCCCAGCGGTTGTATATTAACATGCTAAAAGAAAGCTCTTTTTGGTAAGTAAGCACTTTAAACAATTCGTTGTGACCATCATTATTGGGCGAAAAAACATTGGGAATAATAATCGTGTATTCGCAATCTCCTTCTTCCACCAAAATAGTATCAAAACCCACGCAGCCTTTAGCAACAACTCTAACCCAATACACG